>JBARWY010000171.1:0-3573 GCA_049647065.1 Devosia sp. | reverse complement strand
TTGAGGCAGGCCAAGCTGATGGCCAGGCGAGGGTCCGGAACCTCGGACTTGTCCTCCGGCAGCAGTTGGAGCGCTGTGGCGGTGTAGTCGTCCTCGTGTTCGGCCATTCGACCGCCCTCCTGCCTTGCTTTCAAAGGTCAGAATTAGGGCGGAAACGATGGCTTTCCGACCCCGGCAAATTCGGTGCGAAGCAAGGATTGCGGCAAGGCCGCAAGGACTACCGAATACTTTCCGACATTCCGGTCGAATTGCTTTGAGCCGGGGTCTACCGAGAGGTGCTTCGGCGACTCAGATTGGAAGGTGTGGGGCAACGTCACTGGCCATGGATTATCGGCCCAATTCTTCGGCACATATGCGGGGTACGAAACCGGGTACGAATCCGACTTTGCGGTCGCGCTAAGCCATTGAGTGTCTTGGTCTTTGTGGGTTGTCGGAAAATGGTGGAGCTGAGCGGGATCGAACCGCTGACCTCGTCATTGCGAACGACGCGCTCTCCCAACTGAGCTACAGCCCCGTTCCGACGCTGCTGATATGGACAATAATCGAGGCGGGGGCAAGGGGGGATAAGTTGCGCCCCGCCCTCTCCGCGGTCACACCAGCCTGTGGGCTACCAGGGTTTGGGCAGTGGCGAGGATGGAGTCCGGCAGGGCTGTCAACCTGCGGCCGAGCAAGGCGATGACGGCACTCGAATCGAGCTGCTTGGCGAGGCCCAGTTCGCCCAGATTGGAGCGCACGTCGCTGTCGAACAGACCGTAGAGTCTTACGGCCCAGTCCGGCATGATGAGGCGCGGCACGCGATGATTGGGGTAATGCTGACGCAGGATTTCGGCGACGTCGCCGAAAAACATGGTGCGCTCGCCCATCGGGAAGCGCTGGCCACCCGCCTCGGGCGCCGTCATGGCGGCGACATGGGCCGCAGCGACGTCGCGGACATCGATGCCGGTCATCGGGATGCGGGGCGCTGCCGGCACGGAGCCGTTGAGCAGGCGCAGCACCAGGGTGGCCGAGGTGCCGGGATCCTCGTCTAGCAGGGGGCCGAAAATGCCGCCGGGATTGATCACCGCGAGGGCGTCGTGGCGCCCGGCTGCGTCCATGAGCTCCCAGGCGCGGCGCTCTGCCAGGGTCTTGGATTCCTGGTAGGGATTGACGCCGCGGCCGGCAAGGTCGGTCCAGTCTGCGGCGGTAAATGGCCTAGTGCGGCTCTTGTCGTGGCCATAGGCAATGGCGGCCATCGAGGAGGTCAGAACGATGCGCTCGCTACCTGCTGCATTGGCGGCGTTGAGCGCCCGCTCGGTGCCTTCCACCGCCGGACGGATCAGCTCCGTCTTGTCCTCGGGGATCTGCAGCACGAAGGGCGAGGCGGTATGCTGCACATAGCGGCAGTCTCTGGCCGCCTCGGTCCAGCCGTCATCGGACAGCAGGTCGAGGGTCACGAATTCCAACCGTGTGATATCGGCCCCGGCCTTGCCGAGCGTGACGCGGACCGTGTCGGCCCGGGACGGGTTGCGCAGGCTGCCCCGGACGGTGTAGCCAGCATTGAGCAACTGGAGGGCAACGTGGCCACCAAGAAAGCCGGATATACCGGTGAGCAGGACGCGATCGGTCATGACAGTTCTCCCTTACGAATTGAACGATAGATATGTTAATCGTTCAATTAGTTCAAGTGTGGAGTTGCAGATTTGAGCGAAGCGAGTAGTGACCGGACGGCAGAAAAGCGGCGGCGCATTCTCGAAGCGGCGCGGTTGCTGATGCTGCGCGAGGGTTTGCGCGGCACCACCATGGAAGCGATCGCGCGGGAAGCGCGCATCGCCAAGCCGACGCTCTATGCACACTTCGCCGACAAGGACGCGGTGTTCACGGGCATTCTCGACGAGCTGACCGACGCCCTGGTTTCCGGCTTCGACGCCGGCATGGCAGGGCCGGGCAATGCAGCGCAGCGGATCGGCGCAGCGATGGCCGGCAAATATGGCGCCATCGCCCATGTCATCGAGAACTCGCCCTTTGCTGAAGAACTCTATTCCACGCATAGCCGGGTCTCGACGCGGTTCAGGGACCTCGACGGCCGCATGAACGCGGAAATCGTCGCCGCGCTCAAGGCGTCCGGGGTCGTCGATGCCACCGAGCTCAACCGCCTGATCCAGGCGGCGAGCTATGGCGTGGCGCGCAAGATGATCGACGAGGCCTCGGTGCGCGCGGCGATTCCGGTGCTGTGCGAGCGGCTGATCGGGCCTGAGCTGGGGTAGCGCTAGACGTCCGCCCAGCCTCCTGTCTTTTCGCTGGCGAAGATGGCGTCGATCACTTTCATGCTGGCGATGGCGTCGTCGATGCCCCAGGGCAGGGCCTTTTCGCCGAGCACGGCCAGCGCGAAGGCTTCGGCCTGTTCGGTATATTGATCGACGGCAGGCAGGATCTCGCGGCGGGCGAGGGAACCGTCAAAGGGTGCCCCGGCATCGATTGTAATGGCGGTGCGCTCATCGGTCGGGGCGTTGAACGGGATGATGATTTCGAGCTTGGCCTTGCTGCCGAAGACCTGGACGCGCTGGTGTCGAGTGGTCTGGGTAGAGCAGGTGAAGCTGAGCTGACGGCCATTGCCGAAATCGGCCATGACGCTGGCCAGTCGGTCGGTGCCGAAATTGGGGTCGCGCTCGACCAGCGAAACGACGCGACGGGGTTCGCCTTCAAAGAGATAACGGGCGGCCGTAATGGGGTAGCACCCAATGTCCATGATGCCGCCACCGCCGATATCGGCCTTGTTGCGTACATTGTTGGGGTCGGCGTTGAAATAGCTGAAGACCGCATTGATGGAGCGGATGTCGCCCAACTCGCCCGAGCGGATGATCTCGCGGGCCCGCTCCCATTGCGGATGGAAGCGGATCATGAAGGCCTCAAGCACGATACGGTCGGGCGGGCACTGGCGCAGGGCTTCGGCGTCGGCAGCGTTGAGCGCGATGGGCTTTTCGCAGAGCACATGCTTGCCGGCCTTGGCGGCGGCTACGGTCATCGGCACATGCAGGTGATTGGGCAGGGGATTGTAGATGGCATCGATATCGGGATCGGCAAACAGCTCCTCGTAGGAGCCATAGGCCTTGGGAATGCCCAGGCTGTCAGCGGCGGCGCGTGCCTTGCCCAGATCACGCGAGGCGATGGCGACGACCTCGGAATGCGCCGATTTCTGAATTCCGGGCGTGACCTTCTGCATGCCGATATTGGCGGTGGACAGAATACCCCAGCGGACCTTTTTCGTGCTCATCGTCGCGTCTCCGTATGTTGGGGAAGACTTAGCCGCGGCGCAGTCTCTTGGCTAGTATGGAAGACGTGCGCAAGCGCCGCCTGTGATGCGGTTGTCGTGTCGTCGGGGTTCGCTCATGGGTAGAGCGATGGTGGCGAGGCGCTTGCCTCGATCTAGGGTTTAGTTTTGAGGCAATTGCCTCGCCACCATGCCGGGCTGTCTAACAGGTCCGGTTCAGGCGCTACCATTATTGCAGGCGCGGCTGCCGAGTTTCCAACCCGCACAAGGAAGGCGACCCCTCCTCCTCCGGCTATCCCCACGACCATCACTCGTCATGACTGGGC
>JBARWY010000170.1:0-2856 GCA_049647065.1 Devosia sp. | reverse complement strand
GCATCCACCGCTCGAACCTGGTCGGCATGGGCGTGATCCCCCTGCAGTTTAAGGATGGCGAGAGCTGGCAGACGCTTGGCCTTGACGGCACCGAGACCGTCGATATCGAGGGGGTCACCGAGATCGCGCCACGTGCGCAGGTCACCGTCAAGATCACCCGCGCCGATGGCTCGGTGGTCAATGTGGAAACGCTGTGCCGCATCGATACCGCCAACGAGCTTGACTACTACAAGCATGGCGGCATCCTGCACTATGTGCTGCGCAGCCTCGTCGCCGCCTGATCATCCATGCCGAATGCAAAAGGCCCCGCATGCGGGGCCTTTTTCTTTGCTGTCGTTGCGGTCCTAGGGAATGTCGAAGCCGCGCTCCGAATAGTCCCTGAGCTTGTTCCGCAACGTCCTGATCGAGATACCCAATACCGCCGCGGCGTGGGTGCGATTGCCGTCTGTCTGCCGCAGGGTCGCGAGGATCAGGTTCAGTTCGACGTCGGCGACGGCTAATCCCACCAGGGCCTCGGCGGCCGAGATATCGGGATTGAAGTCCTGCATGTTGCTTCACTTTCTGAGCCCCCAAGCCTGCTCAGAACGTCTCCAGCATTGCCCGCAATGGTTAACCAAAGATGAATTAGCGCCAGTCGGCGGGCAAATCGTCGGTCTCACCCTCTTTTGACTGGCGGGGTTCGGCTGGCCCGGCTTACAACCTTGCGCATGACGCTCAGACCCCTCTTTGGCACCGTCCTCGGCATTGTCACGCTTGCCGCCCTTGCCCTCCCGGCCGGCGCCGAGAGCGTGCGGGCACGCCCCAAGGCCGTGGTGGAACTGTTCACCAGCCAGGGTTGCGCCTCCTGCCCACCGGCCGATGCGCTGCTGACCGGCCTCGCAGACGAGGGCGAGGTGGTGGCGCTCGCCTATCACGTCGACTACTGGGATTATGTCGGCTGGGAAGACACGTTCGGCAACGGTGATTATTCCGATCGCCAGCGGGCCTATGCCAAAAGCTGGGGCTCGTCGCGAATCTATACGCCGCAAATGGTCGTCAATGGCGCCAAGGGCGTCGTCGGTTCGCGCCGCAACGAGGTACATGGTGCGCTTGCAGGGGCCACGCTGCCGCTGGCGGTCGATATCATCAGTGACGGCGATATGCTCAAGATCGCCATCCCGCCCCAGGCCGGGCTCGACGATGCGGTGGTCTGGTTGGTCACCTATCTCGATCGCGCCGATGTCGCCATCGAGAAGGGCGAGAATGCCGGCAAGTCCATGGTCTATACCCAAGTGGTGACGGGCCGGCAGGCGCTGGGCATGTGGGAAGGCACGACTGGGGCCAGCCTCAAGTTGCCATTACCGGAAATGCTGAGCGAGGGCAGCACCGGCATCGCCGTGCTGGTGCAGCAGGAGCGCGATGGCCTGCCCGGCCCGATCATCGGCGCCGCTACCTACGAACCCTGACGCCCAAAGAAAACCCGTCCCTGGGGGCAGGGACGGGAAGGTTCTGACTGGTCAACTCAATAAAAGGGGGCTGACACCCAGGCTTCTGGGTTTGGGGGCTCGGTCGGCCCGGATGCCAGCCACTGGAGGCAATGGATGGAAGGTGATCCTGCATTCTGGCGGCGGCAGGGACAAAGTGTGACCAAAATTGGGAATTTGCATTTTGTGATGTCGCACTTGCATCGGGCGGCAAATGCCGCAATCATGACGGCACGCTGACGATTTGGAATTTCCTGGAGTCGATCCAACCGGTGCAGGGCCGCGCGCAGAACGACAAGACAGTCAGTCTTTCGCTGGTCCATGCCGGCGAGGTTCCGTCGAGCCCGGCGTCACCCAGCAAGATCCCCGCCATCGTCGCCTTTGACCGCAAGGAACTGCAGCTCATTCTCAGTGTGTATGGCCGCAAGGTCGGGCAGGGGGAATGGCGCGATTATGCCATGGACTTCCTGCGCGAACGCGCCGTGTTCTCCATCTATGCGCGTATGTCGGAGCGGCCACTGTTCATCATCGAAAAGACGCCGCGCCTGCGCAACCGGCAGGGACAATATGCGGTGACCAACCAGCAGGGGCGCATCCTCAAGCGGGGCCACGACCTGGCGCTGGTGCTGCGGGTGCTCGATCCGCAACTGGCCGTGGTGGGATAGACCTTTTTATCGCAGCGGGCAGAATTATCGCCACGATCTGCGTCTTAGCTGCCGTCCTTTCACCCGCATTTGGCAGCAAAGACATGAAAAAACCCGTGATCCTCGTCCTGACCGCCATGCTGATGGCCTCTCCGGCGATCGCCCAAGACTGGGGCAGCGACTATAATATGGGCTCCATCGGCGTGAGCGGGGGCGATGCGGCGTCGGGCACGATCGTCATCGACTGCGCCGAGGCCGGCAATGGCGTCGTGCCGCAAGGCTCGCTCTCGGTCTTCGTCAATCCGGCCCCCGGTGCAGCAGCCACGGCGGGTGACTTCAGCTTCCACATCGGCGGGAATGCCATCACGCTACCCTTCGCGGACAATGGCGGCGATGGCTTCGTCCACGACAAGACGGCAGACAGCCTCGATCAGCTTAGCGCCCTATTCGACGCACTCGAAACGGGTGACGAGGTCGTGGTGCGCCAGGCCGATAGCGAGATCGCCGACATCGGTCTCGCGGGCGCCGGCGCGGCCCTTGATGGCGTCGAGGCCTGCCTCGTGCCGTGATCATTCTCCCCGCCAACCTCGCCGATGCCGCAGCCATGGCGGCGCTCCGCCAGGCTTCGATCCGGCAGCTGTGCGGCGCCGACCATCAGCAAGATGAAGTTGCCATCGCCGCCTGGGTCGGCGGGCCGGACAAGTTCGTGCGACTGCTGCAGCGGCCCGAGGCGGTGCTTGTCGTCGCCG
>JBARWY010000169.1:0-14359 GCA_049647065.1 Devosia sp. | reverse complement strand
GGCGCTGGCGCATCGCCTCGCCGCGCGGCTCGATCATGACGATGTTTCGGCCGACCTGATCCGCCAGGCCTTTGCCGAGACGCTAAGCGATGCGCCCGATATCGGGGAGAAGGCGCGGGTCGACCTGGCCGCGACGCTGGAACGCGATCCAGCCTGCCACCGCGCCATCGAGCCGTTGCTGTTCTTCAAGGGCTACCAGGCTATCCAGACGCACCGCTTCGCCCATGCCATGTTCAAGGCGGGCCGCCGCGACTTCGCGCTCTATCTCCAGAGCCGCGCCAGCCAGGTGTTCCAGGTCGATATCAATCCGGCCGTGCCGATGGGCAAGGGCATCATGCTCGACCATGGCACGGGACTGGTCATCGGCGAGACCGCCGTTGTCGGCGACAATGTCTCGATGCTGCAGAACGTGACGCTGGGCGGCACCGGCAAGTCTGACCAGGACCGGCACCCCAAGATCGGCAATGGCGTGCTGATCGGCGCGGGCGCCAAGGTGCTGGGCAATATCATCATCGGCGACTGCTCGCGCATTGGTGCCGGCTCGGTGGTACTCAAGGAAGTGCCGCCGCGCGTGACTGTGGCGGGCGTGCCGGCCAGGGTGATCGGCGAGGCGGGCTGCGCGCAGCCGGCGCTGGTCATGGACCAGATGGTGCTCGTCCACGATCTCGCTTCACCAAGCGATTGAGGGCGGCTTGCAAATGGCCGCTCCTTGCGCTTCCGGTGCTCACGCTCCGCCCCGGTTCTCAGGATCAGCCATTTCGGTTCGCCTGAACCGCTCGGCATCGCGAGAGCCGCAAGTCCGGTGGGTGAGTTCTCACCGCTAAAATGCCACCGTTCGGGGGTTGTATGCGTTGTAATGGTGACTAGATTGCCGGCTCAACGAAACCAGCAGGACGTGAGACAGTGAACCATCCCGAGATCATCAAGCTGCAGAAGTTCCTGCAGCTGAAGTTCAACAACAAGAACATCGACGTGCGGCCGCGCCACAAGCTCAACGATTCCGTCGAAGTGTTCATTGGTGATGAATCGATCGGGCTGATCCATGCCGACGATGAGGATGGCGACAAATCGTACATCTTCAACATGTCGATACTGGATATCGACCTGGACGAGGTCAGCTAGGCGAATTTGGTCCCCGCGAAAGCGGGGATTTCTTTTTGTGGTACGGGGCGGAATCCGCGCGGTGCATGTGGCGGGCTTGCGCCAGCTACCAAGCACCGATCGGGGCCAGCCAGCTTTGCATTTCGGTGTCGAACTGGCGCCAGGACTGCAGGATGGTGGCGTCGAAGGTGTAGACGGCGGCGATGCCGCTGGGCAGGTAGGCGGTGCGGACGCATTGGGCGACGCCGTCGGGAGCCACCGGTGCGACGCATTTGGCGACAAACGGATTGGGCGACAGGGCGTCGTACCAGACACTTTCACCGACATAACCGTTGGTCGCCAGCATGGGCTTGCCGACGAGCCCAGGCACGCCGCCGAGCGTCGCATCCCCGAACTGATGCAGATAGACGCGATCGAGCAGGCTGCTGCTGGCGCGGGCGCGGCTACGCGGCAGCAGCGTGATGCCAACCGGGACGGGAGGGTTGGCCCCATCGGGCGCATATAGGATGCGCAGGTCGATCTGGTTGGTGAAGCCATCACGGATCTGCTCGCCGTAGCGGAACCAGGCCGCGGGTATGGACAGTTCGCGCCCTGAAATCGTCTGAGAAACCGGATCGGCATCCTCGAGCGAGGGGACAGGGATGCGGCTCGACCGCCCCAGATCATCGATCAGATAAGCCATGCCCACAGCGAGCAAGAGCACCAGAACGGCGATGCCGGCAAGGTTGTAGACCAACGAGGAATGCCCGGAATGGCGGCCGGCCGGAGCCGATTGCGAACTCATTTCCAGCATTAACCAGTTCAGCCGAGGGGAGGTGACAGTTCATCAGGCGGGCAATATGCTTAATGAAGGGTTAATGAGCGCGTGGGGCGCTGATTTCGGCGGCGGGGACGGATTGTCATGACCAAAGAATTGCTGCTCGCAGCCTTCTTGATCGGCGTTGGCCTGTGCATCGCGGGGGCGGGGACGCATCTCTACCAGTGGCTGGCCCGTCAGCAGGCGATGCTGCGCTATGACGGCAGGACCTTCGTCAACTCCATGGGCAACCTGGCGGTCAGCTTCGTGTGCGGTCCCTACATCATGCTGCAGATGGGCTGGCAGCACGAGGAGGACGGCGCCATCTCGATGACCTCGGCGCTGGTCTCGGCCGTGGTCGCGTTTGGCTGGGCCTTCGTTACCGGCCTGCTGTTCATGGGCGTCTACGTCGCCATTCGGTTTTAGGGCGCGCTTGCTGCCGGACGTCACCCGGCGGTGCCATGCGCCAGGTTGTTGAACACAACCGAAAGCAATGAGGCCAGCTTCGCGAGAAGCTGGCCTCATTCATCAGACCCCTATCAGGGATAGGCTTTGGGCGGGGTCCGGAAATCCGGAGCTCGGTATCCAGGGATGCCGGTCTGCAAATACCGACCTTCTGCGCTTCCGGTGCTTGCGTACTGATTACGCTCCGCTCCGGTTCTCGAAGGCCACTATTTTCGACTCGGCCTGCCCTGAATTTCGTCGCTCCTCTGTTCGAATTAGTTGATCGCGGCGGTGGCCACGACGATCTCGCGGGTGTCGACCATGTCGACCCACTGGCCGGCATTGGCCTGGGACTGGCGCTTGATGAACTTGTAGGGGGTGCTGCTCCACAGATCGACCGAGCCGATCTGGTTGTCGAGCACGAGGTCGCCGCGGTCGGTACGAACCATCAGAACGGCGTGACCTTCGCCATTGGCCTGCTTGACCACAGCCATCAGCAGCGTGCTGGCGGGCCAGCCGGCATTGATGAGCTCGCGGCGCTTGGCCAGCGCGTAATCTTCACAATCGCCGTAGCCGTTGGGATAGGTCCAGAATTCGGCAACCTGGTAGAGTTCCTGGTCGGTGACCGGAACCACAGACTGGTTGATGCCGGCATTGACGGACAGCAACTGCTGCCACAGGCCCTCTGTCAGCGGGACGGCGTCGACAGGATTGGTATCGGGGCGGCATTCATCGGGACGGCTCTTGCAGAATTCCGCATGACCTACCGGAATGCTGGTGGCGCCGCCGATGGTCTGGACGAAGGCGACGTTCGTGGTGTCGAGCGCCTGTGTCGGGTTGATGGTCGCGGCGAGTGCCATGACGGCACTTATCAGCGCGGCTCCCAATCCCTTCTTCGTGTAACGCATTGTGTGATCTCCCTGATGGAGACCACGCTAAGGGGCCCGGCTTAGGCCGGTCCGAAAACTACCACGCAGTTTTTATGCGTATTTTATCGACCTGATTCCGGTAAAATTAACCATGCAAGCCAAGGGCTTGGCTGTGAACACTCAGGAATGGATTCCGGCGAGGACGCGAGCGTAGAGCGCGTCGTCCTGACGGGCGCCATTGCGGCACTGCTTGGAGCCGATATGGATCGTGGCGATCTGGTCCAGCGCGCCCGAGGAATAACTGAAAGACTGCTCCTCGGTGCCACCTGGATTCATGTGCCAATTCTGGTGGTGGACGATGACATTGTTGCCGGCGGCGTCCATGGCCAAGGCGGTGACACAGACGAAATCGCTGTCGTTCCGATCCCTGTCGGTCAATCGCTGGGTGAGATGAAGGTCGCCGCTGGACAGGTCGAGCGCAATGGCGATGTCGACCCACTGGTTGCGCTTCCAGTCCCATTTCTCGTGGTAGGCCGGGCAATGCAGCACGGCGCCGCTGGCCATACAGCTGGCAATCTTGATCTGCTGCCAGGCATAGCCTGTCCAGTCGCTGCGCCCGTCGGCGAAGGCGCCCTGAGACGAGCCTAAGGAGAGGAAGGTGACGGCGAGGGTCGCCAAGGTCGAGGCGCGAAGCATGCTTCTCATGAGAGTGTCATAGAGTTGTCTGCCGGGCAGGGAAACCCACAGTCGCACGTGGCGCACCTGCCCGAATTGCAGATCAGTTCATCCGCAGGTTCTGCTGGATGACGGTGATCATTTCCTGGGCCGAGGCGAATTCCACTGCCACGCCATTCTGGAAGTGGCGGACGACCCGGGCGCGCATGCGGCCCAGCGTGACCGGAGTGCCCATGGCCGGGCGAACATCAAGCTCGATGGCGGCGCCGGAGAGCGAAATGTCGATGATCTTGCAATTATAGCGGCGACCATCGTCAAGAACGACGGTGGAATGGCGGATGTCGGGCACGACGCGCTCGTGGCGGCGATCCTCGGGAAGGTTGAGGACGTCCTTGTTGGCCAGCCAGGTGAGCTGCGCTGCCATCTTGTCGCGCTTGCGCGGCGAGGCAGCGATATCCATCAGGAAGCCGCCTTCCATCTGGTTGAGGATGGTGCCCTCGATGCGGCCGATGTGATCGACATAGGCGATGACCTTTTCACCAGCGATACCGGCCACGGGGGCTATCACCAAGGCGTCGCCGGGGGACATTTCAAGGATCTGGCAGGGGAACTCCCGCCGGTCTGCAAGCATGTAGCGGCCGAGCACGGACACTTTCACGCGCTGGAACTTGTTGGCCTCCGCGCGCGTACGAACCGGGGCGATGAACTGCGGGGAGGGGAGGTCGTCGCTGAGCATTCGCCGGACCACTGACGCTGGTGTTTCCCCGGCAAACTAGACGATGTTGGTTAACGCAAGGTATTGCAGCAAGTGTATCTGCGCGGCCGAACACCGCGCAAATTGCCCGTATTGCATAAAGAACCTGCTTACTGACGGCCGCCGTCGATGACCGCGAGATGGGCATAGCGACGGGCGGTACGACCATAGACGACGGCGGGCATTGCGACCGGTGCGGCCATGGCGCCGAAGCCACCGTCGTTGCCGACGCTGGAGGCCACTTCGCGCACGGAGTCTTCCATGGCGATATCATCCGGCCAGATCAGCCGCAGCCCGGTGATACGCTGCTCGAGGACGGGCTGCACGCCGAGCCAGTAGGGCTCGTCCAATGCAGTCATGGCGCCCAGCAGCCGAGTGTGGGTCGAGCCATTGTGGCGCAGGGGCATCAGGATGGTTTCGAAGCTCACTTTGGTGTGGAGGGCCGTGGTGCCCTGGAAGGTGACCAGTGCAACGGCATGATCCTCGGTGACGGCGCGGATCAGGGTTTCCATCGCGTCATGATCGCGTTCATGCCAGAGTGCCGAGAAGGAACGGCCCTTGAGCTCGCGGCAGTAGCTGGTGCACAGGTGCGAACCGGCGAGGCGGAAAGAGAACTTGTCGCTTTCGTCCAGTTCGAGAATGAAGGTATTGGCGAGGGCATCGCGGATACGCGTGGGATCGATGTCCTTCCGGTCGGGAGCACTGCGTGCGCCGCGAATGGAATTCCAGTAGTCGTACAGCGTCCTGGTGCTTGTCTTCTGCATGATGTTCTCGACCCGCCAACGTAAGCGGGTGGTCCCTGGGGAGGGCGTCCGCTGCAAGCCTGACTTTCGCAAAAGCGCCGGGCAAAAGCGCCCTTAAAGAACAGTTAAGGTTAACGGCCGCGGGCCAATGTGGAAAAGAAGAGCGTAAGGCGCAGGGCGCCAGCGAGTCGGAGCGAAGTGATGAGTGAACAAGGTCAGCCGCCAGCAAATCCGCGGGGTTCAGGGCGGGAGCCGGTGTTTCTGCTGCCGGGCGACGTGACGGCGGTGATCGGCGTGCTGGTCGCCATACACCTGGCGGCAACCCTGGTTCTTAACCAATCCGGGCAATTGCAGCTGGTGTTCTGGTTCGCCTTTCAGCCGCTCCGCATCGTCGCGGGGCTGGACGACATTTCGCTGGCGATACCGCTGATCTGGACGCCCTTCACCCACGCGCTGCTGCATGCCGGGTGGGAGCACCTGCTGGTCAATGCGGCCTGGTTCGCCATTTTCGCGACGCCGGTGTCACGGCGGTATGGCGCGGGGCCCATGCTGGCGATCTTCTTTGTTTCGGCGGCGGCGGGGGCGGCGCTGTTTGCGGCAACGACGCTGTATTCGGGCTCGTACCTGGTTGGCGCCTCCGGCGGGGTGGCGGGGCTCACAGGGGCCGCAGTGCGGTTCATCTTCCAGCCGGTGATCGTGGCGCAGAATCCGGAGACGGGCGAGCGGGTCGTCGTCGGCCGGCGGCTGGCTAGCTTCGGCGACCTCATGCGCGACAACCGGGCGCGGTTGTTCATCCTTATCTGGGTCCTGCTCAACGCGGCCGTGCCGCTGCTACCGCTGGTGACGGGCATGCAGATGTCGGTGGCCTGGCAGGCGCACCTGGGCGGCTTCTTCGCCGGGATATTGATCGTGGGGCTGTTCGAGCGGCGCGCGACTTAGGCTTTATAAACGTCCCGGGGATCGAAGAGGCGCGGCAGGCCGCGATCTTCGAGCGTGACGGCGCCGCCGCTGACGGCGGCGCGACGGTAGAAGCACGATTTGCGGCCGGTGTGGCAGGCGGCGCCGCGGCCGGTCTGGTTGACAACGAGGACGATAGCATCCTGATCGCAGTCCGTGCGCAATTCGACCACCTGCTGCAACTCGCCCGATGTCTCGCCCTTCTTCCACAGCTTGCCGCGCGAGCGCGACCAGTAGTGGGCGACGCCGGTTTCTAGCGTCAGCGACAGGGCTTCGGCGTTCATATGCGCCAGCATCAGCACCTCGTTGGTGCCGGCTTCGGTGGTGACGACGGTCACGAGGCCTGCTGCGTCAAAGCGCGGCGCGAAGGCGGTGCCTTCTTCGAGCTGCTCGTGGGAGAGGGGGGCCGGATCGGTGAATGTCAGTGTCATGCTGACCTTTTAGCCGCCCGTCCGTCATGGAGCAATCGGCACCCACACTTCGACGAGGCCGTGGCCGGTATAGGGATTGTGTTCGGTGCCGTAGCGCTCGAAATTGGGGCCGCCGGTGGGGACGAGAGTGCTGTTCGGAAAGTATTGCGCCCAGATGGAGTAGGCGGTGCGGCGCATGGTCGAGATGTGACCCTGATGCACGAAGACGGCATAAAGCTGCGCCGGGATGTCGATATAGGCCATACCCGCGTCGAGATCGGCCGTCGGCGAGACCTGGACGCCGGCCAGATAGCCGAAGCTGCAATCCTCCTCGAAATCGGCGACAACGCCATAGGTGGTGTCGGCGATCTGCCCCGGCATGTGGCCTATATGGGGGGTGAAGCGCTGCCACAGGGCGGGAATGCCGTGATTGGTGGCGAAAGTGTAGCGCTCGCCAAAGCCGGCGATGCGCAGCGGTCCGGCGTCAACGATGCGCGGATCGGGCAGGGTGGCGAGCAGGGTTTCGTCGATGCGCAGTGGTTCGACGAGGCGACCGCGATCGGCAATGCCATGGGCGCGCAGCTGCTCGGGCGTCTGGCCAAACTGATCTCGGAACGCGCGGGTGAAGGCCTCGTGCGAACTGTAGCCGACCTCAAGGGCGACGGCGAGGATGTCGGGGGCGCCATCGGCGAGCTTCTGCGCGGCCAAAGTCAGCCGCCGGCCGCGGACATATGCCATGACAGGCAAGCCCGTGATCGTGCCGAAGCTGCGGGACAGGTGGAACCGCGACACGCCGCCGATATCGGCGATGTCATCAAGGGTGATGTCCTCGGCGAAGCGGGTCTCGATGAACCAGATGGCGCGTTCGATAAATTGCATGGCGGACCGGACGAGTGATGCTCGGTCCTGCCAGCTTAGCCCAACGGGCGCTTGATCGCGATTGCGCTCATCGCTTGATCATGGCGAAGAAGCGGTCCTGCTCGACGCGATCTTCGGCGAATACACCAGTGAAGCGGTGAGTAACGGTCGAGGCGCCGTGGGCGCGGACACCCCGCATGGACATGCACATATGTTCGGCTTCGAGCATCACGGCCGCGCCGCGAGGGCCAAGGTTCTCGTTGATGGCGTCGATGATCTGCGCGGTGAGGTTTTCCTGCGTCTGCAGGCGCAGCGCGAATACGTCAACCAGCCGGGCCAGCTTGGACAGGCCGACGACGCCGTCATGCGGCAAATAGGCGATGTGCGCCCGGCCTACGAAGGGCACCATGTGGTGTTCGCAATGCGAAGAGAACGGGATGTCCTTGACCAGGACGATATCGTCGTAGCCGCCGACTTCCTTGAACGTCTTGGACAGGATCGTCTTGGCATCCTGCTGGTAGCCGGCAAAGAACTCACCAAAGGCCCGCGTGACGCGGCCGGGGGTTTCCAGCAGGCCCTCGCGGGTCGGATCGTCGCCGGCCCAGGCAATAAGCGTGCGCACGGCCGCTTCGGCCTCCTGCTGGCTGGGGCGCTGAGGGTTGGTGGCATCGGCAGGCTGGTTTTGCAGCGGGTTGACGCGGGCGTCCATCGGCGGTTCCTTTCGCTCTACTGCACATTGGATGCAACAGGCGTGGATTCGTTCCTCAAAGGGCGTTTACTTGCGTGGCAGCCCGCTTCGGAGCTCCTATATATGGATTGCTGATGGGGCCGACAAGAAACAGAATTGTGCGTTTGATGGAACTTAGCGATCTCTATTCCCAGAGGATCCTCGATCTCACCGGCAATGCGCCGCAGCCGGGACGGCTGGCCGATGCCGATGCCAGCGCGCGCAAGGTCAGCCGGGTTTGCGGATCTGTGGTGGAGGTGGACGTGAGGGTCCGGGACGGCGTTATCGCCGCCTATGGGCATGATGTTTCAGCCTGTGCGCTGGGGCAAACGTCGGCCGCGGTAGTCGCGCGGGAGATCGTGGGCACTCCGATCGGCGAATTCCGGCAGGTGCGCCAGCAGATGCATGCCATGCTCAAGGAGAATGGCCCGCCGCCCACGGGGAAGTGGCACGACCTGCGCTATCTCGAGCCGGTGCGTGACTATCGGGCACGGCATATGTCGACGCTGCTGGTGTTTGACGCGGTGGTTGAGGCGCTGGAGAAAATCGAGTCCGCGGAACTGGTTGCGGCTGCAGGCTGATGGAACGAGTCACGGCCATCTTCTGGCGGGTCGTGGACCTGCCGTTCAAATTTGCGGCGGTTTTCCTGATCACGCTCTACCGCTACACGCTGTCCATGTTCATGGGGCGGAGCTGTCGGCACCTCCCGACCTGCTCGGAATACACGCGCGACGCGATCTGGACGTTCGGCTTCTGGCCGGGCGGATGGATGGGGTTGGCGCGGTTCGTTCGCTGCCGGCCGGGAGGGACGCATGGCTATGATCCGGTGCCAGTGGCGGTGCCCGAAGGCGCGCGGTGGTACGTGCCGTGGACCTATGGGCGCTGGAAATAATAACCAATCGTGCTAGACAGGCGCCCTTGTCGCGGCAATCGCGGCAGTAAACCCATTTCTGGAGACCTAAAATGACGATCAAGGTGACGTTCCCCGACGGTGCAGCTCGCGACTATGCGCGTGGCACCACCGGGACCACCGTGGTCGAAGGCATCTCCAAGAGCCTGGCCAAGAAGACGGTGGCGATGCGCTGGAACGGCGTGCTGTCGGACCTGTCGGATGCGCTGGAAGCCGACGGCAAGATCGAGTTCGTGACGCGTGATAGCGGGTCCAAGGACGTGCTGGAGCTGATCCGGCACGATGCTGCACACGTGCTTGCCGAAGCGGTGCAGGAGTTGTGGCCGACGACGCAGGTAACCATCGGTCCGGTGATCGAGAACGGCTTCTACTACGACTTCAAGCGTGACGAGCCGTTCTCGGAAGAGGATTTCCCGGCCATCGAGAAGAAGATGGCCGAGATCATCGAGCGCGGTGCGGCCTTCACCAAGGAAATCTGGACGCGCGACCAGGCCAAGGACTTTTTCAACGCCCGGGGCGAGAACTTCAAGGTCGAGCTGGTCGACGCCATCCCGGCCGACCAGTCGCTCAAGATGTACAAGCAGGGCCAGTGGATCGATCTGTGCCGTGGCCCGCATATGCGCACGGTCAAGGATGTCGGCATGGCGTTCAAGCTGACCAAGGTGGCGGGTGCCTATTGGCGTGGCGACAGCAACAATCCGGTGCTCAGCCGCATCTACGGGACGGCCTTTGCAACCAGGGAAGAGCTCGATGCCTATCTCCACATGGTGGAAGAGGCGGAAAAGCGCGACCATCGCAAGATCGGCCAGGAGATGGACCTCTATCACTTCCAGCCGGAAGCGCAGGGGAGCGTGTTCTGGCACCCCAAGGGCTACGTGCTCTACAATCAGATGGAGGCCTATATCCGCCGCCGCCTGAATTCGTCCGGTTATGTCGAGGTCAAAACCCCGCAGCTGATGAGTTCCAAGTTCTGGGAGGCGTCCGGCCACTGGGGCAAGTATCGAGAGAACATGTTCGTGGTGCCTGACGAGGTGCCGGGTACGGAAGAGGAAGGTCCGGTTCTCAGCGGCAAGAGCGACCTTATGGCGCTCAAGCCGATGAACTGTCCGGCCCATATCCAGATCTTCAACCAAGGTATCAAGTCTTACCGCGATCTGCCTCTGCGCATGGCGGAATTCGGCTGCTGCCATCGCAACGAGGCGCATGGCGCCCTGCATGGACTGATGCGCGTTCGCCAGATGACCCAGGACGACGCGCACATCTTCTGCCGCGAAGACCAGATCCAGAGCGAAACCGAGCACTTCGTGCATCTGCTCTATTCGGTCTATGGCCACATGGGCTTCGAAAATGTCGTCATCAAGCTGGCGACGCGGCCGGACAAGTTTGGCGGCACCGTCGAGCGCTGGGATGCGGCCGAGAAGGCGCTGGGCGATGCCCTGCGCGCAACCGGTTATGACTTCGAGATCGCCGAGGGCGAGGGCGCCTTCTATGCGCCCAAGCTCGAATTCCACCTCAAGGACGCCATCGGGCGCTCGTGGCAGGTGGGCACGCTGCAGCTCGACTACGTGCTGCCGGAACGGCTGGACGCGACCTATGTCGCCGAAGACGGTTCGCGCCAGTATGTGGTGATGCTGCATCGCGCGATCCTGGGGTCGCTCGAACGCTTCATCGGCATGATGATCGAAAGCTATGCCGGCAAGATGCCGATGTGGCTGGCGCCGACTCAGGTGGTCGTCGCCACCATCGTCTCGGAAGCTGATGACTACGCCCAGAAACTCGTCAGCCAACTCAGGGCGGCCGGTATCCGCGCCGATCTCGACGTGCGCAACGAGAAGATCAACTACAAGGTGCGCGAGCATTCGGTCGGCAAGACCCCGCTGATGTTCGTGGTGGGCAAGCGCGAGGCCGAGGAGGGTACCGTGTCGGTGCGCCGTCTCGGCACAGAAGGCCAGAAGGTCGAGCCATTCATGGATGCGCTGGTCGCACTCATGGCGGAAGCGACCGCGCCCGATCTCAAGGCCGCCAAGGCAGCCTGATGCCGCAGCGTCCGTCCAATCGCGAGATCAAGGCCCTGACGCATCTCGGCGAAGAGAATGCGTTGGGACCCGATGATTTCAAGGATATCGGTGAAAAGGTCTTCACGGGTATGCTGAAGAAGGGCTGGGTGGTCGAGGCCGAGGGTCTGCCCGGGAAGTACCGGGCGACGATCAAGGGGCTGACCATCCACGAAGGCGAGATCATCTTCGCTGGGCGATATCGCAATTAGAGCGGCTGGAACTGTCTTGTCGGATACCCCCACATAACCTCCCCCTGACAGGGGAGGAATTTGGCTGGGGGGCTGGATGGGACCAGGAACTGGATCTATTCCTCCCTTTTCAGGGGGAGGCCAGGCGGGGGTACACTTTGTCATGCCAGAGCTGATCCCCATTACCCGTTCCATTGCCATCGATCCCAGCGAGATCGAGGAGAACTTCGTTCGTGCGTCCGGGCCGGGCGGGCAGAATGTGAACAAGGTGTCGAGCGCGGTGCAACTGCGCTTTGACCTGGCCAATTCCCCCAATATTCCCGAGGCGATGAAGCGGCGCGTGGCGGTCCTGGCCGGCAAAAGGCTCACCAAGGACGGCGTGATCGTCATCACCGCCAATTCGCATCGCGATCAGCCGATGAACCGGGCGGATGCCCTGGCGCGACTGGTGGCTCTGCTGGTCGAAGGGTCGCATGTGCCCAAGTTTCGGGTGGCGACGCGGCCGACGCTGGCATCGAAGCGGCGCCGGCTCGAGGGTAAATCGATCCGCTCCGAGGTGAAGAAACTGCGGGGCAGTCCGGGCGACGCCCAATAACAAAGGCGAACTGGTGCAAGCCAGCCATGTCATCCTGCTCTCACTGAATTACGCGAGCAGACAGCACTGTGCATTGCGCAGGTAGCGACAGCCGCGTGTGCTGGCGTTACGCTGTTCGTCTATCCAGGAGGTCGCGGCCATGAAGATTGCCATCGTCGGCGCAGGTTACGTCGGGCTGGTGACGGGTGTCTGCCTGGCCGACTTCGGCCATGACGTTGTCTGCCTGGATACCGACCAGGGCAAGATCGACGCGCTGCAGCGTGGCGAGGTCCCGATCTACGAGCCGGGGCTGGCGGACCTGCTCAAAAGCAACATCAGCAGCAAGCGCCTGTCGTTCTCGAGCGAACTCACCAGGGCTGTCGGGGAGGCCGACGTTGTCTTTATCGCGGTGGGCACGCCATCGCGTCGGGGCGACGGCCATGCCGACCTGAGCTTCGTCTATGCAGCGGCGCGAGAGGTCGCAGCGAGCGTCGAAGGTTTCACGGTGGTGGTGACCAAATCCACCGTGCCGGTCGGCACCGGGGACGAGGTGGCTAAAATCATCGCGGCGGCCAGCCCCGACGCCGATGTCGCGGTGGTCGCCAATCCTGAATTCCTGCGCGAAGGCGCCGCCATCGAGGACTTCAAGCGGCCGGACCGTATCGTCATCGGTCTTGATGACGAACGCGCTCGCGCGGTGATGACCGAGGTTTATCGTCCGCTCTATCTCAACCAGGCGCCGCTGATGTTCACGACGCGACGCACGGCCGAGCTCATCAAATATGCCGCCAATGCGTTCCTCGCGATGAAGATCACTTTCATCAACGAAATTGCCGATCTCTGTGAGGCCACGGGCGCCGATGTGCAGCAGGTGGCGCGCGGCATCGGCCTCGACAATCGCATCGGGTCCAAGTTCCTGCATGCCGGGCCCGGCTACGGCGGCTCGTGCTTTCCCAAGGACACGCTGGCCCTGGTCAAGACCGGGCAGGACTTCGACAGCCGGCTGCGCCTGGTGGAAACGACGATGGCCATCAATGACGAGCGGAAGCGGGCAATGTCGCGCAAGGTCATCGCTGCCTGTGGCGGTGATGTGCGCGGCAAGACCATCGGCGTGCTGGGGCTGACGTTCAAGCCAAATACCGACGACATGCGCGAGGCGCCGTCGATCGACATCATCCAAGGCCTTTTGGAGCGCGGGGCGCGCGTTGTAGCCTATGACCCGCAGGGCATGGCAGCGGCCCGCGAACTGTTCGACACAGTCGAATTCGGCGCCGACGCCTATGACGTCGCTGTCGATGCCGATGGGCTGGTGCTGATCACCGAGTGGAACGAGTTTCGCTCGCTTGACCTCGAACGCCTCAAGAGCCGGATGAAGTCCCCGGTTCTGGTTGACCTGCGTAACGTCTATCGCCATGACGAGGTCGCCAAGCACGGATTCACGTATACGAGCGTCGGCCGGCCGACGGGCGGTATCCTCGATGGTGCCACCGAGGCGGCGGAATAGCGGCTGTTCAGCCGCCAGATGGCCCCTGGGGCGACTGCCCGGCGGGAGGGGATTTATGAAGGTATTCGTTACTGGCACGGCCGGGTTTATCGGATTTCACCTTGCGCGCCGGCTGCTGGGCGATGGGCATGCCGTCACCGGATTTGACGGCATAACCAACTATTACGATCCGGCACTGAAGCGGGCGCGGTTGGAGTTGCTGACCGGGCACCAGAGGTTCGTCCAGATCGAGGGTATGCTGGAGGATGCGGAGGAGCTGGATCGCGCGGTCGCCGCTAGCGATGCCGACGTGGTGGTGCATCTGGCGGCACAGGCGGGCGTCCGGTACAGCCTCGAGGCGCCGCAAAGCTATATTCAGTCCAACGTGGTGGGCACGGCCAACCTGCTGGAAGCGCTGCGTCATCACAAGCCAAGGCATTTTGTGTTTGCTTCGACCAGCTCGGTCTATGGCGGGAATACCAAGTTTCCGTTTGCCGAGACGGATCGCGCCGACGGGCCGATATCGCTCTATGCGGCGACGAAGAAGTCGGGCGAGGCGATGGTGCATTCCTATGCCCATTTGTTCGGCATTGCCTCGACCTGCCTGCGCTTCTTTACGGTCTATGGACCGTGGGGGCGGCCGGACATGGCGCCAATCAAGTTTGCCTCCGCGATGCTGGAAGGGCGCCCTATCGACGTCTACGGCCACGGCAAGATGCAGCGGGATTTCACCTATATCGACGACCTGGTGGAGGTGATCACCAGGATCACGGAATTGCCGCCCGAACTGGGCAAGCCGGTGAAGCATGACAG
>JBARWY010000168.1:0-2019 GCA_049647065.1 Devosia sp. | reverse complement strand
ATCCTATGAGGGGCGCTTGAAGCTCCTCGCCAGCAAACCGGAGGCGTACGAAGCGAAGCTGCGCGAAGCCAGCTCGAGGGAGGATCGCCAGTTCCGAAAGACCAAGGCAGCCATGAAGTGGGACTTGGTGCGCCGTTTGGACAAAGTCCGAAGTGCCTGGCTAAACCGTGCTGTGGCAAGTTCGGGAGAAAAGCGGCGAGAGATCGGTAACCGCGCAGTTACGCTGTTCAGGGTTCTAGAGACCATCAAGGCCGTTCTGAAGCCGAAACAGGATCTGGAAACGCGAACGCCAAAGCAGAGTAAGCGCCTCAGCCTCAGGGGCAAACCTTCAGATCTAGACCATGCGGTCGCCGCAAAATTGAGCATTAATGCCGTACCGGCCGGCCTGGTATTGATGCTCACCGGCGCTCGGCCGAAAGAGATTGAAACCGGCATCTTGGTGAAGATAGTCAATGGAAATGAGCTGGCCTTCGAAATTCAGGGGGCTAAGGTGACGGCGAATTCCGGCCACCTTCAACGATACCCCACATTGTCGGCAGCCGACCGGCCGTTGGCTAAGCAGCTGTTGGAAATTGTCCGTGCCAATAAGGGTGAGATGGTGATCAAACGGAAGCGCCGCCGGTTGCATAAGGACATCCAGGCCGCAGCCAAGGCGGCCGGATTTGCTGGCATCAGCCCATACTCGTTCCGGCACCTCTTCGCTTCGGACCTCAAGGTTGAGATGAAAGAGCGGGGTGATCTCACGCCCGACCAGAAGAAAGTGGTTATCGCTCAGTACCTTGGCCACCGCACCACGGCAACGCAAAGTGGATATGGTACCAGCCAACAAGGCCGTCGCGGTGCGTTAGCACTCTTGGGCGTAAGGACGTCGGGTGCGGTAAAGATTACCCATCGCCCCTATCCCAACGGCCCAGGTGGCATTTCTGCAATTTCCAAAAAATTGCTGGCTAAACTCCGTAAATCGCAGGACTCTCCAGCCCCCTCCACAACCTCCCCTGACGAGATGTCCTTTCGGCCGTAGGAGGGCAGTCGGTCAGCAATGTCACCTCCCGAACCTTCTGCCCCCCTTGCGCTTGCCCACCCAAGGTGGCTCCTGGCTGATGTTGGCCTGGCGAGCCCGCTGCATCGCTATCAGCTCTTCAGTCGACAATGCGACCGTCCCCGCCCCATGGCTGCCGGAGAATTCTGGCCTTCTGCCGGCATGACCAAGAGCAAAAGTGGGGTACCTCCACCCACAAATGGAACACCGCAGCCGGCCGGCTAAAAACTCCCGGCCTGCATAGAAGTCAAAGCTCCAGCCGACATGCAAAGCCAGGAGTTCGAGACGAAGCGGCGCATCATGGCTGCAGAAATAGTAGTGACTGCAATACGCGTGGATGGCTCGCTGGGTGTCACGAAAGTCTTCGAGCGTGCGGATCTGTCGCCCCGACATCAGTGAAAGTTCCGGCCCGCTGGAAGCGCATCGGCAAGGCGGCGGTGCATCTCGGCCTCGTACTGCTCCTGCTCCCTGTTCCGCCCCTTTGGTCCACCGGTCTTGCCCTCGTCGGCACGGGCGACAACCCGCTCACCAATATCAGTGCCGCCGGCGATCGCCGCGATATCACCCGTCAGGTCGACGAATTCCCTGGCGATGACGTGGATGACGATGCCTTCGCGCTGCAATACTCCCGTGACGCCCAGCACGCGGGCACCGAGCACGACCCGGCGATTGGCCTCGAAGACCTTTGGCCAGACGATGACATTGGCCACCCCGCTCTCGTCCTCGAGAGTCGCGAAGATTACCCCACTGGCCGTGCCCGGCCGCTGGCGCACCAGCACAAGACCCGAGACCATGACAGTGCGCCCCGGTTCCAGGGTCCGCAGCGCATCGGCCGGTACGAAGCGACGGCGCGTCAGATCCTCGCGCAGGAAGCTCATGGGATGAGCCTTGAGTGATATCGAGAGCGCTCGATAGTCGTGAATGACCTCCTCGCCAGGCGGCATGGGTTCGAGGCCGCTCTCGGATTCGATCAATCGTGC
>JBARWY010000167.1:0-1933 GCA_049647065.1 Devosia sp. | reverse complement strand
CTGAATCACCTTCGCGCTGCGGCCGGCAGGGTTCGGTACGCCTGGTTCAGCGCGGTGACGAGTTGGGCGCGGCCCGCCGGGACGAGCTGAACCTGGGCCGTTCCGTGCACGGTGATCAGGTGCCGGCCGCCTGCGATGTCGGCGTAACGAAGTGGCTGCTTGATGACGTGCCGGTGACCAGCACCGTCACGAGCGGCTACCCACAACTCACCGCCGCCGGTCCCGGGTTGGGCGAGGAGTTCCTTGACCTGGCGAGCCTCCATGCTGGCCTTGCGCACAATGGCCCCGGTAGCGGTGAGCTGCCGGCCGGCACGGTTCACCGAACGAACCTCGGCCGGCGACACGACCAACGGTTTACCGGGACCGGCCGGGATGAGCGGGGTCTGCGCGACCAGCCGCTCAGCGAGCCGACCCGCCGGGATGCTGCTCAGCCCGATCATCCCGTCCGGAGTGCCCACCGCCAGCACGGCGTCCTTGCCGATCCGCGCCGCGAGCGCCCCGATCGTCGCGCCATTGTGGCTGACCCAACCGAACATCTCGACATCCGGCCTGCACAGCACGGTCAGCGACGCGGCGACCTCACGCTCCAACCTGCCCTCGGAGTCCCGCCAGCCGAGCACGGTCAGCCGCTCGGCCGCTTCGTCCTGCCAGGGATTCCGCACGCTGGGAGCACACCACTGAGGGTCCGGCGCGAGCGTGACGTGCAACTCGCCGAGCCCTTCGGCGGCGACAAGCCAGGCGAGCACCTGCGCCGGCACCGTGGCCGGCGCTGGAAGCACCACGGTCAGCCGTCCTCGTCCTCATCGCCGATGGCCGACGGCGCGGTCAACTGATCGGTGTCGAACAACTCGGCGGGGTCGCCACCTTCCAGGTAGGCGGGAGCCTTGCGCTCGCTGTCCTCCTCAGCGCGGCCGCGACCGCCCGCACCAACGGGCACGCCGCCGAACCCGGCGCCACCCCGTCCCGGACCAGCCGCCGCGACACCAGCGGCAGCACGCCCCGACGACCCCGGCTGCCCAGCACCAACTCCCGCTCCACCACCGAGACCGCCACCGACCCCACCGCCACGCGGCCCACCACCGCCTTGGCTCCGGCCGTCAACCGGAAACCCGACGCCCACGCCAGGCACGATCCCCCCACCCGGCACCAGTCGGTGCTGGCCGAGACCAGCGTCAGTCCCCAGCGGCAGAGACGCGGGACCAGCAGGCGCCGGGGTCACCGTGTAGCCGCCCGGCGTCGTCGTCCCCCGCGTGGATCCCGCCGATGCATCCGAGCCGGTGCCCGACCCTGCCGACGCATCCGGACGCCCCCCAGACCCGCCGTCGCCACCCACCGGAGATCGGTACCCAGCCTCACCACCAGAACCGTGCGGTCCACTGTCGCTAGTGGACTCCCGGAAGTCGGTCGAGTCGATGGTGTCGGGCGAGCCGACAGTGATACCGGCCTGGTCGTCGACCAGCTCACCGAACGTAGTGGGCTGTCCGTCGGTGTTGTACTGGCTGGCTCCGGTGTAGCCGTTCATCACGTCAACGTTGTGCTGCGCAGCCTGCTTGTGCTCGCTCACCTGCATCATGTACGTAGCCGTCACCCCCGGGTTGGTGAGGACGACCAGCGGGTCCACCTCACCGGGCGCGGGCGGCACCGGCACCACCCGGTTCTTCGCCTGTCCGAACGACCCCGCCTGCCGACCGGTCAAGTCCTGCGCGGTATGCAACGCGTTCCCGGACAGGTCATGCTCGGTCACCAGCGGCCCCAACCCACGCTGGGCCACCCCGGCCGCCTCCCCCTGCCACACCGACTCCATCCGCGCCGTCAACTGGCGCACCCGCTCGAACCGGGCCTGATGTCGCCCCGCCAACTCCTTCACCCTTCCCGCGCTGGACGAAATCCCACCAGCACCCGCACCCTGCTGGAAGTTGTCGTAGATCTCCTG
>JBARWY010000166.1:0-3532 GCA_049647065.1 Devosia sp. | reverse complement strand
ACGATAGCTCGGTTCGCTTCAAGCTGCGCCAGGGTGTCATGTTCCACAATGGTGTCGAGTTGACTGCCGACGACGTGGCCTTCACCTTCTCGTCCGAGCGTCTCTGGGGCGACGAGGCAATCAAGGTCATCCCCAATGGTCGTGCGTTCTCTCCGAACTGGGATGAGCCGCTCGTCGAGGACAAATACACCGTCGTGCTGCGGACCAAGACCCCGTCGGGTCTCATCGAAAAGTACGCGGCCTCTTGGCTCGGACCGATCGTCCCGAAGGAATATTACAAGGAACTCGGTACGGTCGAGTTCGGCAATAAGCCGGTCGGCAGCGGGCCGTACAAGTTCGTCGAGTTCATCGCCAATGATCGCGTGGTCCTTGAAGCCAATGACGGTTATTGGGGCGACAAGCCCACCGCATCGCGCATTAGCTACCAGGTCGTCGGTGAGCCAGCCACGCGCGTTGCGGGCCTGATCAGCGGTGAGTACGACATCGTCACCACGCTGACCCCGGACGACATGGCTCTCATCAACGGGTACCCGGATCTGGAGACTCGCGGCGCTGTCATTGAGAACGTGCACATGTTCACGTTCAATATGAACCAGCCTGTCTTCCAGTCGAAGGAACTCCGTCGTGCCCTGGGTTTGGCCGTCAACCGCAAGCTGATCGTCGAAGCCCTTTGGCAGAACCTGGCCGTCATTCCGAACGGGTTCAACTTCGCCCATTACGGCGCAAGCTACGATCCCGATCGTCGCCCCTTCGAGTACGATCTCGATGAAGCCAGGCGTCTGGTCAAGGAAAGCGGCTACGACGGTTCGCCGATCACCTACCGCACCGGTACCTACTACGCCAACTCGATCCCGGCACTCATGCTGATGATCGAGATGTGGAAGGAAATCGGCGTCAATGTCGTCCCCGACATCGCCGCACCCGGCGTCACCGTACCTGACGAGCAGGTGTTGATCCGCAGCTGGTCGAACGGCCAGTGGCTGACCGATGGTGTCACCACCATGGTCTCCGAGTTCGGTCCAGGCCGTGGCATTCAGACCCGCTGGGGCTGGAAAGCACCTGAAGAGTTCAACGAGCTTGCGGTCAAGGTCGGTGAACTGGCGGACGGTCCCGAACGCTTCGGTGCCTTCACCCGGATGCGTGACATCTTCGAAGAAGAGGCGCCGGCTATCCTGCTCTACCAGCCATATGACGTCTACGGCGCCCGCAAGGACGTCCTCTGGAAGACGGTTACCTTCGAGACGATGGAACTGCGCGCCAAAAATCTGAGCTTCGCCTGATCGTTTTCTGAGCGTTGGGTGGCGCGCATTGCGTGCGCCACCCTGGGAGGAGTCGAGTTGAACAAATTGCTCACCGTGCGGGACCTGGTCGTCCGAGCACCGAATGTGACGATCATCGATGACATAAGCTTTTCTCTCGACGTCGGCGAAACGCTTGGTCTTGTCGGCGAATCTGGCTGCGGCAAATCTATGACCTGCTACGCGATCGCAAAAGCGCTGCCGCGTGGCATCGTGCAGACATCGGGCAGCGTAAGCTTTGACGGCGGCTCGGCGGAAGCCGGCGACAATGGCATACCGAAGATCTCGATGATCTTTCAGGACCCAACCAGCAGCCTCAACCCGGTGCACACTGTCGGATACTACCTCGAAAAGGCCCTTCATCGTCATCAGGGCCTCAAGGGAAACGACGCCCGTTTAGAGGCCATGAGGCTGCTTGAACGCGTCGGTATCGACCAGGCCAAAAGTCGCCTTCGGTCCTATCCCCACCAGTTCTCCGGCGGCATGAACCAGCGTGTCATGATCGCCCACGCCTTGGCGGCCAAGCCAAAGCTGCTGATCGCCGACGAGCCGACTACCGCCCTCGACGTGACCACTCAGGCTCAAATCCTTTATCTGCTGGAGGAGCTACGTGCCGAGACGGGCATGGCCCTGCTCATCGTCTCCCATGACCTCGGGGTTATCGCCCGTTTGGCGGACCGCGCTGCCGTCATGTACTGCGGCAAGATCGTCGAGACCGCGCCAGTCGACGAGCTGATCCATCGGGCTGCCCATCCCTATGCTCGCGCATTGATCAATTGCATGCCGAGCATCGACCCCGACGACCTCGAGCCCCCGGTGCCGATCCCCGGTTCGGTCCCCCTGCTCAACGACCTGCCCTCCGGATGCTATTTCCATCCCCGTTGCCGCCGAGCCACCGAGGATTGTGTCGCGACTTTCCCGGCCCGCGCGCCGATCAGTCCGATGCATGAAGCGGCCTGCTACCATCCGGTGCTGTCATGAGCGGTACCTTGCTTCAGGCCCGGGCGGTCACCAAGGCATTCCGGCTCAAGGGTGGCCTGTTCGCTAAATCGACAAGTCACATCGCCGTCAATGCGATTGATCTTGAACTCCAACCGCGCGAACGGCTCGGCGTCGTCGGAGAATCTGGAAGCGGCAAGTCTACCTTGGGCAGATTGTTGCTCGGCCTGACAAATCCAACGCTCGGCGAGGTGGAGTTCGAAGGCGTACCACACGCCGATCGCAGCTCTCGAGACTGGTCTGAGTTCAGAAGGCGCACCGCGCTGGTTCAGCAAAATCCTCTCTCGGCCCTCAATCCGCAGATGACGGTCGGCCAACAGATTGCAGAAGCCCTGTTGGTGCATCATGTCACTGGCCGGCGTGAGGCGCGCGATCGCGCTGCGCTTATGCTCGAAAAGGTCGGGCTGGCCCAGTCCATGGTCGATCGCTACCCCCATCAGATGTCCGGTGGGCAACGTCAGCGGGTAGTCATCGCGCGCGCTCTTATACTTGATCCGAAACTGGTGGTCTTCGACGAGGCGGTTTCAGCACTCGACGTTTCCGTCCAGGCGCAGGTCGTCGCCCTGTTGCGTCAGCTATGGATGGAATTGGACCTCGCTTACGTGTTCATCACGCATGATCTGAGGGTCGTCAGGCATCTCGTCGACCGCATCGCGGTCATGTATCTGGGCCGCGTGGTGGAGACCGGTGGCATTGGGGAGGTCTATTCCTGGCCCAAGCACCCCTATACCCGCGCTTTGCTGGCGTCGGTGCCGGTGATGGACGCGTCGGTCCGAAACATTCCGCCCCCGATCCAGGGTGAACTGGACTATTCGAAAATGGCGACGGGATGCGCCTTCCGATCGCGGTGCCCATTTGCAGTCGAACGGTGCGAGGTCGAGACGCCTGTCCTGCGAGACGTGGTGGGCCAGAAAGTCGCCTGCCATAGGGCCGAGGAGTTCCCTAAGCAAGTGTTCCCCGTTGCGGCGGTGGCATCATGATCCCGTTCATCATCGCGCGGTTCTTTCGCGCTCTCGTCGTCCTGTTTCTCACCGTGACCTTCGTTTTTATCATTCTGCGGGTGAGCGGTGATCCGGCCCAGCAAATGCTGGGCGATCTGGCGACGCCGGAATCCATCCAGATCTTCCGGGCGAACTGGGGCCTCGACAAATCGATCGTCGAACAATTCGTCATCTATGTCGGCAATGCGCTGCACGGGGATTTCGGTGTTTCGTCCTCGGACGGGCGTCTGGTCT
>JBARWY010000165.1:0-24957 GCA_049647065.1 Devosia sp. | reverse complement strand
GGGTGGCGGCGATCATCTATACCGATATCGATCGTGACGGCATTCTGGCCGGCATCAACTGGGCTTCGACGCTGGAGCTGGCGCGCTCGACATCCATTCCCGTCATCGCCTCCGGCGGGCTGGCTTCGATGGCCGACATCGAGCGCCTGACCCAACCGGACGCTGCCGTGCTCGAAGGCGCCATTTCCGGCCGCGCGCTCTATGACGGACGGATTGATTCACGTGAAGCACTCGCGCTGTTGAGGAAAGCGGCATGACCCTCAAGACCCGCCTCATTCCCTGCCTCGACGTCATGGGCGGCCGTGTCGTCAAGGGCGTGAACTTCGTCGACCTGCGCGACGCTGGCGATCCGGTGGAAGCGGCCATGGCCTATGACGCGGCGGGGGCCGATGAGCTGACCTTCCTCGACATCACCGCCAGCCACGAGGGCCGCGACACCATTTTCGACGTGGTGGCGCGCACGGCCGAACATTGCTTCATGCCGGTCACGGTCGGTGGCGGCGTGCGCAGCATCGAGGATATCCGCAAGCTCTTGTTGGCCGGCGCCGACAAGGTGGCGATCAATTCAGCGGCGGTGAACGACCCCGATTTCATTTCCCGCGCCGCCGACAAGTTCGGCAACCAGTGCATCGTTGTCTCGGTCGACGCCAAGCAGCGGCTGATCCACGGAGTGGGCGGCGATAACCGAAGCGAGTGGGAAATCTTCACCCATGGCGGCCGCAAGCCGTCGGGACTCGACGCGGTGGAATTTGCCGTCCGCATGGTCGAGCGCGGGGCGGGCGAGCTGCTGGTGACCTCGATGGATCGCGACGGCACCAAGTCGGGCTTCGACCTGGCGCTGACCCGGGCTATATCAGACGCAGTGGAAGTGCCGGTCATCGCCTCGGGCGGTGTGGGCACCCTGCAGGACCTGGTTGATGGCGTCACCGAAGGCCATGCCAGCGCCGTACTGGCGGCCTCGATCTTCCACTTCGGCACCTTCACCATTCCGCAGGCCAAGCAGTATCTGCGCGACCATGGCGTGGCGGTGCGCATGGACCGCGCGGCTTAGGTATTAGTGACCCGCTGGGCGTTTTCTGCTTTAAGCCATCCCCAAACACCGATGTCACCCCGGCGCAGGCCGGGGTCCATCCTGAAATCTCAAGATGGATTTCGGCCTTCGCCGGAATGACATCGTGGGTTTGGAAGGACCGTGCATGACCCTCGACGACCTCGAAAACCGCATCGGTATCCGCGCGGCGGCTTCTCCCGATGAAAGCTACACCGCCAAGCTCATTGCCCGAGGCATGGAAAAATGCGCGCAGAAGCTGGGCGAGGAAGCCACCGAAGCAGTGATCGCTGCGGTCACCGGCAACCGGGCCGAGCTGGTCAAGGAATCGGCGGACGTGCTCTATCACCTGCTGGTCGTGCTGCGCGCGGCCAACCTGCCGCTGGCCGAGGTGATGGCTGAACTCGACAGCCGGACCGGCCAGTCTGGTCTCGCCGAAAAGGCTTCGCGCCAGAATTCGCCAGGGGACGCTCTCTGATGGCCAAGCGCCCGCCGGTTCTCGCGCCCTACCACCATTTCACCAAGGCGCAGTGGAGCGCCCTGCGCGACGGCCAGCTCATGACGCTGACCGCCGCCGATATCGAACGCCTGCGCACTCTCAGCGATCCCATTTCCCTGCAGGAGGCCGAAGAGGTCTACCTGCCGCTGACGCGCCTGCTGTCCTATTATGTGGAAGCCATTCAGGGCCTCCACAACGTTTCGACGCGCTTTCTCGATACACCCGACCAGCGCGTGCCCTTCATCATCGGCGTGGCCGGTTCGGTTGCGGTGGGCAAGTCCACCACCGCGCGTATCCTGCAGGCCTTGCTGCAGCGCTGGCCCTCGAGCCCCAAGGTCGACCTCGTCACCACCGACGGGTTCCTCCATCCCAACAAAGTCCTGGCCGAACGCGGCATCATGGAGCGCAAGGGTTTTCCCGAAAGCTACGATCGCCCCCGCTTCGTGCAGTTCCTCGCCGACATCAAATCCGGTAAGGCCAATGTGCGCGCGCCGGTTTATTCCCACCTGGTCTATGACGTCGTCCCCGGCAGCGAGGTCACCATCGACCGCCCGGACATCCTCATCGTCGAGGGCCTCAATATCCTGCAGCCGGGCGACCTCCCGCGGGACGGCAAGCCGATCGTCTTCGCCTCCGATTTCATCGACTTCTCGGTCTATATCGACGCCGACAACGACGATCTTGAAACCTGGTTCATGGAGCGGTTCTTCCGCCTGCGAGACACGGCCTTCAAGGACCCCACCTCGTTCTTCCGGCGCTTCGCCGAAATGAGCGAGGCCGAGGCGGGCGAATTCGGCAAGACGGTGTGGCGCAACATCAACCTGCCCAACCTGACCCAGAACGTCCTTCCCACCCGTGGGCGGGCGGATCTGATCCTGAAGAAGGGCAAGAGCCATCTGATCGAGACGGTGCAGCTGCGAAGGGTTTAGCGCGCGAATTCGACGGGGGAAGTTGGAGGGGCTGTCGGTTGGCCCGGATATAGGGCCGAACGTCCCCCATTCCTGATCCCTCCCCGCAAGGGGAGGGGGTCGACTGAACGTCCGGTGCGAAAGCCCTAATACGTCCCAGCCTGCGGCTGGCTGAAGATGATCTGGTTACCGTCGGGGTCGCGGAATTTGGCCGTCTTGAAGAAATCGCCCATTGCCTTGCTCACCGGCTTGAGCCCCTGCAGGTCGAGCCTCGCGAGTTCGATCGCCAGGTCGTCGACGATGAGGGTCAGCGAGGAGGCCCCGGCGCGGTCGGCATCCGTCAACACCTGGACCCAGCCGCCCCCGGGCAGCTTCCATTCCGCGTGATCGTTCATCGGCCGGGCATCGGCGGTCCGGCCGAACAGGCGCTCGTAGAACTCGAGAGCTTCGGCCATATCGTCCACCGCGATACCGGCCAGCGCGTTGGTGATGGTCAAATCAGCGTCCTTGGTTCTGCTCTAAGCTTCACCCTAGCATGGTGACCACAATGGGGCACCGCTGTTGGCGTTTGGCCAAGGCGCTGCTATAGGCGAAGCCGAATTCGGGGAGAGCGGAATGGCGGAACTCAAGGTGGTGGTGGCGGGCGCCGGCGGACGCATGGGTGCGGCCAATATCCGTGCCGTTGCCGCGCTCAATGGCCTGGCTTTGCACGGCGCCGTCGCCCATAGCGGCCTCACCCTCCATGCCGCCGTCGATCGTCCCGGCACGCCGGCCATCGGGCAGGATGCCGGGCTGTTCGCCGGCATCGAAGCGCTGGGGATCAAGATCACCGATGACATGGATGCGGCCTTGGTCGGGGCCGACGCCATCATCGATTTCACGGCCCCCACTGCCAGCGTCGCGCTGGCGCAGAAGGCGGCCAGGCTTGGCCTCGTCCACATTATCGGCACCACGGGATGTTCGGAAGCCGATGACGCCGCCATCGCCGCTTCCGCGCGAGAGGGCGCCCGCGTGGTCAAGTCGGGCAATTTCTCCATGGGCATGGTCGTGCTGGCCAACCTGGTCGAAAAGGCCGCTGCGGCCCTGGCCGACTACGACATCGAAATCCTCGAAATGCATCACAACAGGAAGGTCGATGCGCCCTCCGGCACCGCCCTGCTGCTGGGCGAGGCCGCTGCGCAAGGCCGCGGGATCTCGCTGAGGGATCATTCCGTGCGCGTGCGTGATGGGCATACCGGCCCGCGCGAGGCCGGCACCATCGGCTTTGCTACTCTGCGCGGCGGCAACGTCATCGGCGACCACATGGTGATCCTGGCCGGCCAGTCCGAGCGCATCGAGCTCAACCACCGGGCGCAGGATCGCACCATCTATGCCAATGGCGCCGCGCGGGCCGCGCTCTGGGCCGCCGGGCAGCCGGCCGGCCTCTATGGCATGACCGACGTACTGGGGCTCTGACCGGCATGGCTGCGCCGACCTGCTGGATCGGGGTAGCCGCGGCGGCGCATGTGCGTATCGGCCGCGAGCAGGGCTTTGTCATGTTTGCCCATGGCAAGCACAGCGCCGTCAAGCAGCTCCGGCCCGGCGACGCGTTCGCCTATTACTCGCCGACGCAAACACTTGGCGGCAAGGATGCGGTGCGCCGCTTCACGGCCATCGGCACCATCGCTGCCGGCGAACCCGAGCCCAGCAGCATGATGGGCGCCAGCGAGGCCTGGATGCGCCGCGCGCATTATCTCGACGCGCAGGAGGCCGATATCTATCTGCTGCTGCCGCAGCTCGATTTCGTCACCGACCCCAGCCATTGGGGCATGTATTTTCGCAAGTCGCTGTTCAAGAGCAGTGCTGCCGATTTTTCCCGCATTGCCGAGGCCATGGGCGTCGGCCAACACTTTCATTTCGGAGACTCCTGATGACCGGTACCCTGATCCTCGTGCGCCACGGCGAGAGCGAATGGAACCTCAAGAACCTGTTTACCGGCTGGCGCAATCCGGACCTGACCGAGAAGGGCATCGGGGAGGCCCGCGCCACCGGCAAGGCACTCAAGGCCAGGGGCATCGTGCCCGACCTCTATTACACTTCGTCCCTGCGCCGGGCCCAGCACACGCTCGACCTGATGCTGGAGGAGATGGAAATCCCCAACGTCACCATCGTCAGGAACGTCGCGCTCAACGAACGCGACTATGGCGACCTCAGCGGGCTGAACAAGGATGATGCCCGGGCCAAGTGGGGCGAGGAGCAGGTGCTGATCTGGCGTCGCAGCTTCGACGTGCCCCCGCCGGGCGGCGAAAGCCTCAAGGACACCGCAGCCCGCACTCTGCCCTATTATGAGGCCGAGATCGTGCCGCTGCTCAAGGCTGGCAAGACCATCCTCATCGCGGCCCACGGCAATTCGCTGCGCGCGCTGGTGATGGCCATCGAGAACCTGACGCCCGAGCAGATCCTCAAGCGCGAAATCGCGACGGGTCAGCCGACGGTGTATAATATCGGGACCGAGGGGCAGCTCGAGGCGCGGATCGAGATCTAGGGGAGACCCCAGTCGCCGTCGAGCATGCGGCCCAGCCCGCCCAGCCTCCCCCATCAAGGGGGAGGTGTCGTCTTGTGGGTGTGACCAGATGCTGCCCACGAGTGGAGAGAAACCTCGCCTTGATGGGGAGGTAGGAGGGGGTAGTACGCACGGAATGTCCGAGCCTCACAGATTCACGTGAAACTAATGCGCGGACGAGATGACCCCGGCTTCCCAGCCCAGGATGGCCCGCTTGCGCGGCACGCCCCAGTGATAGCCGGTCAGCGCGCCTGACGTGCCTACCACGCGGTGGCAGGGCACGACAAAGCTGATCGGGTTCTTGCCGACCGCCGCGCCCACGGCTCGCGCCGCGGTCGGCCGGCCGATATCGTTGGCGACGCGTTGGTAGGTTGTCGCCTGCCCCACCGGGATCTTGAGCAGGGTCTCCCACACCTTCACTTCGAAATCGGTGCCGATCAGCACCACCCGCACCGGGTGGTCCGGGGACCAGCGTGCCGGATCGAATGCTTGTGCGATCATCGGCGCCACCTTGGCGTCGTTGCGGGTGAACCGGGCCTTGGGCCAGCGATTGGCCAGATCCTCGAAGGCCTGTTCGATCGTCGTGTCGGCATCGGCGAAGCCAAGGCCCGACATGCCGTATTCGGTGGCGGTTACCACCGCCATGCCGAAGGGCGAGGGCGCAGCCCCCCACACCATGTCGATACCCTCGCCGGCGGCCCTGAAGATGCCTGGTGGCATCGCCTCATAGGCCACGAAAAGGTCGTGCAGCCGCGAGGTCGAGCTGAGGCCCACCTCGTAGGTGGTATCGAGCACGCTTTCGCGCGCCCGCAACAGGCTCTTGGCATGGTCCAGCGCCACCGCTTGCGCGAAGCTTTTGGGCGTGAGGCCACACCAGCGGCGGAACAGGTCCGTCAGCTGGCGTTCCGTCAGGCCGAGCGAGCGTGCGAAGCGCGGCAGGTCGGCCACGTCGGGCCCGTTCTCGCTGAGATAGCGAATGGCGGCGCGGATGGTGTCGTAGTCCGTCGCGGGGGTCATATGTGTGATCTGGTTCATCGGAACACCCATGGGTTCGTTCGTTGGGTGTCTATGTAGGAGGGACGGGCTGCCGATGCGACCCGGTTTTGACCTGTCAGGCCGCCTGCCGCGCCCGGCGCAGGGCAGTGCCGAAGGCCCTGGCGAAGCTCGAGCGATCCTCGGGCTTGAGGAAGCCGCCCAGTTCCAGCTCGTCCTTGCCTGATCGCAGCCGCAGTCGGACGGCCCGCTCGTTGGCGTCACGATCCAGCACCAGCCGCACCGTCTTGGCGTCGAACCGATGCAGCACCCGCTCACCCTTGTGGTCGCTGATGGCGACCTCGAGCTGATCGGCCCAGAGCGTCACCTGCTGTGTTTGCCGCCGCTGCCGCGACTGCCGTACTGACAGCACTGTCATGCCAGCGCCGCCGATGCCGAAGGCGGCAAGCGCCGGCAGCAGCACTTCGGGCGCCAATACGGCCAGTGGCGTGGCCATCACGGCAGCCAGGGCATACGCCACCCAGCCGCCGACGACGCGCGGCGAACGATCCGGGTTCAGCGCGGCGGAAAACAGTGGCGTGGTGGTTGTGGCTTGCATTGGCATGGCTGACTCTTCGACACTGACTATAGGCGCAGAATCAGGGGCGAGAGAATGGCCACGGCGAAAAAAGTGAAGGCGCTGCCCAAGGCGGATATCGAAGCCATCTTTGCCCGCTTCCATGAGATAGAACCCGAGCCCAAGGGCGAACTGGATTATCTCAACGCCTTTACCCTGCTGGTCGCCGTCGTGCTCTCAGCCCAGGCGACCGATTCGGGGGTCAACAAGGCCACCAAGCAGCTGTTCGAACTGGCGCCCTCCCCGGCCGCCATGGTGGCGCTGGGCGTCGAGCGGATCACCGAGCTCATCAAGACCATCGGCCTCTATCGCGGCAAGGCGAAGAACGTCTTCGCCCTCAGCCAGATCCTCATCGACCAGCATGGCGGCGAGGTGCCTGAAGATCGCGAGGCCCTTGAGGCCCTGCCAGGCGTTGGCCGCAAGACTGCCAATGTGGTGCTCAACATCTGGTTCAGGCAACCCACCATAGCGGTGGACACCCACCTGTTTCGCGTCGGCAACCGGACCGGCATGGCCCCCGGCGCCACGCCGCTGCTCGTCGAGCAGCAACTGCTAAAGGCCGTGCCGCAGCAATATATGCTGCATGCCCACCACTGGCTGATCCTGCATGGCCGCTACGTCTGCAAGGCCAGGAAGCCCGAATGCTGGCGCTGCGTCATCAGGGAGTGGTGTCGCTTCGAACCCAAGACCCCTCTGCCAAAGGGCGCCTAGGCGATGCCATAGCCCCGCGCCATCGCCGCGGCGAAGATCGGGATCAGGATCACCGTGCCGGCCTGCAGGTGGATATAGCGTCGGCTGGTGGCAATTTCCGTCCCGGGCACGGCATAGCCGGCATCACCTTTGCTCGCCTTGTCCCAGCGACGGATCGCCAGGGTCGGCTGGATGGTCAACAGGCCCATGGCGAGGAAGGCTGCCATCTTGGCCCAGAAGGCATAATTGGCGACGTAGTATTCCCAGCCGCTGGCGCCGAAGATCACCCGCAATACGCCGACGATGATGACCAGCGTCGCCACTGCGCCATAGGCCGCATCGATCCGCGCCAACTGGCCGATACGCGACCCCGCCAGCCCCGGCCGCAGTAGCGCGAACTCGGCAGCGAGGATCGCCACCAGCAGGAACACCCCCAGGTGGTGGGAGATTGCGAGGATCAGGTCGATATCCATTTGCGAGCCCTCAACGCTCCATGTTATCAATGCTTACATATATCCGACTAGAAGTAAGCAATGTCAACATCCCTGCAGAACGCTCCCTATCACCATGGTGACCTGCGCAATGCGCTGCTCGAGGCGGCCCTGGTCATCCTGGAGCGCGACGGCGAGTCCGGGCTCGGCCTACGCGATCTGGCCCGGGCGGTGGGCGTGTCGCCGGCCGCGCCCTATCGCCATTTCGACAGCCGCTCGGCGCTGCTCGAGGCCCTCGCGGTCACCGGCTTCCAGCGCTTCACCCGCGCCATGGAGGATGTCGCCGCCGCTAGCCCGCCCGACCTGCTATCGGCCATGGGCAAGACCTATGTGCTGTTCGCGCTGCACAATGCGGCTCTGTTCCGGCTGATGTTCTCGCCCCAGTTGCGGCGCGACAACCGCCCCGGCCTTCGCATGGCAGCCGATGCCGCCTTTGCCACGCTCCGCCATGTGAGCGGTGGCGACACCCGGGCGGGGCGGGTCACCGCGCTTGCCGCCTGGGCGCGTGTGCACGGGCTGGCAGTGCTGCTGCTCGATGGCCAGATCGCGGTCGAGGCCGGCGAGGATATCGAAGCGCTGATCACCGAGATCGTCGACAAGCACTAGGCGCGTTGCAAAAGTGGCTCCAGCCGCGCTTGAGGTTGCCGAGCCGCCGCGCATCCTCTAAACCGGCTGACGGCTTTTCCCTGCGCCGGAACCGTTTCATGACCCAGACCCGCTTCGACGTCCTCACCATCGGCAATGCGATTGTCGACATCATCGCACCGGTGGAAAAAGGCTTCATCGAACGCGAGGGCATGAAAGAGGGCATCATGCACCTGATCGATACCGATCGGGCCGAGGACCTCTATGGCAAGATGCCGCTGGGCCGGCAGCAGATTTCAGGTGGCAGCGCTGCCAACACGGCGGCCGGCGTCGCCTCGCTGGGCGGCCGCGCCGCCTTTATCGGCAAGGTCGCCGACGATCCGCTGGGCGACGTGTTCGAAACCGACCTCGACGAAATCGGCGTGCATTACAGCACCAGCCGGCTCAAGAACGGCGCCCTGACGGCGCGCTCGATGATCTTCCTCAGCGAAGACGGCGAGCGCACCATGAACACCTATCTTGGCGCCTGCCATCAGTTGACCGAGCAGGACATCAAGCCCGACGAGATCGGCGGCGCTGCCATCACCTATATGGAGGGTTTCCTGTGGGATCCGGTGGAGGCCAAGAAGGCTTTCGTGCTGGCTGCCCATTACGCCCACAAGAACGAACGCGCCGCGGCCTTCACCCTGTCGGATCCGTTCTGCGTCGACCGCTACCGCGCTGAATTCCTCGATCTGATGCGGTCCAAGACCATCGACTACGTTTTTGCCAACGTGCATGAACTCAAGTCGCTCTACGAGACCGACGATCTGGGCGAGGCGGTGCGCCAGGTGGCCAAGGATACCGAACTGGCTGCCATCACTATGGGCGCCGAGGGCGCCATGGCCATCTACAATGGCGAAGTGACCTCGGTTCCCGCCTTCCCCGTCGACAAGGTCACCGACGCCACCGGCGCCGGCGATCTCTTCGCTTCGGGGTTCCTGCTCGGCATGGCGCGGGGCCAGACCCTGGAATCGGCGCTCAAGACCGGCTGCCTCGCGGCGAGTGAAGTGATTTCCCATATCGGCGCGAGGCCGCAGCTCGACCTGACCGACCTGGTCAGGCAGCACGGGCTGGCCGGGTAACCCGTCAGGCTCCCGGCCCGGTTTGCACGTTGACGATGAAGTCGCGCATCAGCGCGGCGCACTCATCGTGATGGGTTTCCAGCAGCAGATGCGCGCCGTCGAAGATGTGGATATCGATCCGCTTCAGTTCGCGGTGATAGGCCAGCGTCTCTTCGATCTCGAAATATGGGTCGTGCCGGCCCCATAGCATCAGCGCGGGCGGCTGGTACTTTTTGTGATAGGCCGAGATTTGCGGGAACCGGGCGATGTGCCAGGCATAGTCGACGAAGATGGCGAACTGAATGTCAGTCAGCCCCGGCCGCCGCAGCCGCTCCCAGTCGGTGTGCCAGTCCTCGGGAGGGTTCAACTGCTTCAGCCGGTCTGGCCCGACACCGATATATTGATCGCGCGTGCCCTCGAAAGTGAGCCATTCGGGCAGCTTGTCGCGGTTCTCCAGCGTCGGATCGGCCATATAGGCCCGTGCATCATCCCAGGTGTGGCCCAATCCCTCTTCATGGGCATTGCCGTTCTGAATGATCAGTCCGAGGATACGATCGGGATGCGCCAGCGCGAGGTAGTAAGCCACCGGCGCCCCGTAATCGTGGACGTAGAGAAAGAACTGCTCGAGCCCTACGGCCGCGGTAAAGGTATCGATTGTTCGTCCGAGGCTCTCGAACGTGTAGGTGTAGCCCTCGGGAACCGTGGTGAGGCCAGAGCCCGGAATGTCGGGCGCCACGACCCGTGCCACCGCCGCGAGCGGCGACATGACATGGCGGAAGCTGTGCGACGAGCTTGGAAAACCATGCAGCAGGAGCACGCCCGGCGCCCCGGCCAAACCCGCCTCGCGATAGGCGACGGTGACACCATCCACCTCAATGGTGCGATGCTTGATCTTGTATGCGTCCAGCATTTGCGATCCTCCGAACTCGCGGAGAATAACGCCTAGGCCGTCCCCGAGTTTCCCAGGGCCGCCGGGCTGCCTTTGCTTCAACGCATCCGCCGTGGTCCGGTCACGGTCGGAATTCCGGCCCACCGCGTCTCATAGCCCCGCGCCACCAGAGACGTGATTTTCCCACATCGGCACTCGGCCCCAGCGTGATCTGACAGCTGGCCACCAGCATGGGTAGTTGGGTGGCAGGTGAGTAGCCCGTTCATTCCGCTTATCCCCGCCACCCTGCCACGTGAGACCATCGCTCCGAGTAAACCGGAGCAGCAAATGGCAGAGGGATCGGATCATGCCGGGGATAGATCGCAACTGATCGGCATGGCCCGGCGTCGGGCCTTTGAAACCTATATGCGCTTCGGCCGCATGCCAGTGGCCCTTCCTCCTGCCGCCGAAGGGAAGGCCATCGATCCCTTGACGGCCTTGCCGACGGCCGTCCCACTGCGCGCTACAGGCTGCTATGTCTGGCACACGACAGGTGATGACCGCGTCCGTTCTGCGCATGCGGCCCGCGACGATCGGGTTTTTCGTTGGACCCACCAACCCATTGGCGGTCACCCAGGTACGGAGCCCAACTGCCGCTGCTGGGCTACGCCTTACTATGGCGACCCGTCCATTCCCGATGCTCTGCAGCCGCTTCGGCACAGCCATCAAATCGACCCGCGGTCGCTGACAAGTATCGAGAGCCTGACGCGGCCGGACGGCAGCATCGCGCAGAGCGTTATCCTCATGCAGGACGGTACGCAGATTCAATCAGCCTTCTCTGGCACGCAGGTAAGAAGGGTTGTCACTCTGCGGGCGGGAAATGTTGTGCGCATTGACACCGGCGCCAGTACACAGACCGTGTATCTGGGCTACCGCACGCCGCAGCTGTTTCAATCTGCCTGGACGCCATCGGGTCCGCGATTGATCCGGGTCAGGCAGCACGTAGCATTCCTCGGCGATCTGGACACGCTGGTCGAACCGGAAATTGGATTTGATCCGCTAGGGTCGGTGCGCGAACCCTTCGAAAGTCCCATCCGACCCAATCCGCTGGTTGACCCGCTGGCCGATCAGTTCCTGCTGACAGGAGCAGGCGCGGCGGATTTAGTCGCACTTGCAATGATAGCACTGTACTTGGCGCTCCAGGCGGCCCCCGCCAGCCAAGGTCTCAGCACGGGCGACAAACCCGTCCTTGTCGGCAGGGCGTGGACCAAAACGGGCCAAGCTAACGGCACGGTCATACGGATCGATGCACTTGGTGAGGAACAACTCAGCCAGTCATGCAAATATCTGCCGGCCGTTCAACAATGGACGGACGCCGCGGCTGAGTTTCTCGCCCCGCATCGACTGGCCATGAATGCCCAAACGTGGGGCACAAAGGTGCATCACATGGTCAAGCAAACCGTGGAGTCTCTTAGGGTCGCCTCGCCGATCGCTCACGCGATCCTCAGAGCCGAGCTCAGCATGACCCAGCAATCGAACGACGTAAGCTACGGCGAAGAGGAAAGCACGCGGCTGGATATTTTTGAAAATCGGCTAAACGATTTAGGTGCGATATGCGTATACGACATCAAGACGGGACGGTCGGGCCTTACCGCTGCAAGGATCAGGGAGATTGCTGCCTTGGTTCAACTGCACTTCAACGGCGCAACGTTTTACATCATCGAGGTGCGGCCTACGAAATGACCACCGCCGCGGAAGTGAAAAAATGGGTCGGGCCTATACTGGTGGCCAACGAGGATCTGGTACTGAAGTCCCGAATTCTTTATCTGCGCCCGCTCCAGCACATCTACCGAAACATACGGTTTCTGGGCTCCTCGGATAAGAAATTCCCTCAGCCGACCGTGGACTACGGGGTGCTCTTCGCTCCCCCAGACACACCAGCAAGCTGCTCATGGTCGGGCGGGCTGAACGTAGGATGGTCTACCGACCCGCAATTCCTGACCAAGCTGCGCCTTTCAATCGACGATGCGCTGAACACCACGCTTCGCCCACTTCAATCGGTCGAGAGTTTGCTCGTCCTTGCGGCTCGTGATGCCGCAGCCGGCAAATCCCGTTCAAATGCTTTGTCGCGCTATCCGGGTCTGCACGCCGTAATTTTGGCGGCTGTAGGCCAGCTGGCAGAAGCCGCTGCAGTGGTGGGTAATTACGGGGTAGTCAGCGAAACCCGGCAGCAGGCCCTGCTCTCCCAAGGGGAGACCCTCTTATCCGCGCGTTCAGAAAGCACTGAAGCAAAGCGCCTCGTCCGCTTGGCCGATCACTATCGTTCGGAGCTGGCAGATCTTAAGTCCCTGGCTAGCTTAGCCCGGGCGCATAACCGTTCCGGTATCGGCGCCTTGCTTGGGCAATGGGAGCTTGAGCGCGTCAGGCGCCTGGGCATCGAGCACCTCTGGGAACCGACGCCTTTCCCCGTCGAACAGGTGTAGAAACTACCGTGGTCCCAAATTTCCGTGCATCTGCGTGAGCGCATCCGTCGTGGTCCCGGTTGGCCGGAACTCCAGCCCGACCGCGCCGTCATAGCCCTGACCAACGAGCCAATCGAGCTTCTGCCTGAGCGGCAGGTGTCCGCTGCCCGGCTGGTTGCGGCCGGGGTGGTCAGCGATGTGGACGTGGGCGATGCGGTTGAGGCGGCCGGCGACCACGACTTCGGGGTCTTCGCCCATCACCATGGAATGGTACATGTCGTAGGTGATGCCGATCTCGGGGCGGTTGACCTTGTCGGCAATGTCGAGGCCCTCGGCGGTACTGGTGAGATAGTAGCCGGGGTGATCGACGCGGTCGTTGAGCGGCTCCAATGCCAGTCGCACGCCCGAGCCGGCCAGAACATCGGCCGAGCGGGCCATGGCTGTCGTCAGTGCATCATGCTGGCGAGCCCTGTCTATCCCGGCCAGCAGCGGCCCAGACTGACAGATCAGCACCGGTGCGCCGAGGCGCAGCGCAACATCGCGGCTCTTTTCGAGCCCGCTGAGGAAGCGGTCGTGGTCGCTCTCCCGCGTCAGCTCGGCAAACGGTTCGGCGACGATCCCGGCCAGTCTGACGCCCGTCTCGGCCAAAGCTACTTCGATGGCATCGAGATTCTTGTTGGACCAGAGCCAGAATTCGACCAGCCCGAACCTTTCGGCCGCAGCAAGGCGGATGCGCTGCGCCACGTCGGTGGTTTCGGGAACGAACAGCATTTCGATACAGGCGGAGTACTGCATCATGCCGACCGCAGGCCTGTGTTCATTTCGGCGAGGATGGCCCGCGCTGCCGCGGCCGGGTCGGCCGCCTCGATGATCGGTCGCGCCACCACGAGATGGCTTGCCCCGGCGCCCAGCGCCTCGGCCGGACCCATGACACGCTTCTGGTCGCCCATGGCGCTGCCGGCCGGACGGATGCCCGGGGTGACGATAGCCATTTTGGCTCCGATGATGGTGCGTACCATTTCGGCTTCATGCGGCGAGCTCACCAGCCCGCCAATGCCGGCATCGCGCGCCTGCTGTGCGCGGAGGGCCACGAGACCCGCCGCATCGCGCGCGTAGCCGGCCTCCGCCACGTCGGCATCGTCCATCGAGGTCAGCACAGAGACGCCGAGCACGCAGAGGTCCGAACCCGCTCCGCCGCGCATCGCGGCGCGCATGCATTGCGGATAGGCATGCACGGTCAGCATGGTGGCGCCGGTCGCCGCGATCGCCGCCACGCCCTTTTCGACCGTGTTGTCGATATCGAGCAGCTTGAGGTCGAAGAATACCCTCTTGCCGGCTCCCAGCAGGTCCTTGCCCAGCGCGAAGCCGTCGGCGCCATAAAAGCACTGGTAGCCGATCTTGTAGAAGTCGACGCTGTCGCCCAGCAAGGACACGATTTCCTCGGCGCGCGCGCGTGACGAAACGTCGAGACCCACGATCAATTGGCCAGCCATGAGTCTTCCTCCGATGTCGATTATGCGCCGGAACTAGACCAATTCACAGTGCGCTGCAACGGCTAGGCGAACCAGCCCGGTGCGAAATCCTCCATCGCCGTCCATTCGCAGCCCAGCTGCATGGCCTGCAGATCGAAAGTAAAGCAGTTGCCGCCGCCGCGATGGGCGTGCCGGCTCTGGTCTTCGCTGCGGGCAATGGCCCTGCTGCCAACATGGCATTTGAGCAATGTGCCAACCGCGCCGTGGCCGCAGAAGATGGCGGGCATTCCTGATGGCACGCTGGCCAGGGCGATGCGAACCGCGGTGACGATGCGCTCCTGTGCATCGATCGCCCGCTCCCAGCCGTCGGCGCTGACCATGGGCTCGGCGAAGAAGCGGTCGGCCATGGTCTCGAACAGGTCGGGCGGCAGGAAGCCGGTGGCGCTGCGATCGTTCTCGCCCATCTGGTGATCGGCCATGACCCTCCCGCTGATCGGCGCGGCGAGGATTTCGGCCATCTGCATGGCCTTGGTTTCCGCGCTCGAAAAGATCACGCTGCCTGATGGCACCACGCCACGCGCGGCAAAGGCTTGGGCGCGCTGCTCGCCTTCCTGGCTCAGCCCCCATTGCGGCACCGGCACGTTGGGGTCGATCTGGACTTGCGGATGGGTGACGTAAAGCGCGCGCATGCCGGTCACCCGCGCTTGATGTGCGTGAGGTCGTGCACCAGCTGGTCCACCTTGCGGATGATGGCCGGTTCGACGAAATCACCCTTCTCGTCGAACACCTGTTCGTCAGGCCCGATGCCGAGCAGGCCAGGCACGACCAGGCCTCCAACCTTGCTCAGCGAGTCGCGCAGGTGGCTCAGCGCCCAGATGGTGCCATACTTGCCTGAGCTGACGCCGCCGATACCGATGACCGGATGCCGGAACGGGCTCGGCTTCTGCCGGCTGAGCCATGCCAGCACATTGACCAGCAGCGGCGGCAGCCCACCATTATATTCGGGCGTGGCGATGAAGACGATGTCATGGCTCCGCCACAGTTCGGCCAGCCGACCGGCCGCTTCTGGCACATGGTCGGGCTCGAGGTCCTCGTTGAAGATCGGCATCTCGAAATCGCCGAGCTCTATTGCCGTGACGGCGACACCCGCCGCCACGAGCTTGCGCCCCACATGATGCTGCAGCATCCGGTTATACGAGCCCTTGCGGATGGAGCCGGAGAGCGTGAGCGCGGTGGTCATGTGGGGGATAGTCCTGATTTTACTGCCCAATTCTGCTCTGACGCCTCTCGTGGCGCAAGCCGAGAATCTCGGGTTGACGGCAGGCGCCTCAGCTCATAAGTTAAGTAGAAACTTAAGTAACAGGGAGACAGAACATGCCCACCTCCATCTTCGTCAATATCCCGGTCGCCGATCTTCCGGCCTCGAGGCGCTTCTTCGAAAAGCTGGGCTTTGCCTTCAACCTCCAGTTCACCGACGAGACCGCCGCCGCGCTGGTCATCGACGAATCCATCTACTTCATGCTGCTGACCAAGCCGAAATTTGCCGAATTCACCAGCCTGCCGATCGCCGATGCCAAGGTCGGCACGCAGGCGCTCTATGGCATCTCGCGTGACAGCCGCGCCGCGGTGGACAAGGTGGTGGACACCGCGCTTGCCGCCGGCGCCAGCGAGCCCCGGCCTTTCCAGGACCACGGCTTCATGTATTCTCGCGCCTTCGCCGATCTCGACGGCCATATCTGGGAATGGATCTGGATGGACCCGGGTTTCGTGCAGGACCAGTAGAGGAGGTCGCCATGCCATCACGGCTCGTCATCACCCATCTCAGCCACGACCTTCAGGCGAGAAAGAGCTTCGTCTCCTTCATCTGGTCCGATGATCCGACCAAGCGCCTGGGATTGGAGGTGCCCTATGGCACCGCGCTGGATAGTGTCGAGCCGGCCGCATCAAAGGCCGTTGCCGACCTTGCCGCCGAGCTGGACGCCAGCGAGCTGGTCCTGCCTCCGGCAGCCAGCCAGCCAGCTAGCCGAGCCGCAGCCAGCGCCGGACCATGCGGACCAGCCGTTCGCGACGATACTGGTAGTAGTATTGATTGGTCATCAGGTGCCGATAGGTCCGCTTGAAGGCAACGCGTGACCAGGCGAACCATGGCTTGGGATTGGCCGAATAGTGTACGATGGCCGGGTCGAACGCTTCATGCGCCGGCTCGGCATTCTGCAGGTTCCAGCGTGGCTCGAGCGCCAGCATGCGACCCTGGAAGCAGAAATTGATCATGTCCTGGTCATAATAGAACATGGCCAGTTCCGCTGCCGGCAGGCGCGCCAGTTCGGCCGAAAAGTCCATTCTCCGGTATTGCGCCATGTCGATCAGCATCACGCCGGCATTGAAATAGGGCTCGGCCATGGAAAAGGCCCGGCGGGCCCGCAGGTCCTTGCCGGCAATGACATGCATGCGGTCCGGCTGCAGCACCGCAGCAATGGCATGGCCGCCCATATCCATGAAGTAGAGCGGATCGAGCGCCGTGCGGATGAGGAGGTCGCTGTCGAGATAGAGCACGCGCCCGACGGAGGCATCCAGCAGCTCCCCGAGGAACAGCCGCGCATAGACGATGGGGTTCAGCCGCTGCAGCCTGATGCGGGGAAAGGCGGCGATGCGGTCGGTCAGGATGCCGCGCGCATCGATATCGATGAAGTTGAGGCTTGCGCCATAGTCACGCGCGATGCCGGCGATCGCGTCATGATGTTCTGGCGTCAGCGTGCGGTGCAGCAGGTGAAACCGCAGGCGTTCCGGATGATGCGTCGTGAGGCAGATCGAGCGCATGGTGGCATAGGTCGGCGCCCAGAAGGCGTCGTCGAATGCCATGGCGATCTCGATCATTTTCCACCCCGGTAGCTTGCTGTCTTGCCCGCCACTCAGGCTCAAACCTCGAACATCTTCTTGAGCTTGGAGAAGAAGCCGTCCGAAGTCGGGTTGGTTTCCCCGGTTTCCAGCTTGGCGAATTCCTCCAGCAGCTCGCGCTGGCGGCGGCTCAGCGCCTGTGGGGTCTCGATGTCGAGCTGCACATAGAGGTCGCCGACATCCTTGCTTCGCAGCACCGGCATGCCCTTGCCCTTGAGGCGCACGCGCTGGCCCGGCTGGGTGCCGGCCGCGACCTTGACCTTGGCGCGGGCATTATCAAGCGTGGGAACCTCGAATTCGCCGCCCAGGGCGGCGGTGGTCATGGCGATCGGCACGCGGGCATAGAGATCGGCGCCGTCGCGCTGGAACAGGTCGTGCGGACGGATCGAGATGAAGATGTAGAGGTCGCCCGGCGGGCCGCCGCGCAAGCCCGCTTCGCCTTCATTGGCAAGGCGGATGCGGGTGCCGTCCTCGATGCCCTTGGGAATGTCGACGGAAAGCTTGCGGTTTTCCTGGCGACGGCCCTGGCCGCCGCAATCGGTGCAGGGCTGGTCCATCATCTGGCCGCGGCCCTGGCAGACCGGGCAGGTCCGCTCGATGGTGAAGAACCCCTGCGCCGCGCGCACCTTGCCGTGGCCATTGCACTGTCGGCAGGTATGGGTGCCGGTCCCCGGCTTGGCACCGGAACCGTCGCAGGTATCGCAGCCCACCAGCGTCGGCACGTCGATCTCAACAGTGCGGCCCTCGAAGCTCTCTTCGAGGCTGATCTCGAGATTGTAGCGCAGGTCGCTGCCGCGCAGCTTGGCGGCGCCACCACCACCGGCGCCGCGACCGCGTCCGCCCATGAAGTCGCCGAAGATGTCGTCGAAGATATCGGACATCGATGAGGTGAATTCCGGCCCGAAGCCGCCGGCGCCAGGACGTCCGCCATTCTCGAAGGCGGCGTGGCCGAAGCGGTCATAGGCGGCGCGCTTCTGGCCGTCCTTGAGCGTGTCGTAAGCCTCGCTGATTTCCTTGAACTTGGCTTCGGCCTCGACATTGCCGGGATTGCGATCGGGGTGGTGCTGCATGGCGAGCTTGCGATAGGCGCTTTTCAGCGCTGCGTCGTCGGCGCCTTTCTGGACGCCGAGCACCTCGTAGAAATCCCGTTTGGCCAAAAACCCATTCTCCATGCGGCTGGTCGCGTCTTGCGCGCCCGGCCAAACTCACAAGCGTTCCCGCAAAAGTGGCTGCCACTTTTGCGGTGCGGAAACGCGGCATCTGTCAGCCCCTAGATGGCAATCGACCCCACGCCCCGCAAGGGGTCTGGGGTCGTGATAGCTGCTTGAGGGGGCAAAACCACTGGCTGCTCATGTAGCAAGAGCCGCCGACGGCTTCAATGATGCTGATTCGGACGCCTAGCTGCGCCTGCCGGGTGCAAAGGCCTTGCCCAGCGCATCGGCGGTATCCGACTGCGCGAACAATGCCTTGGTGACGACGAGGCCAAGCCCGAAAAAGCCCTGCGTCACGCCCTCATAGGTCCAGCAATTGACCGGAACGCCGGCATTTTCCAGCATTTCGGCCAGAACTTCGCCTTCCGAGCGCAGTGGATCGATGCCCGCCAGCACCACGGTGGCCGGCGCCACGCCGCCAAGATCGGTGCGGGCCACGAGATTAATGCGCGCATCGCCTGACTGGGCCTCGTCTTCGAACAGCTGACGGAAGCGCCAGCGCATCGCCGGCAGGCCGATCGGCCGTGCCCGCAAGGTCTCGCCATAGGATGGCGTGGTCAGGTCGCTGCCGGCAATGGGATGGATCAACACCTGGTGAACCGGCTGCGTCCTGCGCGCGTCACGGGCTCGCAGCGCCACGTTGGCGGCAAGATTGGCGCCGGCATCCTCGCCGGCAACGGCCAGCCGCCGCGGATCGCCAGCCAGGTTACCGACATGCTCGGTGAGCCAGCTCCATGCCGCCCAGGCGTCGTCATGCGCCGTCGGAAATTTGTGTTCCGGCGCCAGCCGGTAGGCCACCGACACCACGATCGCCCCGCTGCGCCGGGCAATGGCGCGGGCCGATGCGTCGTGGCTGTCGAGATCGCCGGTAACGAAGCCACCGCCGTGGAAATACAGCACCAGCGGGTTGAGCCGGCTCAAGAGGCCCATGGGCCGATAGATGCGCGCCGGCAATTCGCCTTCGGCGCCAACAATGGTGATGTCTTCGGCCTCTACGCCGTCCTCGGGACGCTCGCGTCCCTGCCGGCCCAGAATGGCACTGATCGCCTCGGCCGCGCGTGGCTGCCGCCGCGCCATATCGGGCGATATGGTCTCGAGCGGCCGCGCGCCCATCTCGGCCAGGCCATCCAGCACATGCTTCATGTCGACGTCGATCCGGGCCATCGGATCGCCGCCGATCAGCTCTGCCAGCCGGCCGATGGAATCATCCTGCCGCGTCCCGATCGAGGAATTGCTGTTGGAATCAGTCATGGCAGGGCCCCGCAATTTTGTGAGCATCACTTGGAACGCCAAAACCCGGAGGGAGTTGGGCGCGATTGGGCCGATTTTGCGGCACTTTGCCCGGCTGCAGCGCGACAAGATCGCGCCAGTGGGGCGATCTCAGGCAAGAAGGCCAGAGGGCTGTGCCCGGATAGCAAAAAAGCCCCGGATCACTCCGGGGCCGAAAACAGGGATTCACGTGAAACGCTTGGCGGTTAGGCGGCAGCGCTCTCGCCGATGGCCACGCCCTGGTCCATCAGCTTCTTGCGCGCGGCGTTGACCACGTCGACGCTGAACTGTTCCTCGTGGCTGAGCACGATGGCTTCGCCGGTAAGGTCGCTGCGGTGATGCGCGACGAGCTTCTCGAAGCCGTCAGACAGCTCCGGAGTCATCATCTGCTCGGACAGCACGCGAACGGCGCCGAACTTCTTGTGCCGGGCGCGGACCTTGATGAGCTTGGTGGCGCGGCCATTGTCGGCGGTGCGAAATTCTTCGGCGGCGACGAGGCCGGTCACGAAGGCGCGCTCGACGGCATCGGTCTGGGCGGCGCCCGCCAGCTCGGCAATGCGCATCTGGCAGCCAAAGGCCAGGTCGTCATAGCCAAGCCGTACGGCATTGGCCATCAGCTTGCGCAGTTTATCGGGGTCGGTGAAGGTCTGGGGGTCTGGAATGTTCATTCGCTACCTTAGGGCATATGGCCGCAAATAGCGAATGATTACGGAATTCGCGGAAACCTCCGAAGTCAAGGCGATCACGCGCACGCTCTCCGATCGGGGCAAAGAAAAAGGGCCCGGCTTGCGCCGGACCCTTTGATGGATTGTGCCGGGCTTAGGCCGACTTCTTGTCGTCGTCGTCCTTGACCTCTTCGAAGTCGGCATCGACCACGTCGTCGTCGCCATCTTCGTCGGTGCCATTGGCCTTGGCTTCGGCTTCGGCCTGGCTGGCCTTGTACATGGCCTCGCCCAGCTTCATCGACGCCTGCGCCAGCGCATCGGTCTTTTCCTTGATCACGTCGCCGTCTTCGCCATCAAGGACAGCGCGCAGGTCGGTGATCGCGGTTTCGATCTCGGTCTTGATCTCGGCCGAAACCTTGTCGCCATATTCACCAAGCGACTTTTCGGTCGAGTGGATCAGGCTTTCGCCCTGGTTCTTGGCTTCGACGGCCTCGCGCTTCTTCTTGTCGGCCTCAGCGTTCTGCTCGGCTTCCTTGACCATCTTCTCGATGTCGGCGTCAGAAAGGCCACCGGAAGCCTGGATGCGGATCTGCTGCTCCTTGCCGGTGCCCTTGTCCTTGGCCGAAACCTGCACGATACCGTTGGCATCGATGTCGAAGGTCACTTCGATCTGCGGCACGCCGCGCGGTGCGGACGGGATGCCGGCCAGGTCGAAATTGCCCAACAGCTTGTTGTTGGCAGCCATTTCGCGCTCGCCCTGGAACACGCGGATGGTCACCGCGCTCTGATTGTCCTCGGCAGTCGAGAAAGTCTGGCTCTTCTTGGTCGGGATCGTGGTGTTGCGATCGATCAGGCGGGTGAAGACGCCACCCAGGGTTTCGATGCCCAGCGAGAGCGGGGTCACGTCGAGCAGCAGCACGTCCTTGACGTCGCCCTGCAGCACGCCGGCCTGGATGGCGGCGCCCAGTGCCACGACTTCGTCCGGGTTGACGCCCTTGTGCGGCTCCTTGCCGAACAACTGCTTGACCACTTCCTGGACCTTGGGCATGCGGCTCATGCCGCCGACCAAGACGACTTCGTCGATCTGCGCAGCGGTGAGGCCGGCATCCTTGAGCGCCTGCTTGCAGGGCTCGACAGTCTTCTGGATCAGGTCATCGACCAGCGATTCGAACTTGGAGCGGCTGAGCTTGAGCGTCAGATGCTTGGGGCCCGAGGCGTCGGCGGTGATGAACGGCAGGTTGATTTCGGTCTGGGTCGAAGCCGACAGTTCGATCTTGGCCTTTTCGGCAGCTTCCTTGAGACGCTGCAGAGCCAGCTTGTCGTTGCGCAGGTCGATGCCCTGCTCTTTCTTGAACTCGTCGGCGAAGTAATCGACGAGACGCATGTCGAAGTCTTCGCCACCGAGGAAGGTGTCGCCATTGGTCGACTTCACTTCGAAGACGCCGTCGCCGATCTCGAGCACCGACACGTCGAAAGTGCCGCCGCCAAGGTCATAGACCGCGATCGTGCCGGCGGCCTTCTTGTCGAGGCCATAGGCGAGCGCTGCGGCAGTCGGCTCGTTGATGATGCGCAGCACTTCAAGACCGGCAATCTTGCCTGCATCCTTGGTGGCCTGACGCTGAGAATCGTTAAAGTAGGCGGGAACGGTGATGACAGCCTGCGTGACGGTCTCGCCGAGGTAGCTTTCGGCGGTTTCCTTCATCTTCTGCAGGATCATGGCCGAGACCTGGCTCGGCGAATACTTCTCGCCCGATGCCTCGACCCACGCATCGCCATTGTCGGCGGCGACGATCTTGAACGGCACGAGGTTCTTGTCCTTGGCCACGACCTTGTCGTCGTAGCGGCGCCCGATCAGGCGCTTGACGGCAAACAGCGTGCCTTCGGGATTGGTGACTGCCTGGCGCTTGGCCGGCTGGCCGACGAGACGCTCGCCATCCTTGCTGAAGGCAACCATCGAAGGCGTGGTGCGCGCGCCTTCCGCGTTTTCGATGACCTTGGGACTGGCGCCGTCCATAACCGCGACGCAGCTATTGGTGGTGCCCAGATCGATACCGATGACTTTTGCCATTACTCTAGCCTCTCTTTCAGCAAACCCATTATGGAACCCCTCTCGCGAGGCAGTTCCGTGGCCGCAAGGGCCGGGTTCCTTGCAACTGGAATACGCCCATATCCGGGCTTGCTGGCTATATAGGGGGGGTGCCCAAGCGCTTCAAGCGCGTTGGGCACAGTTTGCTGTCAGATCGTGAGGTCTATTCCGCCGCTATTGCAGGCATTATAGCCCCGCATGGCCAGCGGTTCGATGTCGGTAAAGACAAACTGCAATTGAGTCACGCAGACGCCATCGGGCAGCGTGATGGTGAATTCGCGCTCGCCATTGGCGGGTACGTTCTTGAATCCGCTCACCTTGCCGCCCTGCACGTGTACCGCCACAAGCTCGCTCTGCGTGCTGTTGGTAACGGTGAAGGCGTAGTCGGCGGCGAGGGTCGGCGTGGCCAGCATGCAAGCCAGCGCCGCGGCACAGATCAATCGGATGGTCATCTCAAATGTCTCTATTGAAAGGGGAAGGCAGCGCACCGCCCTCCCCGGATCGGCGGATCAATCGGTCAGCGTATAGCTGTTGAGTTCGCAGATATCGACTTCAAACACTTCCAGCAGGGCGCCCTCGCCTGTCTCGAAACGGAAGTCGTAAAGGCACTGGTCCGAGCCATCGCCGATGGTGACGGTACCCTCGTAGCCTGGTTCCAGCGTCCCGTCCTCGCCCAGCAGGTCCTCGCCCCAGGCATCCATGTTGCTAGGGTTGGTGTAGAAGTAATGCAGCGACTGCGAGCTGTTGTTGATCAGCGTGAATTCGACGGTCTGTGCAGCAGCAGGCATGGCGCCGCCCAGCAGCGCCAGGGCGACGATGCCGCCCCTGAGATTGAAGGTCATGAAAAATTCTCCCAAACCGGTGGCACACCGCCGCCAGCCGGGGATTACATACCACGTCGGATTTAATGCGCGATGACTGATTCTCGCCGGTTCAGTCGTAGATCGTGTAGCTGCCCAGATCGCAGATATTGATCTCGTTCACCACGGTTTCGCTGCCGTCGACCATGACGAATTTGAAGTCGTAGTAGCACTCCGTCGAGCCATCGGCGATGGTGACGGTGCCGGTATAGCCGGCGCTCAGGGTATGACCGCCGGACAGCAGGTCGCCGCCCCAGCTGGTAGAGGCGCTCGGGCTGGCATAGAAGTAATGCAGCGAGCGGGTGCTCTCGTTGTAGAGCGTGAAATAGATGTCTTCGGCTGTCGTCGGCACGGCGCTGCCCAGCAGCGCCAGCCCGGCAACAGCACCCTTGATGATCGTATTCATTAGCGCCCCCAGATGGTCGGCCTTGCGTCCTGCGACCGACAGACGAAATCTGGCGTGGGCCGGATTTGCCTCCAACCCCTGTTCATGGGGGCGTTGCCCGGTGACGACGCGGATAAAACACTGTTAGAAACGCGGCCATGTTCGCTCCCGGCACAGTGCTGCTTCACGATACGCTCGCCCCGTCAGGGGAGAACCTGCTGTTCACCGCGCCCCGCGAAATCCTGGTTGCCCATGATGCTGCTGCCGTTCACGCGGCCCTGCACCGGCTGGAATCGGCTCGCGTCGAGGGTCTCCACGCCGCCGGCTATCTCGCCTATGAGCTGGGTTTCGTGTTCGAGGAGCGCCTGGCCCATCGCCTGCCGCCAGCAGGGACCACGCCCCTGCTTTGGCTCGGCCTCTACGATGCGCCCGAGCGCCTCACCGCGGACGAGGTCGACAATCGCCTTGCCGCCGTTGCCGGCTCGAGCAGCGGCGCCGCACTCGATATCGTTCCACGCATCGACGAGGCCAGCTATGGCGTCGCCTTCGATCGGGTCAAGGCGCTGATCGCTGCTGGAGACACCTACCAGGTCAACCTCACCTTCAAGGCCGGCTTTCGCCTCGATGGCAATCCGGTGGCGCTCTATCGCGAGCTGGTGCGCAAGCAGCCGGTCTCTTACGGCGCGCTGATCAATACCGGGACGCAGTGGATCCTGTCGCGTTCGCCCGAACTCTTCGTGTCTAGCCGAGCCGACATGCTGGCCGCCCGCCCGATGAAGGGCACGCTCAAACGCGGCCGCACGCTGGCTGAAGACGAAGCCGGCCGCGCCGCCCTGGCGGCCGACGAGAAGAACCGCGCCGAGAACCTGATGATCGTCGACCTGCTGCGCAACGATCTTGGCCGCGTCGCCGAAATCGGCTCGGTCAAGGTCACCGATCTGTTCACGGTGGAAACCTATTCGACGCTGCACACCATGACCTCGGGCATTGTGGCCCGTCGCCGTCCTGGGGTGACGACCACCGATGTGCTCGCCAATCTCTTTCCCTGCGGTTCCATCACCGGGGCACCCAAGCTGCGCGCCATGGAGATCATCCATGATGTCGAGGCCGGACCGCGCGGCGTCTATACCGGCTCCATCGGCCACTTTGCCCCCAATGGCGACCTCACCCTCAACGTCGCCATCCGCACGGCGGTGATCGATGCCGATGGCAGTGGCGAGATCGGCATCGGCGGCGGCATTGTCGCCGATAGCGTCGCATCGGACGAATATCGTGAGGCCTTGCTCAAGATGGCTTTCTTCACCGAGCC
>JBARWY010000164.1:0-18326 GCA_049647065.1 Devosia sp. | reverse complement strand
ACCCTAATCCCGGCACGGTGACGATCCACTCCCCGCCGTCGGAACGCGACCCGAGTAGACGCCGCAAATGCGATATTTGGACGCTGAGATTGGCTTCCTCAACGAAAAGCCCTGGCCAGGCTCTGTCCATCAGTTCTGGCTTGGCAACGACCTTACCTGCTGCCTCGATCAAGGCTGCCAGCAGTGCCAGTGCCCGTCGCCCGACTTTCAATAGCTCTCCGGCCCGATACAAAGTCGGGCCGACCGGATTGAACTCGAAAGTACCGAATACTAGAGCCGTTCCCATGCCTGCCACGGTACTGGTGGAGTGATGCCTCGCGCAATGGTGAGAAATAGCTGCTTGCACCGGCGTTGCTGCAACGTCTGTTTTCGCGCAATGACGATGTTGTTCCCGACGTCTGGAATGGGGTCGGAAGCTGACATGCCGCGGACGCCCAGCCCCTACACCCGTAACCCAGCCATCACCGCGCTGATCACCCGATCCTTCTGCGCATCCGTCGCGCCCGCCAGCCCTTGGATATGCAACCCCTGGTCGAGCGTCTGCAGCATCTTGCCGAGGCCGGAGACATTGCTCTCCGCCGCGATCTGCCCCCGCCCCAGCGCATTGGCGAGGTTCCCGGCATATAGCGCCTCGATCTCCTCACCCGCCGCCAGCGCCCTCCCATAGGCGCCCTCAGGCACGGTATCGCGCTGGGTCAGCGTATTGATCATGAAGCAGCCGTAATACTCGCTGCCATACTGGAGCGATCGCAACACCGCCTCGATATTTTCCAACCCCAGCGGCTGCCGGGTGAGGATGTCGCGATACTGCGCCAGCAGATACCCCAGAAACCGCTCCAGCGCCGCCTCGTAGAGCCCTGCCTTGCCGCCAAATTCCTTGTAGAGGCTGAATCGGTTGAGGCCAGTATGTTCCACCAGTGCAGTAAGATGCGCCCCCTCATAGCCGAGCCGCCAGAACAGGCTCATCGCCTTGTCCAGCACCTCGCCGCGCTCATAGGTTCTTGGTCGCGCCATTATAACAGACCGATCATTCTGAAACGCGTTGACCGCATCATTCGCAAGGGTTATGCACGTATCGTTCTGAAACAGGATCAAGCCGATGTCCACCCCTTTCGCAATCCTGCCGAGCCGGCTCGCTCAGTTGCGCGACCGGAGATGGACGGAGGTAACGCTGGGCAAATCCGGTGCCTCGGTCTGGCGCATAGACGGTAGCGACGAGGCACTTTTCCTCAAGTCGGCCCCGATGCACCCGCTGAGCGAAATGCCCGGCGAGGCGGCTCGCCTCGAATGGTTAGCCACCACGTCCGTTCCAGCACCGCGCCTGCAGGAGTATTTCCAACAGGACGGCCACGACTGGCTACTGATGACAGCCTTGCCCGGTCGCGACCTGACGCAGTGGACAGATCGGCCCGCCGATTTGGTTTCCGCCCTTGCCGCCACCCTGCGCGCCGTGCACGCCCTGGATCCGGCAACCTGCCCCTTCGACCAATCGCTCGATGTGAAACTGGCCACCGGCGCGGCCTATGCCGCGGCCGGTCTGGTGGACGAAAGTGATTTCGATACCGGCCATGTCGGCTGGAAAGCTGCGGCCGTGGTGGACTTGCTGCGCGCCACCCGTCCAACCAGGGAAGAACTTGTGGTCTGCCATGGCGATGCCAGCCTGCCCAATATCATGGCGCTCGACGGCGGCTTTGCCGGCATCATCGATTGCGGCCGGCTTGGCGTCGCGGACCGCTGGCAGGATCTCGCCATCGCCTGCCGATCCATCCGCTTCAACTGCGGCGAAGCCCATGTCGAGTCATTCCTCGGCGCCTATGGCGCGCCCTGGGACGACGCGCGCAACCGCTATTACTGCACGCTCGACGAGCTGTTCTGATGGGCAGCCTGCGCCGCTTCCTCGGCGTCTACTACGCCTATGTCTTCCTCTTCGACTTCATGCTGGCCTACGCCATTTACACCGCCTTGTTCGTCTTGGAAGGCATCTCGGTCGCAGAGATCGGCGTGCTACTGGCCTTCTGGTCGGCCTCGGCCATAGTGCTGGAGATGCCCTCCGGGGCACTGTCCGATCATTTTGACCGCCGGACGCTGCTGGTCGTCGCCCCGCTGCTCAAGGCGCTGACCTTCATCTGCTGGGGCGTCGCCGGCGGCAATTTCTGGCTCTATGGCCTCGGCTTCCTGTTCTGGAGCGCCGGCCAGGCCCTCCAGTCCGGCACGCGCGAGGCGCTGCTCTATGAGCGCATGGCCGAGGCCGGCCGTAGCGACGACTTCGACAAGGTGCTGGGCCGTGACAACGCCGCCGAGGGCCTGGGGATCGGGGCTGGCGCGCTGATTGGCGGTTTCGTCGCCCAGTGGAATATGGATTGGGCCATCTGGCTCTCCATTCCGCCGCTGCTGCTCGGCGCTACCCTGGCCCTCTGGCTGCGCGATGTGAGGCGCGACCGGATAACCGATCCTGCCGAAACGCCCATCACCTATCTCTCCCACTTTTCCGACGCCATCGGCGAGTTCCGCCGCCATGCCGATCTGCGCTTCGTCACCATCTATATGGCCGTCGGCCTCATCACCTTCGAGCTGCTGGAAGAGTTCGACCAGCTCTACTACCTCGCCGTGGCGGTGCCGATCTGGCTGTGGGGAGTGCTGGCCGGCGGCGTCGAACTGGTTTACGCCTGGGCCAGCATAGCCGCCCATCGCCTGGCCGGACGTCGCTGGCTGGCCTGGGCCCTGCCCCTCCTGGGCGGCGCACTGCTGGTTGCTGCCTCGTTCGGCGACAATCCCTGGTATGTGCTGTTGCTGGAGCTGGCCTATATCGCCATCGCGCCGGTCGCCGTGCTGGCCGAGGCCCGCTTTCACCGCGTCATGGATGGCCGCAGCCGCGCCACCACCACCTCGGCCCTTGTCATGGCCGAGAACATTGCCGGCATCGCCGCCACCTTGGCCTTCGGTTTCCTGGCGGAGTGGCTGGGTATCCTGCCCGCCTATGGCTGGGCCGGCATGATGATGATTCCCGTCGCCATCTGGGTGGTGCTAGGGCAGCGCCGCGGTATGCACGCCATCGACTAGTGCTAGTGGTGGTAGTCAAATCCACAGGCGCCACAATCAAGCCAAAATTTCTGCGCTTGACACCTCTTGGCCGTCGCGATTCTGTCATGTAGGCACATGGTAAACGCCGTCCTAACGGCGACCGGCCGGGCACGATACTCTAGGATTCCTGAGGCTTTAGCCGGGAGTCTTCCCTCATTATGGCGGCCGCTGCAGAGGCTCTTCAACAAGCTCAAATGGGCCCGCCAAATGCCCCATTTTCCTTGTAGTTTGTCCCCGCAATCCACATATTGAGCCTACTAGTGGTTGTCGTGACCGATACCCCGACCACTAGAACTAGTGATTTCTGGCGTTGACGCGTCATCTGAATCGGCAGAGTGTTTTCGACAGCCCACAGCACTTCCTGTTGCGGGCAAGTCCTTGGCGATGAGCGCTGGCACTAGACCGGCGCCGAACCAGGGCACAGGCAAGTTTTGGGTCCGCAACACGGGCCCGGTTGGTGAAGCGTCAACACAGATTTGGATGAGAAGCCGGGTTTCGGCTCGCGGGCACCTGTGTGCTCGTTACATTGGGGACTAACACGACTATGCGCATTGAACGCCGGTTCACGACAGCCAATCAGGATCGTTACGCTTCGATCGAGTTCCGCTCGGCCACGAGCGAGATTCGCAACCCCGATGGCTCGGTGGTCTTCAAGCTCGAGAACATCGCCATACCCTCGGCCTGGAGCCAGGTCGCGGCCGACATCATTGCGCAGAAGTATTTCCGCAAGGCCGGCGTCGCCAAGGTGCTGAAAAAGGTCGAGGAGAACTCCGTTCCCTCCTGGCTGTGGCGCTCCGTCCCCGACGAAGCCGCGCTCGCCAAGCTCCCCGAGGCTGAGCGCTACGGATCGGAAATGGACTCGCGCCAGGTCTTCGATCGTCTTGCCGGCACCTGGACCTACTGGGGCTGGAAGGGTGGCTACTTTGCCTCCGAGGAAGACGCCCTCGCCTTCCGCGATGAACTCGCCTTCATGCTCGCCACCCAGCGCGTTGCCCCCAACAGCCCGCAATGGTTCAACACCGGGCTCCACTGGGCCTATGGCATCGACGGCCCTGGCCTGGGCCACTTCTATGTCGACCCCTTCACCCACAAGCTGGTGAGCTCCAAGAGCTCCTACGAGCACCCGCAGCCCCATGCCTGCTTCATCCAGTCGGTCAATGACGACCTGGTCAACGAGAACGGCATCATGGACCTCTGGGTCCGCGAAGCGCGCCTGTTCAAATACGGCTCAGGCACTGGCACCAATTTCTCCGCCCTGCGCGGCTCGGGCGAAAAGCTCTCCGGCGGTGGCAAGTCGTCGGGCCTGATGAGCTTCCTCAAGATCGGCGATCGCGCTGCCGGCGCCATCAAGTCGGGCGGCACCACCCGTCGCGCCGCCAAGATGGTCGTGCTCGATATCGATCACCCCGACGTGGAAGAATACATCAACTGGAAGGTCAAGGAGGAGCAGAAGGTCGCCGCCCTCGTGACCGGCTCCAAGGTTGTATCCAGGCACCTCAAGCTCATCATGAAGGCCGCCGTGAACTGCGAAGGTTCGGGCGACGATTGCTTCGACGTGGCCAAGAACCCCGCCCTCAAGCGCGAAGTCCGCGCCGCCAAGAAGGCTTTGGTGCCGGAGAACTACATCTACCGCGTCATCCAGTTCGCCAAGCAGGGCTACAAGGACATCGAATTCCCGGTCTACGACACCGATTGGGACAGCGAAGCCTACCTCACCGTGTCCGGCCAGAATTCCAACAATTCCGTCCGCGTCACCGATGACTTCCTGCGCGCCGTCGAAGGCGATGGCGACTGGGACCTCAAGGCCCGCTCGTCCGGCAAGGTCACCAAGACCCTCAAGGCCCGCGATCTCTGGGAACAGGTCGGCTATGCCGCCTGGGCCTCGGCCGATCCCGGCATCCAGTATCACACCACCATCAACGAGTGGCACACCTCCCCCGAAGCCGGTCCGATCAATGCATCGAACCCCTGCTCGGAATACATGTTCCTCGACGACACCGCCTGCAACCTTGCCTCGGTCAACCTCCTGCCCTACCGCAACGCCGACGGCTCGTTCAACACCTCGGCCTATGAGCACACCGTCCGCCTCTGGACCATCGTGCTCGAAATCTCGGTGATGATGGCGCAGTTCCCGTCGCGGGCCATTGCCGAGCGCTCGTTCGAATACCGTACCCTCGGCATCGGCTACGCCAATATCGGCGGCTTCCTGATGACCTCGGGCATCCCCTATGACTCGGCCGAAGGCCGCGCCATTGCCGGCGCTGTCACCGCCATCATGACCGGCGTCTCCTATGCCACCTCGGCCGAAATGGCCAAGGAACTGGGTCCGTTCAAGGATTACAAGCGCAACGCCAAGCACATGCTGCGCGTCATCCGCAATCACCGCAACGCCGCCCACGGCAATGCCACGGGCTACGATGCCCTCAGCATCAATCCCGTCCCGCTCGACCATGCCAGCCTGATCGACGCCGCTCTCTCCGAGCGCGCCAAGCTCGCCTGGGACAATGCCCTCGCCCTCGGCGAGAAGCATGGCTATCGCAATGCCCAGGTCTCGGTGATCGCCCCGACCGGCACCATTGGCCTCGTCATGGATTGCGACACCACCGGTATCGAGCCCGATTTCGCCCTGGTCAAGTTCAAGAAGCTCGCCGGTGGCGGTTACTTCAAGATCATCAACCGCGCCGTTCCCCCGGCTCTGCGCACCCTCGGCTATTCCGAGAGCCAGATCGCCGAGATGGAGGCCTATGCCGTCGGCCATGGCAACCTGAACCAGGCTCCGGGCGTCAATCCGTCGACCCTCCGCACCAAGGGCTTCACCGACGAGAAGATCGCCGCCCTCAACGCCGCGACCGCCTCGGCCTTCGACATCAAGTTCATCTTCAATCAGTGGACCCTGGGCGTCGATTTCCTCAAGTCCCTCGGCGTCACCGACGAAAACCTGGCCGATTTCTCCTTCGACCTGCTGGCCCATCTCGGTTTCAGCAAGAAGGACATCGAAGCCGCCAATATCCACGTCTGCGGCGCCATGACCCTCGAAGGCGCGCCCCATCTCAAGGACGAGCACCTGCCCGTCTTCGATTGCGCCACCCCCTGCGGCAAGATCGGCAAGCGCTATCTCTCGGTCGAGTCTCACATCCTGATGATGGCTGCCGCGCAGCCCTTCATCTCGGGCGCCATCTCCAAGACCATCAACATGCCCAACGACGCTACCGTCGAGGAAGCCAAGGAAGCCTACATGCTGTCCTGGCGCCTGGCCCTCAAGGCCAACGCGCTCTATCGCGACGGCTCCAAGCTCTCCCAGCCGCTGAATTCCTCGGTGCTGGCCGCTGCTGACGATGATGAGGACGAAGACACCGTCGAAACCCTCGCCGCCATGAATGCCGATGCCCGCGTCCCGGCGATCGCCGAAAAGATCGTCGAGCGCATCATCGAGCGCGAAGTGGAAATCCGTAGCCGCGAGAAGATGCCGGATCGCCGCAAGGGCTACACCCAGAAGGCCGTCGTCGGCGGCCACAAGGTCTATGTCCATACCGGCGAATATGTTGATGGCCGTCTCGGCGAAATCTTCATCGACATGCACAAGGAAGGCGCCGACTTCCGTGCGATGATGAACAACTTCGCCATCGCCATCTCGATCGGCCTGCAATATGGCGTGCCGCTGGACGAATATGTGGAGGCCTTCACCTTCACCCGCTTCGAGCCCGCCGGCATGGTCATGGGCAATGACCGCATCAAGAACGCGACCTCGATCCTCGATTACGTGTTCCGCGAACTCGCCGTTTCCTATCTCGACCGGGATGACCTCGCCCATGTCAATCCCGATAGCCCCACCTCGCTCGGCAAGGGCGTAGCCGAAGGCCAGACGCCGTCGCACGTTGCGACCGCGCCCGCCCCGGTGCCCGCCGAGCGCTTTGTCTCCCGCGGCATGACCCGCGGCCGCGTCTCCAACAAGAACCTGATGATCGTCTCGGGCGACCAGACGCACTTCAATCCGGTCCAGGCCATGCAGACCTCAACCGTGACGGCCCTCCGCTCCGCCACGGCCCTCAAGCAGGACACCCAGCTCGCCCCGGCAGCCTTCGCCCCCGCCGAGCTGAGCCCCATCCCAAGCCCGCCGCCGTCCAAGGACGCTGGCTTGCTGCGGGCCGAGGCGCAGATGAAGGGCTATACGGGTGATCAATGCACCGAGTGCCACAACTTCACCATGGTGCGGAATGGGACTTGCTTGAAGTGCGATACGTGTGGGACGACGACTGGGTGTAGCTGAGGCGTACATGGTGCCCGCCGCCGTGTCGCTGCTCATGAGGTTTGACCAGATTCCTGGCATCAGACGCAGAGAGGTGGGGCAAAGTTTGCCTCACCTCCTCAGGTTGGGCGATCGCCATGGGGCAATGGGCCAAATCGGGACTTGCTTGGAGTGCGAGAGTTGAGGGACGACGACTGCCAGTGCGTCTATCTGAGGGGCGTGTTGTTGTAACGGCCCACATAAGTTGGTCCCACACACCCGCATTCTGCCTCAATGGACCCAACAGTCCGCCTCAGGCTGAAGCAATCAATGAAAAGGCCCCGAAATCGGGGCCTTTCTCATTTCCGCAGATTTCCTATGAGTACACATACCCCCTACTTCATCTGCTAACGCTGCGGGACCACCACTGGTTGTCTCGCCAAGTTAAAGCGCGAATTTTTTCGCGGCCATGAAACTCGCCCATCCCTAGTGCTACTCAGGCCCGGTATGCGTAGAAGCTCGAGGGCACCTACCTTTAGGCGCGTCCAAGCTTGGAGCTTCCGTCCCTTTGGCTCCAGCTTAGGTCGTTGGTCAGAACGAAACGCCAAGCTCTGTCAATTTTGCTGCGGTGCGATCCCGTCCAAGGTCGACGATGTGCTGAGCATGAGCATCAGCTGATCGCGTATGTCATGGATCGTCTCGCCGGGCGTGCCGCTCCGCAATGGCCGGACCAAATGCCGCTTTACGCTGCTACCAAATCGGCTGAGATCGTCGGCGCCGCCATCAACCACGGCATCCACGCGAGCTGGAATTCGCTCTCGGACGATGATTGGCATGTAGCCGGGATTGCTGGTTACGAGGTCTTGTCGGGCGGGCCCGATGTCATTCGCGACTACCTTGAACGGGTTCAACGGGCCCACGCCGCAAGCCAGTCCTCATGGGGCGCCAAGGTCATCTTCGGCAAGCTCTATGAATTTCTGAGCCATCACAATCAGGATGTGGCCTACGACCCGCTGCGCACTCTGCTGCGCTCCCACATTCTGGCAACGTTCGCCATTCCTGATGGCGAAGTGGTGCTGGGAAGCAAGCTCGACCGGCGCCACCTGCACTCGATCCACTCCGCGTCCCGTGAAACCGGCCTTCACCCAAAGCCCCTGAGGCGGCAGCTGCTCGCCCTTGGCATCATCGACTCGCTGGCCGACCACTTGAGTGATCACCGGGTGGTCTTTGAGGCGGAGGGAGCGATCGGTGCACTAGAATTGCTCGGCTCAGCGATGTCGTTAAAAGGGGCAGCCGACTATCTCAATATTCCCCGGCCGCACGATCGCGCTGTCTTGGCGCCACCATTCATAACCCCGGTCCAAGTCCCCTCACCTCGCGGCGGACACCGCCTTGCCTTTCCGCAGCAGGCGCTTGATGAGTTGATGACAAAACTCGTCGCTAGGGTATCGCAGGAGCAGGCCGCCGGAGGTGAATACGTGTGGCTTGGCCAAGCGTCCAAGCAGTGCGTCAGGCCGCTGCTCGACATTCTCACGCTGCTGTTCGATGGCAAACTAATGCAGATCAGGTTGGATCCGCTTGAGCGGGGCTTCAAGGCGATCCTGGTCAACCTCGATGAGGTTCGCGGGCACCTGCATGCAAAGCGCACATCGCTGAGCCTGCGTGACGTCGAACATCGGCTCAAGGCGAGCACCCAAGTCGTAAAAGCTTTGGTTGATCGAGGGTACCTCCCCTCCATGATTGAGGTCAACCCGATCAGCAACCTGCCTTCGAGGGTGGTGCTGCCCGAGGATATTGATGCTTTCATGGAGACCTATGTGTCGCTAATGGGGCTCGCCCGAGAGCGAGGCCTACATTTTAGGGCGCTCAAATCTCAATTGGATGTGGCTGGTGTTGTTCCAGCATTTGAACCCGAGGCGGTACCGGCAACCTTTTATCCGCGAGCCCGCCTCGACCCTGGCGGTGACTGAGTGGTTCTATCGACGAACTAGGCCGATGGCACTGCTTTGCGCCCCATTGCTCGCCCCCAGGGAATGGAAAGGCTCGCAACCACCGCTCCAGGACGATCGATGGCTCGATGGCTCGCGAGGACGGCGGTCGAAACGCGATAGGCCTTGATCTTGCCCGGTTCCAGGTGATCGAGGTCACGCAGGCCATCCTGCCATTCACGCCAGTTCTTGCAATAATCGCCCAGCGCCTCACCCCAACCGCCGCGAAGGCTCGCCAGCACATTGGTTCCGGCTTCCGTCTCGGACTGGCCGAAGCCGAGAACCAGATCGACAAGATTCTGCTCGTCAAAGCCGATCTCGGCTGTGATAGCGACATTGCCGTCGTCGGCGCGTTGGTATTGCTGATCGAGCCTGCCGTTCCGTGTCAGTTGCTGGAAACCATCCGACTGCCCAACGGAGCCGACGGACCGACTCCGCCATGGCAGCGACTCCCCAGCGCCAGGTAGCGCGAGCGTCCGCTGGCATAGAGCAGAGCGACATCCCGCTGCTCGCTGATCCAGGCGGAGTTGCCCAGCCGGCATTGACAAGATGCGGTGCGAGCAGGGCATAGACGCGATAGTCAGCGAGCGTGCCCCAGCGGCGTGAACGTGATCCGCTGTATAAGACTTAGGCGCGCTGGATCGGAGATGATCTGCTTTTCGACCCGATATCGACCGTCCCGCGCGGTGTTGGTTACCCGGAACGCCGGCACACCATCTTCGAGATGGCTGGTCGTGTTGTAGCAATCGCGATTTTCTTCGGAGAGATATGCGTCCGGTCCAGTGATCAGTAACTCGAAGTCACGGGTGACGGTGCTGTCGACGCGCGGATAGTAGACCTCCTTGAGAATTGGGGTCCTGGAAGATTCCGAGCTGAATATGCGGGTTCGATCCCGCTGCCCGGTCCAACGTTTCCCTTGCAAGGCCTGGTTCGCGCGCCCCTACAGCAGATGGATGAAATCCTTACCGGTATAGCTGCGATTGCCCTGCCGGGCATTGGCGCCGTCGTTGCCGCCGTCAACCTCCGTATTGCCTTCCAATGTGTCGAATGAGCTATCCTTCGGGTCCAGCAATATGCCGACATGCGTCCAGTCCGAGCTCGATTGACGCACAACGAACAGGTCGCCAGGCCTGAGCCGCGAGCGACGGGAAATGGCATCGGGCACCTCGTTCTCCTTGACGAAGCGGCCCGTTTCCTTGGCATCGGCCACCAGCGCGTCGACGCCGACCTGGCGCTTGAATGGCATCGCGGTCTTCAGGTCCCGAGCCGCCTGGCTGATGATGGTGCTGATGAAGCCGGCACACCATTTCTGTTCGACACCCTGCAGACCAGCCATGTAGACCCGCACCCAGGGTCCGCGATTATTGCCACCAATCTCGGTGGGCCTTTGCGCCATATGCTGCTGGGCCACGCGGATCACCGATTGCTCCAGCGTCGGCGCAAGACCATGATCGATCGGCGCCAGCGCCCGGCGCAGGGGCGCCGTCAGGAGAGCCCAGCTTTCGGGATCGAGCTCCCCGGTCGGAACCCTGTCTACGCTGGCCTGGAATGCTCGCAGTTGATCGCCCGTCGACTGTCCGAAGCCGCCATCGATCGGGGTGGTGAAATCATGCAGGCACAGCCACTCCTGGAGCCGCCGTATGTCCGTCTCGTTCTTTCCCGGCTTGGCCGCGCTGATGGGGCCCGGATAATTCACCTCCGCCGCGATCGGATCGGGCAGTGTTGAAACATCAAGGCTCAGCGCCGCCACGCTGCCGACCGCTGCCACGGGGTTGGCTGCAAGCCGCTGCTTTGTGGCCAGTTCCACGGCATTGAGATCGATCAGCGCGCGCAGCAGCGTCGCGGCTCCCATCTGCTTGGATATCGCCTCGGGGTCGAACTGATGGTCGGCAACATACTTGCCCTTCCGGTAGTGCTGTGTGCCGCTCCACAGGTAGGGCGTCGGAATATTGCGCCGCTTGTACTCGTTGTTGATGCCGTTGTAGCGGTGCCAGTGAAACAGCGCACTGGGCACAGACCAGTCCGTCACCGCATCGAGCCGCTCATACTTGAGCGCATCGGCGGCGCTGTCCTCCCAGGAGAACGGCGGCGCCCCGAAAGCCGGCCGGTTTTTGGGCACGCGCACCGTCCGTGCAGTGAGCGGATCGCCATTGTGCGGATGCTGATCGAACCGCAGGCTGCATTCCATGGCATGCGCAACCGCCAGGAACCACCAGGGCACCTTGGTCCCAAGAACGGCAGTGGCATACCGTCCCTGATTGGCGACGATCTTGGCGGCAATCGCCCTTGCCTCGCGCATCCGGTCCGGCACGATCTCCATCGCTTCCCAGAGTGCCTTGTAGTTGGATGCCCAGTCCGCACTCACCACGGGGATGGCCGCTGCATCCACGGCCGCCGAGACGGGCGCCGCGGCAGTCGGCCCTTCGTCCATGAAGTCGTTCTCCGGCAGTTGCTCGCCAAAAGATCGCTCGTGTTCCTCGGGCGCTTCGGCGTTGCCGAAGGGCCAGGCAGCCGTATCCTGGGTCAACGCCTCGATCTTGCGCGCCAAGTCGCTGATGATCGCCACCTGCCCCGCCATGCCCGACAGGGCACCGCGTCGGATGGCGCTGTTGACCTCCTTGATCAGGCTGGTCAGTCGCGCCACATCTGCAGCATTGTTGGCGATGCGCGCAGCTTCCAGCTCGCGTGCGATCTCTGTCTGGTAGCGGAACAGGTCATCGATGGACCGGGGCGCTACAGGCATGTCATTCCTCCTCAGAATTATGGCTTCAGGCGCTCGGCTTTCAATTGTTCGGACAGGATGCGCAGCTCGATCGACGTCTGCGTCAGCATTTCAAGGTCGATGTCGGATGATTGGGACATGGCCGACAAGGCGGCGCTGTCCATCGCCTTGAGGGTCGCATCAAGCAGGATTACCCAACCTGCCAGCAATGCCTTGTCCCTGGCCAATGCTTCTGTGTCGGCTGCGGTCGGCAATCCCTCGCGCAGATAGGAAGCGCGCATCAGGTCATACATCTCGGGCGTCGACCCGCGCAGAGCCATCAACAGGGCCTTCATCTGCGGATAGGTGGCCACGAAGCGCCGCCGGAATTCCTCGCGACTGGCATGTGCGGCTATCTGGTTGAAAGCGGGAATGACGATGTCGAGCGCCTGCGTGGCACCCGTCATTGCGCCAACCGCGCCGCTCAGCACTGCCGGTCCCGCTAAGGCCTGGGCAAAATTGGCCCGCGCGTCGGTGACATTACCCACCATGGCGGTGACGCGCGAGGTCAGGGTCGTTCCCGATTCTCCGCTCGCCAGGGCACCCAATGCCAGATTGTAGTCCCGGAGCGCCTTGAATGACGCACGCAGGGCCGAGGCCAACGGCGGATCGCCCAGGTTGAGGTAATAGGCGGCCTCATTGGGATTGAACCTGCCGCCCTCGCCGTACTCTGCCCGCCAGACCTGCCGCTCCGCCTGCGCCATGCGATCGATCACCCGGTCGCCTTCGGCATACTGGGTTTCAAACGCCACGCTGTAGGCCTGGAACTCGGCGACACCGCGGGTGCACCCCACTGAGACCAGCACCAGAACCATGCCTGCAAGAATAACGGCTAGAATACGCATAACGCCCCTTTGGTATTTCCGACGGCCGCTCAGGGCGACGCCTGCGCAGTTCCAATCCTGCCCACGCTCGCGGTGACACTGACGACCAGTCGGTCGAGTACCGCGAAGAAGATGTCGATGCTGTAGCCAACCAGAAAGGCCACGAAGAACAGATTGACCCCGATATTCTGGAACTCGCCGCTGATCTGTGCCGACGGCGCCCATATCCAGGCGATGATCACGCCAGCGAATCCGCCCACCGTGACCCGATGGATGACACGCCTGAACTGCGGGCTGGGCTGCAGCGGGTCGAGCACCATGCGCAGGTAAAATAACGCCGCGCCCAAGGCGCCATAGAGCGCCGGCAGCAGCCATAGGCCATAGATGTTGACCGTGTAGCGCAAGCGGTCGGCAACCAGTTCAAACTCCGGAAAATCGAAGATGTGATACTTCATTCGTCCGAGACAGGTGACTTGTATGCCATCGGTGAAGTGCGCGCTGATCAGGCTGCCTATCTCGGTCTTGCTGAACGGATTGCCGCTGTGCAGGCTGGCCACCTCGTCCTGCCCTAGTTCGCAAGGGTCGGACTGTTGCGGCAGTTGCGCTAGTGGGATCTGCGCGCTCTCCGACGGTGACGGCGCTAGTACTGGCGTTTCGGTCGTGTCACCGCCCGTGTCATCGACCGGTAGAGCGCCAGCCACGGCAACTGCCGTGAGCTCCGCGGGGCCATCAGTCACGGTCGTAAAGCTCGCTGTCGTGCCGTCCCCGGCGCCAACCAGGTTCGAAGCATTCTGGTCGGCACTTGCGTCGTCTTCTGCCTTGTCGGTAACGAAGATGTGGCCCCAGGTGAGAAAATCCGCCACGTCGACGTTTCTGTTGATGAACTCCTTGGCCAATTCCGCGGTCAGAAAGGCCTCGGCATCCAGGGTCCGCATTTCCTGCAGCTTGCGCAGATAGGTTTCCGCGGCCACCGCCTCGACCAATGAATCCATCATTTGGCCAGGAGGCGCCACCGGGTCTGGGCCGGAATTTCCATCGTCAGCCGACGGCGCTTCATTCAAAACGTCGGTCCCCTGAACAACTCTTGACCGTTCGTTGACGAGGATCTCGCGCACCAGGTCGGAGATTCGGGACTCGGCATCCGCCTCCTGCAATTCTTCGATGGACAGCATCAGGGCGCGACCCTGATTGTATTGCAGCGTGAGCCACCCCGCCGCGACGATCATGGCGATGATCGCGATGATGAAGAGAAAGCTGAATGCGGCCAGCAGGCGAGAATCCGAAAAAGGCGCGCGCCTCCCCGTGAGGTCTTGTACGGTGATTGGAGAAAGCGCGTGCATGGTTTTGGTGAAGGCGGTTTGCAACTCCACGATGGCCGGATCGGCCCAAGACTTGCTCGGCAGCTTTTCCACATTCGCAATCGCAGTGAACAACTGTGTGTCGAGGAGCTTGCCGGCCTTCTGCACATAGAGCGCTACCAGCTTGGCGTCGCTCAGCAATTCGTCCAGCAAAGCATTTACCGGTGGTGGACCGGCCGGTGGTGGATCACCTGGCTCCTTATCCATGGGTCCCTGCCACGTCGCCACCTGGTGTGGGACACGTACAGGGTGTGCCTGGACGGCCGGGCGGCTGCGCCCAGCACCAGAATTTTGGCGTGATGCAGATTGATCCAGGCTTGTGGTCGGGCACCTGGGCGAAGGCGAAAGAACTCGAAATCAGAAACGCCAGCGTGACGAACGCTCCTAGACGCCGAATGCGGACGCGCAGTCCCGGTTTCCTGGTCGTTTCTGTGTCACACAGAGTAGCTGCCGAACACGTGTCCAGAGCGTCGCTCATACCCCAAGGCAAATCCACCTCCCGACAACGCACACAAAATCGGCCCACAACGACAGTTGAGGCAGATAGATTTTCAGTGACGACAGAGAGTAATTGAGGAAGCCGTTATACGCCTTAAGGCAGACGAGCGCAATGCATTGATTGGAATCTGCACGTTCAACTGTAACTATCAGATATGTCGCCGCTTTTCTGTCCAGTTCATTTATCGACGTCTTTTCCGAACCAGAATTTGGCGCACCACGGACTCTCGGGCTTCGTGCTGATTGGGTTCTCAGCTTCTACGGCCAGGTGCGCGTCAGTCGAATAGCGCGCTGGTACTGGCGCGGGCAGCTTGCAGGCTTTGCTGGACGCGGCCGACAATGACGACCATGGCGTGCTTTGCATCGGTCTTGTGGCCGGGATTGACCGCTTCGGCATTGCCCATTTCGCCGAGATAGCGCTGGGCGATGACGTCGGTATGGGCGGCGGCAGCGCCGGTGAAGAGGGTTTTGACGTCCTTGCCAACCTCGATGCGCGCCTTGTCGAGGCCCGCCGCATCGCCGTCACGGACATAATCGAGCATCGGCTTGACGAAGCTGCCTGAAACCGCGGCAGCGATCGGATCGACGCTGCCCGGCGGGCGTATGCGGCTGTCGGCGGTCACCATGCGGTGGATCGGCCGGTAGAGCGCGATGGCCGGTCCGGCGGGGTGCTGGTATTTGGCAATGCCGTGGCGGGCGGTGAACACCTGGCGGCTGCCAAGGTCACTCAGGCGGGCCTTGACCTCGGGCTTGTCGGCGTCGCCCTTGAGCCCATCCTTGATCTTCTGCCTGAGCTGGTCGTGGCCGAAGGTGAGGGCCTTGGCATGCTTGGGATAGGCGGCCTCGATGACGTGGTCATATTCCATGTATTTGCCGTACTTGCCGACAAATTTGCCATAGGGCCTGAGATCGCCTTCCACCTTGGTGAAGTCCGGCACGTCGGGTTCTGCGCCAGTGAACGGGATCTCGGCCAGGTTGGTCTCCTTGTCCCCGGCCTGTTTGGGCCCGGCCGCGGCGGTCGCTGCCTCCACCTTGTCGAGCCCATAGATCTCACTGCCGAGCTTGGCGACCTGCGCCAGCCCCTTGTCGATTGCTGCCTTGACCTCGCCATCGGCACTCTTGTCCTGGCGAACCAGCTTGGCGATGCGGTTGGACTCGTCGAAGATCTGCGCCTTGAGCAAGGTCTTGATCGCAGCCACCGGACCACCCTTGGCCGTCGACTTGGCAGCCTCGGCCACCTTCCTTTTGGCTTCGTCGCCCCTGGTCGCGCCCTTGGCAAGGTGCACGGGCCGATAGATCGAGATGGAGGGGAAGTCCGGCGCTTCCTTGCCGGGATCACCGATGGTGAGGCCCAGTTGCCCGACGGAGGGTTTGGTCTCCTCCTTCTTCTGGGGTGGAGCGGCCGCTTTCTCGGTGCCCCGATCGGCCTTGCCGGTCGCATTGGTCGGCTTGAAGCTGTCGAGATTGTCGAAGATGGCCTTGGCATACTGTTTTTCGGGCAGGTGGTCGTTCTCGTAATAGACTGAATAGACCTCGCCCGAGGGGGCCGGCTGCTTGTTGATCATGATCGGCTGGCTGGTGGCCTTGCCACGCTCGCGATAGCTGGCCGACTGGCCCTCGACATCACTGAAACGTGGTTCCCGGGCGCGGAACAGGCCATCGCCAGCACTGGTATCGAGATGCATGAAGGTGTCGACGCTGCGGCCCTCGGCCTCGAGCTCGGCGGCGGCTTCCTTCATTTCCGCCTCCAGCTTCTTGGTATTGGCGAGCTGGTTGTCCTTCTTGCTGTCCGGCTTGAGCTTCTTGGCGGCGGCACCGGCCTCCTTGTCGGTCTCGGCCACTTCACTGGCCACGCCCTTGGCGGCCTTTTTGGCCGCAGGGTCCTTGGTTTCCCCGGCAGCCTTCTCGGCATCCTTCTTGTGGTCGGCGATGGGCTTCTTCTTGGTGGCGATGGCCAGTTGCACCTTGCCGCCCTTCTTCTCGGCCAGCAGCGTATGCTCGCGCTTGCCGAACTGGAACTTCACCTGCGGCAGTTTGCGCTTCCTGTTGAGCTTGGAGATGAGCTTGGAGAAGAGCTTCTTGGCCTTCTTCACCAGCAGGGTCAGCACCTTGTCGATTGCCTTGTCGACCGGCGTGCGCAGCTTCTTGATGATCTCGCGGATCTTGCCGGAAATGCCGTTCAGCCGCAGCAGGCCGGCGATGAAGGAAATCACCACCGGCACCGTGCGGCCAATGGTCTGCTCGATCCGATCGGCCGCGGCCTGGATATTGCCCAGAGCGATGGCCTTGATGGAGGCAAAGAGCGACTTGGCGACATCCATGATCTGCTTCCACCGCTCGATGAAAACCACGATCACGTCGTAGATGGCTATCGCCAACTTGATGATGGCGCCCACCGGATTGGAGAGCCCGGCCAGCCAGCCGATGCCGGCCTGCACCACCGAGGACATCACATAGCCCTTAATACCCTCGACCACGGTGGTCTTGAAGCTGTCGATATAGTCCAGCATGCGCTGCCAGATGCCGACGAAACCCTGAGTGACCAGTATCTTGAGCACATCGACGGCCTTCTCGAGGAAGCCCACCTTCATCTCGCCATGCGGATCGAGCTTCTTGACGATCTTCTTGCGCACGCGGTCCCAACTGAGCCCCACCAGCTGGAAGCCGATGGACAGCAGGCCTTTGAGGTCGAGCTTGTCGGGCATCTTGAGGTCGGCGCCCTCGATGGCCCCAAACAGCCAGCCGAGCAGGCCGCGCTTGAGGTGATCGAGGATATTGCCGGCAAACTGGCCGAAGCCCTTGACCACTGAGGCGAGGAGATTCTTGGCGAAACGCAGGGGATCGTCGAGCACCAGCTTGATGGTGTCCCGCGCCTCGTTAATGACTTCCCAGATTTGCTGGCCATAGGAGCCCGCAAGTTTGAGCGCACCCTTGATGATCAGCTCGATGATCTTGTCCTTCATCGCCACGGCGAAGCTGGCGATGTCGCTGAACAGCGGCGCAAAGGCAGGCTTGAGCGAGGCGATGGGACGCCGGATACTGAAGTCGTCAATGGCCTGGGAAATCACCCGCTTGATGCGGGCCCATGAGAGGTCGAGTTCGGAGAGCTTGGCCGACACCCAGTTGACCGCTTCGGTCACCACGCCCGCCTGCTGCAACTGGTCGAACAGCACCGTGCCGCCAGGCACCAGGCCCATGAGGCCGCCGATGAGGTTTTCGGCCGTGCGCGGTACGATACGATCATTGATCGGGCTCTTGCCGAGCAGCACGCAGAGCAGCGTATAGCCGGGAATGTGGCGGGCGATGGAATCGGCCTTGTCGCGCAGCCAGCCACGGCGGATCGGTGCCTCGGCCCGGGCCACCGGCTGGCGTGGCTCGATGGCGCGAGCGGCGGCCTTTGGGCGGCGCAGCCCGGTCTGCTGCACGACGTGGGTCAGTTCGTGGGCCATCAGGCGCTTGTCGGTGACGCTCTCGCCGGGCCCGAGCCAGATGTGACGACCATGCGTGAAGGCGCGAGCACCGAGCCGGGCCGCAGCGGCGCGATCGGCGTCGGCGGCGTGAATGCGCACATGGCCGAAATCGCTGTCGAAG
>JBARWY010000163.1:0-7727 GCA_049647065.1 Devosia sp. | reverse complement strand
GGCGCCACCGCAGGCGTACCGCCGCGCATCATGGGCATGGGGCCGGCACCGGCGACCAGGAAGCTCTGCGCCAGGCTTGGCCTGACCCCAGCTGATTTCGACGTCATCGAACTCAACGAGGCCTTTGCCAGCCAGGGCATCGCCGTGTTGCGCGATCTCGGCATTGCCGAAGACGCCGGTCATGTAAACATCAATGGTGGCGCCATCGCGCTCGGCCATCCCCTCGGCATGAGCGGCGCCCGTATCACCGGCACGGCGGCGCTCGAACTGTTGCTGACAGGCAAGCGGCGGGCACTGGCCACCATGTGCATCGGCGTAGGGCAGGGCATAGCCATCGGCCTCGAGCGCGTCTAGCCGCATCCCGCGCCCACGGGCGCGGGAACTGCAAGCTGCAATACCCCGTTACCCTGACGTCGCCCGCTTCCGGGCATCAAGCAAAGCGTCAGATGAACCACCCCACTTCCCCTACCCGCCCCGCACAGGGCGATATCAGCCTGCTGCCCGCACGGGGTGCCCTGTGGTCGGTAGAACGCGCCTCCTCGCCACTGATCGGCACCGCGATCCATAACGGCCACGCCCTGCGTGACGAGGTGGCAGCGGCAATGGGACTCGATGACGCCCAGCGCCTGCGTGAGGAAGACCCCTTCACCGAATACACCATCCGCGATGTGCCCAACCGCGTCGTGTTCCACCGCTCGCGCTTCGAAATCGACCTCAACCGCGACGCTCCCGGTGCGGTTTATCTGCAACCCGAACAGGCCTGGGGACTGAACGTCTGGGCGTCGCGGCCCGCAGAGGAGCTTGTGCGTCGATCGCTGGACGTCCACGCTGCCTACTATGCCATGCTGCAGCAGATGCTATCTGGCATCGCAGCCGAGTTTGGCCGGTTCGTGCTCCTCGACATCCACAGCTATAACCATCGCCGCGACGGCGCCGAGGCGGATCCTACGCCCGAGGAAAAAGCGCCACAGGTCAATATCGGCACGTACTCGATGGATCGGGAACGCTGGGCGCACGTCGTCGACCCCTTCATGGAGAGCCTGCGCAGCCATTCCTTCCGCGGCAAGCCGATCGACGTGCGCGAGAACGTCGCTTTCCAGGGCAAGGGCGAGCAGACCCGTTTCGTCCACGCCCATTTTGCCGACAGCGGCTGCGCCATCGCCATCGAGTTCAAGAAGTTCTTCATGGACGAATGGACCGGGGAGCCCGATCGCGAGGCACTCGACGTCATGCGAACCATGATCACCAGCTCGCTGCCAGTGCTGCTGGCTAGCCTCAAGGCCTCCGCATGAGTACGGCTGACGCCAACCTGCTGGCGGAGTTCGCCAAGGCACTCGCAGCCGGCGAGCCCATACGCCGCGATTTCGGCCGCGGCGAGCGGCTGCATATCGACCGGCCGCTGCCCTTCCTCGTGGTGCATGTCGGACGTCGAAGGGAGCCGGCGGCGCTGGATATCGTCACTGCCAATTCGTCATACCTGCTGGTGCGCAATCTCGGCACGGCCACAGCCATCATCAAGCTGGTGGCCCAGGCGATGACCGAACGCTTCGGCGCTTTCATGTTTCTCGATGTCGGCGAGCTCGACCGCGACCGGCTCGCCAGCGACGCCGCCTATCTGCCGCCCTTCGAAATGACCATCTCGTCGGCTGGTGGCGAAGCGTCCAAGCAGGCTCTGCTGGCCTTTTCGGCGGCCACCGAAAAAGCCAAGGCCAAATATCGGGCACCCCAGATCGCCCGGCCAAGGATCGCTGACGATCCGGCCGCCAAGCTCGCGCGCCAGTTGCCCGACCTTGCCTCGCTCACGCTGCGTTTTGCGCCGATCTACCGCGTCCCCGAATCCGACGCCGTCTATCCCGAACTGCGGGACCGGCTGGTGGCCAACATCGTCGATGCCGGGCTGCGCGCAGTAGCTGCCTTCGCCGATGCCACCGGTAGCCTGGCGCTGGCATCGCACCGGGCGCTCGGCCGGCGGGCTTTCGTTGACGCCGTCACCCGAGCCGACCGCGCCATAGATGAAGTCGCGCAGTCCTTCGATTTCCTCCTGGCGGTAACACCGATCAACGCGCAGGCGGCTTGGACCGAGTTCAAGGAGCACAGCTTCGAACAAGCGCCGCACTTTCTCTACCGGCCGCTGACCGTCGACCTCGCGCGGCAGAAGAAAGCGCTGTTCTCCGTAGCCCTGGATAGCTTTGAGGATCCGGTGCTGACCACCCTCTATCGCGAGAAGCAGCAGGAACTGGATCTGCAGCTGTCGCTGCTGGCAGCCCGCGAGACCCCGCGTTATGTCGAGTTCGGCCGCGCACTCTACGGGGCCGTGGAGCCGGCTTTGCTCAAGACCGCGAGCGACATTCTCGCCGAGACCAAACCCGGCCGCGGCAAACGCCGGAACGATGGCGACGACGCCGACGTCGCCTTCGTCGAGCGCCGGGCGCGCTCGATGATCAACACCTATGCCGGCGAGTATGATGGCTTTTCCGCCACTGTCGAACTGCGTGACGACCTGCCTTCCGGCCTGATGGTGTCGGGCGGGCGGCTGCTGATCTCGCGCAATACCATTATGGCGCGCGACCGGGTCGAGGCACTGCTCAGCCACGAAGTCGGCGTCCATCTGTTGACCTATTTCAACGGCTCGGCTCAGGGCCTGCGCCTGTTTCGCTCGGGCCTTGCCGGCTACGAGGGCGTGCAGGAAGGGCTGGCTGTGCTTGCCGAATATCTGGTCGGCGGCATGACCGTGGCTCGCCTGCGACTGATCGCGGCGCGGGTCGTCGCCTGCGCGGACATGCTCGATGGCGCAAGCTTCGTCGAATGCTACCGTCGGCTGGTGCGCGACCTCGGATTTTCCGAGTCCGGAGCCTTCAACCTTGCCCTGCGCGTCTATCGCGGCGGCGGCCTCACCAAGGACGCCATCTATCTGCGCGGCCTGCTCGAAGTGCTGGCCCATCTGCGCGCCGGCGGTTCGCTCGATCCGTTCTGGATGGGCAAGATCGCCGCTAGCCATTTCGGTATCATGCAGGAGCTGGGCACGCGCGGCTTGCTCAAGGCGCCGCGGCTGCTGCCGCAATTTCTTTCACACCCGCAGGCCGCCGAGCGGCTCAAGGCGGCTTATGCCGGCATCACCCCGCTACAGATGTCGGCCAACTAGGAGCGTCACCCCATGCGTATCGCGTTTTTTGTCAATTCCATCGAAGGCGAAACCGCCAATTACTCGACCACCCACTTGGCGCTGGCTGCACTCAGCCGCGGTCACGATATCTGCTACGTCACGCCCGGCGATTTCGTGCTGCGGCCCGACGACAGCCTTGTGGTGCGGGCGCTGACATTGCCCGCCAGCAACTACAAGAAGGCCGAAACCCTGTTCAAGGACCTGCAGGGCAAGGAAACGACCATCGAAACGCTCGACGTGTCCGAGATCGACGTCCTGCTGCTGCGCAACGATCCATCCGAGGATTCGGCCGACCGCCCCTGGGCGGCCCATGTCGGCGCTGTATTCGGGCGGCTGGCGGCGGCACGCGGCGTCATCGTGCTCAATGACCCCGATGGTCTCGCCCGGGCGCAGAACAAGCTCTATTTCCAGGATTTCCCCGCCTCCGTACGGCCCGAGACGCTGATCGCCAAGAGCATCGAGGAAATCCGCGAGTTCATCGAGCAGCAGAAGAAGGGCGTCATTCTGAAGCCGCTGCAGGGCTCCGGCGGCAAGAACGTGTTCAAGATCGCCTCGGCCAAGGATGCCAATATCAAGCAGATCTTCGAGGCGGTCAGCGAGGAAGGCTATCTCATCGCCCAGAGCTTCATGCCAGAGGCATCCGAAGGCGATGTGCGCTTCTTCCTGATGAACGGGCGACCGCTGCAGCGTGATGGCAAGTATGCCGCGTTTCGCCGGGCGCCGGCCCAAGGTGAAATCCGCTCCAACATCCATGCCGGCGGCAGCGCCGTGGCCATCGAGGTGACCGACACCATGCTGACCATAGCCGAAACGGTTCGGCCCAAGCTGATCCAGGACGGCATGTTTCTCGTCGGGCTCGACATCGTCGGCGACAAGCTGCTGGAGATCAACGTCTTCACGCCGGGCGGGCTCAACAATCTCAGCCAGATGTATGACGTGGATTTCCCCCTGAGCGTGGTCGAAGCGCTGGAGCAAAAGGTCGAGATCAAGAAGGGCTATCGCGGCATGCTGAGCAACCGCGAACTCAACATGTTGTAGCCGGTTACTGCCGCGGCATGGTCGAGGGCGGCAGGCCGCGCTTCTGGGCAGCGATGCGGAAGGGGGCGTTGACGGCGCCATAGCCGCCATAGCCGCCCGAGCGTTGCACTACCTCGAAGAAGAAGCCTTCGCCCACATTGATCGAATAGAGCTGGAAGAACTCGCCGCCTGCGTCGCGATCATAGAGGATGTTGGCTACGCGCAGCCGGTCAAGCGTCGCCACGTCGAGGCTCAGGCGCGCCTGCAGGTCGTCATAGTAGTTCGGCGAGATTTCGAGCGTCTTCATGCCATTGCTGCGCAGCGCCGATGCGGTGGCGAAGATGTCGTCGCTGGCAAAAGCCAGGTGCTGGATGCTGGAGCCGAAGGTCTCGGCGATGAAGCGTCCGGCCAATGTCCGGTGGCTCTCGGCGCCGTTAAGGGTGAGTCGCAATGAGCCGGAAGCGTTCTCGATGACCTGGCTGCGCACCAGCCCCGACGGATCCACCACGTCGACCATCGGGCTCTTCTCGGCGACGAAAATGGACCGGTAGAATAGAATCCAGGTCAACATCTCCTCGTAGTTCATTGTCTGGGCGACATGATCGACGCGCCTGAGGCCGGCGTCGGCGCTGGGTGTTGGATCATCCACGGCATCGAACTCGATATCCCAGACGCGGCCGAGCGTGCTGTTCTCATCGAGAAAGTAGATGATGCCCCCGCCAATGCCACGGATGGCCGGAATGCTGAGCTGATCCGGCCCAACGCGCTGGCTGAACACCTGCGCGCCCAGCGCCTTGGCGCGCTCGACGGTCGCCGTGGCGTCATCCACCATCAGGCCCAGCGCATAGGCCGAGGTGCCGTGCGTGAGATAGGCCGAATGGGCCAGTCCCTCGCGCTCTGTATTGATGACGATGTTGATATCGCCCTGGGTGAAGCGTTCCACGGCTTTAGCGCGATGCCGGCCGGTGAGGCGGAAGCCGAGCTGGCGCAGGTGTGTCGCGAGCGCCTGCGCCTCGGCCTCGTCGGCCGCGAATTCGACGAAAGCGACGCCATGCACCTCGACCCGCGGCGGCAGTACCGGCACGTCGATGGCAATGTCGGGCTCGCTGCTGCGCACCTGGTCCATCAGGTAGATCAGCGAACGGTGCCCATCGGCCGCTATGGTTCGTGGCGAGCCGGAGCGGAACTGGTCGTTGAAGATTTCGAGCGAGATCGGGCCGTGATATCCGGTAGCGGCGACGGCGCGCATGAAATCGGTGACGGCAAGGTCGCCTTCGCCGGGCATGTTGCGGAAGTGGCGGCTCCAGTAAAGCAGGTCCATGTCGAGTTTCGGCGCATCGGCCAACTGCACGATGAAGATCTTGTCGCCGGGAATCGAGCGGATCGAATTGGGATCGAGCCCGCGCGACAGTGTGTGGAAGCTGTCGAGAATAATGCCGATATTGGCATGGTCGGCACGGCGCACGATCTCCCATGCATCGCGATGGTCATTGACGTGGCGGCCCCAGGCTAGCGCCTCATAGCCGACGCGCAGCTGTCGGCGCGCCGCGCGTTCGCCTAATTGGCGCAGGTCTTCCGCGGCGCGGTCGATGCCGCCAAGAGCGAGCGGCGAGACGCTGGAACAGACCAGCATGAGATCGGTGCCGAGTTCGCCCATCAGGTCGAACTTGCGCTCGGCCCGCTCGAACGCCTGGCTGCGCTGCGGCTCGGGAAGCCCCTCGAAATCGCGGAACGGCTGGAACAGGGTAATGGTCAGGCCAAGGTCGGCCACCATCGCTGCCACGTCGCGGGGAGAGCGATCATAGGCGAGGAAGTCATTCTCGAAGATTTCGACCCCGTCAAAGCCCGCCGCCGCAATGGCCTCGAGCTTTTCCCTAAGGTCACCGCTGATCGAGACCGTGGCGATCGAAGTCTGCAAAATCCGTCCTCCCGACGTGGAGCCCAGAGAGTACGAACTAGTTAGTACATTTGCAAGACGCGCGGGCGGGAGGTGAGCGGATGATGCGGGAGCGGGGGATCCAGGTGGAGGAGCGTGTTAGTCGGAGGACGGAAGTATTGGAGCGTGACAGCCGTCAGAAAGGCCAGGACCACAGATAGATGCCGCCGATGGCCGTGGCCGTGTAGAGGAAGGGCGAGGCCGTATACCAGAACGCAAAGTTCGTGGTGTTGATCGCCACGGCGGAGATCACGGCGCCTGCCGCAAAGGCGATGATCGGCCAATACCATTCGAGAGCCACAAAGCCCCAGATCAGCAGGCTGAGGAGGAAGAGGCCGGCAATGCCGCCGGCAACAGCGATAAGCAGTCTATTGCCAGTCAGACCGCTGCGTAAACCGACCACCGTTGTGTAGCTGCTCAGCAAGCCAGCAACGACGACCCCAACGTAAACCCACGCCATCTGTCGTCCTCCTCTTTGGCGTTAGCCTATATGTGCACGTGCCCCTCATCAACACGCTGGCGTCATCTGGCCCTAAACCTCGCCCAGCTTTTCCGCGCGCACCACGAACCGCACGACCATGTCCACGGTCTGCCGGCGCAGCGATTCCTGGTATGCTGCACTACCGACATCCTTGCCGAAGATCTTGGAGAAGGTAGCGCGGTTGGAAACGTTGAAGAAGCAGAGGGCGCTGATCTGCCAGTGGATTTCCAGCGGATCGAGCCCGTCGCGGAATAGCCCGTCAGCCAGGCCCTTGGCGTAGATTGCCTCGATATTGCCGATGGCGGTCACATTGAGGTCGTGGATCACGCCAGAGCGTTCGAGGAATTCGGCGTGGTGGATGTTCTCGATCATCACCATGCGGATGAATTCTTCATGCTGGTGATGGTGGTCGAAGGTGAATTCGACCAGGCGCTTCAGCGCATCGAGCGGCGGCAGGCCCGCGATGTCGAGCTTGGCCTCGCCCTCGCGCACCTGGCGATAGGCATTCTCGAGGGCGCTGACATAGAGGCCCTCCTTGCTGCCGAAATAGTAGTAAATCATCCGCTTGCTGGAGCGGGTCTTGGCGGCAATTTCGTCGATGCGGGCTCCGGAAAGCCCATTAAGCGCAAACTCCTGCGCCGCCACTTCGATGATGTTCTGCCGGGTCCCTTCCGGGTCCTGCACGCGCGAGACTCCGTCCCGGGACTTCGTGCCGGATGGGGAAACGGGAGTGCTCATGCCGTCATAGCCTTCCTGGTCGGCAATTGACTAAACTAACCAGTTCGTACATTTTGCCGCAAATCGCCTTGCAGCATTTATCGGGTGCGGCGAGGGAAAGACAAGGCCGCCACCGCTTTTCTGCGGCAGGCGACCGTGGGGGAGACGCCACTTGCATATCGCCAGCAGCCAGTCGGCGCAGCCGCTTCGCGTTTCGGTCCTGCAAAACCGCCTGCCGCAGGCCGGCGGAATTACCATCGGCCTGATCGGCCGCGGCATTGGCTCATCGTTGTCACCGCTGATGCACGAGCGGGAAGGGGCCCGGCAGGGCCTCGACTACCGCTATCACCTCATCGACTTCGATCGACTGGAACTCGACGACACCAGGCTGCCCGATGTGGTCGCCGAGGCGC
>JBARWY010000162.1:0-2322 GCA_049647065.1 Devosia sp. | reverse complement strand
AATTGCCATTCGTCAATTCTCGTTAACCGGGGCCGCATATTGGTCACTGTGGCGTGGCAACAGGATAACGATGCGCAAATCGGGCGAACTGGTCCAGTGGAACAACAAGGGCGGGTATGGCTTCGTGCGGGACGACACGGGCCGGGACTACTATGTCCACATTTCCAAGATGGCCGGGGGCAGCCGGCCGCGCATCGGCGACCTGATGTCGTTCGAGACGGCAACCGGCCGCAAGGGTCGCCTCTCGGCCGTGGACGTGACCATCACGGCCACGACGCCGGCGCCTCGCCCCACAACATTGCGTGAGATCAGGCAGCCGGCCACCAATATCTCCCGCTATAAGCTGGGCCTGCGCACCGCTGCGGCAACCCTGATGACGCTGCTGATCCTGTCCGCTATCGGCACCGATCATGCACCCGTCTGGCTCGGTCTGCTTTATGCCAGCATGGGGGCCGGCTCCGCCCTGCTCTACCGCTTCGACAAGCTCTATGCGCTGACCGGCAAGTATCGGGTCAGCGAGACCAACCTGCATGTCGTCGACCTCAGCTTCGGCATTATCGGCGGCCTCGCGGCACAGGAGGTCTACCGGCACAAGACCGTCAAGCCGCGCTTTGTCGCCACCACCTGGACCATTGCGCTCATTCATACGCTCGGCCTCGCGGCGCTGGCCTTTGGCTGGCTCGGCTGGCTGTTCGCGCAAGGCTAGGCAGTCCGCGGAGGTCCGCGGACTGCCCTGGTGCTAGTGAAACTGCGCCGTCTCGGTACTTTCGCCCATGGCCGTAGTGGCGCTATCGCCCCCGCTCACCGCCATCGACACCGCGTCAAAATAGCTGGTGCCGACCTCGCGCTGGTGACGGACCGCGGAGAAACCGTGCTGTTCGGCGGCAAACTCAGCCTGCTGCAGGCGGCTATAGCCCGCCATGCCATCGGCCTTGTAGGCGCGAGCCAACTCGAACGTGGTGAGGCTGAGATTGTGGAAGCCCGCCAGCGTGATGAACTGATATTTGTAGCCCATGGCCGCGATTTCGCGCTGGAACGACGCCATGGCGGTTTCGTCCATATGCCTGGCCCAGTTGAAGCTGGGCGAGCAATTATAGGCCAGCATCTGCTCGGGATGCGCCTTGCGGACCGCCTCGGCGAACTTCCGCGCTTCGCCCAGGTCGGGTTTGCTGGTTTCGCACCAGATCAGGTCCGCATAATCGGCATAGGCGATGCCGCGGGCGATGGCTGCGTCGATGCCGCCCTTGAGCTTGTAGAAGCCCTCCGGCGTGCGCTCGTCGGTCACGAACGGAGCGTCATAGGGATCGATATCCGAGGTGATCAGCCGCGCCGCTTCCGCATCGGTGCGCGCCATGATCAGTGTCGGCACGCCCATGACGTCGGCCGCCAGCCGCGCCGCGTTCAGCGTGCGGATGAACTGGCTGGTCGGCACCAGGACCTTGCCGCCCAGATGGCCGCACTTCTTCTCGCTGGCGAGCTGGTCCTCGAAATGCACCGCGGCGGCGCCCGCCTCGATCATCGCCTTCATCAGCTCGAACGCGTTGAGCGAGCCACCAAAACCGGCCTCGGCATCGGCGATGATCGGCACGAAGAAATCGAGATCTGACGTGGCACTGCCGTCGGCCTGCTCCATGGTCTGAATCTGGTCGGCCCGCTGCAGCGCCTTGTTGATGCGCTTGACCACCGAGGGCACGCTATCGACCGGATATAGGCTCTGGTCCGGATACATATTGCCCGAGGTATTGGCATCGGCCGCCACCTGCCAGCCGCTGAGATAGATGGCCTTGAGGCCCGCCTTGACCTGTTGCACGGCCTGGTTGCCGGTGAACGTGCCGAGCGTGGGCACGAAGTCCTCGCTGTGCAGCAGCTCCCACAGGCGACGCGCGCCGTTCTCGGCCAGCGTGTGGCGGATCGGCAGCGAGCCTGATAGCCGCGCCACATCGGCCTGGCTGTAGGTCCGGGCAACATTGCGCCAGCGATCCGGGGCATAGTCGGGCGTGGGGAAAATCGGCTTGTCGAGCATGGTTGTCTCCTCCTCGGGATATGGCTTCACCGGTCCGCTGGAACGGCGGTCTGGTGATTCACGTGGAACAAAACGGGGTACAGGGCGGCCTCAGACCCGGCCTCTGTTGTCTCTCCCCCCGCAAGGGAGAGGGTCAAGCCGGTGGATGGGAGGGGCGTTACCCAACGACCTTCCGGCTGAACGTCGCGGCGATCATGCCATTGCCGGCGAAAAGCTCGGTGCTGCCTTCCCCGCCAACCAGCGAAAACTGGTGCCGGCCAATCTTGCCGGCAATGGCATAACCCTGCGCATCGAGCCCC
>JBARWY010000161.1:0-7922 GCA_049647065.1 Devosia sp. | reverse complement strand
GCGGCTTCTGGCCGGACAGTTGGGCTATCTGGCATCAGGCGTCGGGCGACAGCATCATCGATGAGATTCTGGCGCCTTGGGGCCAGGCTCTCGAAATAGCGACGCACCTTGCCGAACTCGATGATTGGACCACGGCCGAACTAGATGACAGTATTGTGCAGATGAAGCTCGGGGCATTCGCCGCCGGGTATCCGGACGAAGTGCGGATCATCGACCAGCGCCTAGACGGGTTTGACGATATCGTTCCGTATCGCCCGTCGGCGACGTAGGTCAGCGGCATCCTGTCGGCCGCTGCTCAAACTGGGATGGCATGCGATCACATTCTCAGGTCGCCAGCGAGGAACTGAGGACAGCGGATGCAGCGCAAAATAATCCACATCGACATGGACGCTTTCTACGCGTCGGTCGAGCAGCGCGACAATCCGGAGCTGCGCGGCAAACCGGTCGCCGTAGGTTATGGCGCAGCTCGGGGCGTAGTCGCGGCCGCCAGCTATGAGGCTCGGGTATTTGGGGTCCATTCGGCGATGGCGTCTGTCACTGCGATGCGTAAATGCGCATCGCTGATCTTCGTGCCACCCCGGTTCGATGTCTACAAAGAGGTGTCCGGGCAGATCCGCGAGATATTCGCCGAGCACACGCCAATGATCGAACCTCTTTCCTTGGATGAGGCCTATCTCGACGTCACTGAGAACCTGCAGAGCATCCCGGTGGCAACGGACATCGCCAATGCGATCCGAGCCAAGATCAAAGAGGTAACCGGGCTCAACTCGTCAGCCGGCGTGAGCTACAACAAGTTTCTCGCCAAGATGGCGTCGGGCCACAACAAGCCCAACGGCTGTTTTGTCATTCGACCGGCGGATGGCGCCGCCTTCGTCCAACGCCTGGCGATTGAGAAATTCCATGGCGTCGGGCCAGCGACGGCGGCTCGCATGCATGGTTTGGGCATCTCGACCGGGGCGGATTTGGCCGCGCTCTCCCTAGCCGAACTGGTCGAGCGTTTCGGACGATCGGCTCAATACTACTATGACCTTTCGCGGGGCATCGATCATCGTGAGGTTCAACCCCATCGCGAGCGAAAGTCGGTGGGGGCAGAAGATACTTTCGCCTGCGACATCGAAACGCTCGAACAGGCTACGGCCATGGTGGCGCCACTTGTCGACAAGGTTTGGCGTGTCTGCGAGGCACGCGATCTTCGGCCGCGCACCGTGACCCTGAAGGTCAAGTTCAGCGATTTCGAGCAGATAACCCGGTCCAGAAGCGCAAACGCATTCATTCGCGAGAAAGGCCAGTTTGGCGGGCTCGTGGAGGGACTTCTGCAGGCAGAATTCCCGCCTAGGTTGCCAGTTCGGTTGTTGGGAGTGACGGCGTCCGGTTTCGCGGGCGCTGACGCCAGAGCCGACGAGCAACTGAAACTGCCGGTCTAGCCTCGTCAGCAGAATTGCCGGAACGACATCCACCGACTAGGCTGTTGGGGAGTGATCGCAAAGGGGGGAGTGCAGGCGTGAAAGCCTTGGTGGAAAGCCTCAGTGCGCGACTGACCGAGCAATACGTCCACTACCTCGAGACGTTCATGGTCGATCTGTGGAGCGAGAACGGCTTTATCGAATTTCGGGCAGGCTTCTCGCTTCGCAGCGACCACATCCTCCGCGACCTGACGGTGAAGGTGCCGGCGTCCAGCGCAACCAGCGATGCCGAGAGTATGGCGGTCATCGCAGCTGTCTTCGAGGAGATCGAAGCGGCGATTGACGACGCCGTCGCCGACAACCGGGTGGACGCGAACTGATGGTCCGCGTGCCTAACACCGGGCCAGAGATCAAAGAGCGCGAGCGCGCGGTGGAGAAACTTCGCCGGGACTTGGCTCGCTTCCAGAGGATTCCTGCCGCTCGCAGAGAGGCTGAATGCGCCGACGAGGGAGAGCAACTCTGTCGGGCCTTGCTGTCTGAGTTCGAAGGCCAAGGGCCGAGCGTCGACCATGTGTAACCTTTATTCCATGACCACGACGACGGAAGCCATCCAGCGGCTGGTTGCAGAGTGGGAGGACGCGATGCGGAACGTCCCGCCGCTGTACGCGATCTACCCCGACTACACGGCCCCGATCATCAAGCAAAGAGACGAAAGGCGGGTGCTCGGTTTTGCTCGCTGGGGCCTGCCGTCGCTAAACGACCCGGTAACTGAAAAGCCAAACCGGGGGAACACGAACATCAGAAACCCGTGGTTCGACGACTGGAAAGGCTACCTGGGAGTGGAACATCGTTGCCTCGTGCCGCTCAACCGGTTCGCGGAACCTACTAAGTTGGACGATGGATCGAGCGGCAATGCCTGGTTTGCCCTGGACGAAAGCGAGCCCCTGACATTCTTTGCCGGGGTATGGTCCGATTGGCATGGAACGAGGCGAAAGGACGAAGGGCCCGTCGACCACAAACTCTTCGCCTTCTTTACGACCAAGCCCAACGACGTGGTCGGGGCCATTCACGAGAAGGCCATGCCGGTCGTCCTCAGGAATGAAGAAGAGAGGGACATCTGGCTCCGGGGCCCATGGAACGAAGCGAAGGCACTGCAGCGACCGCTACCGGACGGCGCCCTGCAGGTGATCGCCAGACTTCCTCTCAAGTACGTTCCCGGGTTGGATGAGATTCCCGAACCTGGGGATCCCCTACGGATCTAAGTCAGTCGTCGCCTACTAAAGGGAATCCAAATGCCCAAGCGTCCACTTCTGACAATCGATGGCGACTCCCTGGCGCACCGGGCCTATCACGGCCTTCCCAAAACGATCAGGCTGGTGCGTTTGTCGGCTTCGCGAATTACCTGATCCGCATGCACGTGGATGAACAACCGCGGGCAGTAGTGGTCGGTTGGTATACCCTGGAGGTGCCGAACTGGCGGGCCAAGGAGTTCCCGCCGTATCAAGGCGGCCGCGCGTTCGATGATGAGATCGTCGAGCAGTTGGGCGTGCTGCCTGAGTTTGTGTCCGTCGGTGCCCCTAGCGACGGTTCCCGACAAGCGTCCGAGCTGGTTGGTGGCCGCTGCGCTAGCTCATGAATGGGAGTTGACTGCCCTTTCCGAACGACCTGGGCAACTTGCCAGCGGCATTTGAAGGGACGTTGTCTTACAACGTCGCAGCGTGATCGCTCGGAAAATTCCCTTAGATCTCGCGATCCTATTCGGATTCGTCAAAATGATTCTTGACGGTGGGAGGGATGTTTCCTAGTGTTGTCAGACGACGTTGGGCCGTATGTGTTGGATTTTGTCCAGACAGCGTCCGTCAGCGGCTCCCGACACTACGGAAGTCAGCGGAGCCTCCGTCGTTATGATTGGCGCATAACTCCAGCGAGGTTCCTCGCGCCAATTTTCGGGATGGAACCTCTCTCACGGTGACTCGAATGGCGCGTACGCTACCTCCGCTTTGTGGATCTGTGTCGGGACGCGTCAGCCCACTCGGGCTGGGCGTAAAAATGCACGAGGCGGGATACAAGTCACTAGGGCTGGATTATCGATACGCTTCAGTTGAAAGCCAGGACCTTGGAGCAACGGTAGCTGCGTTTCTCGAATTGGACTTCAAGGGCTTTGCCGTTTCAATGCCTTACAAGCGCGATATCATTTCGTACCTCGATGAGACGTCTGCTGACGTAACCGCTATCGGAGCCTGCAACACGGTTGTTAACAAAGACGGTCGGCTCACAGGTCACAACACAGACTGGCGTGGTGCCCTGGACGCTCTCCGAGAGTGCGGGGTAGATCAACCGGGGCGAGCAATAGTACTGGGCGCGGGTGGGGCTGCCCGTGCACTGGTATTTGGCCTAAAAAAAGCAGGCTGGCATGTTGAAGTCGCGGCCAGAAATCACGAAGCCGGCGCATCTCTCGCCGCCGATTTCGGGCTTTCTACCCCGCAAAACTTGGAGACGCCGTCGTTCTCGGGGTTTGACCTTGTGGTCAATACGACGCCTGTTGCGACGCTGTCAGACAGTCTTCTTGATCTGGACCGATTTCCGGACGCGCGGGCCGTATTCGATGTCGTATTCAATCCCGTGTTCACTCCACTATGCGCGGAGGCTGAGCGACGGGGGCTGATCTCGGTGCCAGGTTGGCGCATGTTGCTCCATCAAGCGCTCCACCAATTTACGCTTTACACCGGCGTTGCGGCGCCCGCACCCGCGATGCGCGAGGCTCTCCTGAAAGGTCTTGCCTAGAGCGCAGTTTTACGTGTTCGACAGTCAAAAACTTCTGATCACGGCGCTCGGGCGGTCTGAGCGCGGCCGCGCCGCCGCACGAACCAATTTACGGTCACCGGACGTTAGGAAAGAATTGTGGTCGAGCACATTAGGACGGATATCGTCATCATCGGCTCTGGGGTGGGCGGTGGATCGGTTGCACGGCAAATAGCGGGATCAGGCGCGAAGGTATTGATCCTTGAGCGGGGTGATTTCCTGCCCAATGAGCCGGAAAATTCGGATGTAGAGGCGGTTTACACCCAGAAGCGCTACCGGACGCATGACGAATATCAGGACGAGAGCGGACATCGCTATCGCCCCGGTCAGTTCTACTATGTCGGCGGTCATACTAAATTCTACGGCGCAGCGATGTTCCGCTTTCGCGAGCGCGACTTTGGCAAAGTCGCCCATGAAGATGGAATTTCGCCTGCCTGGCCCATTTCCTATTCGGACCTCGAACCGTGGTACGACGCAGCTGAGCGGCTTTTCGGTGTGCGCGGGCAGGCAGGTATCGATCCGACTGAGCCGCCGCGTTCAGCCGGATATGCACATGACGCCGTCCCACATGAACCCATCATTGCCGAAATGGCTGTGAAACTAGCAAAGCAGGGACTGCGCCCGTTTCCGAACCCGGTGGCCATAGATTTTGGCCCGGGCGGCAGTTGTCGTCGCTGCGGTGCGTGCGACGGATTCGTCTGCCGGTACGGAGCGAAAGGTGACGGTGAGTCGCGTCTGATCCGGCCAATTCTCGACCATCCTGACGTTACCTTATGGACCAAGGCTCAGGTTACCCGTCTTATCCCTGCTCCCGATGGGCACATCGCTGCTGTCGAACTATTGCGGGATGGACAGATGCTTCGCGTCCAAGCACGCATGTTTGTGTTGAGCGCTGGCGCAATCAATTCGGCACTCATCCTGTTACGCTCGGCGAACGAAGCGTATCCAGATGGCATCGCCAACCGCTCGGGCGTGGTTGGACGGTATCTGATGAACCATCATCTCACCGGCCTGGTCGGCCTCATGCCGTGGCGTGTGAACGAAACAAAATTCACCAAGACCATGGCGATCAACGATTTCTACTACGGCTTGCCGAATGACTCCGCGGCGCGGGGCAATATTCAAATGCTCAGCAATCTCAAGGGGCCGATGATCCGTGCCAATATGCCGTGGGTACCGGGGCCGATCGCAGATATCGTTGCCAGGCACAGCGTCGACTGGCTCTGCATGTCCGAGGATCTGCCGCGTGCCGAAAGCCGGGTTCGGCTATTGCCGGGCGACCGGGTTGAGGTTGCTTATCATCCTGGCGATACTGCTGCGCATACCCGGTTCGTGCGTCACGTGCGGGGCCATCTCCGAAGAATATTTCCCGTCGTTCTTAACCGTCCGTCGGGCATTAAAGGGCCGGTACATCAATGCGGCACGGTTCGCATGGGAAATGATCCCGCTACTTCGGCGCTTAATGGGCTGTGCCAATCGCATGATCATCCCAATCTGCACGTCGTCGATGCAAGCTTCTTCCCATCCTCTGCTGCGTTGAACCCGGCCTTGACGGTTTGCGCCCAAGCCCTTCGCGTCGGCAGTCACTTAAGAGACACCTGGCAACGGGAAACTCGCTAATGAGCTTCCCTGAACTCGAGGGCTTCGTCAAATAGGTTCCCCGGGACCGCGCTGGTCGATTCAGCAATCGACCACCCTCATCGTGCCGCCTGCGTTACTCGGAGACGCGATTCTCACCCCAGACACCCTGCGGCCCTCACGTGGTGGCAGGTCGACCTCTCCATCCAACCAGTTGCTCGCCTTACCGCGGGGACCTGACAAGGAGGAGGCGGCATTGTTTCAAACCGCTATCGACGTAAAAAGCTGAAACTGAAGGCGCTGCCCGAGTGATAGACCTCAGCGATTACCACGGGTTGGCCGCGCTCGGTGAAGCACAATTCGGAAATCATTAGTGCCGGTCCGAAATCGTGGAGGCCGTGCAGCTCGATCGTTTCTTTGGGAAGGTTTACGGCGGAAACCTTTGCCGTGGATGCAACCGGACGAACATCGTGGGCCGACAGTAGTTCTAGAAGCGAGCCGCTCAGGTCGTGGGAGTGAAGGCCCTCGCCGATGAGGTTGCGCGGCACTAGATCGATCGAATAGACGATGGGCTCGTCCTTGGCGCGCCTAAGCCGCTCCACGCGAAGCAATGGCGATCCCTCCGGGACCTGCAGGGCCTGCGCCTGCTCTTTGCCAGCAGGCACCACGCCGAAGCCGAGGACCTCCACGGTTGTACGGTAGCCATGCGTGCGCACCATGTCGGTAACGCTCTCGAACTTAGTGATCGGCCGATCGATGCTCAGCGCGCTGCCTGCAGCTACGAACCGCCCTTTGCCATGGACTACATCGATGAGCCCTTCTTGTTCCAGGCGTTTGAGGCCTTCGCGCAAAGCGGGGCGAGATACTTTAAGGAGTTCCGTCAGCTTTTCCTCGGTCGGGAGTTTTTCGCCGAAGCTGAGGTTTTGCTGCTGAATGAGATCGAGCACACCGTTCCGAATGCGATCTGGGCCGGTTTCTTTCGGCTTGGTCATTTCGTTCTTCCCTGAGCCCGGCTTCAATGCCGCCAAGTCGCCGCATCCGCTCTCGTAACGGAGCGAACCCAAAACTGTCGATCGCCTCTTACGCACGATCTACTAGATAACCGCGCCAAATGCGCAAGCGTACCTCCACCGAAGAAACCGGACTAGGCCCCGCTTGCGGGATCCGAAGCGGTGTTGTCTTACAACGAAGTGTGCTAGCGGGATGCTATCGTTGGCGATCCTATAGCGCAATGTCGGGACTTGTCGCGGAAATTTCACAACCGGGTTAGAATTGCAATTGACGAATAGGCAATTTCTGCAATAGCGTTGTCAGACAACAGGAGAGACGCGATTGGACACGCAGTTGCCATCGGGAGGCATCGAATACGTGAAGGTGAACAAGTGGTTCAACACGTTGCAGGTGCTCAAGGACATCGACCTAAAAGTCGCTCCCGGCGAACGCGTGGTGGTTTGCGGGCCTTCGGGGTCTGGGAAGTCGACTATGATCCGGTGCGCAAACCGCCTTGAGGAGCATCAGTCCGGAACGATCACGGTCAATGGAATCGAGCTCAACGGTCGTCGCGCCAATACCGAGGCCGTCCGGCGGCAGGTCGGAATGGTGTTCCAGAGCTTCAATCTTTACCCGCATCTGACGGTTCTGGACAACTGCACGATCGCCCAGCGTTGGGTGAAAGGAGCATCGCGCCCCGACGCGGAAAAGCTTGCGATGCACTATCTCGAACGGGTCCGCATTCCCGATCAGGCCGGCAAATATCCTGGCCAGCTTTCCGGCGGCCAACAGCAACGTGCGGCGATCGCTCGCTCGCTGTGCATGGCGCCGGAAATCATGCTTTTCGACGAACCCACTTCGGCGCTGGATCCAGAGTTAGTTCGGGAGGTGCTCGACACCATGACCGAGCTGGCCAGCGAGGGAATGACCATGGTCTGCGTCACCCACGAGATGGGTTTTGCCCGCCAGGTGGCGGACCGGGTCATTTTCATGGATCAGGGCCAGATCGTGGAAAGTGCTCCCCCAGAAGAGTTCTTCAAGAACCCGCAGCAGGAGCGGACCAGGCTGTTCCTTAGCCAGATCCTGCATTGAAGCACGTCGTTACTGCAACGGGCAGATCCTGCCTTAAATTCGGAGGGACGAAAGTAT
>JBARWY010000160.1:0-5743 GCA_049647065.1 Devosia sp. | reverse complement strand
ATTGATCGACGGCACCTTCGATCTCTTCTCGTCGGACCACTCCCCGTTCTTCTTCAGCGCCACGGGCAACCGGGGCAAGGACAATCCTCGGGCGCGTACCTCTTTCCGCTGGGTTCCAAACGGCATCCCGGGCATCGAGACGCGCTTGCCCATCCTGTTTTCGGAGGGTGTCAGCAAGGGTCGCATCACGCTTGAGCGTTTTGCCGCCCTCACGGCGACGAACCACGCCAACACCTACGGGCTAGCGCCGACAAAGGGGTCGATCGCGGTCGGTGCCGATGCCGACATCGTTCTCTGGGATGCCGACAAATCCATGACTATCCGGCAGACGGACCTGCACCACGGCAGCGACTATACCCCGTGGGAGGGATTCGAGGTCCAGGGCTGGCCGGTGGCTACCTTCCTCCGCGGTAACCAGATCTTCCGGGATGGCCATGTGCTTGGCGAGCCGGGGGATGGGATGTACTTGGCGCGCTAGTCTTGGGTGGCGGAAAGAACGTCGCGCCATGACTTCACATGTGTCCAGCCCAGCAAGCGCTCCGCTTTTGAGCAGTCGATCATGGCAGCCTGCGGGTGCTTCCGGTAGCGCTCCGGCTGACTGATCCTCGGCAAATCGCCATAGATGTGCGTGGCGTATTCCAGGGTTGATCGAGCGTCGAACGTATCCGCCGCGTTCGCCCAGAACACCTGGTATCCCGGTTCGGTCAACGCCAACGCAAGACGGTAGCAGCGAGCCAGTTCGCCCGGGTCGACATAGGACCGCAGCCGCGGCAGCGGCTCCTGGAACATCTGGGCGAGCCTCGGGTCATCTGGGATCGTGCTCGAGGCAAGGTGCGGCACGAGTTCGGGAAAGGCGATGTAGGTGGGCCTGATGCAGGTGACGGCGATACCATGGCGCGTACCGAAATCCTCGGCCATGACCTCGATTAGATGCTTGCCGATGCCATAGGGATCGGTTGGCGCTAGCGGATGCTCTTCGTCGATCGGAAGATAGGCCGGTGTGAGGTCAGGTGTGGCGTTGAGACCGGTCGCGGCGGTGCTGGATGTCACGATGACCCGACCAATGCCGAGGCGCCGAACGGCCTCCAGCACATTAAACGTGCCGAAGACGTTTACGGCGAAAAAGTCCTTTGCTTGGGCATCAATATGGCCATCGATACCGGCGACGTGGATGACTGCATCGCATCCATCGAGAGCTGTCATCAAGTCTTCGATGGAGGTGATGTCGGCCCGGACATGCCTGTGGGCGCTGCCCGCCCCCACCCTGTCGACCACGACGACATCATGGTTCGGGGCGATCTCGTCCACGACGTAGCGCCCTAGGCGGCCAGCGCCGCCGATTACGGCGACTTGCACAAGGTTCATCGAAATCCTCCAATAGACTTTGCAGGCATCGCCAAGCCTTGGGCCGGCGATGCCTGTTTGCTTCGGATCAGACGGCGGGAATATCGTCAGGCAATTCCATACGCATGCCGAACCACTTCTCCTGAAGTGCGTAGATCTGGTCCGAGGCCTTGAGGGCGCGCATCTGTTCATCGAGGTAAGCGATAAGCTCGACTGACTCCTTCTGTGCCGCGATCCCGGCCCAACGGGAAGAACCAATACCGGTCACGATGGTGTATCGGTCACCGCCCGTCTTCACGACCTCTGCGAGGGTCGGCAACGCATTGAACACGGCATCGACCGAGCCCTGGGTCAGGGCCATGTAGGCCGCCGGATAGTCGTCGTAAGTCTTGACCTCGGTGAAACTCTCTCCGCCCTCACTAGTCCACTTCTCGTTCAATTCGCCCTGCAGGATTTCGCCAGGCGATCCCAGCTGTACGCCCAGCTTGCGGCTGCGGAGGTCCTCAACCGTTGCGATGGAGCCGACATCTTCCGTGCGGATAAGCATAGCGAGACTCGCATCGACGTAGGGAATGGCGAAGCCGACCTTTTCGAGGCGCTCAGCCGTATACGTCATCTGGCTCATGATGACGTCGAAGCGGTCGGCGTACAGTGCTGGGATGATGCCGGACCATGCGGTATCGATCATTTCCGGTTGAACGCCGAGCGGCTCGCAGATCAGCTTGATGAGATCGACGTCATAGCCGACGATTTCCCCGCCCTCGCGGAAGGTGAACGGAGGCAGGACAGCCTCGCAGCCGACGCGCAGGACACCAGCAGCCTTGATGGCATCGAGCGTCGTCGCGGCGAATGCGGAGCTTGTGAACAATGGGGACAGGAGAGGAGCAAATGCTGCGCCTCCCAAGCCCTTGAGAACGTTGCGACGTCGAAGGAGCAGATGTTGGATATCGTTGGACAAGGGAACCCTCCTGGTAATGAATATTCGCATCCACACCAATGCACTTTGCATGCCATCGCAAATTCACTAACATAGTCAACATGATAGGAAATTGGTGGCGCTACCTCTGCCTCCCTCTTGTGCATAGTCGCTAGAAAATGGGCAGATGCTATCTGTAGCGGTTGAGGGAACACTCCAACTCCCTCCGAGGAGGATCGTCGGGGGCTGGTCTGGCCTATTCGAGACAGACTTGCCAGATTGAACTTGCAACCTTCGCCAAAATCGGCGCCCGCCTGCGTGGCAAATCAGGTCATATATTGCGATGCAGCGATGTAGGGATCCAGAGCGCTATGAGGTTCTGGAGCCTGCGGACGTCCGCTGTGCGTTCTATTCAGTCCATAAGCCGACAGTCCGTTATCCACCCCATTTCTGCCGGCGCGGCGTGCCTCAGCGGACGGGCGGCTTTCGGGATGATGAACTTGTTTCGCCAGCGTCCGAAATGGCGCGCGTTGCTGACCGGCCGCTACCGAGCCCATTGCGGTCATTCCGACGTCCTCTGTCGCAAAGCGGACAACGGCCCCCAATGGCCAGCACAGCGCAAATATCGCAGGCTACTCAACTAATCGGTAGCCTACCCCCGCCTCGTTGAGCAGGTGTCGCGGCGACTTTGGGTCGACCTCCAGCTTGGCGCGGAGCTGTGCGATGACGACGCGCAGGTATTGTACGTCGTCCTGATGAGCGGGCCCCCAGACCTGGGTCAAGGCCCGGTGGTGTGTGACAACCTTGTTTGCGTTGGCCGCCAGAAGTGCGAACAGGTCAAACTCCTTGGGTGTCAGGTGGACTTCAACGCCATCAACATGGACGTGTCGATGTTCAAGGTCGAGCAGGATGTTACCGACGCGTTGCTGTGCCGGAGAAGGCTCCGTCGGTCCCGCCTGGCGCAGCGCGACGCGGATGCGCGCCAGCAATTCGCCAATGCCGAACGGCTTTTCCACATAGTCGTTGGCGCCCAGGTCGAGCGCTGCGATCTTTTCGATTTCCTGGTCCCGCGCCGACAGCACGATGATCGGAACCGTGGAAAAGGCGCGGACCGTTTCGATGACGGTCTTGCCGTCTCCATCGGGCAGGCCGAGATCGAGCACGATCAGCGCCGGCGCGCGCGTCGCTGCCAGGCGCTTGGCTTCGGCCGCGGTGGCGGCGGTCTCGACATCGAAGCCGGCCGCAATCAGGGCGGGCTTGAGGAACCGCTGAATCTGCGGCTCGTCGTCAACGACGAGGATACGGGGCAGCATCAGGTTTCCTTCCCGGCCAGCGGCAGGCGAAGGGTGAAGCGGGTGCCGCGTTTGCGCAGCGCGGGGCTGGTCGCGCTGATGCTGCCGCCCATGGCTGTCATCAGGCCGCGCGCGATCGAGAGTCCGAGGCCGGTGCCGGCCGGACGTCCATCGCCCTTGGCACGACGATAGAATTTCTCGAAGATGCGTTCGAGATCGGCTTCGGGGATGCCCTTGCCCTGGTCGGTGACCGCTATGCTGACCATGCCCTCATCCTCGCGCGCATAGATGGCGACGGGTTGGTCGGCACCGGCATATTTGCTGGCATTGTCGAGCAGGTTGAACAGCACCTGTTCGAGCAGCGCCGCATCGCCGCGCGCTGCCGGCAGGCTGGGTGCGAGGCTGAGATCGATGACAAGATCAGGATGCAATCTGCGGGCCCTGCTGGCGCTGGCGTCGATGATGGCGGCGATATCGATCGAGTCGCGCCGCGCCTTCATCATACCCGCCTCGATGCGGGTCATGTCGAAGAGATTGGCAACAAAGCGGTTGAGGCGCCCGGATTCCTCTTCGATCGACAGCAGCAGGTCATCACGGCTCTCAGCTGGCATCTTGTCGCCCAATTGGCGCAGGCTGGTGATGGCGCCGGTGATGGACGCCAGAGGAGTGCGCAGGTCATGTGACAGCGAGGACAGCAGCGCCGCCTGCACCTTCTCGCCTTCGCGCGCCACCGAAGCCAGCGCGCTCTCGCGGTTGAGCCTCGCGCGGTCCATGGCAATGGCGGCCTGGTCGAGCAGAGCCAGCCAGGTGCGCTCCTCGTCGGCGGCAAGCGGCACGTCGCGCGGTCCCATGACCAGGCCGGCCACGCCCAGCAGGCGTTGCGCCGAAATGATCGGCCGGAACAGGTAACGCACCTGGGGCAGGGTGCCGGTCAGGAAACCGGCCGGCTCCTTCTTGTTGAAGGCCCAGCGTGCGGCGGTCATTTCGGTCGCATCCAGCATCTGGTCGGGCGGCCAGGCAGCAGCAGGCTCGAGCTCGCCGTCCGCCCCCGAGATCAGCACGATGGCAGGGCGACCCAGGCTGGCATTGAGATGGCTGGCAATCGCATCGAGCACCCGCTCCTGGCCATGCGCCCCGGACAGTTTGCGCGAAAAATCCAGCAGCGCCTGACTCTGCCGCGCCTGCTGCCGTGCCAGGTCCGCCTGCTCGCGCAAGCGGGCCGCCAGCTGCCCGGCAGCCAGCGCCACGGCGATGAAGATGACCAGTGACAGCACTTCCTGCGGCTGCGCTACGGTGAGGGCGCCGGTCGGTTCGATGAAGAAGAAATTATAGGCCGCGAAGGACAGCGCCGCCGCAAGCAGCGCCGAACCCCGCCCGGCAATCACCGCCGAAAGCAGGACGGCGGCCAGATAGAGCATCGACAGATTCTGCAGGGCCACCAGCGCATTTATGCCGAGCCCAAACAACGTCGTGGCCCCAACCGACAGCAGCGGCAAACCCAGCGTCAGCGCCCATTCAGGCAGCGACGGCGCCTTCCAACGGAGCTGGCCGGTCGCAGGCGCTTCGCCGGGCACGATATGCACGCCGATATCCCCCGCCGCGCGCAGGATGGCGTCGGGCAGCGAGCGGCGGAACCAGCGCACGCCGTTGGACCGCCCGATGACGATCTGCGTGATGTGCTCCCGCCGCGCGAGGCGCAGGATGGCGTCGACAAAGTCGCTGGCCGCCTCGTGCCGTGTTTCGGCACCGAGCCGTTCGGCTAGCCGCAGGATCTGCTCCAGCCGTTCGGCATCGGCACTCGCCGGCAGCGGCGCACCAGGGCGGGTCATCGAGACGACCAGCCAGCGCGCATTGAGCCCGGAGGCCAGCCGGCTGGCGATGCGCACAACCTTTTCCGACATCGCGTCGGCCCCGACGCAGACCAGCAGCCGTTCGCCGGTAGCCCATGGACCCTCGACCGCGCTCTGGCGCAGGAAATCCACCATCTGGTCGTCGACGCGATCGGCGGCGCGGCGCAGGGCCAGTTCGCGCAAGGCGGTGAGCGTGGCCGGCTTGAAGAAGCCGTCCAGCGCCCGCGCCGCATTGTCGGGCAGGTAGACCTTGCCCTCATTGAGGCGGGCGATCAGCTCGGCTGGCGGCAGATCGACTAGGATCACCTCGTCCGCCGTCTTGAGCACGATATCGGGCACCG
>JBARWY010000159.1:0-3696 GCA_049647065.1 Devosia sp. | reverse complement strand
GCCTTGTCGCGCTCGCTGTCGCAACTGGAGAAACACTACGGCCAGCCCCTGCTCGAACGGCACGCGCGTGGTGTACGTCCCACCGCCTTTGGCCAGCGTCTGCTGACGACGGTGTCGCGATTGAAGCGGGACTGGGAACTCGCCGAGGCCGACGTGGCAAGCGGCAATCCGGGTGCCGAAGGACGCCTCAGCATTCATGCCGGCCCGCTCTGGTCTTCCGTGGTCCTGCCCACGGTAATCCCCAGGCTGCACGAGATATTCCCCAACCTGACGATTGAGATGACGCCGAGTACCGGCACCTCGCTGCCGGCGCTGCTGGATGGCCGTATCGACGTGTCCTTTGGCGGCCTCTACGCGCCGGAGCGCAACTACCCGCAGCTGGAAGCGCGCGCCTTCAGCAAAATCCGCGACCGCGTCACGGCGCGCGCCGACCACCCGATTCAGAAATGCGACGCCGGGGACTATGCCATGATCCACAAGTTTCCCTGGATCATCTATGCCGCCGATCCCATTTACGAGGCCGAGACCATCCACGCGGTGATGGAACGCACCGGGGCCATGCCGCAGGTGCGGGTGCGCAGCAGCTCCCTGCTGGCGATCTTCCGACTGCTGCAGGATGGCGACTATCTCTGCATCCTGCCCGACGCTGCCGTCTATGGGATTCCCGGGCGCCCGATCCTGCCCATCCCTATCGAAATGGGTCGCCGCAATTCGGAAACCGGAGCGCTCCTGCGTCGCACCATGGCGCAATACCCGCCCATGCACACCTTGCTCGAGCTGTGCGAGGCCTATTTCCAGCGCGTGGATTCGGTTTGACATGGCGCAGCTCCTCCGAGGTGAGCTGCTTGATTTTATGTCCCACTTAATCCATTATGTCCAACATAAATTGAGGTTGTGATTTGCCATTCTCCAGCACCGCCGTTCGCGAGACGGCCGCATCGGCTATCGCCCGGCAGATTGGCACCGCCATTTTGCGTGGCGAGCATGCTCCCGGAGCAACGCTTCCGGGGGAGCTTGAACTAGCTGTCCAATTTGGCGCCAGCCGCAACATCGTGCGCGAGGCCATCAAGGTTCTGGCCGGCAAGGGCCTGGTGGAATCGCGCAAGAAAGCAGGCACACGGGTACGCTATCGGGCCGATTGGCAGATGCTGGACCGAGAGTTGCTGGCCTGGCGGCTGGAGGGCGGTACGGAGATCGGCTTTGCCACCGATCTGCTGGCGCTGCGCGAGGCGATCGAGCCAGCCGCCGCGGCAGCGGCCGCGCGGCACCAGGACAGAGAGGCGATACAGGCCATCCGCACCGCCTTTTCGGGGATGGTTGCGGCCGGCACCGATCGCAAGCGCTTCGCAGGCCCCGACCTGCAGTTTCACAAGGCCATCCTGGCCGCCTCGGGCAATGAATTCATGACGGCCTTCGGCGGGATGATCGAAGCGGCGCTCGCCGCCTTTATCGGCATTTCCCTGCGCCACCGCGAAGCGCCCGGCCCCTCGATACCCATGCATGAAGCGGTGCTGCTGGCCATCGAGACCGGCGATCCAGAACGGGCGCATGCCGCGATGCTGGCTCTGCTGGCCCGAACCCGCACCAATATCGAAAAGGACGCCACACGGTGAGTTCCGCCCGCCCGCATATCGTTCTGGTCATGACCGACCAACAGCGTTTCGATACTATCCAGGCCCTGGGCGCCGGGCACATGAACACGCCAAACCTGGATCGGCTGGTGCGCGAGGGCGTGAGCTTCGACAATTGCTTCGTCAACGCGCCAAGCTGCGTGCCCAGCCGCGCGGCTTTGTTCTCGGGCCACAGCCCGCATACCTCCGGCGTGCTGCGCAACGGCCAGGCCTGGTCGCGCACCTGGGTCGAGCAACTGGCACAATCGGGCTATCACTGCGTCAATGTGGGCAAGATGCACACCATTCCCTATGACGCGCCGGCCGGGTTCCATGAGCGTTTTGTGGTAGAGAACAAGGACCGCTTCTTCGAAGGCCGCTGGTATGCCGACGAATGGGACAAGTCGCTGGTGCATCAAGGCGCGGTAAAGCCCTCCCGGGCCCATTACAGGGCCCTGCCAGACTATGCCGAGCGGCTTGGCGCCTTCGACTGGCCACTGGCCGACTGCCAGCATTCAGACGTCTTCGTCGCCGAGACCGCCATGTGGTGGCTGGAGACGCGGCCGCAGCCCGAAGCGCTGTTCATGCAGGTGGGCTTTCCTGGTCCGCACCCACCCTATGACCCGCCGGCACGATACTCCCAATCCTATCTCGATAGAGCCGACCTTCCCGTGCCCGAGGTCAGCGCCAGGGAACTGGAGGGCCTGCCGGCCTCACTTCGGGCGAAGCGGGAGCATGATACCAGGGTGGATCACGACGCAGTCTCCTGGTCGCTCGATCCTAGCGTGGAGCAGCTGCGGCGCCTGCGCGCGCACTATGATGGCAATGTCACGCTCATCGACGAACAACTCGGGCGACTGATAGACGCGCTTGAGCAGCGCGGCTATCTCGACAACTGTATCGTGATCTTCATGTCCGACCACGGCGACAATCTGGGCGAGCACGGCCTGTCGCAGAAGTGGTCGATGTATGACATGGTAACGCGTGTTCCCGCCATCGTCTGGGCGCCCGGCCGATTTGCAGGCGGGCGGCGCCTGCAGCAGCTTTGCCAGTTATTCGATTTCGGCCCCACCATCCTCGAACTCGCCGGGCTCGAACCATCCGTCGATTTTGAGGCACAAAGCCTGCTGCCGGCGCTGGAGGGCAAGGAGTGGGCCGGGCGAGACGCGGTATTCTGCGAACAGGCGGGCGACGTGGCCATGGCCGACACCAGGCTTATTACCATGATCCGCACCGAGCGGGACAAGGCCGTGCTGTTCCTGGGCTCCGCCGATGGGCAGTATTTCGACCTCGCTGCCGATCCGCGCGAGGAGAACAATCTCTGGCACGACCCGGGGGTGCAGGCTCGGCTGGCCGAACTCAAGGACCGCCTGCTGCGGTGGCGGCTTGACAGCGCGGTGCATACGATGGACCGCGCTGTCGTCATTCGCTAGCCGTCAGGCGCCGGCGATGCGCGCCATGCGGGTGGGTTCGGACTTCATGATCGCCTGCACCATGGCCTGCAGCATCCGGGTCTTCAGCTTTTGCGCTGCCGCATCATCCCATAGATTGTTGATCTCGCCGGGATCGCTTGCCAGATCGAACAGTTCACCATAGTCGGCCTCGCGATAGACCGTGATCTTGTGGTGTTTTTCGACATAGGTCTCGACATGCGGCATCTGCGGATTGTGCCGGTTCTCGCAGAGCACGTAATCCCGCGCCGCTTCGCCGCCCTGCCAGTTCGACCACTGCGATACGCCCTGCATTTCGCCCGGCACCGGCAGCCCCAGCGCAGCGAGGAAGGTGGGGGCTAGGTCGACCAGGCTCTGCAGGTCATTGGAAACCGCATCGGCCGGTACCTTGCCGGGCAAGCGCACGATCATGGGGATGCGCAGCATGTCCTCGTAGTGAAACGGTCCCTTGGCAATCAGGCCGTGCTGGCCAAGGAAATGACCATGGTCAGTCGAGAACACCACAAGCGTGCTTTCGGTCAATCCAAGCGCATCGAGCCGGTCCAGGATGCGCCCGATTTCGGCATCGAGGAAACTCCTCATGCCGATATATGTAGCCGTGTCGCGGGTCAGTGCCTCCTCCGGCTAGAGGTGAC
>JBARWY010000158.1:0-9039 GCA_049647065.1 Devosia sp. | reverse complement strand
CCCTGGCGTTCCGCCGAATGCGTCAGGCCGTCCCTCTCCCGCAACGGGAGAAGGGATGGCTCCACTCTAATCCTACCGCACGTGCTGGGCCTTGATCCAGCGCACGGTCTGGCTCCAGCTTCGCATGACGATGGTTGACGTCTCGACCGAGTTCCGGCGCAGGCGGATGCCTTCGAGCAGCGTGCCGTCGGTAACGCCGGTAGCGGCGACCAGCACATCGCCCGAGGCGAGTTCGGAGACGTCATAGATGCGGCCGGGATCCTCTATGCCCATGGCGAAGGCGCGTTCGCGCTTGGCCTGCGTGTCGAGGATGAGCTTGCCCTGCATCTGGCCGCCGATGCAACGCAAGGCGGCCGCGGCGAGTACGCCCTCGGGCGCGCCGCCGGAGCCGAGGTAGATATCGATACCGGTATCCTCGGTATTGACCGCATGGATCACGCCGGCGACGTCACCATCACTGATGAGCTTGACGGCTACCCCTGTAGTTCGCAGTTCCTCGATGAGGGCGGCGTGACGGGGACGGTCGAGCACGATCGCCGTGATTTCGCTGAGCGGCACACCCTTGGCCTTGGCCAGCGCCTTGACGTTTTCGGTGGCTGTCCAGTCGATATATACCGTGCCGGGCGCGTATTCGGCGCCGATGGCGATCTTGTGCATATAGACGTTGCGCGCGACGTTCAGCAGTCCACCCCGCTCGGCCATGGCCAGCACCACGATGGAATCAGGCTGGTTCTTGGCGCAGAGGGTGACACCCTCAAGCGGATCAACGGCGATATCGACCTCGGGTCCCTGCCCGGCTCCGACTGCCTGGCCGATATAAAGGTCGTCGCACTCGTTCTCCTCGCCTTCGCCGATGACGATGCGGCCAGAGATAGCGACGCTGTCGAGCTCGGCCCGCATGGCCTTGACGGCGGCCTCGTCGGCGGCCTGCTCGTTGCCCTTGCCGCGCCATTCGGCAGCGGCGATGGCGGCGCGCTCGGTGACGCGCACCAGTTCCAGCGTCAGGCTGCGATGCAGATTGGCGGGACTCTTGTCGCCCTCGACCTTGCTCAGTCTCATTTTTCCTCCCGGAGCCTGAATTGCCCCCGGGGAGGTATCAGAGCGTTTCGATCCGGATCAACTGCGGTTCACCGACGATAAACCCGTCGGCGGCGATCTGCGCAAGCGATTCACGCACCGCTGATTCCAAAGTCTGTTGAGTGATCATCACCACCGTGCGGGTGGGCGAGCCATCCGGCGCGACTGCCTTAGCGCTCAAATCCGATCGCTGGATGACAGAGTCGATGGAAATGGAGTGCTCGGCCATGCGGCTGGCGATGGCGGCGAGCGCCCCGGGCACGTCCTTGGCGCTGAGGCGGATGTAGTAACCACCATCATGGGCGCGCATCGGAGCTTGCTTGTAGGGCAGTAGTTCTTCGCTCGGCACGCCCAGCGGTGGCACGCGCGTGCCACGGGCGATGTCGAGGATGTCGGATAGCACGGAGGAGGCCGTGGGCGGGCCGCCGGCGCCGGGGCCGGCCAGCAGCAGCTCGTGGACGTGGTCGGTTTCAAGCGCCACGGCGTTCATCACACCATCGACGCCGGCAATGGCGCTGCCCTTGGGCACGAAAGTGGGATGCACGCGCTGCTCGATGCCTTCTTCGGTGCGCTGGGCAATGCCGAGCAGCTTGATCTTGTAGCCGAGCTCGGCAGCGACCTTGATGTCGTGCTGGGTGATGCGGGAAATGCCTTCAACCCGGATCTGGTCGGGCGCGATCTCGTAGCCAAAGCAGAGCGTCGCGAGGATCGAGAGCTTGTGTGCGGTGTCGAAGCCTTCGACGTCGAATGTCGGGTCGGCCTCGGCATAGCCCAGCGCCTGCGCATCCTTGAGGCAGTCAGCGAAGGAAATGTCCTCGTTGCCCATGCGGGTGAGGATGTAGTTGCAGGTGCCGTTCATGATGCCGAACACCTTGGCGATACGGGCGGAGCCCAAGCCTTCGCGCAGGGTCTTGATGACGGGGATGCCGCCGGCAACCGCCGCTTCGAAGCCGAGCTGGGCGCCGGACTCCTCGGCCATTCGCGCCAGGGTCACACCATGCTTGGCAAGCAGCGCCTTATTGGCGGTAACGACCGGGCGACCGATTTCGAGCGCTGCCTTGACCGCCGCGAAGGCCGGACCGTCTTCCCCGCCGATGAGTTCGACAAACAGGTCAATGCCATCAGACTTGGCAAGGGCCACCGGATCATCGAACCAGTCGAGCCCGGAAATATCAATGCCGCGGTCGCGGGAACGCGAGCGCGCGGCAACGGCCGTCACCACCAACTGGCGGCCCAGTTTTTTCTTGAGCTCGGCGCCGTCCTTCTGAAGGATCCGCACCAGCGTGGCTCCGACATTGCCGAGCCCGGCAACGCCGACGCGCAGTGGCGCCTGAGCCTCGCCATCGCCGAAGTCCTGCATCGCCTTGAGAATGCGCGTCCGCGTATCGGAACGCGGTTCGCGGCCCTCGCGCAGATCGAACACGAACAGCGGATCGCCGGCTACGGTGCGGCCGAACCGTGTCGGCGTCCAGCCACGGGCAGAGATGAAAGTTTCGACGGCTTGGCGGAAGGAAGCGATATCACTCATGGTGGCGCCATCTGCATAGGAATGTGCCTAGCCGTCAATAGGAGTTTGGGCGGCATGCCTACCGCCCATCGAGATTATTTACCTGATGCCCTCGCCGCATCGGCAATCAGCTGGATGTATTTTGGATAGCCCCATTTCAGCGATAGTGCGCTAGGCGGGGAGACCGAGTTGATGAGTTCGGGGCCGACAACGTGGGCGACCGCACCGGCCTCCACTTGCGGATGGAGAGCCAGGACAGGATTGGCGGAAAAGGCCGCCTCCGCCTCCGGGGTTTCAAAATAGGTCACCAGCACGTCGGCGGTGAGCTTGTCGAAATTCTCGAAGCTCAGCATGAAGTAGAGGTCCTCGCCTCGGGCCAGTTCGGCAACGCTCGGTGCGGAAACGAGGCCGGCATTGACCAGGAACTGGACGCGGGAATCGAGGTCGCCATAGACGTTGATTTCGCCATTCCATTCGGTGAAAGTCGCGAACGTGGTGCCGGCCAGTTCGGGATACCTGGCGGCTTCGTCGACAATGAATTGTTCAAGGTCGGTCACCAGGGCCTCGGCCTCGGTCTTCTTGCCTATGGCTGCGCCGGTAATGGTGATCGTGTCCTGCCACGAGGTATCCCAGGCAGTTTCCGGGAAGGCGACGACCGGAGCAATGCCGCTCAGCGCCTTGTATTGATCCGCCGTGATGCCGGAATAGACAGCGAGGATGAGATCGGGTTGAAGCGCGGCGACGGCTTCGATCGGCGGTTCACGGCCGGTATCGGGCAGGATGGTCGGGAAATCGGCGCCGAGCGCTGTGACCGCCTCCCTGGTCCAGGCCAGGGCGCCGTTCTCGTCGCCACCATAGCTGAAGTGTGGGATGCCAACCGGCACTTCTCCAAGCGCGATAACGGCATCCTGCGCCGCCCAGCCCCAGGTGACCACGCGTTGCGGCTTTGCGGGAATGGTGGTCTCGCCAAAGGCATGGGCGATGGTCACAGGGAATTGCTGCGCGAGCACGACGCCGCTGCTGGCCAGCAATAGGATGGCGGCGAAGGCGGACTTGAGGACGCGATTCATGGATGACTCCTAAGTCTTGACCCGATCAGGGCTTTTTCACATTGGCGGCGGCGTCGGCCAGCACGCCCAGATAGGTGGGAAAACCCCAGCGCAGCGACAGGGCACTGGGCGGCGACACGGCAGCGACATACTCGGTACCGACCAGAGCGGCGAGACCGCCCTTGGCGATCGGCGGATAGCCCTGGGCCTGCGGGGTCGCCAGCCACGCGTCGAGCGCCGCCTGCTCCTCGTAGTAGGTAACGAAAATGTCGCCCTCCAGCTGGTCGAACAGCTCGTAGCTCAGGGGATAGAAGAACTGGCCATCGGCAGGCGCCAACGCCGCGACGCTCGGGTTCATCTCGAGCCCCAGATCGGTCAGGAACTTCATGCGCGCGTCGAGCGGGGCATAGACGGCGATGGAGCCGTCATAGTCGTTGGCACTGGCAAAGGTGATGTCAGCAAGTTCGGGATGCGCAGCGAATTCGGCCGCCAGCCAGGCTTCGGTATCGGTCACCAGCGTCTCGGCTGCTTCGGCCTTGCCCAATGCCTTGCCGACGGTGCGGGTTACCTCCTGCCACGGACTCGAATAGGCGTCGCCGGAATAGGCCACGGTCGGGGCGATGGCCGACAGCATGGCATATTGCTCGGCGGTGACGCCCGAAAAGGCGGCGATGATGAGGTCAGGTTCCAGCGCCGCGATCTGCTCGAAGGGCGGTTCGCCGGCATTGTCGAGCACGGTGGGCGTCTCGGCGCCGCTCGCAGCCAGCGCTTCCTCGATCCAGGGCTGCACCCCATCCTCGCCGCCGCCATAGGACTGGAAGGGAATGCCGACCGGGATCACGCCCAGCGCTATGGCGGCATCCTCATTGCCCCAACCCCAGGTGACGATGCGTGTCGGTTCGGCGTCGACAGTGGTCGAACCCCAGGCATGTTCAATTGTGACCGGGAAGGCCTGCGCGAATGCGCCACTGGCGCTGAAAACCAGCGGAATGGCGAGAGCAAGAGTACGGATGAGCATGACACACCTGATGATGGAGATGGCTCTCCATACAAAAGGTGAGTTTGGATGTCATGTAATTAATGACGCCGAACTGCGGTCACCTCCCTCCCCCTTGCGGGGAGGGATCAAGGGTGGGGGCGGTTGACCCAGATATCAGGGCTCACAACACCCCTTCAACCTTCCCCGTCGGGGAAGGTGCCGTTCAGTGTGCGTGGCGGGGCTTGTCCTACCCGACCAGCGGCACGACGTTCCCTGCCCCGGTCTTGGACCCGAGCAGTTTCTTGATATTCCGCGCGGCCTGGCGGATGCGCTGTTCGTTCTCGACGAAGGCAAGGCGGATATACTGGTCCCCGTATTCGCCGAAGCCGACTCCGGGAGCAACGCCCACGCCGGTCTCCTGGATGAGGAGCTTGGCGAATTCGAGTGAGCCGAGATGGGCGAATTGGGCGGGAATGGGCGCCCAGGCGAACATGGTCGCCTTCGGTACGGGAATGTCCCAGCCCGAGCGGCCAAAGCTCTCGACTAGCACGTCACGGCGATACTTGTAGACCTTGCGGACTTCCTCGATGACGTCGTCCGAGCCGTTGAGGGCGGCCGTGGCGGCCACCTGGATCGGGGTAAAGGCACCATAGTCGAGATAGGACTTCACACGGGCCAGCGCAGCGATCAGGCGCTCGTTGCCGACGGCGAAGCCGACGCGCCAGCCGGGCATGGAATAGGTCTTGGACATCGAGGTGAATTCCACCGTGATGTCGATGGCGCCAGGCACCTGCAGTACGGATGGCGGGGGATCATTCTCGTCGAAATAGATCTCAGAATAGGCGAGATCGGAGAGGATGAAGATGCCCTGTTCCCTACAGTACTTGACCACCTCGGTATAGAAATCGAGCGTAGCGGTATAGGCGGTGGGGTTGGCCGGATAGTTCAGCACCAGCGCGATCGGCTTGGGGATGGAGTGCCGCACGGCGCGGTCGAGCGAGCGCATGAAATCTTCGTTGGGATCGGCCGGCATGGAACGGACGACACCGCCGCTCATGATGAAGCCGAAGGAATGGATCGGATAGGTCGGGTTTGGGACGAGCACGACGTCGCCAGGCGCGGTGATTGCCGACGCCATGTTGGCAAAGCCTTCCTTGGAGCCCAGCGTCGCAACGATCTGCGTATCGGGATTGAGCTTCACGCCGAAGCGACGACCGTAATAGCTGGCCTGGGCCTTGCGCAGGCCCGGAATGCCGCGCGAGGTCGAGTAGCGGTGGGTCCGCGGGTCTTTCACCGTCTCCTGCAGCTTTTCCACGATGTGAGGCGGCGTGGGCATATCGGGATTACCCATGCCCAGATCGATGATGTCCACGCCTTCGGCTCGTGCCTTGGCCTTGAGCGGATCGATATGGGCGAACACGTAGGGTGGAAGGCGGCGGATGCGATGGAAGTCTTCGCTCATGATTTCCTCGGCGGTCCTGACAGGACCTGAACTGGGCCGCGACGCGCTCGGAGCGCCACGCCTCTCATTGAGGCGGTGATTATCGCGGAATTATGGTTGTGAACGGGTTAAGTGACCCCTGATGGAGCCGGTCTCGTGTTCGGCTCTTCCCTGCCCGGGCGGGCCATACGGGAAGAGCTAGCGGGCGTTTGCCGCCGCCACGAAGGCAGCCGCCGCCACTGAACTGCCGGCGAGCGAGGCTCCAACCATAGCAACAGTGTACAGAGACTGCATGTCCCTTGCCCTTCGGATGCGATTTTTGTAAGGAAATCAGCTATCGACAGGCCGTTCATAAATCCTCCTCTGGGTATTGTAAATGGTCCGAAGGACGCCAACCTTCGGCTCCAGAACGGCGTATGGTGAGGTAAGACTTTGAAGCGCATTGCCCTTGTCACGATCGGCACGCAAGGCGACGTTCAACCCTATCTGGCTTTAGCCATCTCCCTCAAGGAGCGCGGCTACTCAGTCGTCGTCGGCGCTTCGGAAGAATTCCAGGGCATGGTGGAGGGTCACGGCATCGAGTTCCACACTCTGGGGCCGTCGATTCAGTCGTTCCTGACGCAGCAGCGATTCGAGAACGCGATGAGCCAGTCCATGCTCATCAATGGCCCTTCCCTCCTGCGGCAGGGCCAGCAGATCGTGGATACGGCAGCGCGCCACGCCTGGCATATGTGCCAAGGCGCCGACATGCTGATCCTCAACATGAATACCAGCTTCGGTATCGACATTGCCGAGGCGCTGCATGTTCCAGCCATCATGGTGGCACTGCAGCCACTGAACTCCACCAGCGAGTTCCCGCTCTGCATCTATTACGGCGCCGATTTCGGCCCTGCCTTCAACAAGCTGAGCTATACGGCGATGACCGTTCAGCAGATCTATTACAACCTCCCGCGCAACAAGCTGCGTCGCGAGTTGATGGGACTCGACGCCCGCAAGAAGGGTGGATTCTTCCGCAATACCGACGGCACGTCGCTGACCACGCTCTATCCGTATTCACCCGTGGTTTCTCCGCGCCCCCGCGACTGGCCAAAGAGCGCCATCGTCACCGGCTATTGGAACCTTAAGGACCGTACGGACTGGCAGCCTTCCGCCGAGTTCCAGAAGTTTCTTTCCGAGGGCGACGCGCCGGTCTATATCGGCTTCGGCTCCATGCCGTTCGGGGCCGAGCGCAATACCAAGATCCTCAAGGAGGCCGTCGCCATGTGGGGCGGCCGTGCCGTGGTGGCGCGCGGTTGGGGCGGCATCAACCCGCAGGACCTGCCGGACAGCATCTTCGCCATCGAGAAGGCGCCGCACGACAAGCTGTTCAAGTATGTCTCAGCGGTCGTTCATCATGGTGGCGCCGGCACGACATCGGCGGGCCTCCATCTGGGCCGGCCGACCTTCGTCGTGCCGCAGACTGTCGACCAGCCCTATTGGGGCCGCCGCATCTATGAACTCGGCTGCGGTCCGAAACCGGTACGCCTGCGCAAGTTGACCTCGGAAATCCTGGCCGGCGCGCTGGCGGATCTTTCGACCAACGAAGACTACCGCCGCAATGCCGCCGAGGTCGCCGAGCAACTTCATGGCGAGGACGGTGCTGAAAAGGCCATCAAGGTGATCGAACGCGTAATGGCCAATTATGTGCCGCGCCTGCCCAAGGCGAAGAAGATCAAGAAGGTCAAGCCGGCGCTGAAGCTGGTGAGCTAGAGCTTACCTCGAGCGGTCAGCCACCAGCTATAGGCGACGCCGAGCAGCAGCGGCAGGATTGCCGCGACCAAAGCCCCCACGATCAGGGCCATACCCTCCCCCGTCAGCAGGGTGAGGATAAGCAGCAAGCCGCCGGCCGCCATCATGGCAAGGCCGGTAAAGCGATGAGTTGCCGCCCAGTTGGCTGGATCGGCCAGCGTGGCCTTGAGTCGGATGCCGCCGTAGAGATTGGGCTGCGACTTGGGCAATACATTGCCCAGCACGATCAGTAGGGCAGCCACGCCCCAGGCAACCACCCGGGCAATGGCGAAGTCGAACTGGAAGACCAGCACGAGCTGGAAAGCAAGAAATAGCGCAAGCAGCACCGGCAACACCGCGTCCATGACGTGCCGGCCGCCAGCCAGCCGCTCCGGACTGGCGAAACGGCCGATGGCCCAAAACAGCACCAACAGAGCCAGGGCAAAGACGGGCATGAGGATGAGGGCTTCGTCGCGTCCGGCAAAACGGTCGGGTTGCCCGAAAATGTCCCAGTGGATAGGCAGGCGGGCCTCGCCGGGAATGGTGACGACGCCAGCAATGGTGGAGACCGCGATCAGCGACAGCAGGAGATGATTGAGGCGGGTGAAGACACGCAGTGCGGTCATTGGTCATCGTCCTTGAGCGACAGGAGCCCGGCGAGCGCCGCCTCCAGGATGGTGGCGTTAAGGTGGTAGATCAGGCTCGTGCCCTGGCGTTCCACCACCACCAGCTCGGCATCCCTGAGCTTGGCGAAGTGGACTGAGAGCGTGGGGCGGCTGATCACGAAATGCCCTGCCAGTTCTCCGGCGCTCATTGGACCGGCCTTGAGCAGCGCAAGTACTTTGCGGCGGACCGGATGGGAAAGCGCTTCGAAGACGGTATTGATACCCAAGGAGCAAGTCCTATTTCGTTCTTTCCCTAATTAGCGTTTACGCTAATTAGAGTCAAGACGAAATAGACCTACCTCTCAGTCGATACCCTCGGCCTGCGAGGAGGGATCAAGGTTGGGGTGGTTGTCCCGATATCGGGCTTTCGACACCCTCCTCCCAGCCTCCCTCGCCCAAGGGGGAGGCGCCGCCCGGTGGACGGGGCGAAATCGAAAACAAACAGGGAGGCTTTCGCCTCCCCTTTGCATTGAATGACTTTTCTGCCCTTACTGGGCCGGCACGGCTTCTGCGGTGTCGAGGGCCTCGATGCTCTCACCCTGGTCGTAGACGGC
>JBARWY010000157.1:0-4634 GCA_049647065.1 Devosia sp. | reverse complement strand
GCGTATCCTCCATGAGCACGTGGGCGAGGGTGAAGGTATAATCTTGCGCTGCGGCCCCCGTTGCCAGGGCGATCACGGCAAGGCCGAATGGTAGGGCTAGAAGTTTCAACGACATAGTTCCTCTCCTTCGTTTGTGTGCATTCACGATTCGATTGCGCCTATCGCTCTGGCTCCCAACTGACTTTCCGCCAGAAACCGGTAATTGAAGCGTGCTTCCAGCAGCTCGGAGCGCTTGAGTTCGGCCCGCAGAATCTGGGGTTCGTTATGCTCGCAGAAGGCCAGAACACCGGCATGGGGCGAAACGATCTGACTCATTCCCAAGCGCTCCCATTCACCAATGGAAGGCCCTAGGTCCAGCGTGCCGCTGCAATTGGCCGACACCACGAATGCCTGGTTCTGCACTGCTGTGACGAAAGGCAGCTCCTTCCAGAGCTTGGCCTTGGTCACAGGGTCCCCCGAACCGCCCTTGGCACCACCCCTCCAGAACGAAGAGACGCAGATCAGAATGTCGACGCCGTTGCGGAAATGGTGTCGCGCGATCTCGGGGAAAAGCGTATCGTAACAGATCACGACGCCAACCCTGCCCAGCGCGCAGTCGAACGTCTCAAGCCGAGGTCCTGGCGTATAGTAGAGCTTTTCAATCCCGGGAAAATTCTGCTTGCGCGAGATGCCCACAATCCCCTCGGGGCCGATGAGCGCGGCGCTGTTGTAAACCACACCGAGTATAGGCGCGCGCTCGTTGAAGCCGACGACGGTGTAGACGCCGAGTGCGCGAACTAGATCGGCAATCTCCTCGATGTCGGGGCCGTCCACCTCAACCGAGAGTTGCTCCCACAAGGATTTGACCCCGCCGGAACCATGGCGGAAAAAATTGGTGAGCGACACTTCAGGAAAGACGACGAGCTGGCTGCCCCCGGCAGCCTCGGCGCGTAGCGTCTCCAAAATGTAATCGAGGTTTGCCCGCCGGTTCTCTCGCTCCTGTGGGCTGCTCTGGATTGCGCTGACCAGAATGGTTTCCTGATTCATCTTAACTTCCGAACTCTTTGGACGCCGGTCACGTTTGACCAAGCCCACAAGTCATCGCCTGAAACTCCTGTGACCGAAAGAACCATCAGGATTGCAACGGCTGTAATTTTTCTTACAGTGCGTTGAAATCAGGGGGTGAGTGTTGATCCACGAAAGCGAGCAGGTGAACTGGGACGACTTCAAGTACTTCCTAGCGTTGGCACGCTATGGTCGGCTTTCTGCGGCAGCTGCGACATTACGAACCACGCACGTGACAGTCTCCAACCGAGTGGCCCGGCTTCAGAGTGCATTGAACCACCGCCTGTTCATCCAGACCCGGGACGGCTTCCGCCTGACGAGTAAAGGCAAGTCCCTGCTGCTTGTCGCCGAGGAATGCGAGCGCCAGGCGCTGCTCGCCACGCTGGGTGAAGCAGAAGGAGATCGCATGGAACGCCTAGTCGTTCGCATCGCTTCGACGGAAGGCATCGGCAACAACTATTTCGCGCGCCAGCTTCCCAAGTGGATCATCCACAACGATATCGACGTCGAGCTCATTTCCCTGCCAAAGTTGAGTAGCATCGGTCGCCGCGAAGCCGACATCGTGGTCACAATGGAGGAGCCCTCGGGACAAAACATAATCAAGCAAGTTCTGACCCCCTATGCCTTGGGGATATATGCAACGCGGTCATATCTCCGCAAAGCACCGCCCATCACCGAGCCAAAGGACCTTCTCACTCATCGCTGGATCGGGTATGTCGAGGACTATATATTCTCGCCCGAGCTCGATTATCACAACGAGATTTCTACCAATCTCGCCTTCTCGTTCCGTAGCACCAGTCTGGTCACCCAGATGGAGGCCGCACTCGCCGGTGCGGGGCTAGCCATCCTTCCCCATTACATGATTACCTCGCCCAAGCTGATAGGCGTGCTTCCTCAGATCGATTTTAAACGCACATATTGGATCTCGTCCTCGACCGATCTTCAGAGGTTCAAGGGACAATACGCTGTCTGGAAGTTTTTCCGCTCGTGCTGCGAACGCGATAGGTCGCTATTTACCGGATCACCTTAGAGGTGACAGTCTTTGTGAGGAAAAGCGCCTGTTTTAGGGAGGGCGATGGATTGCGTTCGGCGTCGTCCAGCCAGATCGGCAAGCGCTGGCCGAGGCATCGGTGCGGCGGACGTGTGGCCGCTGAAGCGCGCATCCTCCTTCAGCTGGCGCTGGCTTTTACTGAAGACGTTCAGCAGATTCGGTATTACTTCACGACAATCGGCTCCGTCGAGTTCGATGAGGTCGGCAATCGCCCAATAGCGCTTAGCTGCCGGACGCCGATCGATGGCCTTCGGTTTCATTTGCAGATGGTCGCTTAGAAATGGCTTGAAGCCGCCGTGTGGCGAAGGCCCGGCTCTTCGTAGCCCATTGGCCACTCGATCATCTGGAATGCCCAATCGCGTTGCCTGCGCTTGGCAGCGCGGCCCACCGCCGCCGAGCGACCGAATGGGCCGTCGTGGACCTCGATGGATGCTAGATTGCTGGCGGAAGCCGAAACGCTATATCACCGATCAGCGGGTGTCGTATGACTCCCCGCCATCAAGTGCCGGGCGCCGCAGCAATTTTGCGACGCCCGTTGGGCTTATAGTTCGGTGAAGGCTTCGTCCAAGGCCGCAGAAGCGGCATCCAGACGAGCACGGGTTTCGACGAGCCAGGCGCGGTCCTGCTCGATCGAGGCGGCATTTTCCTCCATCATTGCTTGGACAGAAGCCGGCTGCGGGCCACCAAGGCCCTGTGAGGCGGCCACCATGTTCTGCGGGGACAGCGCGCGCGCCAGATCCTCGGCCGTGATACCGGCAGACTCCTGGGGCAGGTCGAATTCCGCAGCGACTTCGGCGAAAACCTCTTCGAACTGCTCGAAAGTGATCGCGCTAGCCCGCAGACCGTTGGCCCGGCCAAAATTCACCACCCCCGTCACAATATGGTGGGCATCGCGGAACGGAATATTGCCGACGCGCTGCAGCGTATTGGCCAGTTCGGTGGCCGTGGCATAGTCGTCCAGCACCTGATCAAGCGCGCGATCCTCATGGAAGATCAGCGTGTCAAACATGCCCGTCACGCCGTCCAACGATGCAGTGGTGTTGTCCATCAATGTCGCGATGGTGGATGTGCCGTAGGCAAAGTGACCAGTCTCGGTCTTGTGGATGTCGAACATATACTGTGCGACGTCGCCCAATGCGCTGGTCGCGGCTTCGCGCGTATTGTTCACGCCATTGGGATTCTGCTTTTGTGGCATGATGGTGCTGCCGGCCGCGCCGACGGGAAAAGTAAGCCAAGGACGGGCCAGATAATACTGGTTGCCAAGGTCTTCCGCCAGCATGCCGGTGGTGATGGCAATGCCGGCTGCCGCGCCGGCCAGCCGCATCTGCGATTCTACAGATGCCAGCAGGACGGCATCGTAGGTATTGTGGATCGGCCGATCAAAACCCAGCAGTTCCGAAAGGCGTTCGCGATCGAGTGGGTAGCTCGACCCACCCAGAGCAGCGGCACCCATTGCCGATAAGTTGATGGTCGCAAATGCGCTTTCCAGTGCATCGGCGTGGCGGCCATAGGCTTCGGCATAGGCGGTGAGGAAATGACCCAGCGAAACCGGTTGGGCCTGAACGCCGCCAGTATAGGCGGGGATGAGCGCATCCGGATTGTTGGCGGCGAAGTTAAGCAGCGCTTGGCGCGCGTCGATCAGCGCCTCGTAGGCGGCCAGGATATCTTCACGCTGCTGCATGCGGACATTGGTTGCGCCGGTATCCCAGGTGCTCCGACCAGTATGCAGACGCGAGACATCCGGCCCACCGAACTCGATCAGGTAGGGTTCGATTCCGCCGTAGTAGCCCGACCGGGGGAATCCGTCCTCCTCCGCCTTGACCAGAAGCTGGTCGAGGGCAGACTTGATATTGTCAACCTGGCCTGAATCAAGAATGTCCTGCTCACTCATCATGATCAACGAAGCGCGATTCAGGCGATCCAGGAAATAGAACTCATCCCTGAGTTCCTGAGCGAAAGCAGGGATGATACTGGTGACAGCGAGGGTGGCCGCCAGGACGGCAGCGATGGATGTTTTCATAGGTTCCTCCTTGGCGGAGAGATTGTTCTTTGTTCCGCCGCTCTCTGCATTGCAACAACCGTGCCAGCCCTAAACACACGCCAGACCTGAGAATTTGGGTGGCTACTCGGCAAGAAATTGCGCTTCGTATCCTGCGGAAAGGCGAAATCCTGCCACTTGGGGCTACAGCCTCGGTCCTAAAAATGGAAATGGCCGGCGCTAGGCACCGGCCATCGAACGCACTTGCTTTGACGAAGCACTCAATCTTCCTCGACAAATACCTCTTTGCGCTTCTTCCTGATGCTCGGCAGCACGGCGACCACGACGGCGATCACCGCCAGAGCCAGCAGGGTCGCCGAAATCGGCCGCGTTACGAAGATCATCGGGTCGCCGCGCGAGATGATCATCGCCCGCCGCAGATGCTCTTCCAGCATTGGCCCTAGCACGAAGCCGAGCAGCAGTGGCGCCGGCTCGCACCCGAAGCGGATCAGCACGTAGCCAACCACCCCGAAGAAGGCAATCGCATAGACGTCGTAGATG
>JBARWY010000156.1:0-5793 GCA_049647065.1 Devosia sp. | reverse complement strand
AAACTTGTAGAGGCTGTCTGGTCCAGATCGCCTATGCTGCATTCCTGGATGTGCGCCAATAGAGAAGTCCCCGCATGCTGCCCTGGATCAAGCTCGACGAAACCACCATGCCCGGCGGCGGGCCGCTCAAGCTCATGCAGCGCGGCACCGAATTTTCCATCTTTTCGGGCAATATCGGGCTGATGAACAGCCGCCTCAGCGGTTCTGAGGAAAAGCTCGCCACGCTCTCCGCCGCCCGCGTTGGCGAGCGCCCGAAGGCCCGCATCCTGATCGGCGGCCTCGGCATGGGCTTCACCCTGCGCGCCGCACTCACCGCCTTCGGGCCCGACAGCGAGATCGTCGTGGCCGAACTGGTCCCGTCAATCATTGCCTGGGCCCGCGGTCCGCTCGCCGCCATCCACGGCACCAGCCTCGATGACCCGCGCGTCAGCATGCATGAGGGCGATGTCGCCGCGGCCATCCGCGCCGGCAAGCCGTTCGACGCCATCCTGCTCGACGTCGACAACGGCCCCGACGGGCTGTTCCGCCCGGAAAACGACCGGCTCTACAGCGCCGCCGGCCTCGCCGCCGCCAAGGCCGCCCTGACGCCCGGCGGGCACCTGGCCGTCTGGTCCGCCTATGCCGATGCCCCCTTCACCAAACGCCTCAAGCAATCCGGCATGGCCATAGAGGAAATCGGCGTCCGCGCCGGCCGGACCGGCAGGGGTGCCCGCCACACCATCTGGTTCGCCACCCGGCCCGGCGGCCGCGGCTGATCGCTACCGCACGATCGGAAATACCGAGCGCACCTTCTCCTCGCGTAGCCACAGCGCCGCCCACACCGCTACGCCCAGATAGATCGAGAACAGCGTGTGGCTGAACAGCGGATTGTCCACCCGCAGGTTCGCCGCCAGCGAGCCGCCGAGCAGCGCTGTCGTCAACACCGCGCCCAGCAAGGCCGTGCGCGGAATGAGGAACAGGATCATGCATCCCACCTCGATGCAGCCGATCAGCACCAGATACTTCAGCGGCCAGCCGACCACCTCCATCGCATCGGTCGCAGCCGGTATTCCCATGAACTTCGGCGCCGCCGACGCGATCGCCAGGAACAGTCCGATCAACCCACTCAATATCCAGCCTGCAATCTTCATCTTCGTCTCCCGATCAGCAGCACCACGCCGCCCTCTGCCATCACGACGACAGGCCTTTCACCATTTCGACAACGCCTCCCGAATAATCGCAGGCGCCCCGCGAGCGTGGACCTCCGCAACGGCCTCCGACTGCACCCATTGCCCCGTCATTGAGAAGCCCGTTAACGGAGCCGGTCCTCGGTGAAGCAGCACTCCGGCGTCTTTCTCACTCTGTCCGCACCACCAGCCCAGGGCGGCATCATGCCTTAGGCGTGCTGGCGGTGCTGGGCATAGCCAAACCGGCCGCGCACCGACGACCGCTGGTGCAGGGCACCGCGCTTCGCTCGCTCCGCCTGTCGCAGGTCGACCTCCACCGCCTCGTTCCGCACCAGCCACCCCGATCGCGACAGCACCTCCGCCCGCACCACGCCGTCCTCACCACTCATCAGCACAATGCCATCGCGCATATCAGTCAACACGTCGGGCACCATCCCTCCCAGCAACCGCGCCGCCTCGCTCGGCCGGTCGGCGGCAACCGGCACGCTGATGCGCCGCAGCGTCCATGCGCCATGCTCGGTCAACCCCACCGCCAGCATAACCGCCACCATCCGCCCGCCCCCGCACCGCCGGAACTGCAGCCGCAGCGCCACCCGCGCCGCTCCAGCCGTCGTGTTCAGCATGCCGCTTCGTGTCGCGTCGAACACCACGGCCTCCACTGCGTCATCGCCGCAAATCTCATCTTCGGCCGTTCTGCCAGGCAATGCAGGCAGGTCACTGTCCGAAACCACTCTCTCAAAATCCATTGCCCTCATCTCGATCTCTCCTCGCCGTCCCATTGCCATGCCGCCCATACGGGCAGCCGAAATCCCTGCGGCAGGCAAAGCCATCCCGCCGCGCCAAGCGATGTGCTTGCGCATTTGCAAATCCTCGTCTGTGTTTGGTCGCCTACATGGCGCGGAACAGCGTCATGTAGGGCTGGCTCACCGTCAGCCTTTCGGGCCGCGTTTTGAGCTTCAGCAGGCCCTTGCCGGTCTCGTCACGGCTGACCGAGGCAATGGCCTTGAGGTTGACTATTGTCGATCGATGCACCTGCTTGAAGAACTGCGGATCAAGCTCGGCGAGCAGCTCGCGCAGCGGTTTGCGCAGCAGCAGTTCGCCCTCAGTTGTCATCGCCACGGTGTATTTATTGTCGGCCCGGAAATAGGCCACGTCTTCCACCATCAGCAATTGCGTCTCGCTGCCCTTGCTGGCGGCTATCCAGGTCAGTGGCGGTTTTCTCACGCCCGGCAGCGTGCCAAGCAGTTGCGCCAGCTTCACCAGCGCCTCCGGGTCGGCCGACGCCCCCAGCCGCGATTTCAGCCGCTCGATCGTCGCCCCCAGTCGCTCACGAGTGATTGGCTTCAGCAGGTAATCGACCGCACCCTTCTCGAACGCATCGACGGCAAACTGGTCATACGCCGTTACGAACACCACCTGCGTGGCCGGCGACAGTCCGGCACTTACCGACGCCACTTCCATGCCGGTCAGCCCCGGCATGCGGATGTCGAGAAAAGCAACGTCGGGCTTGTGTTCGACGATGGCGTCCAGCGCCACCTCGCCATCTTCGGCCTGCACCAGTATCTCAAGCTCGGGCCAGCATTCCACCAGCAGGTCGGCCAGCGCCTTGCGCAGGATATCCTCGTCTTCGGCAATCACGCAGGTTGTCATCTCAGGCCTCCTGCGCCGGGATAATCAGCGTGGCACTCACGCCGGTCGGAAAGTTGTTGGCAATCGAGAGCCGCGACCTGTCCCCATAGATCAGCCGCAACCGCTCGCGGACATTCTTGAGCCCGATGCCGGTGCCCGACCCTTCCGCCGAAAGCCCCCGTCCATCATCGGCAACCGTGACCTCGAGGGCGCCATCGACGAGTTGCGCCCGGATCCACACCGTACCGCCGCCCGTCTTGGGCTCAAGCCCGTGCTTGATCGAGTTTTCCGCCAGCGTCTGCAACATCATGGCCGGCATCGCTACACCTTTGGCCTCATCCGGCACGTCGATCCAGAAGGTCAGCCGGTTGCCCATGCGCACCTTCAGGATATCGAGGTAGGCCCGCGTCCGCTCCAGCTCGGTGCCGAGGTTCGACATCTGCTCGTCCACCTTGGGCAGCGAGTGCCGCAGGTAGCTGATCAGGTTGCCCAGCATCTCATCGGCCCGATCAGGATCGGTCCGCACCAGCACCTGGGCGCTGGCCAGCGTATTGTAGAGAAAATGCGGTTCCACCTGTGCCGAGAGCAGCCCCAGCCGCGCCTCCGACAATTCCTTCTCCGTCTCGGTCTGGCGATGGATTTCCTGCTCCCGGCGGCGTCTGCCGGTCATCCGGCGCGACAGCGATCGGCTGAGCGTCTCGACATTCTCGAAATTGCTGGCATCGTCCACCACGAACCAGGCGTCCCACAATCCGCCGTCCGGACCGCTGGTCAGCGTCACCATCGCGGCGTCCTCGGCCGGCGTTACCGTCACCCGGACCAGGTCGTGCCCGGCGCTGAACCATGTCAATGGCCGCAACAGCCTGAACAGTGGCCGGCCGGAGAACGGCGGCCGCAACACCATCGCCTGCACCGTGTAGCTGCCCGGCGCGACGTCGATTTCCTCCACGCCCGGCAGGTCCCGCACCGCCGCTTCCACGAGGTCGAAGGCCTCCCCTGCCTCGTAGGGCAGTTCCACCTGTCGCCGCTGCCGATTGGTAAGCACCCGATGGCTGAGCTTGCCGGCCACCGTATGCGCTCGATACAGATGCGAGATCGCCCCGATCAGCACCAGCGCCCCACAGGCCAGCGCGCCGAACACCACCCAGCCTGTCCCGTCCACATTATGCCCGACAATCAGAGCGACCGGCAGAATGACCAGCGTCCAGGCGCAGGCGATCCGTGTGATGAAGACCATGGCAGCAAACATAGAACCCGTCCGTCTATTGGAATGCCGCCACCATAACCAAGCCAAGGCGACCTGTATCAGCCCAGGCGACGAAACCGGGCAACGGGCGACGAAACCCGGATACTCCGGCGCGAAGCATCCTGACTCCATCTGTCAGTAGCCCCCGTTCCCTCTCCGTTCGATACCCGTTATGGTCTGCGGAACATTGCATAACCGCGCCTCGTTCCCCATCTGAGTCGCTCTCCCAGATCGCGAGCATATCCATGGCCGACAAGTCCGCACGTCCCGGCAAAGCCGACTTTTCCATCGACGACTTCCTCGGCGAGATCGAGAAGGCCGAGGATCTGTTGGCCAACAAGCCGCTTTATGCCGAGCGCATGAAGAACAAGCGCGCCCTCGACCGCGCCGACCAGAAGGTCGCTTCTGATGCTGCCGAAGCTGAAGCGGCTGCCCTCAAGGCCGCCCAGCAGGCCGAAAAGAAGAAGACCGCGCTCGAGAAGCGCCGCACCACCAAATCCTCGCACGACAACGCCACGGGCATGGCGGCGAAGACCAGCAAGACCAAGATCAACTCCGTCGACCGCGTCGATTTCTCCGGCATGGGCGAAGCCCCCCAGGCCGGCTTCGGCCACATGCCCTCCCCCTCGGCAATGTCCGCCCGCGACATCTCCCGCGCCGCCGCCGCCGATCCGGAAACCATGGGCAAGCTGCGCGACGCCCTGGCCAGCGCCCGCTCCAAATCCGGCTCCAGCAAGACCGTCGAGGACGCGCAGACCGTCGGCGTCACCGCCACGGTGAAGGCGCTCGAACAGATCATCCTGCATGGCCGCAAGGAGGTGGAGGGCTCCTCCCCCTGGATGCCGCACAAGGGCCAGAACCGCCTCGAAAAGCGCGGCCCCGTCCGCCCCTTCCGCATGGTCACGGACTACAAGCCCGCCGGCGATCAGCCCACCGCCATCGCCGAACTGGTAGAAGGCATCAACAACGGCGAAAGCGACCAGGTCCTGCTCGGCGTCACCGGCTCCGGCAAGACCTTCACCGCGGCCCAGGTCATCGCCGCCACCAACCGCCCCGCCCTCATCCTCGCCCCCAACAAGACCCTCGCCGCCCAGCTCTATGGCGAGTTCAAGTCCTTCTTCCCCGACAATGCGGTGGAATATTTCGTCTCCTACTACGACAACTACCAGCCCGAGGCCTACGTCCCGCGCACCGACACCTATATCGAGAAGGAATCCACCATCAACGAGCAGATCGACCGCATGCGCCACTCGGCCACGCGGGCGATCCTCGAGCGCGACGACGTCATCATCGTCGCCTCCGTCTCCTGCATCTACGGCATCGGCTCGGTCGAAGACTACACCGCCATGACCATCGACGTGCAGAAGGGCCAGAAGATCGACCAGCGCGAGCTGCTCGCCAAGCTGGTGGCCCTGCAATACAAGCGCGGCGACACCGGCTTCGTCCGCGGCACCTTCCGCGTCCGCGGCGATACCGTCGAGATCTTTCCCGCCCACTACGAAGCCGCCGCCTGGCGCGTTTCCCTCTTCGGCAACGAGATCGAGTCGATCGTCGAATTCGATCCCCTCACCGGCAAGAAGTCCGCCGACCTCACCTTCATCCGCGTCTTCGCCAATTCCCACCATGTGACGCCGCGCACCACGATGAACCAGGCCATCAAGGCCATCCGCGCCGAGCTCGCCGCGCGCCTCCAGGAACTCAACGGCGCCGGCCGCTTCCTCGAAGCCCAGCGCCTCGAACAGCGCAGCCTGT
>JBARWY010000155.1:0-4938 GCA_049647065.1 Devosia sp. | reverse complement strand
GGTGGGTGCTCAGCCCCGCCGTCTTTGCGTTGATCTGCCTTTTGGGGTCACTCGTCGCTCTTGTCGGCGGCGCCTTTGAGCATTTTGTGCTGGGCATCTATAGACCGGGTCTGGGCAATAATCCCATCCATTATGCAACGCTGGCGGTCATGTCGGGCTGTCTCGCCATAGTGGGCATGGTCTCGACCAAGGCACTATGGCGCTACGCCTTTCTGCTTGGACCGGTCTTCGGGCTCAGTTGCGCGGCAATTGCCGACTCACGCGGACCCATGCTGGGGGCGTTGGCCATGTGGGCGGTCGGCATACTGACGCTGACCGTCTGGCTGTGGCGGGAACGCCTGTTCCGCATCGCCATTGTTGTCAGCGCGGGCATTTCTGTCGGCGCCGCCGTCTATCTGGTGGGCAGCGGCAATGCGCGGGTCGGGAGCATCATGCAGAGCGGGCTGAACATCTTTCGCTTCACCGGTGGCTCCGACGATATCCGGGCGGCACTTTATGCGTCAGCCATCGAAATTCTGAAGACGTCGCCTATTGTCGGCGTCGGCCTGGGTCAGATCATGGTGACAGCCGAAACCATGTTCCCCGAACTTGTTGTCGGCACTGGGCTTGAAAACCTGCATGCCGACTGGGCGAACTTCGCAGCCATGGCGGGGGCGTTGGGATTGCTTGCCTGGTTGCTGCTGTTGGCCGCGCCCCTACTCCTGGTGGTCGACCAGCGGGCGCGGAAAGATCGCCCGATCATGCTCGGCGCGATCTTGCTGACGACCGGCCAATTTACCCTCGGGGTCAGCAACGCCACCTTCGGCATCCTGCCGCAAACCATTATCTATGCGGTGGCATTGGGCTATTTCATGGTCCGTGCGCGGCAGCGGGCAGCGACTGGCCACGATTCGAGATAACATCGGCTCGATGATGTGAGGTGGCACGACTAAGGAAATAGTTTTTCTTAATTGAGTATTTGGCTAGCTAGCTAGCTTTCTGGCGGCCGCGGGCTCGTGGCAGCGGCGCGGGACATGCGGGATGGGTTGAAAGAGCTGGCAACGGCCCAACTCAATCAAGTTCATTGGAACCGGGTCGTCATCGGCCTCCTCACCGCCCGCGAAGTTCCCCGAGGCGCCTTCACGCGCAAGGGGCAGTCAAAGCGCGGTAGCCTCAAGGGCCTGCCACAGGACTGGCGGGAGCTTGCCGCCGGGCACACCATCCCGCCGCGCTGTCTCTCGTTCTGGTCACCTTTCTGTCAGGATGTCCCCCGGAAAAATTGGCCATGGGGGTTAAGGTAAATGTCCTCAATGCCCAGCATCTGACCATCACCATTCGCGGCGCCACGACGAATGAGCTCAAGGGCCAGCCACGGCGCCGATTGACGATCGCCGCCGAAGGTTCGGCTTGGCAAGCCAATTGTGGCAGCTGGCGTCTGCCAAGGGTGGTGCGCTCTTGGTGAAACGCCGGCCCCGCACGCTGCGCGAGAACCTGACAGTGGCCGCGAAGCGGGCCGGACTGCCGGCCATCTGCGCCTACATGGCTCGCCACTACCTGGCATCCCAGCTCAAGAATCTTTGGAGCAAGAGGCCAAACAGGACATTGCCTTGGTGCTGGGCCACGTCAGCACCCGCACCCTGCGGGCTTAGGGCTCGACACAACAGGGCCGGCGGGGTGGCATGACCATCGTCAATGTCGAGGCAGCCCGGGTTGTGCGACGCCTCACCGCCCCCACTACGTCAAGCAAACTGCGGTTGCGTCCACCCCCCAGATAGCTGACAGCGATACGCCCTGGACCGTTTCCGAGCCGACGCCGCTCACTTCGAATAAGCTTTGCCCGTACACATAACGGCCTGCTCAGCGCCGCTTGGTTAACGCAAATTCGGCCAACGTTCTACAGATTGGCGTTATCGCACATCTTCCCGACTGCCGGGGTCCCGACGTGCCGGACACGATGACCGACCGGCGATCCCAGGGCGTCGGATCATCGCCACATCTGAACGAACGATCGACGCCACGGGCTTCAGTGGTGGACCCACTCATTGCAACCGCCGAGGGACGATTTCCATTAGCTTGGCGCCATGAACATTGCTTCTGAAGCTCGTTGCTGTCCAAACCTCGTGATCGGTTACTGCAATCTGCCCTTTTGCTGATGGTCCGCATGTACAGAGCATGCAGTTTCGATGACTAGATTGAAGGGTAGAGCCTGTCTGTCCGGACAAAAGGAGACCACAGATTGACAAACTGCCCCTCAATGCGGACGACACAGACTAGGGACCGCAATAATGGCCGGATTAAATACTGGAAAAAGAAGTGAAATTAAACATGCCGCGGTTGAATTCGTCTGCCGCACCTATCTCCCGTAGAGCGTATATCCACTGGGCAGTGGCGCGCTTGTATAGCCATGAGAAACAAGTGCATTGTCGACGTCAACCCGAAATGTTGCAGTATCCTTGGTGACTACAAGGCTTGGTCTGGTCTCTGAATCAAGCAGCATCTTGAAAGACGGCTCACCTTCAATTTTGCCACCGTAGATATACTGATAGGCCATCGACCTCTCATCGAAGGCGCTTTCCAGTCCAGCATCAGCCAGCACGAATTTCAGGTAATCCTCGCGCATGTGAAGCTGCGGGAAATGCGAAGAGTAAATGAGCAGATTGCTGGAAATTTCGATCGGCGCAAGCATGGTTCCGCTCACCTCGGTGGAGGCAATCTGATCGACGACAGCAAGCGAGATCTGATCAATCTTGTAGGCGGGCAGGCGCAAGCTGGCTGCATTGGAGGAGCGAATTACTGCTCCTGGTCCGACGACCGCCAGAATTCCCATGGTGGCGAAGGTCAGGCCAGCGATGATCCGCAACCGTGACGTCCCGTCGAGCAGACACACAAAGGCCACGCCGACTATCAAAGGGAAGGGCAGCAGGTAGAACAAGCGCCAATATACCGCCTCCGGAAAAATGTATCGAACGACGAAATCGTCGACGATCGGGTTCAGAAGCATGAGGAAGGGCAACAAAAGCCAGGCCGCGAAAAAGCGGCGGTAGGGAGAAATCCAAAGCACGATTCCGCTCGCCAGTACGAACATGATGAGCGTGAGAGATACCCCGCTCCCGAGCACAAGCCCAAGTTGGCCAAAGATATCAAGTGGGTAGCCCGCGTTGATGGTTGTCCCCGACCCGACTTTTTCACGCGCCGCCAGGAAATACCGGAGCGCCACCAGGAAAAGGGGAAGAAGTGCGAGGCCGTATTGAAACCAACGCAGCAAGGCCTGGCGACCCAGAGCTTTTCCGACGCCGATATAAAATGAGAGTGCGACGATGAACGCCAGAAGAGGGAGAAAAACCAGGGCCGTCGTGGTTGCGCCGGCCATGCCTGTCGCAATGGAAAGCAGTGCAAACCAGGACGTTCGATTTCCCAGCGCTAAATATTGCAGCGAAAAGTATACCCAGGCCGGCACGAACACCGACAGGAATACATATTTTGCATGAAACGCGCGAGCGATGCTCAGATTGCCAAATGCCATATGGCTCTCGCCCAACGCCAGCATGGTCAGCAGTAGAAACGCCAGGCCCAGCAGGCAACGCCACTTCTGCCGGTTGAATACGGACAACAGCAGCAAGAGGCCAAGGCACATCAAAAAGCCAGCCAATGCGGGAAAGACCAGGTGGTAGATAGTGAGGAAATGCGTGCCGCTCAACCAGGCAAGCGCCGCCTGAATTGTCTCGTAATATTGCAGGTCAAGTGCCTGCAACTGGCGAGGCAGTCCCGCAATCCAGGTAATCGCGAGGTCCAGCCGATCGCCGGGATGCTCGATGTAGTAGACGGCCTTCGGGGCATAGATGGAATCGTCAATATCTGGTCGATTGATCGCTGCCGCCAACAAACCGCCGAGCATGGCTGTCGCCGTCGATGCAGCAAAAAAGGGAAGATCAACGGCCCTCCGACGCGTGTCCTCCCAGGCCTGCACGAGGCTCGGCCCCACAATAGCCAACGCCAGCAAGGCACATGCGCCAATGGCAAAGGCGGCATGGACGAAATTGATTGAAAAATATAGGGCAGCCACAAGTGTTACTGTCGCCAAGGCAATGAAACACGCGAAGTAGATGAGAGGAATCTGCAGGACCTTGAGCGTGGAATCGCTGAATTCATAAGAGTTTGGCTGCATGACCGACTATGTGGATGATCTGGAACAGACTGGATCCCAGTCATACCGCGGTGCTTCCGAGGCGTCGAGGACGCAAGTCGACAATGGGCTTTAACTCTGGTTTGCAGACATATACGCATGTCGGCAACATTCAACTTGCGGTGATCGAATCCGAATTCACCAGTACCTTTGGAGACGGAATTCCAAGTGACGAGCGATCTTATCCCTTTCAACCGTGCCTGGGCCGCTGGCGACGAATATCGGTATGTTTCTGAAGCCGTCAAAAATAACAAGCTCGCAGGTGATGGTCCGTTCACCCGCCTTTGCCATGACTGGCTAGAAAGCAATACGGGTTGTAAGAAAGCCCTGCTGACGCATTCCTGCACATCGGCCCTCGACCTAGCGGCAATTCTCCTCGACGCCCATCCGGGCGACGAGGTGATCCTGCCATCCTTCACCTTCGTGTCCACAGCCAATGCCTTCGTCCTCCGCGGAGCAACGCCGGTGTTTGTCGATATCAGGCAGGACACGCTCAATATAGACGAAAGACTGGTGGAAGACGCCATTACGCCTCGCACCAAGGCTATCGTGACGGTCCACTATGCCGGCGTGTCGTGCGAAATGGACAGCCTGCTAGACATCGCCCGGCGGAACAATCTCCGGGTTGTCGAGGATGCTGCCCAGGGCATCATGGCCTCCTACAAAGGGCGCGCTCTCGGGGCTATCGGCGATTTGGGCGCCTATAGCTTTCATGCCACCAAGAACGTCATATCCGGGGAAGGCGGCAGCCTGCTGATCAATGATGAGACGTTCAC
>JBARWY010000154.1:0-11689 GCA_049647065.1 Devosia sp. | reverse complement strand
CCTGCGTCGTCCAAAGCTCCGCTGCATAACTTGCAGCATCAAAACCCGCCGTGGCCGCCGCGTTGTCTTCGGCGATCGGCAGGATCTTGCAGCCCGTCAACGGAAGGACGGCAGCGAGAACTACGGCCACGAGGGCCACGCGCCGATCAATCATCGTCAAGACTCCTCGTCCCGCCCATCGCTGACCATTCGGTTCTTGCGATTATTTTCGAATTTGCCTGTTGTGCGGACGAAAGCTGGGCCTGTCAATGGCACCTGACCGTGATCTTTGCCGTCATATGGCCAATAGAATCAGGAAATTCGGTGGTCTTGGCGATTCCGCAGAAATCGCAAATTTTCGTATTGCAGGACCACGCGCCCGGCGCTAGCTTGCCGGCAACACGCCAAACCGGGTCCTCGCACCCGTCGCGACAGGAATAGCCAGTGTCCCTCACAGCACCCAGTCACCGCAACGACGTCGTTGCCACCATCGCCGAAAAGGCCCTGTGGATTCGCCGTCGCAGCTTCCAAATGGTCTATGAGGCCCAGCAAGGTCACCCCGGCGGCGACTTCAGCGCCACCGATACCCTGGCGACGCTGTATTTCGGCGTCATGCGCTATGATCCCAAGCAGCCCAATGACCCGGCGCGCGACCGCTTCGTAATGAGCAAGGGCCATTGCACCGGCGCTTTCTACGCCGTGCTCGCCGCTGCCGGCTATTTCCACGAGGCGGACCTCTCCACCTATATGAAGCCCCTGAGCATGCTCAACGGCCACCCCAATCGCAATTACCTGCCCGGCGTAGAGACCAATACCGGCCCGCTCGGACACGGCCTGCCCGTGGCCCTGGGCATAGCCATTGCCGGGCAGATGGATAGCGCCGATTTCCGCACCTTTGTTCTGACCGGCGACGGCGAATTGCAGGAGGGCAGCAATTGGGAGGCCGCGCTGACCGCCGGTCACCGCAAGCTGGAGAACCTGACGCTGATCATCGACCGCAATCGCTTGCAGCAAGGTGCCCGGACGGAAGAGACCGCCTCGCTCGATCCGCTCGACGACAAGTGGCGCGCCTTTGGCTGGCATGTCGAGATGGTCGATGGCCACAATCACCAGCAGCTGTTGGATGTGCTGTCGGCCCGGCCCAAGGGGCGCGGCAAGCCGCTTTGCGTCATCGCCAATACCTTCAAGGGCAAGGGCGTCAGCTTCATGCATGACAATGTTGCCTGGCATCACGGCGTGCCGACCAAGGAACAATACGAGCAAGCTATGGCGGAACTGGTCTGATGAGCGCTGCAGCCCCCAACAAAGCCGGCCTTTTCGATTGCCGCGACAGCTTCGCCGCCACCATTGAATCGCTGGCCGAGCATGACACGCGCATCGTTACCGTGGTGAGCGACAGCGTTGGCTCGTCCAAGCTTGGCGGCTTCAAGAAGAAGTGGCCTGAGCGCATGGTCAATGTCGGCATTGCCGAGCAGACCGTGGTGGCCGTGGGCGCCGGTCTCGCCAATGGCGGCAAGATTCCCTTCGTCTCGGCTGCGTCCTGCTTCCTAACCGCCCGGTCGCTGGAGCAGATCAAGGCCGACATCGCCTATTCCAACGTCAATGTGAAGCTGATCGGCCAGTCCTCCGGCGTCGCCTATGGCGAGCTCGGGCCGACCCACCATTCCATCGAAGACATGGCCTGGCTGCGTTTGCTGACCAACCTCACCATCATTGTGCCGGCCGACCCGTGGCAGACCGAGCAGGCCATTCGTGCGGCTGCCGCGATAGATGGCCCAGTCTATGTTCGTGTCAGCCGCATGCCGGTGCCGGCGCTCGAGCGCGGCACGGGTACATTCGAAATCGGCAAGGCCGAGACGCTGGTCGAAGGCTCTGACGCCACCATCATCGCCAATGGCACCATGGTGCATCGTGCCGTTGCCGCGGCAAAGACCCTGGCGGCCGGGGGCATTTCCGCCCGCGTGCTCAACATGGCGACCATCAGCCCGCTCGACGAGGCTGCGATCATCGCAGCATCCGAAACCGGCGCCATCGTCACCGTCGAGGAGGGTAATATTCGCGGCGGCCTGGGTGGTGCCGTGGCCGAGGTCGTCACCGCCAATACGCCGGTCCCCATGCGTATCATGGGCTTTCCGGGCTTCGCGCCAACCGGCTCGGCCGAGTTCCTGATGGAACATTTTGGCCTCACCGAAGCAGGCATTGCCGATGCCGTGCGCCAGACCATCGCGCGTAAGACATGAGCGCAACCGGTCTCGTCCTTGCCATCGACCAGGGCACGACCAATACCAAGGCCCTGCTGGTCTCGGCTGATGGCCGGGTGCATCATCAGGCCTCGGTGCCCAATGTGGTCACCTATCCCCAGCCCGGCTGGGCCGAGCAATCGGCCGCCGCGTTGGTCGAGGGCGTGAAACAGGTCATTGCCGACGTGGTGGCCGAGGCCAATGGCGCCGAGATCGTCGCTGTCGCCATTTCCAACCAGCGCGAATCCATCGTCGTCTGGGATGCCGAGACCGGCCAGCCGATCGGACCCTGCATCATCTGGCAATGCCGTCGCTCCGCATCAACATGCCAAGAGCTGCGCAGTGCCGGCCATGCCAAAGCAATCGAGGCTAAGACCGGTCTTGCGCTCGACCCGTTGTTTCCCGCAGGCAAGATCGCCTGGCTGCTCGACAATACACCCGGCGCCCGCGAGCGGGCGGACCGCGGCGAGCTCCGCGCCGGCACGGTCGACAGCTGGCTGCTGTGGAACCTGACCAACGGCGCGGTCCATGCCACGGACCATTCCAACGCCTCTCGCACCCAGCTGTTCAACACGGAGACGCTGGCCTGGGATGAAGAACTGGCCGGCCTTTTCGACGTACCGCTATCCATGCTGGCTGACGTCTGTTCCTCGGATTCCGAATTCGCTCGCGTCGCGACAGGGGAACTCGCCGGCATACCGATCCACGCCATGATCGGGGATTCCCACGCCGCGCTCTATGGCCACGGTGTTCGAGCGCCGGGTACGGTCAAGGCCACCTATGGCACAGGCACGTCGCTGATGGCGCTGACGCCCGAGCGTGTTCTTTCGAGCCACGGCCTTTCCAGCACCATTGCCTGGAGCCAGCAGGGCAAGGTCAGCCATGCGCTGGAAGGCAATATTTCTGTCTCCGGCCAAGCCGCCGCTTTCATGGCGCAGATGCTCGGCCTTAGCGATGCCGCCGCCCTCTCCGTCCTCGCCGAAAGCGTGCCCGACAGCAATGGCGCGGCTTTTGTCCCCGCCCTAGTCGGTCTCGGCGCCCCGCATTGGCGCTCGGATGCCCGGGGCACCATTACCGGTCTCACCCTTGGCACGACGCCGGCCCATCTGGCGCGCGCAGCGCTCGAAGCCATCGCCTTCCAGGTCGCCGACGTGTTTGCCGCCATGGAACAGGACATGGGTGCGCCGATGGCAGAACTTCGGGCCGATGGCGGCGCTTCGCGCAATCCGTTCCTGATGCAGTTCCAGGCCGATATCCTAGGCCGCAGCGTGGCCACAGCCGCCGCGCCTGAAGTCAGCGCCCTCGGCGCCGCAGCCTTGGCCTTTGCCGGCCTCGGCATCGGGATGACGCCGGTCCCCGCGGCCGGTCGGCACGATCCGGCAATGTCCGACAGTGACCGCGATGCGCATCTGCAGCGCTGGCACGGCGCCCTTGCCCAGACACTCACGACACAAAATAACGGAGTAGAATCATGAGCAACCAGCGTTACGGCGCCGGCATCTGGCACTTCGCCACCTATGTCGATCGCTACGCCACCGACGGCTATGGCCCGCCGCGCAGCGTCATCGAGGCCATAGACATTGCCGGCCAGGTCAAGGACCTCTCGGTCGTTGACATCAACTACCCCTATTTCGGCGGTGAATTCTCCAAGGAGCAAATCAAGGTTGCGCTCGATCGCAACAATCTGTCGGTTATCGGCATCACACCCGAGATCTACACCCGCGAATTCGCCAAGGGCGCCTTCACCAATCCCGACGCCGGCGTGCGCCGCCGCGCCCATGAGCTGATCACCGAAGCCGCCGACCAGGTGCGCTATTTCGGCGCCGACTATGTCAAGCTCTGGCCCGGCCAAGACGGCTGGGACTACCCGTTCCAGGTCGATCACGGCACGCTGTGGAAGCATTCGCTCGACGGCGTCGGCCAGCTCGCCAGCGAAAACCCGGACCTCAAGTTTGTCATCGAATACAAGCCGCGCGAGCCGCGTGTGCACATGAGCTTCGACTCGCTGAGCCGCACCCTGCTGGGCATCGAAAAGATCGGGCTGCCCAATGTCGGGATCCTGCTCGATTTTGGCCATGCCCTGTTCGGCGGCGAATCCGCGGCCGATTCTGCCCAGATGGCCATCGATTACGGGCGCCTATTCGGTATGGACGTGAATGACAACTACCGCTCCTGGGATGACGACCTTGTAGCCGGCAGCCTGCACCCGATCGAGCTGTTCGAGTTCTTCTACGTACTGCGCAAGAACAAGTGGGAAGGCGTCTGGCAGCTCGACCAGTTCCCGTTCCGCGAGGATAGCGTCGTCACCGCCACCCATGCCATCGACTTTCTGAAGGCCGCCGGACGTGGGCTCGACGTACTCGACATCGAAGCGCTCAAGGAAGCCCAAAGCAGGCATGACGCGATCGCGGCTCTCAAGATCGCTCAGAAAGCCCTGTTCAGTTCATTCTAGCCAGGAAGCGCTTGGTAACGAGGGCGACCCGTAATCGGCCGCCCGTCGCACTTCCCCGCCGACCTAACTGCACCGGCGAACACGATTTATCATCGTGGCGGTGGAATCATTGGTGGCCGCACTGCTGGCGCAATGCGGGTCGAATAACTGCGCGCTGGCGGAAACAGGCACATTTCATCGCCGTCCGATTGCCTTACGGGGTACAAGCCGATGAAAGCGAAGCGCAGCGTGCTCTTGCGACGATCCGCGCAGACTAAGTCCGGTACGTGGACATTAAACCGGCGGCTGATGCGATGCTGGCTTCGACAAGGCTAGCGACATTGATCTCGGGGACGCAGGACGCCAAGTTTCCTCCTCGGCAACATCAAGGCCCGACAACGCATGATTGCGCAATTCGCCATCGCCGGCGCCGAACGGGGGCCCGTCATCGGAACCCACCATGCCGTTGAAGCGCTGATGGGATTCTTCACCAAATTCGGCGGCGGGGCGGCCGACACTTTCCCTTGTCGGGTCTCAACAAGCGCCGGGGTCGCGCTTGCCCACTCATCTCTTTGCGCCGCCGGCCCTCGTCGGCAAGGTTCCGACAGCAGACCTGGAAAATCTCGCTCTGCTACGACCGGACGAGAATACCTATGGCGTCACCTACGACCAGATCGACGACTTCCTCGAAGGCAACGATATCGGCGAGGCGGCCACGGCGCGCATTCTTCAAGTTCACGCGGGCACTGCCCATAAGCGTGCCCTTCCCATTGCACCCAGCCGAGAGGAAGTCTAGGCGGTGACGAGGATGCTCTTGATGATGGTGTCCGGATCCACGGGAACGGCGAGCTGGTCGAAAGTGCAGGATTCCGGCGGCTTATCCTGGCGCCACCGGACGAAACGCGTGGGGTGGCGAAAGCGGTCGCCGCTGATCTGATCGTAGCCGACTTCGGCAACCAATTCCAACCGCAAAGCCTCCCACTTGCTGGATCGCTCGGTTGACCAGCGGCTCGATTCGCCTGGGGCCTTGCCGTCGAAACCCGAACCGCCCCTAAGCCTTTCCAGCTTCTGGGTCAGCGCCGGTTTCTCCTCCTTGGAGAAGGCGGATGTGAAGCCGACGTGGTCGAGCTTGCCTTCGGCATTGTAGAGCCCAAGGAGCAACGAGCCCACCTGCTTGCTGCCTGTGCCGTAGCGAAAGCCGCCGACCACGCAATCGGCGGTCCGTATGCGCTTGAGCTTGAGCATGGCGCGCTCGCCGCTGGCATAGGTGTCATCGAGCCTTTTGGCGATGACGCCGTCCAATTCGTGGCTCAGCTCCGCGAACCACCGTTCGGCCACCGCTAGATCGGTTGTGGCCGGCGAAAGGCGCAAACCCTCCGAGGGAACGATCCGGAGGAAAGCCTCCAGTGCCTTGCGGCGTTCGACAAGCGCGCGATCCAGCCAGCGCGCTTTTCCCTCATGCAGCAGGTCGAACACTACAAGCAAGGCTGGGGTCTCGACCGACAGCTTGCGGATGCGGCTTTCCGCAGGATGCAGGCGATGCTGCAGGGCATCGAACGAGCCCACGTCATCGATGGGCACTATTAGTTCGCCGTCTAAAATGAAATGCTCCTGCGGCACCCTCCGGATCATGGCCATCACTTCTGGAAAGTAGCGACCAAGCGGTTTACCCGATTTTGCCCATAGCTCTACGTTGGTGCCCTCTTTAACGGCGAGGCAGCGGAAGCCGTCCCATTTTGGTTCGAATTGCCAGCCCTCGCCCTCGGGCAAGTTGAAAGCCAACCGAGCTTCCATGGGCTTGATGAAGTCCGGAACGGGCATGTCAGACCTCCCATTGCCAACAACGTCGAGACGCTACACGGGTGAAGTAAGGGCTCGTCGGCCGCTTCATTGGACAGTTCGGGAACCGGAAACCGTACTTTTCCCCATGCCACCACGCCCGGTTGATGCCCGTCGCGCCTTATCCCGCTAACGGCGCGGATTGCCTTGGGTTCCCGCAAAGCCGCTCAATCTGAGCCTTGCCCAATTTCAAACGCGGCTGGTTGTGTGCAACGCAATGGCGGTTTTGCAACGCAATACAGTTAGGCGTGATCGGCACCAAGCAACGCCTCCGTCCCTCGTTGGCCGGGTCATCAACCCACAGATAGAATTTCAGCCAGCATCTTTGCGTTCTTGATCGCATAACCGTCGAAGTCGTTGTTGAAATAGACCCACACCCGTTCCCCGCCCGCTTCTCGAATGCGGGTAGCCCAGACTGCAAGTTCGTCATGACTATAGTCGTGCCGGTACCACCGGTGGACACCATGAAATCGGATATAGATGTCCCCTGCCGTCTTCACCAGCACATCGGGTAGCCGCGGCCCGCTACAAGAACAAAAGATCGCGCCCGCTTCCTCGAACGCCGCATAGACTCCGCCCGTCCACCAGCTCGCGTGACGGAACTCGATCACATTGCGACGGGCTGGATCCAGTTGCCGCAGGATCGCCTGCAACCGATCTGGCGAGTAGTGATAGCTCGGCGGTAATTGGAACAGGAAGCAGCCCATCCTTGGTCCTAGCAAGTCGGCGATATAGCCGAAGTCCCGCATAAGGGTCTCGGTATCCTCGAATTTCTTGATGTGCGTGATGAGCTCTGATGCCTTGACCGTGTAGACCATGTCGCGGCCCTCTGCCTGCTTGTGCCAGGATTGCACCGTTTTCAGGGTTGGCCATGAATAGAAGGGCGCGTTCAGCTCGACCGTGCTGAAGTGGTCGGCATAGTACGCAAACCACTCCTTGGTGGGCATCTGGCTTGGGTAGAAACTGCCCTTAAGATGCCAATAGAACCAGCCTGAGCAGCCGATATTGAGGGCCGGTGGGTCTGGCACCGGCGCAGTTATGGGGGTTTTCGCCAGCAAGCGAGCCCTATGCATTTTCCCAGCGCGCAGGATGGTGATCTGGCGCTGCTTGATGCGTCGTTCGGCCTTGCGCACGCGGCGCTCTTCTAGTGTTGGCATCTGTTCACCCTCGGGAATGAACAATGGCCGACCCGAAAGGTTCAGAAGGGTAATCCCGGCAGCGTGGGACGCATCACCGCTCGATCGTACTAGTCCTTTCTCCTGACCGCAGTTGATCGGCTACCGGTCGGAATATCATCGAACACGGTGCGGCCTCCATAGTGGCGCGATCGTGCGCGTTCGTGTGCCATGTACGACTCGAGCAACGGACCGGTCGCGGTGCTTTCCAGCGCGCGCGCCTGCAAGTCGAGGCGCTTCAGCGCAGCAACGCGTTCGTCCTGGCCCAAACGTGATCGTTGAACCGCGCTCTTGAGCACCTGGATCGTCTGGTCATAAACGGTTAGCGGCACGGGAAACGGATGGCCGTCCTTCCCACCATGTGCCATGGCGAAGCGTGCGGGATCCGAAAATCGGTGCGGCGCGCCGTGAACGACTTCTGCGACCATGGCCAAGGATTCCACAGTGCGGGCACCTACACCCGGCACCAGCAGCAACTGGGCGAAGTCCGTTGGCCCTCGGTCGGCGGCGGCAGCGAGGGTTCCATGCAGGCGCTTAAGGACGACGTCTGCCGGTCGGATATCGTGGTGCTCAGGCATCACCAGATGCGGCAGCAACGGCTCATCCTGGCCCTCCACCGATGCTGGCCTGCCACGCAACTGACCGATTTCGCGGACGATTGCATCCGGACCAAGGGAGGTCAGAAGATCGACGCTTCCGGCCCTCGCCAGCTCAGCACGCTTGTCGGTCAGGTTGATGATCTCACCTTCTGCCCGACCCTCTATGGCAGCATGCGGCTGCTCGACAAAACTCCCTAGCCCTTGCGAGGTCCAGTGATAGCGGCGCGCATAACCTGCGTCCCCCTTCATCCCCTGTTGGACCACGACCCATCTGCCATCATCGGCGACGATGAAGCCATGCAGGTACAGATCGAAGCCATCTTGGACAGCGGCACTGTCCACCTTCGCCACCAATCGGCTGGCCGTCGCCAAGGCCGCGCCATCGAAACCCACCCTGTCGCCGATACTCACCAACTCGGCAGGCGTGTTGCGAGAGTGCCGGCCGCGCCCGCCGCAGACATGCAGCCCTAGTTCCATCTCAAGCGGTACCAGTCCGCGCTTCAAGGCGCCGATCACGCTGGTGGTTATGCCGGAGGAGTGCCAGTCCATACCCATGACCGCGCCAAAGGACTGGAACCAGAACGGATGAGCGAGACGCTGGAGGAGTTCGCTGCGACCGTACTCCAGGATGACGGCTTCGCAAATTAGCGCCCCGAGCCTCGCCATGCGCTCGCTCAACCACCGCGGCACACGGCCACCATGAAGGGGAAGGTCGGCGCTGCCAGAGCGGGTGGTCACGAACGTCCTCCTTTCAGTGTGCAACGCTACCACAGAACAAAGCAGAAACAAGGTTCAGGTGGCGGGCAACCAAGTTCGGGTCAACGGATTGCACTAGAGGAGCGATGCCATGCCTTCGGCCCTGATCGAGAAGAGCAGCTATGATCCGGAGACGCGCGTGCTGTCCGTGTGGCTGCGCACGAATGGGCGACGCTACGATTATCAGGACGTGCCGCCCGAGACCTACGGTGCGTTTCGGATGGCGTTCTCGAAAGGCCGCTTCTTCAACCTCCACATTCGGCCTCGCTTTTCTTTGCGACGCGATGCGGAAAGAAGCTCTTTTAAGACTTGAGGCATGCCAGGTGACGATCGATCCCCTTCTTAGTTGCCAAGGGGAACTGACTGCGTCCTCTGCCGTTCACGCAAAGACTAGATTTTCTCGGGGCTCTCTTCGCCGGGCATGATCTCGACAGGGGTCGAAGCGCTTGTTTGCGGCCTTCTTAACACTCTGATTTAATTGCGGATTTTGTGGAACTGGCGCTTTAGCAGGACATTGTCTCGCTACTTGTGGCGGTGGTGAGCGGTCACGCCGATGAGGAGTTCGCAGATGAGCATCAACGATCCCAATACCTCTCCGATTGACCGTAGTATTTTGTCTCCGGAACTGAGGACGCAGGCCACCAACGATCTCGGTCAGGTGACAGACAAGGCAAAGCAAGACCTCGACGCCGTGACTCAACGCGCTGCCGAAGACGTCCGCGAAATCGGGCACCAGGCAAAGGCGAAGGTGGGCGAGGCCACGGACAAGGCGAAGTCTTTCGCGGCAGATCAGAAGGATCTTGCCGCGGGGCAACTCAATGGCGTCGCCGCGGCTATCACCAAGGTAGCTGACGAACTCGAAGGTTCCGACCAGCAGACCGTGGCACGTTATGCGCGAGATCTGGCCGCGGGCTTGTCCAATATGGGAAAGACCATCGAAGACAAGGATGTCGATGAGCTGATGGGATTGGCCCAGGACTTCGGCCGCCAGCAGCCGGTAGCGTTCCTCGGTGCGGCGGCTTTGGCAGGCTTTGTCGCCAGTCGTTTCGCGCTTGCCTCCGCCCACCGGCGGCAGAGCAAGCCAACGTCTCCCGCCAATACCGGTTCAACAACTGCCGGAGCATCGCCGACTTACGAGTCGGATGCTGCTAGCCAGACCCGCACGGGAGGCCTCTGATGTCCGGCGCCAATGAAAGCCGTCCGCTAGCGGAGCTGTTGGGCGGTTTGGCCACCGACATCTCGACCCTGTTCCGCAAGGAGGTGCAACTGGCCAAGGCCGAGGCCTCCGAGAAGGTGTCCGAGACCATGGCGGGCGTCAGCTCGATCGCTGTCGGGGGCGTGCTTGCTCTGGGGGCTTTGGGCGTTCTGCTCGCCGCAATCGTCTCACTCCTCTCGGCGTTTCTCGTCGCCCGGGGCATGGACCCGACATTTGCCAACGCCATTTCGGCCTTTGTGGTGACGGCCGTTGTCGGGATCGCTGCATGGGTCGCCATTTCGCGTGGCCTCAATGCCCTCAAGGCCAGCAATTTGAACATGAACCGTACGACGGCTTCCTTAGGCCGCGACGCCGACATCGTGAAGGAGAGGTTGTGATGGCTTATGACAGCGAACAAAAAAGCTCAGCAGAGTTGCAGCGCGAGATCGAGATGCAGCGCGCTAAGGTCGAGAGTACCATCGACGAGATCCAGGGCAAGCTCTCGCCTGGCCAACTCGTCGACGAGCTGCTGGCCTATACCAAGGGTGGCGGTGGCGAATTTATCTCCGGCCTGCAGCGCAATGTGACGGCCAATCCCCTGCCGGTGGCTTTGCTGGGCGTGAGTATTGCTTGGCTGATGGCCAAGCCCGCCGGCTTAGTAGAGGCGAGCACAATCCGCTCGGACCGACATTGGGACGATAGCATCAACAAACGCAGAGGATATACGGCAGGTGGTGGAGACGACTTCGACGAGTACGCCGAGTATCCGGTCACCGTGATCAGCGGGGACAGCCTGCAGCGGTTAGGGCATATGTCCGACGAACACGGCAACACATATAGCGAGTTCGCCGACGATGCCGGCAAGAAGTTCAAGGCTCTTTCCGACGAAGGCGGGAAGCGCGCGGGACACTTCGTCGATGAAGCCGGAAATCGCTTCAAGGGTTTCACCAATGCGGCTGGTGATCGTGTCGAGCAATTCCGCGATGAAGCGGGAAGCCTGCTCGGTGAAGCAACCGGCTGGGCGTCTCACACCTGGCAGAAGGCACGTGAGAAGATGCACGACGCCCGCGATGCTATTGATGCGCAGTCGAGCGCGGGGCGGGACCGTGCGACCCAGGCGGGTGATGCCGTTCGGAGCCAGATGGGCAATCTCAATCACACCGTCCTCACCCAGTTTCGTGATCAGCCGCTGGTTGGCGGCGCGCTAGCCTTCGCGCTAGGCGCGGCTCTCGGCTCTACCCTGCCGCACTCGCCCCAGGAAGACGCACTGATGGGTGAGGCAGCGGACGCGCTCAAGGGCAAGGTCGGCGAGACCGCGTCCGCGGTCTATGAGGGAGGCAAGGAAAAGGCTGCCGACCTCTATTCCACCGCTACCGACAAGGCCGGTGAGCTTTATCAGCAGGCCAAGGGCGGAATTGCCGGCGCTGTCGAAGGCGCGTCAGGTTCCACAACAAGCAACGACTGAATCAGTGGGG
>JBARWY010000153.1:0-106581 GCA_049647065.1 Devosia sp. | reverse complement strand
GTCTCAACGAGCGCCCACCTGAGAAGTCGGTGGCGCATGGGGAGCGCATCGGCCAAGAGGTCAGGTGGACCCACCGTTCAGGTTCGAGCGAATTCTTACTCCTGACCGTGCGGTTCGCCAACCGACCTTGGTACAGGAACAGCACTGGTCTTTCAGTCATAACGAAGAAAAAGAGACCGTGTCTTAGCTGGGAAGAGATAGCTGTAACCGGGGCGTATTTCCTCTGGTTCGCCAAAGTAATGGTCATCCCGCGATAACAGGAGTTCTCGATGATTTACCTCCTTCGCCACGGCCGGACAGTCTGGAATACTACTTGGCGCCCCCGCGGTGAATGCCGACGAAGGCCGCAACTCGCCGGCAACCGCTGCCGACCCCATCTCAGCCGTTCGCAGCAATCATGCCACTTTGCGAAAACAGCCGCAGGCCAGAGAAGCGCATAATCGCCAATGATGGAACGTGATGCATTATTTCCGGATAGGTCCGAAATTGTCGTCTGGATAGTGGATGGTTTCTTGTCCCGGCTTCCTTGAGCCAACGACCATTATCGTCGCATCACTGCCGCTGTCATTGACGATGTTATGGGCATTCGGCTCACCTGCGGGAAAGCCGACGATGTCACCCGCCTTCAGCGGGTGCCTGCCATTTTCATCAAAGAGGCTTGGGAAGCCACTTAGGATATAAACGAACTCGTCTTCCGCTTCGTGCCAATGCCGGTTGGCCGAAAATGCTCCCGGCTTGAGCGTGACTCTGAATTACGCGATTGACCTTCTTCTGTGCGGCATCACAGGGATCGTCACAGGCCATGAATTCCGGAAACATTGGCCCTGGTGCGTCTTGCGCCCAGGCTACGATCCCTGCCTCGACCAGCGCATTGGGCACCACGATGGCTTCGCGCGATTCCTTGGTCTTGTACGGCACCCTGACCCAGACACCGTTTTCGTAACGATGAGTGTCGACCTCGATGACATAGACACCGTGCCACGGGACCAGGGCCTCGCGGCGAAGGGTTGCCAGAAGCGAGACCCGGCGCCCGGTCAGGGTACCGAGAACAAGCATCAAGGGTGTGGTTAGACCTTCTGTGTCGACGGCAACGTTCAGGACGCGGCTAAGAGCATGCGGCTCAGGCGCTTTGTGCTTCACCGGCGGGCTGGCACGGTCGGGAACGAGAATACGGGTGTTGGAGACACGGTTCTGCTGATCGTTGTCCTCGCAACCCCTGCCGATGATCGCCTTGAGATGACTGATGCGGCCGTCATTTATGGACTTGGCAGCCAAGCCACGACCCTGCACCTTCTTGTTGCGCGCAATGTAGGTTCTGACATTCTCGTGACGGTAGCCTTTGCTGGACGATGCGGTCGGCGACAGCCAGGAGATTTCGTTGGCATATTCCTGCAGGTCGGCGCGGCGATAGGTGCCGATCGGCCTGTCGCCGACAATGGCGATGAACTCGGCGCCGACCTTCTCATAAATGCCGACCAGCTCCGACTTCGCGCCCTTGCGTTTGATGACTTCGTCAATGTGTTTTGCCAGCACCTGGCTGAACAGAGGCCCATGTTCAACCGGTGTCACACCTACCGAATGCATGGTGCGAAGCGCCGCTGTAAGTTCGGCAATCCGGCCGGGCTGCGCAAGGAGCTCCTCGATCGCGCTCGGAGAGGCCGTTGTCACGGCATCGGCAATCTGCGGCACCTGCAGGGCGGCGGCATAAACTTGCTCGTGACGAATGCCAGGATCAGAAAACAGGCCCCTGCCCGTGGCCAAGTCATTACCGATCTGGGCCAGAATGTCGAAGGTGGTGTCGATCAAAGCGCCATCATCTGTCGCCGTTGGCGCAGCCAGCGCATCCAAGCCGATAAGGATCGGCAGGACGCGGTTGATCCGCTCCATGGTTGCGTCGCGAGCCACATCTGGCGGCATTGGAGAGTGCTTGTTCAAACGTTCGACCTCGGCAATGGCGGCCTGCACGGCCGAGAGGACGGAAACGGATTTCCGCCGCGCTTCGAGCGCAGGCATTGCAGGAATGGTCAGGCGGATCGGCGAAGACGCAAGCTCGGATCGAGCGTCACGGGAAGTCGAATCTGGACCTGCCAGCCCGAGTTCTTTTTCGAGAGGTAAGGCACGCGCATTCGTCGGTGTACTTTCTGGTGTACAACCGGCGCGTGGATGGAAGAAACCGAAGTCGAATCAGTGACTTATGGGTAGTGGCGGAGAGGATGGGATTCGAACCCACGAGACCCTTTTGAGATCTGCGCCCTTAGCAGGGGCGTGCCTTCGACCACTCGGCCACCTCTCCGGCAGGGGGTGGATAGCGGGCGGGGGGTGGGATGGCAAGCGGTTTTTGGCCGCGGGCGCCGCAGGCAGCGATTGTTGCGGTATTTGCTTTATGGCTGCCACGAATGACGGCTAGATCGTGCGGAGCGACGAATCGGGATCGAACCTCAGGGCAGGTGGTGCGCATGGCAAATGGCGGCTTGAGGCTCTGGATCGGGACTGGCGTGATGCTGGCGGGCATGGTCTCCGCGACGGCGCAGGACCCTGTGCCGGTCGATCCGAACCGCGTGCTCGATCCGATCGAGGGCATCTGGCAGACACTGGAGCTGTCGGAAACCACCATCGCCTTCTGCCCGGAAGGATTTTGCGGGACGCTGAGCAAGATCGTGGTGCCGCGCGAAGGCCTGACGGACGAGGAATATGCCGCGGCGCTGGCGATGCCGCCGGAAAGCTTCACCGATGTCCGCAACCCCGACCCCACGCTGCAGAGCAGACCGATGATGGGGCTGCAGATTCTGACTTTGGTGCCCAGCGCCAAGCCATATGTCTATGACGGGGAAATCTACAACCCGGAGGACGGCAATACCTATTCGGGCTATGTCGAGATGCTGGGACCGGACCTGATCCGGCTCAATGGCTGCGTGCTCTACAACATCATCTGCCAGGGGCAGGACTGGGTTCGGGTGATCCCCGAACCCGTGGTGGCGCAGTAGTCAGCGCTGGTTGAACAGCACTTTCTGGGCCTCCTTGTCGGTCGCCAGATTGTTCACGTGAGTGTCCTTGCCCCAGTTGAGCCCGCGCTCGACGGCGGGGCGGGCATTGAGGCGATCGATCCAGGCGGCGAAGTGCGGGAAGTCAGCCTTGACGATGCCGTACCGCTCCCAGCCCTGGGCCCAGCCGATGGAGGCGATATCGGCGATGGAATAGTCGCCGGCGATATAGTCCCTGCCCACAAGCTGGGTGTTCAGCACGCGGAAGAGACGATGGGTCTCGTCGGTGTAGCGCTTCTGCGCGTAGGGGATTTTCTCGGGCGCATAGACGTTGAAGTGGTTGTTCTGACCCAGCATGGGGCCGAAACCGCCTACCTGCCAGAACAGCCATTCATCGACCTTCACCTGCTGGCGCGGGTCGGTGGGGTAGAGCTTGCCGAATTTGAGGCCGAGATATTTGAGAATGGCGCCGGATTCAAAGATCGAGATGGGCTGACCGCCGGGGCCTTCGGGGTCGACGATGGCCGGGATCTTGTTGTTGGGAGAGATGGCGAGAAATTCGGGCTTGAACTGGTCACCCTTGCCGATGTCGATGCGGTGATAGTTCCAATTCACGCCAAGCTCCTCGAGCATGATGTGGACCTTCTGCCCATTGGGCGTGGGCAGGGAGTAAGCTTCGATCGGCTTGGTCTGGGTGGTCATGGTCGTTCCATAGGTGTTGAACTTGGAACCAGATATATCGTCGATTTACGATGAAGGGCAAGGCAGCATGTTGCCGCCCTGCCCGTGATGGAGATCATCATGCCCGCTTGACGATCATCTGCGGATTGCCATTGCCGCGCATGGCCAACGAGACGCCGTGGATATCCACGGTCGACACCACGCGGTGGCGCAAGGCGGCGAACATGAAAGTGGGCGTGACGTTGACCGGTTGGTCGAACTGGATGGTCACGGTGTAGCTCTGCATGTTGCCCAGCAGTTGAACGCCGATGAGCATGCCGGCAAAGGGCTGGTCGAGGTATAGCCCGGTAACCTTCTGGCCGACCTGGAAGGGCACGGCCACACGCTCTGGCAAAGCTGCGCGGGCAGTGTTCCAGTCACGGTAGCCGTGGGACCGGGCGACCTGCTCGAGCGCGGCGCCATGCGACAGGGTTTCGCCAAGCGCGGCGCGCTGCTGGCGCAGTTCTTTAGCTTCGGACTTCAGGGTCTGGGCGGAAGGGATATCGAGTGAAAACGACATGACAAGGTCCTCTCATCTGCAATGAGGCGACTGTTCCATGGGGGCTCGCGTTGCCATGATGCGCCTTGCAAGGATGAACCTCAGGTTCGTTCTCTGCTCGGAGACTGGACTTCACCATCGGAATTGCTTCCGGCGAGCGGCGGGTGCCAGCGACCTCAGGCGGATATGCGCGCGAGGAGGCGTTTTGTCAACCGAGGGGCTGGCATGCGATCAATCCGCGTGATGGGGTGATCAGCGATTTCTGTTGGGCGAGGGCATCCACGCAGGCTATGGCCTGACATCGCAGAGTAAATCCCGGCCGTCGCGGGGATGACGTCTCTGTTGGGGAGCCGTGATGGTCGAGACGCTGTTCCTGCTGATTGCCGGCCTGTTGGGTGGAGCGGTCAATTCGCTCGCGGGCGGAGGCTCGTTCATCGTGTTCCCGGCGCTGCTGTTTGTGGGTGTCCCGCCCGTCATCGCCAATGCGTCGAACACCTATGCCGCTCTACCCGGCTATGCCAGCGGCGCCTTCGGCTACTGGCATGCCATGGGGAAGTACAAGGACCGGCTGGTGCTCTACGGCATGGTGGCGGCGGTGTTCGGCTATGTAGGGGCCGAGTTGCTGCTGGTGGTGTCGGACGAACTGTTCTCGCTGGTCGTGCCCTGGCTGATGCTGTTTGCCGTGCTGCTGTTCATCTTCGGCAACCGGATCAACGGCTTCGTCGCGTCACGCAGCAGCGGGCGTCGTGGCATGAGGGCGCTGGGCACGGTGCTGCTAATGGCGTTCCTGGCCGGCGTCTGCATCTACGGCGGCTTCTTCAATGCCGGACTCGGCATCCTGCTACTGGCCTTCCTCGCTACGGCGGGAATGAGCGACATCCATGCGATGAACGGGCTCAAGCTCTATGTGTCGAGCATCGTGGCACTAGTGGCGGTGGCCCGGTTCGCGATCAGCGGGTCGATCGACTGGTACCATGGCTCGATCGCGCTGGTCGGCGTGACTATCGGCGGCTACCTGGCGGCGAAGAATGCCCATCGGATTCCGACGCCGTGGATCCGAAATGCGGTGATCGTCTACGGGGTGGTGATGACCGGGTATTTCTTCTGGGGCGGATACGTCGCCTAGACCGCCCGCCTGATCCACACCGCCGCATCATGGAATGTCGCACCGCCGAACGGGGGCGCAGGCGTCGCATTGGTCAGGGTGTTGATGCCCTTGCCGCGCCGATGAGACTTGTTCTTGTGGAGCCCCTCAGCAATGAGGACGCCAGTTGGCAGGCCAGTGCGGATGCGGGCGGTAAGATCGACATTGCCCCTGATATTACCGACGGTAACGAACTGGCCATCCTCGATGCCGAGCCGCGTTGCGTCTTCGGGGTGGATGAAAACGGAAGGAACGCCTTCGCGCTTCTGGCTGCCAGGGGTTTCGTTGAAGCTGGAGTTGAGGAAGCCGCGGGCCGGGCTAGTGGCGAGACGGAACGGATGCTCCGCGTCAGTCGGCTCGTTGATAGCCCAGTGGTCGGCGAAGCGCGGCATGTGTGATGGATCGCAGGTCCAGAAGTAGCCCTTGAGATCGGCGACGTCCTGCCAGTCGGGCTCGAAGCGGAAGCGCTTGTCCGGCCAGGCGAAACCATCGGCGAAACGGGCGGCGGCATCGGGGCGTTCGCGATCGATGAAGCCGGTCTTCTCGACCTCGTCCAACGACGGATAGCTCGAGCGCCTGAAGGTTTCGGCAACGACATCGCGGTCGACGGTGCGGAAGCTGTCGTCGTCAAGCCCGAGACGCAAAGCCAGGGCATTGATGACTTCGTGGTTGGAGCGGGTCTCGCCGGGGCGCTGGATGAGCGCAGGGCCATAGAGCACGCGCGTATGGCCGCCGCGGGTGTAATAGTCGTTGTGCTCAAGGAACATGGTGGCCGGCAGCACGATATCGGCGAATTCGGCCGTCTCGGTCATGAACTGCTCGTGCACCACGAGGAACAGGTCCTCGCGGGCGAAGCCCGCATGGGCCAGCGTCTGGTCGGGAGCGACGGCGGCCGGATTGGTGTTCTGGACAATCATGGCCTTGACCGGGCCGCCGCCTTTTAACGCCTTGGCATCGCCGGTGAGAATGGGCCCGATCTCCGACATGTCGAGCCAGCGCGGATCGCCCTTCTGCATGGCGTCGCCTGTTATGGCCGACTTGTCGAGCTGCCAGGTGCCAGAATTGGAATGGAGAGCGCCGCCGCCGCGATGCTGCCAGGCGCCGGTCATAGCCGGAATGCAGAGGGCGGCGTGCATTGATGTGGCACCGTTGCGCTGACGGGTGAAGCCATAGCCGAGGCGGAAATAGCTGCGCGGCGTGATGCCGACAAGATGGGCAAAAGCCGTGATCTGTTCGACGGTCAGGCCGGTGATTTCTGCGGCCCATTCGGGCGTCTTGCTGGTGAGGTGGGCTTCGAAATCGGGGCCGAAATCGGTGTACTTTTCCATGTAGGCGCGGTCGGCGAGGTTGTCGCGCAGCAGCACATGCATGACCGCGACAGCCAGCGCGCCGTCCGTGCCGGGGCGCAGGACGAGCCCCATGTCGGCCTGGGCCATGGTGGCAGTTTCGTAGATGTCGATGACGACGACCTTGGCCTTTCGCTCCTTTTTGGCGCGCATGGCATGGGTCATGACATTGACCTGGGTATGCACCGCATTGGTGCCCCAGATGACGACGCAGTCGCTCTCGGCCATCTGTTCGGAATTGACGCCGCCGAGCAGGCCGGTACCGGCGATGTAGCCGGGCCACGAGGTGCCGGTGCATATGGTGTCGTATTGGCGAGAATAGCCCTTGGCGGCGCGGAGGCGGTCGATGCCGTCCCGATGCACGTGGCCCATTGTGCCGGCATAATAGTAAGGCCAGATGGCTTCGGCGCCGTGCTCTGCCTCGATGGCGGTGAAGCGGTTGGCGATTTCCTCGAGGGCTTCGTCCCAGGTGATGCGTTCGAACTGGCCGCTGCCCTTGGGGCCGCTGCGGCGCAACGGATGCATGAGGCGCTCCGGGTGATGCACCCGCTCGGCGTAACGGGCGACCTTCTCGCAGATCACCCCCGCGGTGTAGGGATCGTCCTTGGCGCCGCGGACACGGCCGATAGTGTGGTCATCGACGATATCGACGTCCAGCGCGCAGGCGGACGGACAATCATGCGGGCAGACCGAACGGGCGGTGCAGAGAACGACAGACTGGTTCATGCTTGGAGGTTACCGGAGGGCGAGCCCACGCTCAATTGAATTGGGGTGATGGCTGGTATTTGGGGCGTGAATGCAGATCGGCTGGCCGCCACGCCAACGGGGCTGGCTGGCGCTCTTAACGACGTTCGCTGATCGATTATGGTAAACCAATAGTAAACGTGCGAATATTGTTCTGTCGTTGCTTTGGGGGAATGTCGATGGCGGATCTCAACGTTCAGCTTTCGCGCGCGGTCAAGACCAGCGCGGTCTACGATCTGGTGACCTGCCTGCCGTTGGCCCTGCCGGGTGTTGCTGGGGTTTACCTTGTGGTCCTCGATGCACTCAATGGCGCTATCGGGCTTGGTGGCCATGTAGGCGAACTCTCGCCACTGGCGATGATGTTCATCAATTTCCTCGGCTCGCTGATCTCGATCTGGGCCGTGCTGCGGCTGATCAATCCGAGCTGGGCGAACGGGCTGACCGATGTGGTGGTCCGAACGTTCTTCTCGATCGCGATGCTCAACGCCATTCTCAATGGCGTGCCGGGCCTGATCGGCGTGCTCTGGGCCTGCGAACTCGGATTGCTGCTGGTGCAGGCCTATTACGTGCACCGCGTCTGGCGCGCCGAGCACGCCGCCAGTGCGCGGCCGGTTCCTGCCCCGATCTTCCAATCCCACGCACCCGCCGAGTAGTTGGCGGGTACGCTCAAACAGCACCGCGGTCCTCGAAAGCAAATCCGAGGCTAAGCGCTCCGCTATCCGATTGCCTAGAGCGTGGCGAAGGCCTTCGCCGAGGCCTCGGCATTGCGTCGGGCGCGGTTGGTGGCGTGAATGGCCAGCTGGGCCGCGCCGGAGTGGAACTGGGAGAAGGTCACCCGCTGCCTATCATGGGTGGCAATGACGACGCCGCGCCAGTTAGGACGGACCGAGCGGACATCGGACCAAGCGATACTGGTTTCCCGGCCGAAGGCGTTGCGGTGTTCGAGCTGGGTGTTGTTCCAGCGCACGCGCGTGAAAAGCCCGCCGAGCCCGATGGCGAGGGCCCCTGCCCCCAGCATCAGCGAGGCAATGAACGTTGCCATCATCTGGGCCGCTTCAACGTGCTTGGTGCCACCGATGACGATGATGGCCGACATCAGCACTACGGCCAAAGCTGCCGCGCCGTAGCAGGCGAAGTACTCGACCATCGAGGGACGCAGCTCGGACCAGCCATCGACGCTGGCTGCTTCCTCGCTTTGCACCAGGCGCAGCGCCAGGAAGGCAGCATAGCCGAAGGCGACGACGCCCGCAGCGCGGGCGAGCGGCAGACCAGCGGTGAAGGGGACGTATTTAAGGACGATCAGCGAAACGATAACGAACAGCGGCACAGCCACTTCCTGCCAGCGCAAGGGCACTATTGCTCTCCAGATGTATGGGGGCCGGCGACGCTAGATCGGCAATCTATGCGCATGAATCTATCAAGCTTCTCTGATTTGACCATTAACAATGTTGGGAGCAGTCGCGGTTCGCGTGGAACCTGAGCTTTTCTGCAACAGGTAGGCTGGCCGAGGAACTGATTCAACCGCTTCGCGTGGTGATTCAGCGTGATGGCGGATCGATTCCGCCACCGCAACCAAGGCGTTGAAAGCACTTGGCAATCAGGTCAGCTGAAGACCTTGAGGCCGATGATGCCGGCGACGATGAGGCCGATGCAGGCGAGACGCCCCGCAGTGGCCGGATCGCCGAACAGGTACATGCCCAGCAGCGCCGTACCGACAGTACCAATGCCGGTCCAGACGGCGTAGCCGGTGCCGACAGGCAAATCGCGGAGGGCGATGCCCAGCAGCACGACGCTGATGATCATGGCGCCTACCGTCAGGGTGGTGGGCACGAGCTTTGTAAAGCCATCGGTGTATTTGAGGCCGATCGCCCAACCCATCTCAAAGATGCCGGCGATGACGAGGTAAACCCAAGCCATTGGGGTGAACTCCTATGATGGCGGGTCGTCCCAGCCGAAATGATGGAGACCGCGAGGTCGTCCACGCGTCAGTGATCAATACGATGGGCCGTGCCAAAGGTGAAGTGCCGGGGCGGACCATCGGATGGACGCCAAATGCATGGAAGGTGAAACAAAAAGCACCGACGGCTCGTAGCTACGCCGCTATGGGACCGAGGGACCGCATGCCTGTCTATTATCGTCACCGGGCGCTGGATGCGCAGACCGGTGTTATTGCCGTGAGGATTTTCGCCCTGCCCCAGGGCATTTCCTGTTTGGTTGGCTGGCCATTGCCGGAACCTGGGCTGCGGGTGTTTTTGCCTACAGCGGAAAAGCCCGAAATGCAGGCGGAGGCTCTGCCTTACGCGCAATTTCTCGGTGAGACGACCGGACTGCGTGTGACCGTGGAATTGGATCCCGGCATGGAATGGCAGCCCGTCTGGGGCGAGCTGCGGGATTGGATGGACGGCTGATGATCAGGTGGCAGGTGCGCCGACTGCGGCGGCCGTTGCCTGTTCCTCGGCCGCAATCTCGGCTTCGGGCTCCCTGCGCAGGGTGGTGGCCAAGGGGATTTCCTTAAGCAGGAAGGAGAGGCCGAACGCGATGATGGCCGCCCCGGCGGCAGTGAGGAATACCGGATGCAGTGCGGAAGAAAAGCCTTCCAACACCTGAACGCGAACAGCTTCGGGCAGCGCCTGTATGGCCTGGGCGTTGAAGGCGCCACCGCCCGACGGCGCCGTGTCCCCGAGCTGGTTGGCGAGACCGCTTGAGAAGATCGCGCCAAACACAGACACGCCAATGGAACCACCAATCTGGCGGAATAGCGTGGTGCCGGCGGTGGCGACGCCGACCAGTTCACGCGCGACCGCATTCTGCGTGGCGGTGACGCCGACGCTGTTGATCGGGCCAATACCGACGCCAACGATGAACATGTAGAGGGCGATCTGCCAATCGGGCGTATCGAGCTGCATGACGCCCAGCAACAGCAGGCCGACAAACAGCATGGCCGAAGCCGTGACGGGCAGCAGCTTGTAGCGGCCGGTCTTGCTCATGATGAAGCCTGATAGCGTGGACGAGCCGATGAGGCCAATCATCATGGGCAGCAGCTGGAAAGCCGAATTGGTGGGCGAGACGCCCTTTGCGATCTGCAGATACATGGGCAGGAAGGTGATCGAGCCGAACATGGCCATGCCGACCAGGAAGCCGACGGCGTTGGTGACGACGAAGGTGTTGTTGCGGAAGAGCTGGAGTGGCAGCACGGGCTCGGCGGCGCGCGCCTCGACCCAGATGAATGTGGCCAAAGCGGCGGCGGCGAGGGCGACGAGGCCGATGATCTGCACCGAAAACCAGGGAAAGGTATTGCCACCAAGGCTGGTCGCCAGCACGAAGGCCGACAGAGCCGCGGTGAGCAGGACGAAACCCATATAGTCCACCTTGTGGGCGACACGGACGACCTTGGGCTTGAGGGCAAAGCCGATGACGGCCAGAGCCAGCACGCCGAGTGGCAGGTTGATGATGAAAATCCAGTGCCAGCTCAGGTGCTCGACGATGAAGCCACCCAGCAGTGGGCCGACCACGGTGGCGACGCCGAAGACGGCGCCGAAAATGCCCTGGATCTTGCCGCGCTGGCGCGGGGGAATGACGTCGGCAACCACGGTCATGGCCACGACCATGAGGCCGCCGCCGCCCAGGCCCTGCACGGTGCGGGCGAAGATGAGGAAGTTCATCGAATTGGCGAAAGCCGAGAGGCCGGAGCCAATCAGGAAAATGACGATGGCCGCCTGCAGCACGATCTTGCGACCGTAGAGATCGCCGAGCTTGCCATAGATGGGGGCAACGACGGTGGAGCTGAGCAGATAGGCAATGACCACCCAGGTCAGGTGCTCGAGACCGCCCAATTCGCTGACGATGGTGGGCAGGGCCGTCGAGACGATGGTCTGGCCGAGCGAGGCCAGGAGCAACGTCACGGCGACGGCGCCGATGATGAGGCCCACCGACTGCGCCTGTGGCGCTTCGGTGGATTGTGCAGCTTCAGACATTGGACAATCCTTTGCAGGACGGACGCATGGAGTCGCGCCCACTTGCGGTATGAACTATTGCGGCATATATCTGCCCACAGCAATTACATGTCAATAGCATGCAATTGCCGCAAGCATGCGAAATCGTGAGGACTGCCATGCCCAAATCCGGTGGCAAGACCGACATCAACACCCTGCTACGCAAGGCCGGCATCGATGACCCAACGGTGGAAGCCGTGATCGGTATAGATGCACTGATGCAGAACTGGCGCCGACGCGCGATGCGGCGCGAGCTGGGGCATCGGGCACTGCTGGACCTCAAGATTGGCATCGACCTGGCGCAGTTTGACGTGCTGGTGGCGATTGAGGCGCCAACGGACGAGTTCGGCGACAGCACGGGGAACGAAACCATGGTGGCGACTGTTGCCGAGCGGCTTGGGATCGACCCATCCCGGGCCAGCCGCATCGTCAGCGAGATGGTTGATGCGGGATATGCACGGCGGGCGGTTAGCCAGGCCGATGCGCGGCGGACGATTATCGAACTGACCGATGCCGGCCAGACCATCATCGACGCAGTGCGCGCCTACAAATTCCTGATCCTGGGGGACTTCCTGACCGGATGGTCGAAGGAGGAAGTCACGACCTTCGTGCCATTGCTGCGCAAGTTCGGGCGCTGGCCCGAACACATGGACACAGGCGTAGAGAAATTTGCAGACGATATCGCGCTGTTGGCGCAACAGATCGTGGCAAACCGCAAGCACACCGAACCGGCCTGACTGGACGGACTTGCCGCGCCAGATTAGGCATGCTGTCCGCCTGAGGAGAGCGGACAGCATGGTACAGACGACACGCATGCCGGTGACCGCCCTGCTCGGGGCAAATATGTTCTTTTCAGGCGTGACCTATGCCGCCACGATGCCCTACGCGTCGCTGGTAGGGGTGGACACGCTGGGGCTGTCTCCGGGGTGGTTTGCCAGCATCATGAGTGTCGGCGCGATCCTGGGCACGTTTGTTTCGCTGGGCCTGGGTTACCTTTCCGACAAATTGCCGGATCGGCGACTGCTCGCGCTGCTCACGGCGCTGGCGGGTATCGTCGCGCACGGCATGATTTATGTCTGGCCAACGCAATGGGCGTTCGCGGTTTCCATGGCGCTGATCATGCCGATAGCCGGTGCTTTTTACGGCCAGGGCTTTGGCTATGTGCGGGTCTACTATCTGACGCATCGGCCGGATCGCGCGGATTTCATGGTGACCGCACTCCGGACGGTTTTCACCTTGGCCTGGATCATCGTACCGCCCCTCGCCGGCTGGGTGGCCGCGGAGTTCAGCATTTTTGACGTCTATCTGGCCTCGTCACTGAGTTATCTGATTGTTGCCGGCATATTCGCCTTGCTGATGAGCGACAAAACGACTGCGGTACAGATGCCCGCGCCCACGCGCGCAGAGGGATCATCGCGCCTATCTGTCTTTGCGCTGCGTCCGGGCACCCTGGCTGGGTTGATCGGTCTCGTGGTCATGACCGGGGCAATGCGAATCCTCACGCTCACGGTGTCCCTGTTCATCGTTGTCGACCTCGGCGGGACTGTCACTGATGTGGGCCTCTATGCCGGCATTACCGCAGCAACGGAAGCGCCGTTCATGCTGCTTCTTGCCTATCTGACGACACGGATGACCAAGGAGACGCTGCTCGCGGCGGCCGGACTGGTCATGGCCCTGTTCATCGGGCTGACCAGCCAACTCACCAGCGTCGCCGCGCTATTCTGGCTCCTGGCGCTCAACGGGCTGGGCACGGCGGCGCTGATGAGCGTCAACATTTCCTATGTCCAGGACGCCATCAAAGGCCGGGTGGGGCTTTCAACTTCGCTGATGGATGTTGTCGCCATCGCCGCGAACCTGCTGGGCGCCGCCGGCTTTGGCCTGCTCGCAAGCGGCGGCGACTACCGCCTGGCCTTGAGGGTGGCGGCCGGCCTGTCCGTCATCGGCGCTGCCATTATGGCGGGCGGGAACCTGGCGCGGCTGGGCAAGCTGAAGCGGGACGCTCCAGCGCCGGCATAGGCCAGTCATGCTCCGTCGGGCTCGGCTTGACCCGGGCTGGGCGAGCCTCAATATTGGATGCGACAGTCCGCGGCCGCGGACAACCGGGCCCAATCGACCAGCGGGAGGCTAGCCGATGGACGTGTTTGCTAGCGAGACCGCGCCATTCGCCGTCGCTATCGGGCTGACGTTTGCCATAGCTGTCATCGAACTGGCCGGGTTGCTGTTCGGGGCACAGCCATCTGCGATAGTGGACAGCGCCCTGCCCGATTTCGACGCCGACATTCCCGACATGGAACTGGGCCCGCTGAGCCAGACGCTGAGCTGGCTGAGCTTCGGCAAGCTGCCGGCGCTGGTCGTGCTCATCCTCATCACTGCCAGTTTCGGCCTTACGGGCTTTGCCGTGCAGGAAATACTCCGCCAGACGTTCGGCTTTGCGCTGAACCCGTGGATCGCAAGCGCACCAGCAATATTCGGCGCGGCTTTTGTAACGCGCCACGTGGGGCTCGCCATTGCCCGGATCATGCCAAGGGAAGAAACCGAGGCAGTGAGCACTAAGGCCTTCGTGGGTCGAGTGGCGACGGTGTTTCGCGGCGTCGCCGGCCATGGCAGCCCGGCGGAGGCCAAGCTAACCGATATCCATGGCAAGACCCACTACCTGTTGATCGAACCCGACGATGGCGAGCCGACGATGCCGGAGGGCTCGGAGGTGGTCATCATCCGCCAGGAGGGTCCGGTCTATCGCGCCATCAGCAAGCTCAAGCCGGCCGGCTGATGCCAAACAGATTTCCGGCGCCGATACCGGTCGATGCCGGCGCATCGCCGGGGGAGCCAGTGCCGCCGACCGCTGTCGACCCGCCTGCCCAATTGCCGACCACGACGACTATCCAAGCAACGCCGCCAACCCCGATCCAGGAGTTCAGCATCGTGTCCCAGTCTCTCATCGACATCCTGATCATGCTCGTCGTGATCCTCGTCGCGCTCTTCGCGATCGGGTTGGTGTTCTCCCGCCTCTATCGCCGCTCGTCCAAGGAAGTGAGCTTTGTGCGCACCGGCTTTGGCGGGCAGAAGGTGATCATGAATGGCGGCGCACTGGTGTTTCCGGTGCTGCATGAGCAGATCCCGGTCAATATGAACACGCTGCGGCTGGAAGTGCGGCGTGCGGCGGACCAGGCTCTGATCACCAAGGATCGCATGCGTGTCGACGTGCAGGCGGAATTCTACGTTCGTGTGCAACCGGTGATCGAATCTATTGCCAATGCTGCGCAGACGCTGGGACGGCGCACGATGGAGCCAGGAGCGCTGAAAGAATTGGTTGAAGGCAAGTTCGTCGACGCGCTCCGCGCCGTGGCGGCGGAGATGGGCATGGAGGAGCTGCACGAGCAGCGCGTCAACTTCGTGCAGAAGGTGCAGGCGGCCGTATCCGAGGACATTCTCAAGAATGGACTGGAACTGGAATCGGTATCGCTGACCGGGCTGGACCAGACCAACCGAGAATTCTTCAACCCGGACAACGCCTTCGACGCGGAGGGTCTGCTCAAGCTGACGCAGGCGATCGAAGAGCGGCGCAAGATGCGCAACGACATCGAACAGGAAACGCAGGTGCTGATCGAACGCAAGAATTTCGATGCGCAGGCGCAGAAGTACCAGATCAACCGCGACCAGGAATTTGCCCGGCTGGAGCAAGAGCGCGAAATTCAGACGCGGGTGGCCGAACAGGGTTCGCTGATCAAGCAGCAGCAATCGGATCGCGAGCGCGAATCCGAGCAGGCGCGCATTCTGGCGGCGCAGCAGGTGCGTGAATCCGACATCGCCTCCGGACAGATCGTCAAGGAGCGCGAGATTGCGACGGCCCTGGCGGTTGAAGCAGCGGCTGTCGACAAGGCCAAGCAGATCGCGCTGGCCGAGCAGGCACGCGATATCGCGATTGCCGTCAAGAGCAAGGAAAAGTCGGTTGCCGATGCGGCTGCAGACGAGGCGCGGGCGCTGGCGGCCAAGGCGGCGGAAGAGGTAACGACGTCGCGCCAGACCGCGGTGGCTGAACGCGAGAAGGCGATCCAACTGATCGAGGCGCGCAAGGCGGCCGAGCAGGCGGCGATTTCGATCACCGTCGCGGCGGAAGCTGAGAAGGCCGCGGCAACCGACCGCGCGGAAGCGGTGCGCATCGGGGCTACGGCAGATGCCGACAAGGTTCGCGTGGCGGCCAAGGGCTCGGCGGATTCCGAGAAGTTGCGCGCCGAGGCCCTGGCGGCGGTCTACAAGGTGGAGGCGGAAGGCAAGCGCTCGGTGAACGAGGCGAGCAACACGCTAAACGCAGAACAAATCGCCATGCAGGTGCGCATCCGGTTGATCGAGGCCCTGCCGCAGATCATCGCCGAGAGCGTCAAGCCGATGCAGAATATCGAGGGAATCAAGATCCTCCATGTCGATGGACTGAACGGCTCGAGCCAGAACGGCGGCGGCGAAGCGAGCGGGGCCAATGGCGGCGGGCTGGCGGACCAAGCAGTGGCAGCCGCCCTGCGCTATCGCAGCCAGGCGCCACTGATCGACGCGCTGATGAGCGAACTGGGACTAAGCGGCGGATCGCTGGACGGCCTGGCTGGTTCGGTGACGGGAGCGGCCAAGCCCGAGATCGACATCAAGGGCAAGAAATAGCATGAACCCGGCAGTCGCAGCGGTGTTTGACGCCTATCCCACGCTCCTGCGCGACCGGCTGCTGCGGCTGCGGTCGCTGATCCGCGAGACGGCGGAGGCGACGGATGGCGTCGGGCCGCTCGAGGAAACGCTCAAATGGGGCGAGGTCAGTTACCTGACCTCGGCCAGCGGGAGCGGCACGACGGTGCGGCTCGGGCGGGACAAGGTCTCGGGCCGCCCGGCAATCTATGTGAATTGCCAGACCGACCTGCTGAGCCGCTACCGCACGCTATACCCCGATGCGTTCGGGTATGACGGCGACCGCGGCGTGGTCATCGGCGAGGCGCCCAACGAGCCCGCGCTGAAGCACATGATCGCACTGGCGCTGACCTATCATGCCAGCAAGAAGCGCAGTGGCTAACGCTGGAAGCGAGGTCGCCGTGGCAATTGAAGGGCGTTGTCATTGCGGCGCGGTGCGTTACCGCCTCAAGGAGGCGCCGCGCGACATCAATGACTGCCAGTGCGGACATTGCCAGAAGCGCGGGGTGCTGTGGGCCTACTACAATCCGGATGACGTGACGGTAACCGGTTCGACCGCGACGTATCTGTGGGGTGACAGGCGCATCGCCTTCCACTTCTGCCAAACCTGCGGATGCACGACGCATTGGTTGCGTGCCAAACGAGGCAGCGCGCGCATGGGCGTCAATACCCGTCTGCTGCCGCCCGACGTGGTGGCCGGAGTGCCGGTGCGAAAATCGCCCGGCCCCTGAGGCTTCGTGGCCGACGAGGGCCAGCGGCCTACTGGGCCTGCATGTCGCCGAACACGATGCCTTCTCGCAGGCAGAGTTCCGCCATGGCGCTGCCGGGCGGTGGCGCCGGCATATCCGCCCTGCCCCGGCGCGTCAGCTGGCTGCGCCAGAGGTGGATCGCCAGCGTATCGGGGCGAATGGCGGGGTCGACGCTGGAGCCGGGGAGCATCAGCGACGGGATGCCTTCATAGGGGATCGGGTAAAGCGCGGAACTGGGCAGGACCCGACCGGAGAGGCCGCGCTGCTGCACATAGTGCGTCAAGGCCATCGGGCCGGTGGCGCCATATTGCATGTGCTCGGGCGCAACCGGGTCGCCAAACAACCGGCGTATCCCAACTTCGAGGCGGCGGAAGATCGGCAAATGCGGTTCGAGCAACGGGCGCGGACCGGGTTGAAAAATGCCGAGCAGATCCTCGAGCAGCGGCGCGTCGGCCGGAATATGCAGTACCGCACCATTGACCGAGCCGGGTCGCTCATAGGCCATGAGATAGTCGGGCGGACCGGCGATTGGGCGTACGCTATAGACGTCGAGATCGGCATAGACGCCGCGACCCTGGCGCAGGCCCGTCATGCGGAACAGGTCGGAGAACACGCCGGGTGTTCCCCTGCCCTTGTAGAACACCAGCCGCTCGCGCGGCAGCACATCGGCGGCGTCACAGGCAATGGCCCCTTGCAGCAGGCCGGGAATCGGATCGTAGGAATAGACCTCAACCCGATGCCCCTGCCGGCGGAAGGAGGCGATCGAAAGCGCCTCCAGCCAGCTCATCGGACCATGCCAGAAGCTGAAAATGGTCGGGAGTGCAGACACGCCTAGACCTGCGGCTTGCGCTTGGGCTTGTGGTCCTTGGGCTTCTTGGCAGTACCATCGGCGGGTTTGCCAGCCCATTTCGGCTTGCCCTTGTCCTTGCTGGGCGGCGCCTTGCCGACCTTGGGCGGGCGCGGCTTGTCGAAGTCAGGCTTGGGCGCACGTGGCGCTTCGGCGGATGGGTCCCAGGCGCCGGTTGCCGGCGCGGCGAAGTCATCAGTGGCGAGGGCGGCCGAACCGTAGCGATGCTGGCGATCATTGCGCTCGGGACGCGGGGCACTGGGGTCGAAGCGTTCGACCGGGCCCGGCGGGCGGCGCTGGCTCGGGGGCGGACCGGAGCGACGCTCACCGGGACCATCGACGGCCGAGATGGTAACGCCGCGTTCGCCCGATCCGTTCTTTTCAACCGACTTGGTGAATGCGTCGGCCTTCTGGGCGGCTACCTCAAAGATGGATTCGGTATCGAAGATGCGGATCGAGCCGATGGCCGTCTTGGTGACGTTGCCGGCCTTGCACAGCATGGGCAGCAGCCAGCGCGGCTCGGCCTTGTGCTTGCGACCGACGGAAACCTTGAACCAGGTGCCACCCTCGAAACGCTCGCGGGTGCGCGGGTCCTTGTCGCCCGGCTTGTCGAAGACCGGAGCGTCGGACACGTCTTCCGGCGCCGGACGCGCCGCCATCTGCTGGCGCAGGTAGGCGGCAGCGATGGTCTCGGCGGAGTAGCGCGCCATCAGTTGGGAAACGAACTCGGCCTCTTCCTCGGCCACCGGCAAATTCAGCATCTCGTTGGACAGGATGCTTTCGCGGTAGCGGGCTTCGATTTCCTCGGCAGACGGCGGCGCCATCATGGTGACGTCGAGCTTGGCGGTCTTGAGGACGCGCTGGGCGACGGCGCGACGGTGCATCGGCGCGATTATGACGCAGGTGCCCTTGCGCCCTGCCCGCCCGGTACGACCCGAGCGGTGCAGCAGCGTATCGGGATTGGTCGGCAGGTCAGCGTGAATAACGAGGTCGAGGTTGGGCAGATCGATGCCGCGGGCGGCAACGTCAGTGGCGACGCAGATGCGGGCGCGGCCATCGCGCATCGACTGGAGCGCGTTGGTGCGCTCGGCCTGGGACAGTTCCCCCGAGAGGGTCACAACGTCGAAGCCCCTGTTATGCAGGCGCGACGAGAGATGCTTTACGCCCTCGCGAGTGGAGGCGAATACCAGCGTATTGGCGCTGTCGAAGTAGAGCAGCGTGTTGATAATGGCGTTTTCGCGCTCGGCTGAGGGCACCAACATCAGCTTGTAGTCGATATCGCTGTGCTGCTCGTTGGCGCTGGTAGCGGCCACGCGCAACGCATTGCGCTGGAAAGTCTTGGCCAGCTGGGCGATGGGCTTGGGAACGGTCGCCGAAAAGAGCAGCGTGCGGCGGTCCTCGGGCGCGGCGTCGAGGATGAATTCAAGGTCCTCACGGAAGCCGAGGTCGAGCATTTCGTCGGCTTCGTCCAGCACGACGGCCCGGAGGGCAGACATGTCGAGGGCGCCGCGGGTAATGTGGTCACGCAGGCGACCCGGCGTGCCGACAACGATGTGGGCGCCGCGTTCGAGGGCGCGGCGCTCGGTGCGCGCATCCATGCCGCCGACGCAGGATGCCGTGCGGGCGCCGGTCTCGGCATAGAGCCATTCCAACTCGCGCTGCACCTGGAGGGCCAGCTCGCGGGTCGGGGCGATCAGCAGAGCGAGCGGCGCGCCGAACTCGGTGAAGCGCTCGGCATCGCCCAGTAGGGTCGGTGCGATCGCCATGCCGAAGGCGACGGTCTTGCCTGAGCCGGTCTGGGCGGAAACGAGGAGATCGCGGCCGGCGGCTTCATCTTCGATGATGGCGGCCTGCACCGGAGTCAGCGTCTCGTAGCCTTTGGCGGCAAGGGCGCGAGCGAGCGGGGCGAGGATAGTATCGGGAAGGGACAAATCGGTTCTTTCGTGGGGCGCCGATCAAGCAACGGCGCTATTCCCGCGTAAGCGGGAGGCCCACTTTGCGGATGGATCAGTCAGGAATACCCCCGCTTTCGCGGGAATGACGTAGGTGGTGTTGGCTGCTTATAGCACAAGCAAAGCAAAAAGGCCGCCCGGCGGGCGGCCTTGTCTCCGGATAGGCAAACAGCCTTAGTCCTTGGGCTGCTTGCGCAGCTCGGCGACGGACTTACCCTTGTGGCCCCAGTTCTCCAACGGCACCTCGTCGATGACGACGTGGGTGGTTTCCGGGTTCTTGCCGAGGACCTTGATCATAACGTCGGTGATGCCGGCAATCACGTCAGCCTTCTGCTGCGTGGTGGCACCTGCAACGATCCGGACGTTGATGTAGGGCATTAGCCGACCAGTTCGTCGTCGTTGAAGAAGAACTTGATTTCCTGGGCGGCGGTTTCGGGAGCATCCGAACCGTGGACCGAGTTTTCGCCGATCGAGAGGGCGAACTCCTTGCGGATCGTGCCGTCAGCAGCGTTGGCCGGGTTGGTCGCGCCCATCACTTCACGGTTCTTGAGGATGGCGCCTTCGCCTTCCAGAACCTGCACGACGACGGGCGAAGCGATCATCTGCTCCACCAGTTCGCCAAAGAAGGGACGATCCTTGTGCACGCCGTAGAAGCCTTCGGCCTGGGCACGGGTCATGTGGATCTTCTTGAGGGCGATCGGGGTCAGACCAGCTTCCTCGAACTTGGAGATAATCTTGCCGATGAGGTTGCGACGGACGGCATCGGGCTTGATGATGGAGAAGGTGCGTTCGAGCGCCATGAGGTTCGATCCTTGAATGGGTCTGTTGGGAAGGTGGCGCCTTGTAGCCGCAGACTGCGACGGAGACAAGACGGGCACGCCCTTTCGACGCGCCCGACAGTTGCATGGTCACTCGGCGCTGATCGGGGCCGTTCCGGTAGCGGCAACGCTGCCATCGGTGGCGAGCAGCGTAACGTCCACTTCGGCTACAGACCCGTCTGCGACGATGGCCTGATCCACCTTGATGGTCACGACCTGCATGGTGCAGATTTCGGCGGTGCTGGTGGTGGGGAAGGTCAAGGAGAGCTTGCCGTCCGCGGCTTCGCCGAGTTCGGCAGGGTCGACTTCCTCGCAGGCGCCGCCATCGTAGCTAAAGGTGACCTGCACCTGCCCGGCATCAACGCGGTGCGCTTGGAGGTCTTCCAGCGTGGCAGGTGGCTCGGCAATCTCGGACTGGGCCGTGGCAAGGCCCACGCCGCTCAGGGCGATGGTGGCGGCCAGACCTAGTGTAGCGATGTTCATCTCGTCATCCTTTCCCATTGGAGAGCAGGGACGATGCGCGAACAGCGTGGCGGAAATATTGTGATGGATGGACCGCGAGGCAGCGGCCCTGCATTTGCGCCGTCTCCACATTTTCGACATGACGGATTGGCTAGTCGGGACATCCTGCCCGGTCGGAGACCAAGAGTCGTGCTGTTCAATCTGCGTATCTGCCTGCTCATTCTCCCTCTCGCTCTTGGCGGCGGCGGCGCAATTGCTGCTGAACCGATCTCTTGCACGGTGATGATCGACGCGCGGAGCGGAGATGTGCTGCTGCGGGAAGGCACCTGCGACCAGAGGTTCGCGCCATTCTCCACATTCAAGCTGCCATTGGCGGTGATGGGCTACGACGCGGGTATTCTCATCGACGATGAGACGCCGCGCTGGGAGTGGCATGCGGGACTCACGGCGCCCGAGCGCGATCACAAGGACGTCGACCCGACGATCTGGGAGCGGGATTCCGTGCTTTGGTATTCGCGCGAACTCACGCGATTGATGGGCGCGGACACATTCGGCCGCTATTCCACCATGCTGGACTATGGCAATGGCGACGTTTCCGGGACGCCGGGCAAGGATAACGGGCTGACGCATGGCTGGTTGGGCGCATCGCTGGCCATCTCCCCGGATGAACAGGTCGCTTTTGTCCGCCGTCTGCTGCTGGGCGCTTTACCGGTCAGCGCCGACGCGCAGGCCTGGGCGGCGTCGATCCTGCCCGACTTCACAGCCGGCGATTGGACCGTCAGCGGCAAGACCGGTAGCGGGTGGGTGTCGGATGCCCAGGGCGACTACTACCGCGACCAGCCATTGGGATGGTTCATCGGGTGGGCTCAGCGCGGGGACGCGGTCGTGGCGTTCGCGCGGCTGCGGATCGATGCGCAGCGTTCCGATGCCAATCTGGGTCCGGTTGTCCGCGAAGGCTTTCTTGCCGACGTGCCCACCCTGCTGCCGTAACGCGGCGCGGGGCGGTCATGCGGCCAAGCCGGTTGCCATAACGTCCGCTTAACTCTATCCAACGCCAAACACTTTGTCGCAGGGCCGCTGCCACGGTTTCGTCCGTTCCAGCTGCAAGCCTGCCAACTCCCGTAGATTGCCTGAACATGTTGACCATCAACAACCTTACCTATCGCATCCAGGGTCGTGAGCTGTTCGAAGACGCCTCGGTGGTATTGCCGACGGGGTCCAAGACCGGATTCGTCGGCAAGAACGGCACGGGCAAGACCACGCTGTTCCACCTGATCCAAGGCCATATCGCCGCGGATGCCGGGTCGATGGAGCTCAACAAGAATGCGCGTATCGGCGCGGTGGCGCAGGAAGCGCCGGCTGGCAACGAAAGCGTGCTCGAAGTGGTGATGGCCGCCGACAAGGAGCGCACGGCGTTGATGGCGGAGGCCGAAACGGCAACCGACCCCGACCGGATCGGCGAAATCTACATCCGCCTGGCCGATATAGATGCGCATACCGCGGAGGCGCGCGCCTCGTCTATTCTCAAGGGGCTGGGTTTCGAGATCGACCGGCAGAATGCGCCGACACATGAGCTCAGCGGTGGCTGGCGCATGCGCGTGGCGCTGGCCGGTGTGCTGTTCAGCCAACCCGACCTGCTGCTGCTGGACGAGCCGACCAACTATCTCGATCTCGAGGGCACGCTGTGGCTGGAGAAGTACCTCGCCACCTATCCCTATACCGTCTTCATGATCAGCCACGATCGCGACCTGCTCAACAAGTCTGTCAGCTCGATCATCCACCTCGAGCATCGCAAGTTCACCTTCTACAAGGGCAACTACGACACGTTCGAGAATACCCGCCGCATGCAGATGGAGCTCAACAACAAGGGCCGCGAGAAGTCGCTCGACCAGATCGCCCATATGCAGAAGTTCGTCGATCGCTTCCGCGCATCTGCCACCAAGGCCAAGCAGGCGCAGGCGCGCATGAAGATGATCGAGAAGCTGAAGCCCCCTGCGGCGATGTTCGACGAATATTCGGCGCCGTTCACCTTCCAGCAGCCCAAGGCCGAGCAGGCGACGCCGATGATCACGCTTGATGGCGTGTCGGCCGGTTATGGCGACAAGACCATACTGCGGCACGTCAACATGCGGATTGACCCGGGTGACCGCATCGCGCTGATCGGCGTCAACGGCAATGGCAAGTCGACTTTCGCCAAACTGCTGGCCGGCGATATCGCACCGATGGGTGGCACGCTGCGCAAGGGCAAGAAGCTCGATATTGCACATTTTGCCCAGCACCAGATGGACAAGCTGAAGCCGGAATGGACGCCATTCGAGCATGTGGTCGACATGATGCCGACCGACAGCGAGTCCAAGCGGCGGTCGCGGCTCAGCCAGATGGGGCTGACCAAGTCGCGCATGGACACCAAGGCCAAAAACCTCAGCGGCGGCGAACGCGCACGCCTGCTGATGGGACTGATCACCTTTGGCGGGCCGGGGATGATGATCCTCGACGAGCCGACCAACCATCTCGACATCGACAGCCGTGATGCGCTGGTCCATGCGCTCAACGACTATGAAGGCGGCGTGCTGATCATCAGCCACGATCGCCACCTGATCGAATCGACCTGCGATACGCTGTGGATCGCCGAAGGCGGCACCATCCGCGTGCTGGACGAAGACCTCGACAGCTACCAGCGCAGCATCACCTCCAACAAGGAAGGCAAGGGCGGCGGTGGCTCGAAGGCCGATCGGAAGGCCAACAAGGCCGAGGCGGCCGCACGACGCGCCGAGATCGCACCGCTTAGGAATTCCGTTAAGGATGCGGAAACCAAGATTGCCCGTTTGAAGGTGGAAATCGGCAAAATCGACGTGCAGCTTGCCGATCCCGAGGTCTACAACGGCGCTCCCGAGCGGGTGATTGCTCTGGGCAAGGACAAGGCGCGTTTTGCGGCCGACCTAGAGACCACCGAAGAACAATGGCTGGCGCTCAGTGCCGAGCTGGAGGACGCAGAGCGCGCATGAGCAGCCTCGCCGCCAAGGACGTGATCTTTACCCTCGGGATGCAGCGGCACCCTGAGGGTGGCTGGTACGCGCGTACCTTCGAGGACAGCGACAAGGCTGATGGCCGCGCTCGCTCCACGGCGATCTACTATCTGCTGGAAGCCGGCGATGCCTCACACTGGCACCGGGTCGATGCCGTCGAGGTCTGGCACTACTATGCCGGCGCGCCACTGCGGCTGCGCATTTCGGACGGCAACACGGTGGATGAGCATGCGCTGGGGGCCGACCTTGAGGCCGGCCAGCGGCCACAGGTGGTGGTGCCGACCATGGCCTGGCAATCGGCGGTGAGTACCGGCGACTGGACACTGGTGGGGTGTACGGTGGCGCCCGGCTTCGAGTTTTCGGGGTTTGAGCTGGCCGAGACAGATTGGGCGCCCGGCAAAGACTAACCTAGTCATCAGAGTCCCGTTGACAGTATCGTGTCGTTGCCATTTTCTGGTGACACAAGAAGCTGCCGAAAGTGCACCATGCGTCGCCCCGGTTCCAAGCTGGTTGTTGCCCTGCTGCTCTGCCTGCTCTGGATTCCCGGCCTCGCCCAGGCGCAGGACCTGACGAAGGCGCAGCGCGCCGAAATCCGGCGTTTCGCCTACAATAACAGCCTGTTCGTGCTCTACCATGAGGTGGCTCACCTGCTGTTCCACCAGCTCGACCTTCCCATCCTCGGGCGGGAAGAGGACGCCGCGGACAACATGGCCACCTGGACGCTCCTCAACAAGCGAACAACCGAGACCGACCGGGCGCTGGCCGACGCGGCGCAGGGCTGGATTCTGTCGGGCATTGCCTATGATAGCGGGGGCGACGAAAGCGACTATGCCGCGGGGCACAGCCTCGACAAGCAGCGGGCCTATTCGATCGTGTGCCTGATGGTGGGCAAGGACGAAACGGCGTTTCGGCCGATCGCCAACGAATACCGTATGGAGCGCGATCGGCAGGATAGCTGCTACTGGGATTATGACACCATCGATCGGGCATTCCAGGGCCTCCTTGGCGGCCGGGGTAACAAGAATGGCCGGGGTACGGAGGTCGTGGTGACCTATCACGACGTGAGCGGGCGGCTGCAGGCGGCGGCCGATGCGTTCAAATCCAGTGGCGTATTCGACCAGGTAGCCGATGAGTTGCGCAACAATTACAGCCTGCGTGAGCCGGTGCAGTTCAATGCCAAGCGCTGCGGCGAACCCAACGCCTTCTATGATCCGGAAACGGTGGAAGTCATCTTCTGCTACGAGCTGATGCAGGACTATATGGAACTGTACCAGTCGAGCATGCCCGATGATGTGGCGCCCGCCCCACGGCAGAGCGGCGTGGGCAAGGAAAAGACGTCCAAGTTCTGACGCTTCGACTTAAGCTGATATTGACAGTCAACATAAAACGGATCCAGTAGCGGGCATTGAAACGCTCTGGATCCAACGGCTATGCCCACACTCAATCGCCGCAGCTTTACCCTCGGCACGGCCGGCCTGGCGCTTGGCGCTGTGTTGCCCGGCCGGGCCTTCGCACAGGAAACCCGCTCGGTCACCACGATCTACGGCACTTACGACATTCCGTCAGCGCCAAAGCGCGTCGTGGCCATCGACTCGCGGCTCGACCTGCAGCCGGCGCTGGCATTGGGCCTGACGGTGGTGGGCTATGGCCATTCCCAACCCGGCAGTTGGGTACCGGTTCCGGAGGGGCTGGAATTCTATGGTTCGGAGGTCAACATCGAGCAGGTGCTGGCTTCGGACCCCGATCTCATCATCTGTGCCGACTATGACCCCGACAGCGTATGGTGGCCAGCCAACAGACTGCGCGAGATCGCGCCGTTGGTGCCGACTTCGGGCGACAAGCCATGGAAGGGGGCTTTCCGTGAATTCGCCACGCTGGTGGGGCTGGCCGGTGCAGGCGAAAGTGCCATCGCCGAATATGATGCCCTGATCGCGGAGATCAAGGAACGGCACCGCGAGAAGCTGGCGAGTAAGACCGTTGTTAGCGTGCAGCCGGCTGAGGGGGTGCTTTATGTGATGAATGGTTCGAAGATGCTGCAGCCGCAGGTGCTGGCCGATCTTGGCGCCAAGACCATTCCCCCCAAGGAAGGGCAGGACTACGATGCGGGGGAAACCCCGGCGGAAGCCTTTGCCGAGACGCTTGGCGAGGTCGATGGCATCCTGCTGGCAACCACGTCGCCGGAAGACGCGGCAATGCTGGAAGGGGAAACGCTCTGGCAACGCCTGCCCGCCGTGGCCTCGGGCGCCCTGGTCGCGTCGAATGGCAACATCAACTACGGCAGCATCTACTCCGCCATCCAGGTCGCCAAGTTCGTCGACGAGCTGTACGGCAAGATCGCGTAACTCCACCCACCTAGCTGAAACCTACATACCGTCCGGGCCGGTGGTTGGTGGCGATGATCATGTTGAGCACCAGCGCGCCGAGGATCGAATAGACCACCCGGTCCACGGGCAGGACGAAGAAGGCGGCGATGAGGATGACCGCGTCAACACCGAGTTGGAAGTAGCCAGCGCGGATGCCGAAATTCTCCTGCAGATACAGCGCCAAGATGTTGATGCCACCGACGCTGGCCTTGTGTCGGAACAGCGAGAGAATTCCCAGCCCCATCATGCCGCCGCCGACCAGGGCAGCGAAGAGCGGGTGGATGTCGGAAATGTCCATCCATTCAGGAATATGGGCGGTGAAGTACGACACAAGCGCCACACAGGCGAAGGTCTTGATGGCGAAGGGCCAGCCCATACGTAAAACGGCCAGAACATAGAATGGCAGGTTGATGGCGAAGAACAGCCAGCCGAAGGGAATGCCCGTAACATACTGCAGCAGCAGGGCTAAACCGGCGGTGCTGCCGGTGGTCAGGGTCACCTGCGCGTAGAAGACGATGCCGAGCGACACCAGCATGGTGCCGATGAGCATGGCGAAAATATCTTCATGAAGCTTGTGGCGGCTGGGTGTCGACAGGTCGGCCGTCATGCCTTCTTGACCCAGCGACCATCCGCCTCCTGCTGCCAATAGGTCAGCACATTGTTCCCCTTAAGTGCCACCCATGCCAGGCGCGCCTCGGCCACTGCATCGGGGTCGTGGCCGGAGAACATATAGACAATCCGCTCATAGCCATCGGCCGATTGCGGCACGGCGCGATCGACAAAAAACCGCACCGTGGCGCGGTTAGGATTGTCGGTTCCTGTGGTTATCAGAATAGGCTGATGCGCATCGGTCTCGTCGCTGGCCAGGCCGTGGGCGAGAAAACTGTCCTCGCGCCAGGTCCAGAGATGGGCGTCGAGCGCTTCTGCACGCTCGGTCGAGCCGACCTCGACCACCGCGCGCCAGCCTCGTTCAAGTGTCTTCTCCAACAATGATGGAAGCACCGCCTCGAGCGGGCGGGGTTCGAGATGATAGAAGAGGACGTCACTCATGCCGTCACCCTAGCCTTGGTAATAATCTCGCACCAGACGATCGAGCAAAGCCACGCCAAAGCCCGGGGCCCAGGAGGTATTGATCTCGGACGACCCAGCGCCAAAGGCAGTGCCGGCGATGTCGAGATGGGCCCAGGGCACATCATTGACGAAGCGCTGCAGGAACTGGGCGGCGAGGATGGAGCCGGCCGGACGACCGGCCGAATTGCGGATGTCGGCGAACTTGGACTCGATCACCTTGTCGTACGCAGCCGTCAGCGGCATGCGCCAGAGCTTCTCGTTGGCACTGAGGCCGGCATTGAGCAGGCGCAGCGCCAGCTCCTCATTGTTGGAGAAAAGGCCGGCATGTTCGTGACCCAAAGCCACGACGATGGCACCGGTGAGCGTCGCCAGGTTGATCATGAAGCGGGGCTTGAAGCGGTCCTGCGTGTACCAGAGCGCATCGGCCAGCACGAGACGACCTTCGGCATCGGTATTGATAACCTCAATGGTGGTGCCGCTCATCGCCTTGACGATGTCACCGGGGCGGACCGACCTGCCGGAGGGCATGTTTTCGACGATACCCATGACGCCGACAACATTGACCGGCGCCTTGCGCATGGCCAGCGCCAGCATGAGGCCGGTGACGGCAGCGGCGCCACCCATGTCGCCCTTCATATCTTCCATGGAAGCGGCAGGCTTGATGGAAATGCCACCGGTATCGAAGACGACGCCCTTGCCGACAAAGGCCAGCGGGGCGGCGCCGACGTTGCCACCGCGCCACTGCATGACGACAAGGCGCGCCGGGCGGTCGGAGCCCTGGGCGACGCAGAGCAGCGAGTTCATGCCCAGCTTTTCCATCGCCTCGGGCTCGAGGATTTCGATATCGACGCCGAGGTCGGCAAGTTCGGCGGCGCGGGCCGCGAATTCGACCGGGCCGAGGATGTTGGCCGGTTCGTTGATAAGATCGCGTGCCAGCAACGTGCCGTCAACAGTGGCACCACGATCGGCAATGGCGGCGTCGGCGGCGGCCGGATCGGCGACATGCAGGGTAATGGTGAGCGCGACGGGTGCGTCGTCTGATCGGACCGACTTATACTTGTCGAACCGGTAGTGGCGGAGGCGCAAGCCGGCGGCAAGCTCGCCGATGGCGGCGGGAGTAGCACCAGCTTCGTCGAGCACGACGGCAACCTGCTTGGCGCGGGTACCGGCGATCTTGGCGAACAGCGAGCCGCCCCGATCAGTCCAGCCATTGAGCGGGACGCCGCCGCCGGCCTTGCCGCTGCCGAGCACCAGCAGGCGCTTGCCCCCTGCCCCCAGCACATCGAGCACCTGGCCCTGCTTGCCCTTGAACGCCCCGGCATCGGCCGCCTCGGACCAACCGAGCCCCGTGGCCGCCCAGACAGTCGCAGCAGCGCCAGCAGGCGCCTCGTTCTCGGCGGCATAGATAACGGTGAGAGCCGCGGAGGCGCCAGCGAGGGCAGCGACGTGGATGGTAATGGACTGGGACATTGAGGGCCTTGGGGCAGAGCGGGCGGAGTGCCGCCGGACGGCGTGGGGATAGCCTTACATTGAAGCGTTTGATCGCCGCGTCAATCCCGCAACAGGGCGGTGGGCAAATCCGTGCACAGGGTGCTGCGCGCTTGTAGGATGGAGCGAACTGCACCAAGGTCCGGCTCGCATCCGGGGATACTGATCGACTGCATGAAGAGACTGACAGCCTATCTTGCACGCATGTTCGTGACGGACGCGCTGATCCTGTTCGGCGTGGTGTGCTTCCTGCTATGGCTGGTCAATTGCCTGCGTTCGTTCGACGTCATCTCGGTCAAGGGACAGAGTGTCTGGGTGCTTGCCATACAGGCGCTCTACACCATGCCGCCACTGGCCATCGCCTTCTTCTATGTCTGTGTGGGCATCGGGCTGGCGCGGGCGCTACAGGCACTGCAGACCAACAAGGAACTGCACATTATCCACACCAGCTATGGGCTGGGTTCGCTGTGGCGAGCCACCGCGGTGGTGGCCGGAGCGGGCGTGGTGGGCGTGCTGCTGTTATCGAATTTCGTCGAGCCCTACGCCTATCGCCGGCTCAACGCGCTCAGTGCAAGCGTGGCCGCGGACCTGGTGAGTTCCACGCTGCGACCGGGGCGTTTTACCCAGGTTACGCCGGGCGTGGTGCTGCTGATCGGTGGGCGGGGCGCCGATGGCGAGATACGTGAGTTCTTCGCCGATGACCGGCGCAACCCGGAGATGCGACGCACCTACCTGGCGGAATCGGCCCGCGTCGCCAGCGACGGGCAGAGCTATGTATTGGAGTTGCGCAACGGATCGTTGCAATACCACGGCGAGGGTCGCTTCTCGGAGGTCACGTTCGGCCGCTACGACGTCAATGTCGACCAGCTGTCGCAGCCCGTGGGCCAAGCCAATCCCATGCTGGAGCGCGACAGCTTCTCGCTGGTTTCCGAGGCCCTGGCGACCGGCGTGTGGTCACACGACATGCTGATGCTATTGGCCAACCGGGCCGCGGAGGGACTGCGCGTCATCGGCATGGCCATGATGGTACTGGCAGTGCTGGGATTTCCCAGTGGCCGGCGTGCCAACATTCCCGTGCCGATGGAGGCAGGCGTGCTGCTGATTGCCTTTGGCGAGCGCGGGCTCAGCGCCTATAGCCCACTGGGGACGGCGACTGGAGCGCTGGCGATGATCGTGGTCGCCGGAATTGCGCTGCTGGTCCGGGTGCGACCGCGAACCCTGCCCCTGGCGGTGCTGTCATGAGCCGGATCGACTGGCTGGTGCTCAGGCGCCTCGGCAGCCGCATCGGCGTGACGGTGTTCGTGTTCTATGGACTGATCGCGCTCGTGGAATCGCTGGACACATGGCGGTTCAACTTCGTGGCCGAAGCGCATGGCGTGCCCATGGCGCTGGTCATGGTGGCGATGAGCGCCGTCAAATGGACGATCAAGACCCTGCCGGTAACGGTGCTGATGGGCGCAGCACTCGGCTTCCTCGACCTCAAGGCGCGGCACGAGTTGACTGTCATCCAGGCCAGTGGCATCTCGATCTGGCGCACGGTGCGGGCGCCGGTGATCGCCTTGGCCCTGGTGAGCCTCGTGGTCGCACTGGGGCTGGAGACCCTCAGCACCCAACTCAACCGCGAGCTCAGCCCGACGCCGCCGGGCCAGGCAGCCATGCTGACGCCGGCTGGCGAGGTGTGGCTCGAGCAGCGCAGCGACGACACCCACTACGTGCTGATGGCAACCGGGATGCAGCCCGGAGGCACCGTGCTGGGCCAGGTGACGCTGTTTCATCTCGGCGAGAGCACCGACGAGAGGGTCGAGGCGTCAGAGGCGTTTCTGGAAGCGGGGGAATGGGTGTTTCCGGCGGCCATCGTGCGCAACCCCGACGAGCCAGCCAGGACCGTATTCAACTATCGCGTTCCCACCGACTCTTCGGCAGGCGAACTGAGGCTCAAACTTGCCTCGACCGAAGACATGACTTTCTTCGAACTGGCAAGGCTGTTGCAGACCGGCGTCGCCGATAGCAGCATCCGCATTGCTGCGACGATGCGCCTCATCAAGCTACTGGCCCTGCCGCTGGTGCTGACTGGGTCCCTGTTCATTGCTTTTGCGTTTACCGCAGGTTATCGAAGAGGCTCTAATTATGGACCGGCGGTTCTTTACGGGATCGTGCTCGGATTCGTTGTTTTCGTGATTACCGAGATGGCCGACCGTGCCGGGTCGACCGGCGTTCTCGACCCCACGTTTGCGGCAGTCGGACCGGCGTTTGTAGCCATCGTCATCGGCGTGACGGTGTTGCTGCACAAGGAAGACGGACGCGCGTGAGAATGAAGGCGAAGGCGAAAAGGGGTATGTCGCCGCGCCGCCTGGCCGCTGCCAGCGCGCTGCTTTTGCTCACCCTTGGTTCCAGCGCTCTCGCCCAAGGCCTTGTTCCCACCGATTTTTTCAGCGCTCCTATCGACGCGTCGGCGCCAGCCGCCGTCGAGGCCAATACGCTGACCTTCGACAGCAATACGAACGTCATCACCGCGACCGGCGACGTGGTGCTGAGCCAGGGCGGCTATACAGTGACCGGGCAGAACCTGGTCTATGACCGCAATATGAATGCGCTCAAGTTCGTCGGCAGCGTGACGGTGCGCGACCCCTCCGGCAACCTCGCCGAGATGACCGACCTCGATGTGACAGGCGGCATGAAGCAGGCCTTCGTCAACTCGCTGACCATTACCACCTATGACGGAGCAAGGATCACCGCCGACAGCGTCGATTATGATGCTGCGTTGCGGACCCTGCTGGAGAAGGCTACCTACGCACCCTGTGGAGACTGCATCGACGATGCGGGCCGCCGGATCGGCTGGTCGGTCAATACCTCGCGGATCACCTATAATGCCGAGGACGGCTCGCTGTATCTCGAGCAACCGACATTGTCGCTGCTCGGTATCCCGGTGGCCTGGCTGCCCTATCTGTGGCTACCCGATACCAGCGACCTGGCGCTCGCTAACGTACGCACGCCGACCTACGACTATGGTGAGTTGACCGGGCACCGGCTGGAGGTGCCGTATGCCGTCTATTCGAGCCGCTGGACCGACATCATCCTCACGCCGACCTTCATGACGCGGCAGGGCTTCCTGCTGGGCGCCGAATGGGTGCAGCGGTTCGATGCCGGTTCGTTCCAGATAAAGGCATCGGGGCTCTATCAACTCGACCGGAATGCCTTCAGCTTCCCGGAGGCCCAGCGCGAGTGGCGTGGAGCAATCCAAACGTCTGGCGAGTTCAAGCCTATTGCGGACTGGACGGTCGGCTGGAGCTATACCGCCTTCACCGACGCCGCCTATCTAACGGACTATCGGCTCACAACGGCAAAATCGTCGGTCACCCAAGTCTATGCTACGCACCTGACCGATGACACCTTCATCGATGCGCGGCTGCAGCAGTTCAACCAGCTCGGCAATGTCACGGCCGCGGACCAGGGCAAGCAGGGCGCGAACCTACCCCTCGTCCGCTTCGAGCATGTGCAGGATCTCGGCCCCGGCAACGGGCGGGTGGAAATTAGCGCGCGGCTGCTGGGCGTGCGGCGCGAGTTGGACGCCACGACGACAGTAAACGGCGTGCCCTATGTCTACGGCTATGCCGGCAACAAGCAGCATCTGAGCCTGCAAGCAGGCTGGCAGACGCAGTGGATTGGTGCCGGCGGCTTCGTGGCAACGCCCTATCTGGGAGGCAGGGCCGACGTGGCCTATTACGACGGGGCCAGCGCGCTGTTGCCTGGGGCAACGACGCTGTGGAGCGCTACGCCCATTGCGGCCATGGACGTGCGCTTCCCGCTGGCGGCCAGCGATGGCACGACTACGCACCTGATCGAGCCGATCGCACAGCTCGTCTATCGCGGATCGGACACTACCAGCGTCGGCATCACCAATGACGATGCGCAGAGCTTCATCTTCGATGACACGAACCTGTTCAGCTACAATCGCTTTTCGGGCGGGGATCGGCAGGAGACCGGGCTGCGCGCCACCGTCGGAGGCCGCTACCAGGCCAATTTCGCCGATGGCGGCTATATCGAGGTGATCGCAGGCCAGTCGTTTCAACTAGCAGGACCGAATGCCTTCGCCACGCCGGGACAGGCCAATACCGCAGTGGGCGCAGGCCTGAGCGCCACCGCTTCCTATGCAGTGCTGGGGGCCTACGGCTCGTTCACACCGGGACTGAAATTGGGCGGCAAGCTGCAGGTGGATACCGCAACAATGCAGGTGGCACGCACCGGGTTCGGTGGCAGCTATTCCAAGGACGGTTATGGCGCTTCGCTCGGCTACACCTACATTGCCACCAATCCGGGCCAGGGCATGGTGTTGCCGCAGCATGAGATCGGCGGGGAAGTCACCGTTCCCGTGGCCGAATACTGGTCGATCAAGGCGCACAGCTATTGGGATCTGGCTGCCAATACCTGGCTGCAGGTGGGCGGCGGCATCGTCTATGACGATGGCTACCTGGTGATCGGCGCCAATGCCTTGCGCACCGGGTCGACCCATACCTCGCCCAACGAAACTCGGCTGACCGCGACCTTTCGGCTGAAGGCTCCGGCCGGGCTCAACGTGGGCTATGACGGTGGCGTGCCTGTTCCGAGCTTCTAGGCGCATCGGATTTTGGCCTCAATCATCGGGCAATTGACACCGCGCGGTTCCCGCCGCATTGAGGGCGGGTGGTTTGACGCGAGGCGGATACTGACGATGACCAAAACTGTCTGGGGGCGCGCAGCCAGCGCCGTGATCATGGGCGTGGTCCTGAGCCTCGCCGCAGCGCTGCCGGCAATGGCGCAGAACGTTCGCGTCACCGTCAACGGCACCCCGATCAGCGACCTGCAGATCGCGGCGCGGGTGAAGCTGTTCGCGCTGGAAGGCAATAGCGGCGGTTCCCGCGGTGCCACCGAGCAACTAATCGACGAGGCATTGCAGGTTGCTGAGGGCAAACGGCTGGGCGTTACGGTCTCCAATGCGCAGATCGACGATGCTCTGCTGCAGATCGCCCGCAACATGAATGTCAGCCAGGACAAGCTGGTGAGCATGCTGCAGCAGGGTGGCGTCAGCACGGAAACGCTGAAGGATCGCTTGCGCGCTGCCATTGCCTGGAACGGCGTGACAGAGCGGGCAATCATGCCGCAGGTGCAGATTTCGGACCTGGATCTCGACACGCAGGCAGCAACGCAGCTGCAGGAATTCCAGACATTCGACTATATACTCAAGGAAATCATCTTTGTCGGTGCTGGCTCGAGCGGGCGTTCAGGCCAAGCCAACAGCTACCGGTCCAAGTTCGCCGGCTGCGACACTGCTGTGGACGTGTCGCTGGGCTTTACTGACGCGGCAGTGATCGATGTCGGGCGGCGCCATGCCACCCAGATGCCCGAAGCGATTGCCAAGGAGTTGGCGGGTCTCAACGTGGGTGGCATCACCAAGCCGCGCGTGGTGGAATCGGGCGTCTCCATGCTGGCGGTCTGCGAGAAGACCCAGGCGCAGGACCTGACCTTCATCAAGGGCGACCTGCGTGCCGAACAGGGCAACGAAGCGCTGGAAGGCCAAATCTCCAGCTATCTGGCGAACCTTCGCGCCACGGCCAAGATCATCTACAACTAAACAGACCCGGGTCCGCCACGGCGGACCCTATGCCTGTGTTCACCGACGGGGGCCGAGATGGACAAGCCGCTGGCCATCAGCATGGGCGAACCCGCGGGAGTGGGTCCGGATATCATCCTGGGCCTCTATGAACGCCGCGTCGAGCTGGGCTTGCCGGCCTTCTGCCTGTTCGGTGATGCCCCATTCCTGCGTGCACGCGCGCTGCGCCTGGGGCTGACTATCGACATTGCTGACGTGGGCGCCGAGGGAGCCAACGCCGTGTTCCCGCATGCCCTGCCGGTGGCGCAGGTGGAGGGACTGGTTCCGGACCATCCTGGCCAGGTCTCTCCCCTCTCCGCCACTGCGGTGATCCACTCGATCGAGGCCGCCGTGGCGGCGACACTGACCGGCGCCTGCCGCGCGCTGGTGACGGCGCCGATCCACAAGGGTGCACTCTACCATGCCGGCTTCCGGCATCCCGGCCATACCGAATTTCTCGCCGAACTGTGCGCCAATGGCGGCAAGCCGCGGCTACCGGTAATGATGCTGGCCCATGGCGGACTCCGCGCCGTACCGGTGACCATCCACGTGCCGATCCGCGACGTGCCTCATCTACTGACCAAGGAGCTCATCGTCGAAACGGTGCAGATTCTCGCCCATGACCTCAAGCATCGCTTCGGCATCGCCAACCCGCAGATCGGGGTGGCGGGACTGAACCCGCATGCGGGCGAAGGCGGGGCCATCGGGCGGGAAGAACTCGAGATCGTGGGACCGGCAGTGGCGCAACTGCAGTTCGAGGGCATCGGGGTGGAGGGGCCCCTGCCCGCCGATACGCTGTTCTACCCGACGCATTGGGCACGATTTGACGCCGTTGTGGCGATGTATCACGATCAGGCGCTGATCCCGATCAAGACTGTGGCGTTCGAGGACGCCGTCAACGTTACCCTGGGGCTGCCGATCGTGCGGACCTCGCCGGACCACGGCACCGCCTTCGACCTGGCCGGCACTGGCCGCGCCTCACCGGCCAGTTTCCTCGCAGCCATCGAAATGGCCGACGCCATGACGGCCAGCAAATGAGCCAGATCGACAAGCTGCCGCCGCTGCGCGAGGTGATCGCGGAGCATGGCCTGCGGGCCAAGAAGGAACTGGGGCAAAACTTCCTACTGGACCTGAACCTGACATCCCGCATCGCGCGCGTTGCGGGGCCGCTCGAGGGCATTCGCGTCATCGAGGTGGGACCGGGGCCCGGCGGGTTGACGCGCGCCCTGCTGGCCGAGGGGGCGCGCGAAGTCATCGCCATCGAACGTGACGCGCGGGCCCTGCCGGCGCTGGCGCAAATCGCCGAGGCCTATCCCGGACGTCTGACAGTGATCAGCGGCGACGCCATGGAGATGGACTATCGCCTCCTGGCGGATGGTCCGACGCGGATCATCGCCAACCTGCCCTACAATATCGCGACGCCACTGCTGACCGGCTGGCTGACGCTCGACCCCTGGCCGAGCTTCTTCGAGAGCCTGACGCTGATGTTCCAGCGGGAAGTCGCCGAACGCATCTGCGCCAAGCCGGGCGAAGACCCCTATGGCAGACTGGGTGTGCTGGCTGGGTGGCGCACCGAGGCGCGCATCGCCTTCAACGTGGGACGGCAGGCTTTCGTGCCCCCACCCAATGTGACCTCGTCGGTGGTGCATCTCGTGCCCAAGCTCGTCGGCGATGACGTCGCGGTGAAGAATCTGGAGCACATCACCCGCTCCGCCTTCGGCCAGCGCCGCAAGATGGTGCGCCAGAGCCTCAAGGCGGCCGGCGTGCCTGTCGAGGGGCTGCTGGCGGCCGCCGGACTCAAGGGTGACGAACGGGCCGAGGATTTGCCGATCGAGGCTTTCCTGGCCATGGCGCGCGCCTTGCCAGGGCTGCGGCACGGCTAAACGCCGGCCGGTGGCTCTGCCGGCCGTTCGGGGACGGGCAGGACCGGCAGGGACATGAGCCTGATAGCGACGAGCATGGCGCCGATGGCCGCACCGGCGCTGACCAGCATGACACCATTCCAGCCCCACGCGACCCATGCGTAGCCGCCGAGCGTACCCAGCACCGACGAGCCGAGATAATAGGCGAAGAGATAGATCGCCGAAGCCTGCGCCCGGCCGACCAATGCCCGGCGGGCGACCCAGGCACTGGCAATGCCATGCGCCGCAAAATAGCCAACGGTAGCGATGGCGAGACCAGCGATGATGACCGGCGTCGAGGGAATGAGCGTGAGGAACACGCCGACGGTCATGGTTAGGACCGTGATCCAGTACACCCTGCGCCGGCCGAGGCGCTGGGCGAGGCCGCCTGCCCAGGCCGAACTGACACTGCCAAGCAGATAGACCACAAAGATCGCTGCGACGGCGGCGTGGCTGAGATCGAAGGGCGGCAGAGCGAGGCGGAAGCCGGCATAGTTGTAGAGTGTGACGAAGCTGCCCATCAGCAGGAACGCTGAGACGAAGAGCCAAGGCAGCCCCTTGTCGGTGAACTGGACAGCCACGAGCCGCGCCACGTCACGCAAGCCGATACGCGAGCGGGCGGAATTGTGCGGCGTGGGCAGCAGGGTGACTACCACGATGGCCGCGGCGGCAATGGCGATCCCCAGCACGAACAGTGCCGGACGCCAGCCGATCCAGTCGGCAAGAACGCCAGTCACCAGGCGTCCAGACATGCCGCCAATGGCGGTGCCGCCGATATAGAGGCCCATAGAGAAGCCGAGTGCATCGGGGTCCATCTCCTCGGCAAGATAGACCATGGCGACAGCCGGCAGCCCGGACAGAGTGAGCCCCATCAAGGTGCGGATGCCCAGCAGCGACCACCAGTCCGGTGCGAGAGGCAGCAGCAGCCCCAATACGGCGGTGAGGAGGATCGCCCAGACCATCAGCGCCTTGCGGCCCAGGCGATCCGCAACCCAGCTGGCGAACAGCAGCGCGACGGCAAGCGTCGCAGTGGTGACGGAGAGGGCAAGGGACGCCGCGCCGGCATCAAGGTCGAACTCGACGGCAAAGATCGGCAGCAGAGGCTGGACCGAATAGAGCGAAGCGAAGATGGCGAAAGCCGAAAGAAAGAAGGCGATATTGGCGCGGATGAAGGCCGGGGTGCCGCGACGAATGACGGTGGGCGGGGTCATGCTACATCGCCCCTCGCATCCTCATTGGGACGGGCTGCCGCGAGGCTCTCACGACATCCACACTGCGGCTCACCCTCTCAAAGAGAATCGATCTGGCTTTGCAAGTCTTTGACGAAGCTGCTCAAATTGAGCTGGCGTTCGCGGTCGAGGCGAGAAGAGACAAGGATGGAACGGACACGCTGGGTGGAGGCTTCGAGGTCTTCGTTGACGATGACGTAGTCGTATTCGTTGAAGTGTTCCATCTCGCGGCGGGCATTCTGGAGGCGCTTCTCGATGGTGCCGACGCTGTCCTGAGCGCGGCGTTCGAGGCGGGCACGCAGTTCCTTGATGGAGGGGGGCAGGATGAACACCGTCACCATGTCCTTGCGGCTGTTCCGGTACAGCTGCAGCGTGCCCTGGTAGTCGATATCGAAGAGGATATCGTTGCCGGCGGCCAGTTGCTCCTCCACGCGGGCGCGAGGCGTGCCGTAGAAATTGCCGTGGACTTCAGCCGATTCCAACAGCTCGCCATCGGCCTGCATGCCCTTGAAGGTGGGCACGTCGATGAAGTGGTAGTGCTTGCCATCGACCTCATCGGTGCGACGGGCGCGAGTGGTGACCGAAACGGACAGCTTGATATTGGGATCAGCGCCGAACAGGGCGCGCGAGATGGACGACTTGCCGGCGCCCGAGGGCGAAGCGATGACCAGCATGACGCCGCGGCGCTGAAATTCCATCAGCCAGATCCTACTCGATGTTCTGCACTTGCTCGCGTAGTTGATCGATCGCCGCCTTGAGGTCAAGGCCGATGGCTGTGAGCTCCACGGCGTTCGACTTGGAACAGAGCGTGTTGGCCTCGCGATTGAATTCCTGGGCCAGGAAATCGAGGCGGCGGCCAACCGCACCACCTCCGCGGATGAGCTGGCGGGCCGATGCGATATGGGCCGTGAGCCGGTCGAGTTCCTCGCGAATGTCGGCCTTGGTGGCGAGCAGCAGCGCCTCCTGCGCCAGCCGCTCCTCCGGGATAGTAATGTCGTCGGCGAGATCGGCCAGCTGCTGGCGGAGCTTGGCGAGAATGACGTCGCGGCTGCGGGCGGGGTGCGCCTCGGCGCGGTGAACAAGAGCCTCGATTTCGTCGAGGCGCTCAAGCAGGACGATTGCGATCTGCCCGCCCTCCTGGCGACGGGCAAGAAGCAGATCGACCAGCGCCTGGGAGGCGCCGTCGAGAATGGCGGCTGACAAGGCCTCCTCGGCATCTGGTGGCATGGGGCGGTCGCGCTGTTCCAGCACGCCCTTGAGGCCGAGAATGCCATCGAGGCTGGGCGGAGAGGCCGGGACAGTGCCACTCAGTTCATCAATGGCTGCCAGCACGGTGGCGAGCGCCTGGCGGTTGATCAGCAGGTCGCCCCCTGCCCCGTCGCGCTCTACCGAGAGATTAAAGGTTACGGAACCTCGCGCCAGCATCTTGCCGATGAGCTGGCGGATTCCGCTTTCCAGCACGTCGAAGCCCGGTGCAAGGCGCAAGCGCATATCCAGATTGCGCCCGTTGACCGACTTGACCTCGCAGGCAAAGGACGCGCCGGGCACCGCGCCGGCGGCGCGGGCATAGCCGGTCATGCTCGCCAGGGGCTGGCTCACTCCTGGTCCGGGGACGCGTCGGCCCCGGCCGCTTCTTCGGCTTCCAGTGTCTGGCGCGCGGCTTCGGCATCGGCTTCGGCCTGCGCCGCAGCTTCGGCGGCTATCTGGCGGTAGCGCGCGACATTTTCCTGATGTTCGGCATAGGTCTCGGCAAAGACGTGCCCCTCCTTGGGCGTGGCGCCCTTGGCGACAAAGTAGAGGTAGTCGTGGCTATCGGGATTGGCTACGGCCTTCAGGGCGTCGACGCCGGGATTGGCAATCGGCGTCGGGGGCAGCCCGTCGATCTGGTATGTGTTGTAGGGCGTCTGCGCTTCGATTTCCGAGCGGCGCAGGCCGCGACCCAGCGTCGACTGGCCCTTGGTGATGCCATAGATAATGGTCGGATCGGACTGCAGGCGCATGCCTTCGCGCAGCCGGTTGACGAAGACCGCGGCGACTTGCGGGCGCTCGCTGCCGATACCCGTTTCCTTTTCAACGATGGAGGCGAGCACGAGCAATTGCTCTGGCGTCTCGATTGGCAGGTCTGCCTCACGCGCGGCCCAGATGGCAGCGAGCTCGGTCGCCATGGCCGCCTGCATCTTGTCGAGAACCGACTGGCGGGTGTCGCCGGGGACGTAGTCATAGCTGCCCGGAAGAATCGAACCCTCGGGCGGCAATGTGGAAATCTCGCCGACGATGTTGCTGTCCGCATGGAGGCGCTGCACCGCTTCCCACGAGGTCCAGCCTTCCGGGATGACGACGGCATAGCGGATGGGATTGCCTTCAACCAGTTCACGCAGAATATCGGCCATGCTGGCGCCGGCCGGGATGCGGAAATCGCCCTGCTTGACGGTGCCTTCGATATTGGCGACGCGGCTGCCGACCTGGAAGATGTACTGGTTGGAGATCAGGCCTTGCTCTTCGAGGCGCGGACCGATGGAGGAAAGCCCGGAGCCGGCTTCAACGCGGAAGGTAGTCTCCGCGGTCAACGGGCCTTCGCCGTAGAACTGGGAAGCGCCGTATAGAACGATACCGCCGGCCACCAGCAGACCGAGAACCAGCAGGGTCAGCAGACCGTTGAGGATATCAACGAAGCCGTTGCTCGAACGGCGGCGGCGCCGGACCTTGCGATCATTCATCGTGCTGGATCACCCTCGAAGCCCGTGCGCAGGAAATGCGTCGGATCTTGTTCACTCGTTTTTCGGCAGCCTTGTGGCCAGCGGCATTGTTCTCATGCCGACCAGCAAAGACAAGAGGCACATCGCGTGCTAACGCGATGTGCCTCGACTTGAATCGTGGAAAAGTCAGCTGACCTTGCGCATGACCAGGGTCGCATTGGTGCCGCCAAAGCCGAAGCTGTTCGACAGCGCCACGTTGATTTCTTTCTTGAATGCCGTCTTGGGCACCAGGTTGATCACCGTTTCGACGGAGGGATTATCGAGGTTGAGCGTCGGCGGAGCCATGCCGTCGCGCATAGCCAGCAGGCAGAAAATTGCTTCTACCGAACCGGCAGCGCCCAGCAGATGACCGATGGCGGACTTGGTCGAACTCATGACGGCGCCTGGAGCGGAGTCGCCCAGCATGCGGGTCACCGCGCCCAGTTCAATCTCGTCACCAAGTGGCGTCGAAGTGCCGTGGGCGTTGATGTAGTCGATGTCGGACGGCTTGATGCCGGCGCGCTTGATCGCCGCGCCCATGGCGCGGAAACCGCCGTCTCCATCAGGCGACGGAGCGGTGATGTGGTAGGCGTCGCCCGAAAGGCCATAGCCAATCACTTCGCCATAGATCTTGGCGCCGCGTGCCTTGGCGCGTTCGTAGTCTTCAAGAACGACGATGCCGGCGCCTTCGCCCATGACGAAACCGTCACGATCCTTGTCATAGGGGCGCGAGGCGGCGGCGGGATTGTCGTTGAAGCCGGTCGAGAGCGCGCGGGCGGCAGCAAAACCGGCCAGGGCCAGCCGGTTGACGCAGCTTTCGGCGCCACCGGCAATCATCACGTCGGCATCGCCGAGCGCGATCAGCCGGGCCGCATCGCCAATGGCATGGGCGCCGGTGGAACAGGCGGTTACGACCGAATGGTTCGGCCCCTTGAGGCCAAAACGAATAGAAACATAGCCGGACGCCAGGTTGATCAGTCGGCCGGGAATAAAGAATGGGCTGATGCGGCGCGGACCCTTCTCGTGCAGCGTGATGGAGGCATCGTAGATGCCGCCCACGCCGCCGATCCCCGAACCGATCAGAACGCCTGTGCGTTCCTGCTCTTCCGGAGTTTTGGGCTCGACCCCGGCATCGTCAATGGCCTGTTTGGAAGCGGCCATGGCATAGACGATGAAGGGATCGACCTTGCGCTGTTCCTTGGTGTCCATCCACTCATCTGGATTGTACTTGCCGTCGGCGGAATCGCCGAGCGGCAAGCGATGAGCGATCTGGCACGCAATATCATCGACCTCGAAGTCGTCGATACGTTTGGCACCACTCTTTCCGGCCAAGATATTGGCCCAAGTGGCTTCCACTCCGCAACCGAGGGGCGTAACCAAACCCAGCCCGGTGACGACGACGCGGCGCAATTCCATGCTGTGCTGCCTAACCCGGCGAAGCCCGGGGGCTTAGCCGACGGCCTTGGTGAGGAACGACACGGCGTCGCCAAAGGTCTGGATCGACTCGGCAGCATCATCCGGAATCTCAACCGAGAATTCTTCTTCGAAGGCCATTACCAGTTCGACCTGGTCAAGGGAGTCCGCACCCAGATCGTCGATGAAGCTGGCCTTTTCGACAACCTTCTCGGCATCCACATTGAGGTGTTCCACAACGATCTTGCGGACCCGATCAGCGACATCGCTCATATTAGACTTCCTTTTTCGAAATCGAGGTTTCGTTTCGCTTCTTATTGGCGGAGTGCCAAATCTTCAAGCACCCTGTTGGCTGACTTCGGGCAATGTAGGCGCGCTTTCCAGCGCCTGCAAGGCGGTCCGCCACGGGTGTCAGCGGCGGCGAGTATCATACTTGGCGCGGGTCCGCCAGAAGCCGGAGTCCCGGTTATCAACGGGTTTCAGCTGCATTTGTTGCAGCGCGCGCCCGTCAGATCATTGCCATGCCGCCGTTGACGTTAAGGGTGTGCCCCGTGATGTAGCCGGCCGCGTCGCTGGCGAGGAAAACTGCACAAGCCGCGACTTCCTGGGCCGTACCGAGCCGCCCCGACGGAATCGTCGAGAGGATGGCGTCGCGCTGCTTGTCGTTGAGTTCGTCGGTCATGGCCGAGGCAATGAAGCCGGGGGCAATGGAATTGACCGTGATGTTCCGGCTGGCGACTTCGTGGGCCAGCGCCTTATTCATACCGATGAGACCCGCCTTGGAGGCGGCGTAGTTGCCCTGCCCCGGATTGCCCATCACTCCCACCACCGAGGAGATGCCGATGATGCGGCCGAAGCGCTGCTTCATCATGGACCGCAGCACGGCGCGATTGAGATGGAAAGCCGCGGTGAGGTTGACGGCGATGACCTCGTCCCACTCCTCGTCCTTCATGCGCATGAACAGATTATCGCGCGTCATGCCGGCATTGTTGACGAGAATATCGAGACCACCCATGGCCGCCTCGGCCGCGGGAACAAGCTTGTCGACCTCGTCGAGCTTTGAAAGATTCGCCGGCAGGATTGGACAATCCTTGCCGATTTCCTTGGCGGTATCTTCCAATGCGCCGACACGGGTGCCGGAGAGGGCGACAGTGGCGCCGGCGGCGGCCAGCGCCTTGGCTATCTCGCGACCGATGCCGCCGCTTGCGCCGGTCACAAGGGCACGTTTGCCAGTCAGATCAAACATTTAGTCCTCCCCTACGGAGATTGTGATTCAAGCACTTGCCGGCTTGATTCAAGACGTTACGCGGTTAGTTCAGCAACGAATGCGTCGATATCGGCCGGCGAGCCGACAGCGGTGGCGACGATTTCGGGATTGATGCGCTTGGCAAGGCCGGTCAGGACCTTGCCGGTGCCCAGTTCGGCGAGATGGGTCACGCCACCCTGGCCCGCGAGCCAGGTGACGCTTTCGGTCCAACGGACGACGCCGGTCACCTGTTCGACGAGGCGCTGGCGGATTTCGGCAGGGTCGGAAACGGGCGCTGCCAGCACGTTGGCGACCAGCGGCACGACGGGGGCGTTCATGGTGACTTCGCCGAGTGCGGCGGCCATCGCGTCGGCAGCGGGCTGCATCAAGGAGCAGTGGAATGGCGCGCTGACGGGCAACAGCAGCGCACGCTTGGCGCCCTTGGCCTTGGCGATCTCGACAGCGCGTTCGACGGCGGCGGTGGCGCCGGAGACGACGACCTGGCCGGGAGCATTGTCATTGGCGACGTCGCACACGTCCCCCTGGGCGGCTTCTGCGGCCACTTCCTGGGCGGTAGCGACATCGAGACCGAGCAGCGCCGCCATGGTGCCATGACCGACGGGAACCGCCTTCTGCATGGCCTGACCGCGCGTCTTCAGCAGGCGGGCGGCGTCAGACAGCGAAAAAGTGCCAGCGGCGCAGAGGGCGGAATATTCGCCGAGCGAGTGTCCTGCAACATAGGCGGCGTGATCCGCCAGGCGAATGCCCCTGGATTCGAGCACGCGAATGACGGCAAGACTGACGGCCATCAAGGCGGGTTGGGCATTCTCGGTGAGCCGCAGGATATCGTCGGGACCTTCGAACATGATGGCCGACAGTCGCTGCCCGAGGGCTTCATCGACTTCCTGGAACACCGCACGGGCTTCTGGATAGGCCGCGGCCAAATCCTTGCCCATGCCGACGGCCTGGCTGCCCTGCCCCGGAAAGGTGAATGCGCGCTTGATCATGGTGTGGCCCTCTTGATCCCAGTTAGACAATCCGCGACCCGGCTGTCCAGTTGCGCGGCGTTTGCCGGGACTGTGTGGCAGAGTCAAGGCTGGGCAGGAAAACGCGCCCTGCTGATCGCCGAGCCATGGAACTTCCGCCCGAAGTGAACGTTCGAGCGCGCCGCGCGTTTCCTCCCACCATCAAGGGAGCCCGAAATGAAAACACATCTCGTCTACGCCCTCCTTGCCTGTACGGCACTGGCTGCTCCAGCCGTGGCACAGAGCCCGGATTCCTATGTCACCGGCAGCAAGGAATTTACGGAAACGGTGCTGATCCAGGGATTGGACAATCCGTGGGAGATCACGCTGGGCCCGGACGGGATGCTGTGGACGACCGAACGAACCGGCAAGCGGATCAGCCGCATAGATCCGGCGACTGGCGAGCAGCATATCGCCATCACCATCGACGAAGTATCGGCGCCCGGCGGCCAGGACGGATTGATGGGCCTGGCACTGCATCCCGAGCTGGGCCAGGGCACCGGCAATGATTACGTCTATGCCGCTTACAGCTATGTTGATGCGGAGAAGGATCCTGATCCGCAGGTGCCCGACCCGGCGAGTCCCTACCACCAGCTCTACACCAAGATTGTCCAGCTGACCTACAACGAGGCCGACGGCACGCTGGGCGACCCGGTCGACCTGATCACGGGACTGCCAGCAAGCAACGACCACAATTCCGGCCGCCTCAAGGTTGGGCCCGACAACACGCTCTATTACACGCTCGGCGACCAGGGAAATAACCAGGGCGCCAATGTGTGCCTGCCGATCGAAGCGCAGCGCCTGCCGACGGTCGACGAAATGGCCAACGAAGATTATGTCGCCTATGTCGGCAAGTCGCTGCGGCTGAACCTTGATGGTTCGATTCCCGACGACAATCCGGAGCTGGATGGCGTCAAGAGTCACGTCTTCACCTATGGCCACCGCAATATGCAAGGCATCGCCTTTGGGCCCGACGGCACGCTCTACGCGACTGAACATGGCCCCAAGACCGATGACGAGGTCAACATCCTGACCAGCGGCGGCAATTACGGCTGGCCCAACGTTGCCGGCTTCAAGGACGACAAGGCTTATGAGCACGCGAACTGGGAGCTCGCGGAGAACCCGCCGTGCGAGGAGACCAAGTTCAGCGAGTACGAAATTCCTGACAACGTGCCAACGGAGCCGGAATCGGCATTCACGGGGGATCTGGTCGAGCCGATCGCCACGATGTTCACGGTCGAGACCGGCTGGAACTTCGTGGTGCCGGACTGCAAGGGCATCGACTTTATATGCTGGCCGACGGTGGGCATCACCAGCGTCGAATATTACGAGGGCGGCGATGACCGCATCCCGGGCTGGGACAAGGTGTTGTTGGCACCGACCCTGAAGCGCGGCTCGATCTACGTGCTGCCACTGGGTGAGGACGGACAGGTCGTCGACGGCATTGTCGAACGCTACTTCCAAACCAACAACCGCTATCGTGACGTGGCGGTCAGTACCGATGGCAAGTCGATCTATGTCGCAACCGACGCGACGGGCCTGGCCGAAAATGTCGATGGCGGCACGACCAGCGAGCTACAAAATCCAGGCGAGATCATTGTCCTCACCTATACCGGCGAGGGCGACCCCGCCAACGTTGCTCCGAGCAACGAGCAGTCGCTGCGCGGGCAGGACCAGGCGGCGGCCGGCGAGGAAGCTGCCCCCGCGCCGGGCAAAGAAGCAGCAGTGGCCGGCGACCTGCCCAGCTTCACCGAGGAACAGGTGGCGGCTGGCAAGACGGCGTTTAATGCCAGCTGCTCGGTGTGCCACGGCGATACGCTGACCAACAATACCTACGGCCCGCCGCTTGCCGGCGAGTTCTTCCAGGCGAACTGGGAAGGCCGGACGGGTGGCGAACTGGTCGAGAAGTCGCACACAATGCCCCCTTCCGCGCCCGACACGCTGTCAGCGGAAACCTATGCCGCGGTGAGTGCCTATATCCTGTCGGTCAACGGGTTACCCGCCGGCTCGGAGCCGTTGACCCGTGAATCCACCGGAACAATCAGCTTCGCGCCGTAAGCGTTTCACATCCAGCCAAGCGGGAGGTCGCCTCATGCGGCCTCCCGCTGTCGTTGATGGTGCGCCATCGTGGCCAACCAGTCGTTTACTTGCCTTTGGCGGAGGCGTATTTTTGGTGGCTTCGAAGCTCTGAACAGGAGGGAAATATGCTCACGGATCATCGTGCCTATGCAACTATCCCGGCTGCAGACATGAACCGCGCCAAATCTTGGTACAAGGACAAGCTGGGCCTCTCGCCGGCCATGGAAGACGATTTCGGCTGCACCTACAAGCTGGGCGGCGGCACGAGTTTCCTGCTCTATCCCACGCCCAATGCGGGCCAGGCGCCCAATACCCTGCTGTCCTTTGCGACCGATGACGTGGAAGCCGAGGTGCAGGATTTGCGCCGGCACGGCGTCAAGTTCGAGGATTATGACATGCCCGGCCTCAAGACGGTCAATGGCATCGCCACCATGGGCAAGTTCCATGCGGCCTGGTTCAAGGATTCCGAAGGCAACATCCTGGCCGTCGGCGACGAGCCGAACTGAGGCCCCAGCCCGACCGGCAGACACCGGCCGGGCGTTTTTGCTTGATCTCACTCCGGTTTGCTCCTATTGCACCGCCAGCAATTCGTTTGGCCGGGGGCTGAACGGAGGGTTCGTCGTTTGCAAGAACGACGAATAGGGCATTCGTCCGGCCTCCCGTGTTCCCGCTCTTTGCAAGACTGCTTTGATGCCCTTCCCGGCTTCAAGGAGGCTCCGCGCCCGACGTTGCTGTGTTTGAAACCACGAAGGAAGGCGCATCTATGGCCCTCTACGAACATATCTACCTGGCTCGCCAGGACGTTTCCCAGCAGCAGGTCGAAGAACTGACCACTGCCCTGACCGAAGTCCTCGCCTCCGGCGGCGGCAAGGTCACCAAAAATGAATACTGGGGCCTCAAGGGTCTCTCCTACCGCATCCGCAAGAACCGCAAGGCGCACTACACGCTGCTGAACATCGAAGCAGCGCCGGCGGCTGTTGCCGAGATGGAACGCCAGATGCGCATCAACGAAGACATCCTGCGCTTCATGACCGTCCGCGTGGACGAGCTTGAAGAAGGCCCGTCGGCGATGATGCAGAAGCGCGATCGTGATGATCGTGATGGCGATCGCGGTGGTCGTCCCGACCGCGGCGGTGACCGTGGTGGCTTCGGCGGCGAACGCCGTCCGCGCCGTTTCTAATTCAAGGACATAAAAGCTATGGCAATCAAAGACCTTACCACCGCCCAGGCCCGCCGTCCGTTCCAGCGCCGCCGCAAGACCTGCCCGTTCTCGGGCGAAGGCGCGCCAAAGATCGACTACAAGGATGTGCGCCTGCTCAGCCGTTACGTTTCCGAGCGCGGCAAGATCGTTCCGAGCCGCATCACGGCCGTTTCGGCCAAGAAGCAGCGTGAACTGGCCCAGGCCATCAAGCGCGCCCGCTTCATCGGCATCATGCCTTACGCCGTTCAGTAAGCCACTGGCTCGCTGATCGACTCGCTGGGGTCGCGGATGGTCCGCGGCTCCTAACCGTCCTTGAGACGGGACAGCCACAAGGAATACCCAAATGAAAGTCATTCTCCTCGAGCGTATCGGCCGCACCGGCTCGATCGGCGACGAAGTTTCGGTCAAGGACGGGTTCGCCCGTAACTTCCTCTTGCCGCAGGGCAAGGCGCTCCGCGCTACCGAAGCCAACCGCAAGAAGTTCGAAGGCGAGCGCGCTCACATCGAGAAGCGCAACGACGACCGCCGCAATGCTGCTGCCGGCATTGCCGAAGGCCTCAACGGTCGCGAAGTCATCATCATCCGCCAGGCCGGTGAAACCGGCCAGCTTTACGGCTCGGTCGCATCGCGCGACGTCGTGGAAGCCCTGGCCGCCGATGGTTTCACCATCCAGCGTTCGCAGGTCGATCTCGCAGACCCGATCAAGTCGGTTGGCGTCCATACCGTGGCGCTGAACCTGCATGCCGAAGTCGCCGTGTCGATCACCGTCAATGTCGCTCGCTCGACCGACGAAGCGTCCCGCCAGTCGGCTGGTGAAGACGTCACCGTCACCGTCTATGAAGACGACGTCGAAGGCGACTTCGCCGCCGGCCAGAAGGACGCGCAGCAGGACGACCGCTTCGACGACGAAGTCTAAATCCAGCATCCGAGAAATTGCGAAAGGCCGGGCAGATTGCCCGGCCTTTCGTTTTGGGGCATTGTCGGAGGCGAGCAACCGCAGGTGGTCCCATGCGCGCACAACTTGTTCTCGCCGTTGTTCTCGTCTCGCTGAGCCTGCCCGCAGAGGCGCAGGAAGCGCCGCAAAAATCAAAGACCGCTACGCACCGCACCTATGCTGAAAGCATAGACATGAGCGACAGCCAGGTTGCCCTGCGCGGTTTCATCGAGGCCTTTGCGGCGTCCGATTATGCGCGCGCCTATATGTTGCTGAGTCCCGACGCCAAAACCGACTTCGTGACCAAGGTCTACGAGTACAACTCGGCGCAGTTCTTCCCCGACCTGCCTGAGGGCGCGACGCTGGGCGGAGTCCTGCTCCCTGATGAGCAGGTCGGTCCCGATATCATCAAGGACACCCTTCTGGACGGGGCATCGATGTTCGACAGGGTGATGCTGGGCGCTGAACAGGCCGAGGCCCTGCCCTTCGACTTCGAAGCCGGCGCATTTTTCAGCCCGACATTCGAGCAGGAGGATCAGGCCCGCTACCTCGTCACAGCGAAAGGCGAGCCCGCCACCGTGGTGATCTCGACCGTCCGGCTAAGCAATGGCGACTGGCGGGTGGAGCGCATCGTGTGGGGCTTTTCCGACCCGCAGGGACGACCGTGGGGCTTCAAATAGCGGTTTGCCCTCGGCCAGACAGCGCGACTCATGCCATTCTGCTGCCTTGCTCATATGCAAGACACCACCGTCACATTCCCCGTTGTTCACAGTGTTCACAGGGGCGGGTTACGGCACGTTAACCAGCGTTCCGATAGGCCAAGACACGACGCCGAGTGGCGTGGTTAAGAAAGGTTAACGGTTCCGCAGAGCCGGTCGTCGTTGCGATGCACCGAAGAACGATCTGCAGTTATTCGCGCTTTCGAACCGGAAAAGTGCCGTGCACCTTTCCTGAAAGCGCTCAAGAGGCATCATGGCAGAAATCGCGCGGCTGCATCCGGCCGAAGACAAATCGTTTCGTCTTGCCCCTCACAACGTCGAGGCGGAGCAAGCGCTGCTGGGCGCCATCCTGCTGAACAACGACGCCTTCTACCGGGTCTCCGATTTCCTGGAATCGGTGCATTTCTACGAGCCCGTGCACCGCGATATCTATGATATTGCCGGAAGGATCATTCGGGCGGGCAAATCGGCAGACCCGACGACGATCAAGACACACCTGCCCGAACAGCTGTTGCCCGACGTGACCATGGCACAGTACCTCGCCAAGCTCGCGGCAGAAGCAACCACTGTCATCAACGCCGCCGATTATGGGCAGGCGATTTATGACACCGCTATTCGCAGAAACCTGATCCTCGTTGGCGAGGAAATGGTGGCGGTTGCCTATGATGGCAGCGACGTCGAAATGACGCCGAACAAGCAGATCGAGAAGGTTGAAGGCGAGCTGTTCCAGCTGGCCGAAAAGGGCCGCTATGACGGCGGCTTCCAGAATTTTTCCAGTGCACTCAGTGCCTCCATCCAGATGGCAGGCGAGGCCTATCAGCGCGACGGCGGCCTCTCAGGCGTCGCCACCCTGCTCGATGATCTCGATCGTCAGATGGGCGGGTTGCAGAAATCGGACTTGGTCATCCTCGCCGGCCGCCCCGCGATGGGCAAGACGTCGCTGGCGACAAATATAGCCTTCAACGTCGCCAAATCCTGGAAGGGCGAAGTGACGCCGGACGGGCACCAGAAGACCACCAATGGCGGCATTGTAGGCTTCTTCAGCCTCGAAATGAGTTCGGAGCAACTCGCCACGCGTATCCTGGCCGAGCAGGCGGAAATCTCGTCCTCAGACATCCGCCGCGGCCGCATCCACGACAGCCAGTTTTCCAAGCTCGTCGATGTCAGCAATATGATGAGCAAGCTGCCGCTCTATATCGACGATACCGGCGGCATCAGCGTCGCGCAGCTCGCAGCGCGCGCTCGGCGGCTGAAGCGGCAGAAGGGGCTCGATTTCCTGGTGATCGACTACCTGCAACTGCTGAGCGGTTCATCCAAGGCATCGAGCCAGAACCGCGTGCAGGAACTGACCGAAATCACCACCACGCTCAAGGCATTGGCCAAGGAACTGGAAGTGCCGATCGTGGCTCTGTCGCAGCTCTCGCGTCAGGTGGAGTCGCGTGACGACAAGCACCCACAACTGGCGGATCTGCGCGAATCGGGTTCTATCGAGCAGGACGCCGACGTAGTGCTTTTCGTTTATCGCGAGGAGTACTATCTCAAGAACAAAGAGCCCAAAGAGGGTACGCCAGAACACATGACCTGGCAGGGGGAAATGGAAAAGGTGCACGGCAAGGCCGAAGTCATCATCGCCAAGCAGCGCCACGGCCCCACCGGCACGGTGCAGCTAAGCTTCGAGGCCCAGTTTACGCGCTTCGGCAACCTGGCGCGCGCCGACTACCTTCCCGAGCGCATGGAATAGGCATGGCTCTGACGTCGGGCCTCGGGGGGCAACTCAGTATTGATCTCGGGGCGCTGGCCCGGAACTGGCGGGCACTCGACAAAGTGAGCGCCGGAGCGCTGACGGGTGCCGTGGTCAAGGCCGATGCCTATGGCACCGGCATCACCATGGCCAGCAAGGCGCTGCATGCGGCGGGCGCACGCTTCTTCTTCGCCGCGACGCCCGACGAGGGCATGGCGGTGCGCGCGGCAGTGCCGGACGCGCATATCTTCATTCTCAACGGGCTCTATCCAGGCGCCGCCAACCTCTATGTGCGGCAGAACCTGATGCCGATCATCTCCTCGATCGCGATGCTCGAGGAGTGGCTGGCCAAGTGCCTCGAGCGCAACGAGGCCTATCCCTCGGCCTTCCATTTCGACACCGGCATGAACCGGCTGGGCTTCCGCCTGAACGAGGCGAGCCAGGTGCGCGACCGCATCCAGACACTCGGCTATGCGCCACAGATGATCATGAGCCACCTGGCCTGTGCCGACCAGCCGAGCCACGAGAAGAACCGCACGCAACTGGCGCTGTTCGGCTCGGTGATGACGCAGTTCCCCGGCATTCCCGCCTCGTTGGCCAATTCGGCGGGCCTCATGACCGGACGCGACTATCATTTCCAGATGGTGCGGCCCGGCGTCGCGCTTTACGGCGGGCGGGCGGTCAACGGCCGCAAGAACCCGATGGCGCGCGTGGTAACGCTGCACGTGCCGATCCTGCAGGTGAAGGAAGCGCGCACCGGCGAAACGGTAGGCTATGGTGCGACCCAGTCACTGTCACGCGACAGCCGGCTGGCGATCATCTCGCATGGCTATGCCGACGGATTCTTCCGCTCGCTGTCCGGCAGCAATACGCGGCCAGGCGGCAAGGTCGCGATCCGTGGCAGGTTGTGCCCGGTGATCGGGCGTGTGTCGATGGATCAGGTTACGGTCGACATCACCGAACTGGGCCCCGACATTCCTAACCCAGGCGAAGCCGCGGAGATCCTGGGGGACCTGATCGGTGCGGACGACCTTGCCGATGCCGGCGGCACTATCGGCTATGAGATCCTGACGTCGCTCAAAGGGCGGTACAGCCGCAACTATATCGGCGACGGCAACCTCCCCACAGAGTGAAGACGCGTCGGCGGATCGGAGAGCCATGAGCATCTACATCGTGCTGCTGCGGGCCATCGGACCGGTAACGCACAAGGTGATGTCGATGCAGCAATGGCGCGACGCTGTAGTCGCGGCGGGATACGACGATCCGCAGACCTATGTGGCGACCGGCAACATGGTGGTCGGAGGCAGCGGGTCGCTCGACGAAGTCACCCGCAAGATGGACGACATCGTTCGGGAACTGGGCCTTGCCTCCAACAGCAAGGCAATCGTGCGCACGCCGCGCCAGTTGCAGACCGTGCTCAAGGCGGATCCGTTTCCCGAGGCGTCGGCAAAGCGCCCAGGAGCGGTCGCAGTCTATTTCTTTGCCAAAGCGAAGCCGAGCTTCGACTGGGTGAAGGACTACGATGGCCCCGAGCAGGTCAGGATCGTGGGCCAGCATCTCGTGGTGGACTATGACACGCGCATTACTGGTTCCCGCCTGCCCGGCATCATCGAGAAAAAATCCGGTACGGCGACTGCGCGCAACTGGAACACATTGCGCGGGCTCGTGGAAAAGGCAGCGACACGGGTGAAATAGGCGTTTCTTCGCCGCTTCCCAAGGCGTGGTACAAAGCAAGTTCCCTTTTTGTTCTTGAACGGTTTACTCGCCTCGACTACACAGGATCCGAGTTCCGCGCGAGTATGTTCCTTGGCCAAGTCCCGATCCAACTTCGTCTGCCAGGCCTGTGGGGCCGTAACAACACAATGGCAGGGGCGTTGCGACGCCTGCGGCGAGTGGAACACCATCGTCGAGGAGATCGTCGATAGCGGGGTGGGCGCCGGCCCCAAATCGGCGAAGGCCAATGGACGCCCCACCAACCTGGTGCCGCTATCGGGCGAGACAGAGAGCGCAGCGCGCGTGGTCAGTGGGCTGGCAGAGCTGGACCGGGTGACGGGCGGCGGCTTCGTCAAGGGTTCAGCCCTGCTGGTCGGCGGCGACCCCGGCATCGGTAAATCGACCCTGCTGCTGCAAGCAGCGGCCGCGTTGGCCAACCGGGGCAAGCGCGTCGTCTATGTGTCAGGCGAAGAAGCGGTGGCACAGGTGCGCCTGCGGGCGCAGCGGCTGGGGCTGGGCGAAGCCAATGTGATGCTGGCCGCCGAGACCAATGTAGAGATCATCCTCGCGACGCTGGAAAACGGCCCTGCCCCCGACCTCGTCATCATCGATTCCATCCAGACCCTGTGGACCGACCGCGTCGACAGCGCGCCCGGCACGGTGACCCAGGTGCGTACCTCCGCGCAAGCGCTGACGCGCTTCGCCAAGAAGAGCGGCGCGGCGGTGGTGCTGGTGGGGCATGTGACCAAGGACGGGCAGATTGCCGGCCCGCGCGTGGTGGAGCACATGGTGGATGCCGTGCTCTATTTCGAGGGCGACGCCAGCCACACCTTCCGCATCCTGCGCGGGGTGAAGAATCGCTATGGGGCCACCGACGAGATCGGCGTGTTCGCCATGACCGAACTCGGCCTCGAGCAGGTGCTAAACCCGTCCGCGCTGTTTCTCGACCAGCGTGACGACGACACGACCGGGTCCGCTGTGTTCGCCGGCATGGAAGGAACGCGACCGATTCTCATCGAGATCCAGGCGCTGGTGGCGCCTTCCCCGCTGGGCACGCCGCGCCGCGCCGTGGTCGGCTGGGACTCGTCACGACTTTCGATGGTGCTGGCAGTGCTCGAAACGCGTTGCGGGGTGCGGATCGGCGCCAATGACATCTATCTCAACGTGGCTGGTGGTCTGAAGATCAACGAGCCTGCGGCGGACCTTGCGGTGGCGGCGGCGTTGATCTCGTCGCTGACCAGTTCGCCCTTGCCCAAGGACGCGGTGTATTTCGGCGAAATCTCGCTGGCCGGCGGCATACGGCCGGTGGCGCATGGCTCGTTGCGGCTGCGCGAGGCACAGAAGCTGGGCTTCAAGTCGGTGTCCACCGGGAGGCTCGGCACGGCGGATCGCACATCGGGGCTGGAAGTGTCCGAATTCAGCGCGCTTTCGGAACTGGTTGGCCGCATTGCCGCCAATGGCAGGCCACGGGAGCCGGCACGGGACGAGTGGTAGGCTAGCCAGCGGGCTGCTGCCGCAGGATTTTTGCCATGGGCCGACCCTTGGCGAGTTCGTCGACGAGCTTGTCCAGATAACGGATTTCCTTCATCAGGGGCTCCTCGATCTCCGCGAGCTTGACGCCGCAGACCGAGCCGGTGATGAGCGACCGATCAGGGTTGAGCTTCGCCTCCGTGAAGAAAGTCTCGAACGTCGTCTTGTTGGCCAGTTCTCGATCCAGCGACACCTGGCTATGACCGGTCAGCCAGCGGATGACTTCGTCGACCTCGGCCTTGGTCCTGCCCTTGCGTTCCACCTTCTCGAGGTAGAGGCGATAGACGCTCGCCACGCTCATGGCATAGACGCGCTGGTTGTTCTTACTGTTCATGACGCCTCCTGGCCCGCGTCAACAGCTTACCGGATAGAGTGCGTGGTTCAACAGGAAGAGGCATCGAACACTCGCCACGCCGCTCCGGGCTTCGAGGTTTTCTTTGGAGATCGAACCACGCAGCGGCTGCTGCCCTTGGCATCCCGCCACAAAGCGGCTAAACGAGGCCCAACATGCCGGGGCGGCAACTGGAGCTAGGCGAAGACATATGCTGACAGCGTTTGACGTTGGTGTTGGTGTTCTGGTGCTGATTTCGGCGATCCTCGCCACGGCGCGCGGCTTGACCCGCGAAGTGCTGTCGCTGGCAACGTGGGCCGGATCGGCCGCCATCGCCATCTATATGTGGCAGTATCATCCCGAAATCGCCCGGCAGTATATCGCCGAGCAGATCGTGGCTGATATCGCCACCGTGGTCGTTACCTTCATCGTGGCGCTGATCGTGCTGCACCTGCTCACCATGCGCATTGCCGACTTCGTGGTGGACAGCCGCGTCGGCCCGATCGACCGGACGCTGGGTTTCGTGTTCGGCGTGCTGCGCGGTATCCTGATCGCCATCGTCATCACCATTTTCGGCACTTGGCTGCTGCCCAATAACCTGCCGAGCTGGGCTGCAGAGTCGCAGTCGCTACCGCATCTGCAGAATATGGGCCAGACGCTGATCTCACTGCTGCCGGAGGGCCTCGAACAGCAGGTGACCGACATGCTGCAGGGCGGCACCGGGCTGACTGAGGATTCCGAGTCGCCAGCCGTCCCGGTGGAAGAAGGCACGGATGAAACGGAAAATGGCACGGTCGAACAGCCGATCCCTCCCGCACCCGTCCCCGCGCCAGCTACGCAGACCTGATCATAATGTGGTGAGTGCGCCGCGCTCGCCACAACCCTGACCACCTCGCGAGGCATTGGTCGGGCGACGAAAAATGGGCTATGGGGTGGGGACCCACTCACCTTCTGGCCCTGTCGCCATTGGCGACGCGCAGTCCTGCGGTTGAGGCAGCATTGGCATGGAGAGCCCGGTGAACCATCCGAGCGACGACTCTTTCGACGATCTTGAAGGCGACACGCTGCATGAAGAGTGCGGCGTGTTTGGCATTTTGGGGCATCGCGATGCCTCGACGCTAACGGCGCTGGGCCTGCATGCGCTGCAGCACCGCGGGCAGGAAGCCGCCGGTATCGTCAGTTTCGATGGCCGGCAGTTCTATACCGAAAAGCGCATGGGCCTCGTCGGCGACCACTATACCGACCCGGCTTTGCTCGCCAAGCTGCCAGGCGAAATCGCCATGGGCCATACCCGCTACTCGACGACGGGCGAAGTGGCGCTGCGCAACGTGCAGCCGCTGTTTGCCGAACTCGAAGCGGGTGGTATCGCCATTGCCCACAATGGCAACTTTACCAACGGGCTTACGCTGCGCCGGCAGATCATCGCCACCGGCGCCATCTGCCAGTCCACTTCGGACACCGAAGTTGTGTTGCATCTGGTGGCCCGCTCACGCCACAGCTCGACCACCGACCGCTTCATCGACGCAATCCGCCAGATGGAAGGCGGCTATGCCATGCTGGCGATGACCCGCACCAAGCTGATCGCAGCGCGCGACCCCATCGGCATTCGCCCGCTGGTGATGGGCGAACTCGACGGCAAGCCGATCTTCTGCTCGGAGACCTGCGCGCTCGACATCATCGGCGCCAAGTATATCCGCGACGTGGAGAATGGCGAAGTCATCATCTGCGAAACGCAGCCGGATGGTTCGATCAGCATCGAGGCCCGCAAGCCTTCCCGGCCGCAGCCGGAACGCCCGTGCCTGTTCGAGTATGTCTATTTCGCACGGCCTGATTCCATCGTGGCCGGCCGCAGCGTCTATTCGGCGCGCAAGCGCATGGGCATGAATCTGGCCAAGGAAGCCCCGGTCGAGGCCGATGTGATCGTGCCGGTACCTGATGGCGGCACGCCGGCAGCCATCGGCTACGCACAGGCAAGCGGCATTCCGTTCGAGCTCGGCATCATCCGCAACCACTATGTCGGCCGCACCTTCATCGAGCCGACGCAGTCGATCCGGGCCTTCGGCGTCAAGCTCAAGCATTCGGCCAACCGCGCCGAGATCGAAGGCAAGCGCGTAGTGCTGATCGACGACTCCATCGTGCGCGGCACCACATCGGTCAAGATCGTGCAGATGATGCGCGATGCGGGGGCGACGGAGGTGCATATCCGCGTTGCCAGCCCGATGATCTATTATTCGGACTATTACGGCATCGACACGCCGGACCCGGAAAAGCTGCTGGCCAACCAGCACGACAGCCTTGAATCGATGTGCAAGTTCATCGGTGCAGATTCACTGGCATTCCTGTCGATCGACGGGCTGTATGAGGCAGTGGGCGGAGAGAAGCGCAATGCACAGGCGCCGCAATTCACCGACCACTACTTCACGGGCGACTATCCGACGCAGTTGACCGATCTCGATGGGCGCGCGAAGAGCGAGCCCAAACGTATCTCCCTGCTCAAAGAGGCCGGTTAATGGCTGGAACACAGGATCGAACTGGCCAAGACCTGGCCGGCAAGGTCGTCCTCGTCACCGGCGCCTCGCGCGGCATCGGCTATGCCGCGGCCCTTGAGGCCGCCAAGCGTGGTGCCCATGTGGTCGCCGTGGCCCGTACTGTGGGTGGTCTCGAGGAACTCGACGACGAAATCCAGGACCTTGGCTCCTCGGCAACGCTCGTGCCGCTCGACCTGCGCGACGGCGATGCGATCGACCGGCTCGGCGCCGCCATCTTCGAGCGCTGGGGTGCGCTGGACGGGCTGGTGGCCAATGCCGGCCAGCTGGGCGTGCTCAGCCCCCTGCCCCATGTGAAGCCAGAAGACTTCGACAAGGTGATGGCGGTCAACGTCACGGCCAATTATCGCCTGTTGCGCGCCACCGACCTGCTGCTGCGGCAGTCGACGGCCGGCCGCGCCGTCTTTGTGTCATCGTCCTCAGCACGCTCGGCCCGGCCGTTCTGGGGCCTTTACGCTGCCAGCAAGGCGGCGGTTGATGCCATGGCAAAGTCCTATGCCGGCGAAGTGCTGCAGACCAAGGTCAAGGTCAACGTGTTCTATCCTGGCGCCGTGCGCACGGCGATGCGGGCCAAGGCCATGCCGGGCGAGAACCCGGAAACGCTGGCAAAGCCCGCCGACATCGCGCCGCAGTTGATCGACCTGGTCAGCCCGACCGTGAAGGAAAGCGGCAAGCTGTTCAACGTCGAAACCGGGGCGTTCGAGGACATCTGATGGTCGAGCTGCGGCCTTATCGCGCCAGCGATCTCGATGCGCTCTACGAGATTTGCCTCGTCACCGGGGATTCCGGCAAGGACGCGACCCCGCTGCACAATGACCGCAAGGCACTCGGGCATCTCTATTCGGCACCCTATGGCGCGATCGAGCCTGACCAGGTGTTCGTGGCCGAGGATGAGCAGGGTGTCGCCGGCTATATCGTGGGCACCCACGACACCGACACCTTTGCCGACAAGCTTGAGCGCGACTGGTGGCCCGCATTGCGGGAGCACTATGCGCGGATTCCGGAAGCGGACCTTACGCCAGCCGACCGCCAGCGCGTCGCCGCCATTCGCCAACCCGGCACCAATCCGCCCGACCTGGTTACACGCTACCCCGCGCATATCCACATGAACCTGCTGCCGCGCCTGCGCGGGCAGCGGATCGGCACCGCCCTGCTACAGCGCTGGGTCGCGCAGGCGCGGGACGCCGGCGTCAGTGGCATTCACCTGGGCGCCAATACCGGCAATACCGGCGGGGTCGCCTTCTGGGGCCGCAGTGGGTTCGAACCGCTGCAGACCATCGGCCGGACCGTGTGGTTCGGGATGCGGCTCTAGCCCAGCCGCGTCATCAATACCTTGTCGATGCGGCGGCCATCGAGGTCCATGACCTCGAACTTCCAGCCATTGTGCTCGAAGGTCTCGCCGACGGCGGGCAGGCGATTGATGATCGACAAGACGTAACCGGCCACCGTCTCGTATTTCGCGTCGCGGGGAATGGCGACCTTGAGCTTGTCGCCGAACTCGTCGACCGGCATCCAGCCGGCGACGAGGTAAGACCCATCCTCGCGCTTAACGAGTGCCGGATCGTCACCGGTCTCCTCCTGGAAGACACCAGTGATCACCTCGAGGATGTCGCCCGAGGTGACGATGCCTTCGAAATGGCCATACTCGTCGACCACCAGCGCCATGTGGACGGTGGAATTTCTGATAGCGCGGACCACGTCCAGCGCATCGGCGTGGTCCATGACAACGGGCACCGGCTGCACGAACTTGCGGATTTCGAGCGGCAAGCCGTTGGCGAAGACGCCGATGATGTCCTTGATCGCCACGACGCCAATGATCGAATCGGCGTCGCCATCCTGCACCAGCAGGCGCGAGCGATGGGTGTCGAGGATAGTACGGCGGATTTCGTCGCTGTCGTCGGAAAGGTCGACCACGTCGACATCGAGACGCGGGGTCATCAAGCCGCGGGCCGAGCGATCTGCCAGACGCATAACGCCTGATATCATTGAATGCTCGTCGCTCTCGATGACGCCGGCGGTGGTGGCCTCCGCGATAATGGTCTTGACCTCTTCTTCGGTGACCTTTTCGTCGGATTCGCCGGCCTGGCCAAGCAGACGCAGCACGAGCTTGCCGGAAACATCGAGGATCCAGACGATCGGCGAGCCCACGGCTGCCAGCAGTTTCATAGCTGGGGCAACCCGGGCGGCGACGCCCTCGGCATCGCGCAGCGCGATCTGCTTGGGCACCAGTTCGCCGATGATCAGCGAGATATAGGTGATCAGCACGACCACCACGCCGACGCCAAGGACGTCGGCAATGTTGTCGGCGACGCCCACCGATTCGAGCCAGTTGGTAAGACGCAGGCCGAGCGTGGCGCCGGAGAAGGCGCCCGACAGGATACCCACGAGGGTGATTCCTATCTGTACCGAAGACAGGAACTTGCCTGGATCTTCGGCGAGCAGGATGGCCGTGGCAGCGCCCTTGTTACCCTGGTCGGCCATGCCGCGAAGGCGGGCCGGACGGGCGGAAACGACGGCCAGCTCCGACATCGCCAAAAGGCCGTTGACGATGGTCAGCACGACGACGATCAATATTTCTACGAACAAGGTGTTTTCATGGGGAATGCGGCCCCGCTCTCAGCATCGGGTCGCTTATGCCGGAACAATATAGAGGCAAAGCAGTTGGTTGCACCATGGGTGTGGAAAATTAGTCGCGGTTGGGAGGTTGATCCGACGGGTCGCCGCAGCTGTTTCAGGGCTGTAGCCGCGGGGATCGTGCGATGACCCTCGTCGACAGACTGCTTATCCTGGCCATTGCCGCACAGGTGCTGCTGACCCTCGGCATCCTGGTTTGGATGGGCATGGAGCGTGTGCCGCGGGTGGCACGCGGAGAAATTGCCGTGAAGGATATCGCGGTCGATCGCGATGCCTACCCGTTGCGGGCGCGGCTGCTCTCGAACAGTTTCGACAACCAGTTTCAGCTGCCGGTGTTGTTCTATGCGGCAGCGTTGCTGGCACTGTGGAGCGGCGGCGCAGGCTGGATCGAACTCACGCTGGCGTGGCTGTTCGTGGTGTTGCGCTACGCCCATGCCACGGTGCATGTCAGCACCAACAGGGTCTACCAGCGGTTCGCCTTCTATACGGCGGGCCTTGTGGTGCTCGGACTTCTGTGGGTATGGCTCGTGCTGCGACTTGTTGTTCTAGCCCCGAGTATCTGAATGCGCCTTCCCGGTCGCCTGTCTGCTGCCATTGCCGTGCTTGCCGATGTCGAAACGCGCAAGCGTCCGGTGTCGGAGGCGCTGAAGGCATGGGGGCTCAACAACCGCTTTGCGGGCGCCGGCGATCGCGCGGCCATCGGCAACCTGGTCTATGACGCCCTGCGTCGCCGGGCCTCCCACGCCGCATTGATGGGCAGCGACACGCCGCGCGCACTGGTGCTGGCCGTGGCGGTGCGCGACTGGAACGAGGACCCGGCGGCACTAAGCGATAGTTTCGCTGCCGATAACCACGCTCCCGAGGCGCTGAGCGCGGACGAACTGGCCCGTGCTGTGGGCGAGCTCAACGATGATACGCCCGGCTGGGTGCTGGCCGATGTTCCTGAATGGCTCGCGCCGTCGCTTGAACGTGGCTTTGGTGACAACTGGATCGCCGAGGGGCAGGACATGGCCGGGCGGCCATCGCTTGACCTACGCACCAATACGCTCAGGGCAAGCCGCGACCGAGTGATGAAATCACTGTCGCGGTTCGAGCCCAGGGAAACCACCATTTCGCAGCTGGGGGTCACCATGCCCGCCGGCCCAGGCGATGCCCGGACGCCGAATGTCACGACAGACGAAGGCTACATCAAGGGCTGGTTCGAAGTGCAGGATCAGGGCAGCCAGATCGTGGCCGCGCTGGCCGGAGCCAGGCCGGGCGAGCAGGTGCTCGACCTCTGCGCCGGCGCAGGTGGCAAGACGCTGGCGCTGGCGGCGGCGATGATGAACAAGGGCCAGATCTTCGCCTATGACAGCGACCGCAGTCGTCTCGCGCCGATCTACGACAGGCTGAAGCGCAATGGCGCCCGCAACGTGCAGGTGCGGGCACCGCAGCCGGACGCGCTGGACGACCTGGTCGGCAAGATGGATCGCGTGGTGATCGACGCGCCCTGCACCGGCACCGGCACGTGGCGGCGGCGGCCGGACACCAAGTGGAAGCTGACGCCGGAACTCCTGGCCCAGCGCATTGGCGAACAGGCGACAATTCTGGACGAAGCGCAACGCTACCTGAAGCCGGGCGGAACGCTGGTTTACATAACCTGCTCCATCCTGCCCGAGGAGAATGACGACCAGGTCGCGGCCTTCATCGCATCCCATCCGGGTTTTATGTCGGTGACGCCCGAGGAATCCTGGCAAGCGGCCTTCGGAACGGCCCTGCCCCCCGGTCTCGCAACCAGCAAGGGCGGCATTGCGCTGACGCCACGGCTGACCGGCACCGACGGGTTTTATTTCAACGCATTGCGTCGCCCCTGACGATGGGGGTGAACCGGACGCCTGCACGTGCGTTCAAGGGATAATGTATTCCTCAGAGCGTGATCTCATGACCGTACCGTCCCTCGCCGACTACAAGACGCCCCGCCCCTGGCTGACACTGGGTGTTTTCCTTCTCATCGTCATCGGCGTCGGAGCGCTGATCGGTACGACGTCCACGCCCGGACCCTGGTTCGAGAGCCTCGACAAGCCGCCTTTCAACCCACCCAACTGGGTCTTCGCACCGGTGTGGTTCGCGCTCTATGTGACGATCGCCGTGGCCGGTTGGCGGATCTGGATGATCGACCCCGGCAGCTCCACGATGAAAATCTGGTTCGGCCAGATGGCGCTCAACTGGGCGTGGTCGCCGATCTGGTTCATCGGACAGATGCTGTGGCCGGCCTTTGCGGTGATCGTGGCCATACTGGCGCTGATCGTGGCGTTCATAGTGTCGGCGCGCCGGCTCGATGCCATAGCGGCGTGGCTGTTCGTGCCCTATCTCGCCTGGGTCAGCTTTGCCACGCTGCTGAACCTCTCTATCGCAGTTCTGAACTAGGCTAGAGCTGGGCGCAGGCGCTCGCGCCTTTCCAACCCGCGGGCCCAGTTGATGACGGGCAGTTCCAGCCAGGTCCAGGACAGCGCCGCGACGACCACGGTGATGGCCGTGATGACGGTGCTTGTCAGCATGAACTTGCCCGGGTCGGACATGGTGCCGTGGGTCATTTCGGGCGCCCAGTAGTGGCGCACCAGTTCGAGCACCACATAGTGCCAGATATAGATGCCGAAGGAGATGCGGGCGAGCCAGGCCACCAGCGGATTGTCGAGCAGTCGGCCAAACAGCACGCTGGACGGCGCCGTGGCCAGGGCCACGACAATCAGTAGATGGAAGCCGGGAAACTGGTAAGGGATACGTAGCCAGCCGTAGAATTCGCCGCCGCCAAGCGAACCATTGACCCAGATGACCGAGCCGGCCGCCGTGATTGCCGCAAAGGCTGCGACATCGAAAATGACGGAGCGAGAACGGGCGAGGCTGACCTGCAGGCCGGCGGCCAGTGCGCCCGTGGCGAACATCGCGAAGAAGCTAAAGGGATTGAACCAGGGCATCCAGGTCTTGGCGCCACCCTGGAGGCCGAACTCCCAGCCCTTGCGGAATGGATCGACCCGCACACAGGTGTAAAACAGCCAATGCGCCCCGATGGCGGCCGCGATGACCGCCAGCCAGGCGAGCCGTGCCGGCCAGCCGCGCAGCCGGCCCCCGGCCAGACCAAAGAAGGCGAGGAAGCCGAAGGGCAACATGACGTAGGAACTGACCTCAAAGCCGATGGACCAGAGCGGGCCGTTGATCTCGACCGGGAACAAGGTGGTCCAATGCCAATCGCTGACCAATAGCAGGCCCGACGCATAGCGCAGCCACAGCCAGCCATCGAGCGCAAAACCGAAGACCGCGACGCTGAGGATGAAGGTGGCCGTCAACGCCAGCCAGAAGCCTGGGATGATGCGGGCAGCACGGCGCAGGGCATACACCCGTAGCGAAGGCATCGGCTCCCCGGCATCGAGGGCCTGCCAGAACGGCCGGGCCAGCAGGAAGCCGCTGAGCACAAAGAACATGGCGACACCGAAACCGCCGACGCTGTTGAACACCTGCGCGAATGGGTTGGTGCCCAGCTCACTGCGGAAGTCGATGCGCTGCGCCAGGTGGTGGAACAGCACGATGAAGCAGGCGCTGGCGCGAATGAAGTCGGCCCCATGGAGGCGGGTATTGCTGGTGGCCATCGTGTCCCCTCGGCGCGCCATTCGGCATCTGCCTACAATCGTACAGGTGCCATTGCGGAAGCAGAACTGCAAGCGAGCGCACGGATAAGCATCACAGTCTTGCAACCTGACCGCTTGCGGAATCTTCGCAGCGGCGATAATGGCTCGCCATGCAAAGCACAGACATGTCCGACCGCCCGCAATCGATCCTCATCGTCGACTTCGGATCGCAAGTCACACAGCTTATCGCGCGTCGTATTCGCGAGACGGGCGTCTATTGCGAAGTGCACCCCTTCAACAAGTCGGCTGAAGCCTTCGTGGCGATGCAGCCCAAGGGTGTGATCTTCTCGGGCGGCCCCGCTTCGGTAACGGACGAAGGCAGCCCGCGGGCGCCTCAGGAAATCATCGATTCCGGCCTGCCGATCCTGGCCATCTGCTACGGCCAGCAGACCCTTTGCCTCCAGCTCGGTGGCAAGGTCGAGGGTGGGCACCATCGCGAGTTCGGCAGGGCTGATGTGGAAGTCCTCGAGCCGAGCGCCCTCTATGAGGGCATCTGGGAGGTTGGCGGTCGCTACCCGGTCTGGATGAGCCACGGCGATCGTGTCACCGAGCTGCCCGATGGCTTCAAGGTCATGGCAACGTCGCCCAATGCGCCGTTCGCCATTGCCGGTGACGAGAGCCGCAAGCGCTACACGACAATGTTCCACCCCGAAGTGGTCCACACGCCCGATGGCGGCAAGCTGCTGGCCAATTTCGTGCACAAGATCGTAGGCCTTGAGTCCGACTGGAACATGTCGGCCTATCGCCAGAAGATGGTCGAGAAGATCCGGGCCCAGGTCGGCAGCAACAGGGTGATCTGTGGCCTCTCGGGTGGCGTAGACTCATCGGTTGCCGCCGTGCTGATCCACGAAGCGATCGGCGACCAGTTGACCTGCATCTATGTCGACCATGGTTTGATGCGGCTCAACGAGAGCGAGCAGGTCGTCACCATGTTCCGCGACCAGTACAATATACCGCTGGTGCATGTGGACGCGTCCAAGGTGTTCCTGCGCGAGCTGGACGGCCAGTCCGACCCGGAGACCAAGCGAAAGATTATCGGCCGCCTGTTCATCGAGACCTTCGAGGAAGAGGCGAAAAAGCTGGGAGGGGCGCAGTTCCTGGCACAGGGCACGCTCTACCCGGACGTCATCGAATCCGTATCATTCACCGGCGGCCCGTCCGTCACCATCAAGAGCCACCACAACGTAGGCGGCCTGCCCGAGCGGATGAACATGCAACTCGTCGAGCCGCTGCGTGAGCTGTTCAAGGACGAAGTGCGCGCTCTGGGCCGCGAACTGGGCCTGCCCGAAAGCTTCATCGGCCGCCACCCCTTCCCCGGTCCGGGTCTCGCCATTCGCTGCCCGGGCGGCATTACGCCGGAAAAGCTGGATATCCTGCGCCAGGCCGATGCGATCTATCTCGATGAGATCCGCAAGTCGGGCCAGTATGACAAGATCTGGCAGGCCTTTGCAGTGCTGCTGCCGGTGCAGACCGTCGGCGTCATGGGCGACGGCCGGACCTATGAGTTCGTCTGCGCCCTGCGCGCCGTGACTTCGGTCGATGGCATGACTGCCGATTTCTACCAGTTCGACATGAACTTCCTCGGCAAGACTGCCACCCGCATCATCAACGAAGTCCGCGGCATCAACCGTGTCGTTTATGATGTGACCAGCAAACCACCCGGCACCATCGAGTGGGAATGACATTATCGCAGGGGGGCGAAAAGATGGCGCTTGAGCTTATCAATCCGCCCGACCTGCCGACCCCAACGACCTATACCCAAGTCGTTGTCGCCAGAGGGACCAAGCTCGTATTCGTTGCCGGCCAGGAGCCGGAAGGCATCGACGGCAAGCTTGTGGGCCCCGGCGATCTGACGGTTCAGGCCCGCCAGGTATTCACCAATCTTGGTCGGGCCCTGGCTGCCGCCGGCGCCCTTCCTGAGCACGTGGCAAAGACTACGATCTATGTCGTCGGCTACGAGCGCGATCGCCATCTGGCGATCATCGAAGACGCTCGAGTGACGCTGTTCGGGGATCACAAGCCTGCTGACGTCATGGTCGGAGTCGCCGCCCTTTCTCCTGGCTATCTTATCGAAGTTGATGCTTTCGCGGTCGTGGACGAGTAGGCCGCCGCCGCTCGCTCCACCCCGCGACACCTCCACCGCGATAGCTACTCGTAGCGATCGTGACGGCGCATCCAGTCTCCCATTCCCTCGACCTCGTTGCGTCCCTTGGGCATGAGATCGAGCATCGGGTACGTGCCCATCATCACCTCGACGCCACGGCCGAAGGTGGAAGAGGTGTGAAAGACCACCCCTGCCTCGTCCTTGAAGAAGGCGCTGAGACCAGGCCATTCCTCGCCGGTCTCGTCCCACTCGCCGAAGTTGTAGTCGATGTGTCCGCTGGCCACCTCGTCGGGGGTGAAACTGACCTTGAAATCGGAGTTGAACGGGCTGCCGTACGAGGACACCCAGCGGAACTTCCAGCCCATGCGGCTGCGATAGCGCTCAAGATCGGCAAGCGGCGCGCGCGAAACGGCGACCAGGGTTACGTCGTGATGCGCCAGATGCAGGTTCATGCCATCTGCGTGATCCGCCATGAAGGAACAGCTCGGGCAGCCCTCCTTCCATCCCGGCGCGAACATGAAATGTTGCACCAGAAGTTGCGATCGGCCATCGAACAGATCGGCAAGCGAGCTCGGGCCATCAGGCGTGTCGAACACGTACTCCTTTTCCATGCGCACCCATGGCAAGGCGAGGCGCTCCTGCGCGACCTTGTCGCGAAGGTGGGTGACTTCCTTCTCCGCTTTCAGAAGTTCTCGGCGAGCGACGAGCCACTCATCGGGTGAAACTACAGCGTGTTGCATTGTCAGTCTCCTTCGGTTTGGCGTTGCGAATGGGCCGAAAAGAGCTTCAGCCACGGCGATAGGTGAAAGACGCTCATCAGGAGGTACATCAGCGCCATGTCGTTGATCGGCGCCAACTTCAAGGCGGAGGTGCAGATCGTCATGCCCGGCGCGTTGATGGCCGTAATCCCGCCCATCAATGTCAAGACCGGGGCAGCGGCCAGCCCAAGCCAGCCGGATGCATCGAGCTGCCGCACGCGTAACGAAGCGCCGGTCCCCTTTGTTGCGAATGCCACCATGTCCGATCCTCCTTGAATACCATTGCCAATGATCGTGATGCGAAACGCTATCTCGGTGGCGGGCTGGGCGGGAGTAACAAGTGTGACGGGATTTCAGCGCTGGATTGACCATGCCAGTGCATCGTCTTATAAAAGAACAAACAGGGAACGATGAGCCATGTCATGGATATGCAATTCGAGCTTTTCGGAGGGGCGCCGGAGCTAGCGGGCGCCAAGCCGATAGAGCATCGCTATTACTTCACGCTGTTGCCGCCACCCGCCGTGGCACAGGAGATCGAGCGTGGCGCCACGCTGCTGGGGCGACGATACGGCATACGCAACGTGGTGCGCGCGGAACGGCAGCACGTGTCCCTGCACATCGTCCAGCGCGGCAGAGAGATTGCAACTGATCTGCTCGATGACGCGCTCGAAGTGGGCGAGGCGGTGCGGCGGCCGGGATTTGACCTGGCATTCGACACGGTGCTGACTTGGGCCGACAAACGGCCAAAGTCGGGTGGCCGGGCCCAGTATCCCACGGTACTGACCTGCTCGGACGGTGCGCGCGACATGCTGGCGCTCTACGGCGATATCCGCCAGCAGATGCAGCGCTTGGGCTTGCGGGTCGAACCGCGGTCGTTCGAACCGCATCTGACCATCTGGTACGGGCAGGAACGGCTGGCGGAACGACAACTGCGCCGTGCCTATCGCTGGCCGGTACGGGCATTCTGGCTGGTGCATACCGTGCCCGGCATGCGGCGGCCGGAATATCTGGCGGAGTGGCCGCTGGGCGGCTAGTCCAACGGCCGACTATTCGGCAGGGGTTGGCGCTGGCGCCGCGGTGCGCAAGACTCCAAGCCCGCGGACACGCTGGCCGAACCAATCGAGCACGGCCATAGCGACCTTCTCCACCGGCTTGCGGAAGCGGTGCTCGACCAGGCTGGCGAAGACTACGGCGATGCAGAAGGTCGAGGCCAGGACGACGACGAGACTGAGCCACGCCGGCAGGTAGCGGTCGAACGTGGTGAGGAAGCTGATGCCGATATTTTCGTGGATCAGGTACCACGAGAAGCTGAGCAGGCCGACCTTGGCGACGGCAGACGAAAAGCCGGGCACATGGGGAATGGAGCCGCCAGCCGCGAAACGCAGGAACAGCATCGCCAGGCCGAGGTAAGCCAGCGCACAAACGCTGGCGCTGAGGCCGCCATCATGCAGTTCGAAGGAATAGGCCTCGATCCAGACCACTGATGTGGAGAGGACGAGATTGGCGAGCATCAGGCCACGCACCTTCATGGCACCCGTCTGCATCTGGCGGCCGAGAATGCCCACGGCGAAGAAAGTGAGATAGGGCGCGATGGCGAGGAACTTCAGCATCGACTGCGGCGTCACCGGGCCGCTGCCATAGCTGGAGAACAGGGTCGACACCGCCCAGATCGGCGCCATCACGATGGCGAGCCAGGAGAAGACCCGGGTGAAACGGTCCGGATCGGTGAAGACGCCGGCCATTATAGCCACCAGCAGGTAGAACTTGACCTCGACCGCGATGGACCAGAACGAGCCATCGACCCATTCGCCGATCTCGCCGACGAACAGCAGGTTCATCGCTACATCGGCCAGATTGGGCGCGATGACATGGAAGTGCGCCTCGGGAACGCTGGGGATGTAGGCGACGAGGCCGAAGACGAACAGCAGCAGCACCGCGGCGACGAAGGCTGGATAGATGCGGGAAAAGCGCCGGGCCAGGAACACCCCGACCGTCGCCGAGCGCTCCAGCGTCATGAAGATGCAGTAGCCCGAGATGATGAAGAAGAAATAGACCCCGACCCAACCGAAGAACACCGGCAGCGGGGCGCCCTCGGTGATGTTGAGCGAAGAGGCTGGCAGGCGCGCGGTGAAGTGGAACATCACCACCAGCAGGATGGCGATGCCGCGAAAGACGTCTATGGTTTCGACCCGGCCTTTGGTCATGGGGTGCACCCTGTTGTCCGCGCCCGGACCATAGCGCTTCGAAGCGCTCCGGCGAGAAACCACCCATGCTTAGGCTTAATAGGTAAAGGTTTAGGCAAACCGCAGGCAATGCACGCGCAAGACGGAAAAAATCCGCAGGCAAACGTGCTGGTTTCTCGCGCATTTGCTTTCCCCCGGCACCATGCTAAACGTGCGCGCAATTGAAGTGATGACCTTAGGCAGGCCATGTCCCAGGACAATATTTTCCGCGAAGTCGACGAGGAGCTGCGCAGCGATCGCATGCGCGCCCTGTGGCGGCGCTTCGCCCCCTATGTGATTGGTGCCGCAGTGGGCGTCGTGCTCATCGTGGCCATCAATGAAGGCTGGACCTGGTATCACGCCAACAATGCCGCGCAGTCGTCGGACGAGCTCTACACCGCGTTCGAGCTGGTGGACGGGGGCGACCTGCCTGCCGCCCAGACGCAGCTCGACGCGCTGATCGCCGATGGATCGGGCAGCTATCCGGTTCTGGCGCAGTTCCGCAAGGCGGGCGTGCTGGTCAAGGAAGGCGCGGTTGCCGATGCCGTGGCCGCCTACGATGCCCTGGCCAATACCCAGTCCAATACCCGCCTGCGTGAGCTGGCGCTGGTGCTGGGCGGCACACTCATGGTCGATGCCGGCACGCTGGCCGATGTCGAATCGCGCGTTGGCAGCATTGCCGTCGAAGGCAGCCCGCTGCGCAATGCGGCGCGCGAAGCACTAGGGCTCGCCCAATACAAGGCCGGCGATTTTGCTGCCGCACAGGCCAGCTTCGAGGCTGTGGTCAATGACCCGCTGACGCAGAGCACGGCGCGCAACCGCATGGGCTATTACCTGGCCCAGTTGCTGTCGCAGGGTGCCATTGCCGAAGCACCTGACGCCACCGATGCCGATGCGGCCGCTGATGCCATCGACGAGATTGTCACCGACGAAGCACCGGCTGCCGAGGCGCCCGCCGCTGAAGCACCGGCTGTCGAGACCCCTGCAGCAGACGCTCCCACTGCCACCACCGAGGCCGAGCCGGTCGCGCAATAGCGACCGCCTCCGCCTGACGCCGGATCGGAATACCAACGCATGACCGTCACCGTTGCCATTGTCGGTCGTCCGAATGTCGGCAAATCCACGCTGTTCAACCGCCTTGTCGGTCGCAAGATCGCGCTGGTGGACGACACGCCGGGCGTCACCCGCGATCGCCGCGAAGCCGAGGGCCGCATTGCGGACCTGAAGTTCCGCATTCTCGACACTGCCGGCTACGAAGATGTGACCGATGGCAGCCTCGAGGACCGGATGCGCCAGCAGACCGAGCTGGCAATCAAGGAAGCCGACGTCATCCTGTTCATGATCGACGCCCGCGCCGGCGTCGTGCCGCTGGACCAACGCTTTGCGCAGGTTTTGCGCAAGGCCGGCAAGGTTGTGCACCTGGTCGGCAACAAGGCGGAAAGCGGCGCGGCCGAGGCCGGCCTGGTCGAAGCTTTCAAGCTGGGCTTTGGCGAAGCGATTGCGCTTTCCGCCGAACATGGCCTGGGGCTATCCGAACTCTATTCCATCGTCTCGGCGACCATCGACCGCAAGGCCGCCGAGAGCGAAGCGCTTGAGGTCGGCGATCTCGACGAGATGCCCGAAGTCGATATCGACATCACCGAGGACATGCTCGAGGGTGAAGGCGAAGAGGCCACCCTGCGCTGGAACCCCAAGCGCTACCTTAACGTGGCGATTGTCGGCCGCCCCAATGCCGGCAAGTCGACGCTGATCAACCGCATGGTGGGCGAGGACCGCGTGCTGGTCGGCCCCGAGGCCGGCATCACTCGCGACTCGATCCTGGTGCCGTGGGAATGGGAAGGCCGGGTGATCAACCTGGTCGATACCGCCGGCATCCGCCGCCGCTCGCGAGTCACCGAGAAGCTGGAAAAGCTGGCCGTGGGCGATAGCCTGCGCTCGATCCAGTATGCCGAAGTCGTCGTGCTGATGCTCGACGCGACCATTCCGTTCGAAAAGCAGGACCTGGCGCTAGCCGACCTGGTCGAGCGCGAGGGGCGTGCCCTCGTGATCGCGGTCAACAAGTGGGACCTGATCGAGGACAAGAACGAAACCCTCAAGATGCTGCGCGAAGAGTGCGACCGGCTGCTGCCGCAACTGCGCGGCGTGCCGCTGGTGACGCTGTCGGGCCTGACGGGCAAGAATATCGACAAGCTGATGGACGCCATCTTCACCATCGAGCGCAGCTGGAATTCCCATGTGTCGACCGCGCGGCTCAACCGCTGGCTAGCCGGCATGGTCGATGGTCATCCGCCTCCGGCTGTTTCGGGCCGACGCCTCAAGCTGCGCTACATGACGCAGGCCAAGACGCGGCCGCCGAGCTTCATCCTGTTCGCGTCGCGGCCGGATGTGCTACCGATGTCGTATCAGCGCTACCTGATCAACGGGCTGCGCGAGGCGTTCAACATCAAGGGCACGCCGATCCGCCTGTGGGTGCGTGGGGGCAGCGAGAACCCCTACAACGACAAGCACAAGCGCAAGATGGGCTAACGAAAAACCCGCGGAGCGATCCGCGGGTTTTCTGTTTGGGCGATGCAGCTGTTAACGCCCGCTACGATAGTTCGGCGCTTCCCTGGTGATCGTCACGTCATGCACATGGCTCTCGCTGAGCGCCGCGCCAGAGATTTTCACGAACACCGAGTTGTCGCGGAAGTCCTTGAGATTGTGGGCGCCGGTATAGCCCATCGAGGCGCGGAGGCCGCCGGCGAGCTGGTGCAACACGGCGCCGGCCGCGCCCTTGTAAGGCACCTGGCCTTCGATGCCTTCGGGCACCAGCTTCATCTGGTCCCTCACATCCTGCTGGAAGTAGCGGTCGGCGGAACCCGAGCCCATGGCGCCGACCGAACCCATGCCGCGATACGACTTATAGGAGCGACCCTGGTAGAGGTAGACCTCGCCCGGGCTTTCGTCGGTGCCGGCCAGAAGCGAACCGACCATGACGCAGGATGCGCCGCCGGCCAGGGCTTTTGCCATGTCGCCCGAGAACTTGATGCCACCATCGGCGATGACGGGAACGCCGTGTCGGGCCCCCTCCTCCGCGCAGGCCATGACGGCGGCGAGCTGCGGAACGCCGACGCCGGCGACGATGCGGGTGGTGCAGATCGAACCCGGACCGATGCCGACCTTGACCGAGTCGGCGCCCGCATCGACCAGCGCCTTCACGGCCTCGGCAGTGGCGACATTGCCGGCGACGATACGGGTGGAGTTGCTCTCGCGCTTGATGCGTTCGACAGCCTCGGCGACGCGCACCGAGTGGCCGTGGGCGGTGTCGATGACCAGCAGGTCCACGCCCGCATCGATGAGGGCCAGCGAGCGCTCGAAGCCCTGATCGCCTACGGTGGACGCGGCGGCGACGCGCAGGCGCCCCTGGGCGTCCTTGACGGCGTGAGGATTGAGCTGGGCCTTCTCGATATCCTTGACGGTAATAAGACCGGTGCAGCGGTAATCGGCATCGACCACCAGCAGCTTCTCGATGCGGTGCTTGTGCAGCAGCACCTTGGCCTCGTCCTTGCTGACCCCGTCACGCACGGTGACCAGCTTTTCGAAGGTCATCAGTTCGCGGATGGGCTGGGCTGGATGGGAGGCGAAGCGGACGTCACGGTTGGTGAGGATACCGACCAGCTTGCCGATGGCGCGGCCGCCCGTGCCGCCATTCTCCACCACCGGAATGCCGGAAATGCGGTTGGATTGCATCAGCGCCAGTGCATCGGCCAGCGTGGCGTCGGGACCGATGGTGATCGGGTTGATGACCATGCCGCTTTCGAACGACTTGACCATGCGAACCTGCTCGGCCTGTTCGGCGGCGGTCAGGTTCTTGTGGATCACGCCAAGGCCGCCCGCCTGGGCCATGGCAATGGCCATCGCGCTCTCGGTGACCGTATCCATGGCCGAACTGAGGATGGGAAGATTGAGCGCTATGTCCTTGGTGACATAGGTAGAAATATCGGTTTCACCGGGCAGGACATCCGAGCGCGCCGGCTGCAGCAGCACATCATCGAAGGTCAGCGCGTAGTCGCCGGTTGCGGTGCTAATAATCTTCGCCAAGGCCAGACCTTTCCTGCCTTCTGATACAATCAGAAATGTTGGAATATGAGCCGGCAGATGGACTCGGCGGGCTCGGGTTGGCGAGGGTCAATAGCACCGGGTTCTGGTTTTGCATAGGGGTACGGGGCGCTTGCGAGGCGCAGGGCGGCGCTGCATAAATGGCGATGCTGGAGTGGGAGACGACAATGGCTCTTCTGACGCGAGTCTTGTGGATGGTGGCTCCCATGATGGCGGTGACATCTGTGGCTGCGGAGGAGCTGTCGAGTTTCGTGGCGGCGCAGGAGGGGGCGCAGAGCTGCTGGAGCCGCCAATACAGCGCCGAGCATCTCGCGGCGCATCCCAATCAGCTGGTGACGGCCATGCGTTTCACCATCCGCTTCGACGAGATCGTCAACGACAATCCCGACTTCTATTCCTTTCGGCTGGAGGCCGACCTGCGTGGCGGGCAATCGGGGCGCGCGCTTGGCTATTGTTCGGAGTTCGAGCGGCAAGTGTCCTGTAGCGTCGAATGCGATGGCGGCGGCGTGGCGGTCAGCCATGCGGCCGACGGCAAGGTGTTGCTCGACCTCACCAAGCATGGCTATATCCGCATGGCTGACAGCTGCGGTAGCGGCGAGCTTGAGGGGTTCGGATTGGAAGCGGGCCCCGACGACAAGCAATTCCTGCTGTCCCCGGTAACCGGGAAAGGCTGCAAACCGCTGGGCCGGCCCGACTAAACTTCCATACAAGCCATAAGTTGGCCTTTTCAGAGCGACGCCTCCGCTCCATACTGATGGCGGTCGTCGTTCGTGGCCGTCTCGATTCCTCCCGGTCCAAGTATCCCCGTGATCCGCGTCACACCCCTCATCCTGGCGGTCGCCCTGTTCATGGAACAGATGGACTCGACCGTCATCGCGACGTCGCTGCCGGCAATCGCTGCCGATATCGGCACGCAGCCTATTGCGCTGAAGCTGGCGCTGACCGCTTATTTCGTGGCGCTCGCCATCTTCATCCCAATCAGTGGCTGGATGGCCGACCGGTTCGGCGCCAAGAACATCTTCCGGCTGGCGATCTTCGTTTTCATGCTGGGTTCGCTCGCCTGCTCGTTTTCGTATTCGCTCGAGACCTTCGTCATCTCGCGCTTCTTCCAGGGCATTGGCAGTTCAATGATGACGCCGGTGGGTCGCCTGCTGCTGGTGCGCTCGACGCCGCGCAACGAACTCGTGTCGGCCATGGCCTGGCTGACCGTGCCGGGCCTGCTGGGGCCGCTGACAGGACCGCTGATCGGCGGCTTTCTCACCACCTACCTCAGCTGGCATTGGATCTTTTGGATCAACATTCCGATCGGCGTTGCCGGCATTATCCTGGCGGGTATCTTTCTCAACGTGCCCGATGCGCGCAATCCGCGACCCATCGACATCGTCGGCTTCGTCCTGGCCGGTATTGCCTTTGCCGGCACGGTGTTCGGGTTGTCGGTCGTCAGCCTGCCAGCCTTGCCAATCATCTATGGCTACCTGACGCTGGCCGTCGGGGTGACATCAGGCATCCTCTACCTGCTGCATGCGCGCCGGACCAAATTTCCGCTGCTCGACCCGACCTTGTTCCGCCACAAGCTATTCCGCTCCTCAATCACGGGCGGTTCGTTCTTCCGCATTGGCGTCGGCGCCGTGCCATTCCTGCTGCCGCTGATGCTTCAGCTGGGCTTCGGGCTAAGCCCGTTCCAGTCAGGCGCCATCACCTTCGTGTCGGCGATCGGGGCCATCGCCAGCAAGTTCATCGCCGAACGGGTCTATGCCTGGTTCGGCTTCCCGCGCACGCTCGGTTTTACGGCGTTTTTCGGCGGCGCCCTGATTGCAGTGCAGGGGCTGTTCAATATCGATACGCCGATACCCCTTATCATGACGGTGCTGCTGTTGGGGGGCGTTCTGCGCTCGGTATTCTTTACCGGGTCCAATGCCATCGGCTACGCCGACGTCAACGACGACGAGGCCAGCCAGGCGACGGCGATCGTGGCGGTGTGCCAGCAGCTGAGCGTGGCCTTCGGCGTGGCCGTTGCCGGTGGCCTGCTCGAACTTACCACGCGTGCGCGGGGCACCGAACTGCAACTGGTCGATTTCCAGATTGCCTTCGTCGTCGTCGGCGGCCTCAGCATGCTCGCGAGCATCATCTATTTCAGGCTGCCGGCCGATGCGGGCAGCAATGTTTCAGGCCACAAGGGCGTGGCCATCCAGAAGGAGTGACCGGGGTTTTCCCGGCAAGTTGCCGTGTCTCGAGTCGTACCCCTCATCCTTGCCACTGCCCTGTTCATGGAAAACATGGACGCGACCGTCATTGCCACGTCGCTGGCCGCCATTGCGGCCGATATCGGTACCGATCCGATCTCGCTCAAGCTGGCGCTGACGGCATATCTGGTGGCCCTGGCCATCTTCGTGCCCATCTCGAGCTGGATGGCCGATCGCTTCGGCGCGCGCAACGTATTCCGCGCTGCCATGGTGGTGTTCATGATCGGCTCCATCGCGTGCGCGCTTTCGAACTCACTGCTGGCCTTCGTGCTGGCGCGGTTCCTGCAGGGCATGGGCGGCGCGATGATGACGCCGGTAGCGCGCCTGGTGCTGGTGCGGGCGACGCCGCGGCATGACTTGGTCAACGCCATGGCCTGGCTCACCATTCCGGGCCTGATCGGACCGATCATGGGGCCACCCTTCGGCGGGTTCCTTACCACCTTCTTCAGCTGGCACTGGATCTTCCTTATCAACGTGCCTATCGGCATTGCCGGAGTACTGCTGGTGGGGCGCTACCTGCCCGAGACGCAGCGCAACGCTCCGCGGCGGATCGACATGGGCGGCTTTGTGATGGCGGGTACCGCCTTTGCGCTGTTTGCCTTCGGCACTTCAGTCATCAGCCTGCCGGCCCTGCCACCCATCATCGGGGTGATCGCCACCGCCATTGGCATCGGCATCGGCCTGCTCTATGTGCGACACGCCTTGCGGACTGAGAATCCGCTGCTCGACGTGCGGCTCTTTCGCTTCCCGCTGTTCCGTAGTGCGATCGTGGCCGGAGCAGCTTTTCGACTGGGCCAGGGCGCGACGCCCTTCCTGTTTCCACTGATGCTGCAACTGATCTTTGGCATGACACCGTTCGAATCCGGCATGGTGACCTTTGCCGGGGCGTTCGGCGCCATCGTGGCCAAATTTTTCGCCAACTGGATTTTCAAGCGGCTCGGCTTCAAGCTTTCCCTGATCGTCTCGACGGCAGTATCAGCCATCGGCATCCTGGTCATGGGGTTCTACTCACCCGAGACGCCGGTGCCGCTGATCATCAGCATGCTGGTGTTTACCGGCTTCTGGAACTCGACCTTCTGGACCGGTTCAAGCGTCTTCGTATTCGCCGATGTCGACGACAAGGATGCCGGCCAGGCCAATGTCATCAGCCAGGTGACCGGTCAGCTGACCATGGCGATGGGCATCGCGGTGGGCGGCGGCGTGCTGGAGGCGGCGCAGGCCCTGCGTGGCGACGGGCAATTGCTGCTGTCGGATTTCCACGCGGCGTTCTTCGTCGTGGGCGCTATCTGCGCCATCTCGACGATGATGTTCACACGCCTGCCGGCCAATGCCGGCCACCAGCTCACCCGGCAACCGCACGCGCATTGATCAGCCGGCGCGGGCCGGAGCCGTCTGCCGCTGGCGCTCAACGGCGCTGGCTTCCCACCAGTCGGCAAGCTGGTCGATCATCGGCATGATCTGCGCGCCTGACGGCGTCAGGTCGTACTCAACGCGACTTGGATAGCCCTCGAAGGCCGTAAGCGCCACCAACCCCGCCTGTTCGAGCTTGCGCAGCTCGAGCGACAGGATGCGATGCGACAGCTCGGGATTGTCCCGCCGCAGCTCACTGAACCGCTTGGTGCCTTCCTGGAGATAGTAAAGCAGCAGGCTGGGCCAGCGTCCGCTCAACACCTGCATCACGCCCTCGATGGGGCAATCGGAAACCAGCGTCTTCACCGGCGCTCTCCTGGTTACAGAAATGTCCGTAATTTACATGGGCGCTCAAGCGGCTAGGTTCCACCCCGCTGCGCAGCGAACATGATCTTACAAGGATATGACCAATGGAACCGATACTGCTTTATGGCATTCCTGCCGGCAGCTCGATGGGCCTCATCGCCGCGCTGGAATGGCTGGGACAGCCTTATCGCCTCAGCCGCGTCGACATGCTGGGCGAAATGCGCCTGCCCGCCTATGCCCGCATCAACGCGCGGCACGAGACGCCTGTCCTCATCACCGAAGACGGGCATCCACTGACCGAAACAGTCGCCATCGCAGCCTGGATCGCCGCGCGCGACCCCGAGCACCGGGTCAGCTTTGCCCCGCAATCGGCAGAGGCCGACCGGATGCACCAGTTGCTGGCCTATCTGAATACCGGCTTCACCGGGGCCTTCAGCCCGCTGTGGTACGCCATGGAAATGGCCGAGCCCGATCCGGATATGCAGGCCACCCTCCGACGCTATGGCAATGAGGCGGTCATCGAACGGCACGACAAGCTCGAGGCCATTCTGGACGACGCACCCTATCTGACGGGCGACAGGCCGACCCTGGCCGATGGGGTATTCATCGGTGTGGCGCGCTGGCTCGACTATCACCAGGTCGCCGAGCCGGAACGCTGGCCCCGCCTGCTGGCCGTCCGCCGCCGGCTCGAAGCCGATCCGGCCGTGCGGTTCGCGTTGGCCATCGAAGACGGCCAGACGCCGACCGGCTCGGGCGCACTGATCGGGCAGATACCGCTCGGCGAGGTTATCGAGCGCTTCGGTACCCACGCCTAGCGGTCGTAGTCGCCCTCGCCCGGATGGGTGTCGTTGGTGCCCTTGAAGCCCTTGGCGATCAGGTAGGCCTCGGCCGAATCCTGCCGGCTGGAGGGTGGCTTGGCGTGGAAAGTGGTCTTGAAATGGCGCTTGAGCATGTGCAGCAGCTCATGCTCGGTGCCGCCCTGGAACACCTTGGCGACGAAGACACCACCGGGAGACAGCACGTCGAGCGCAAAGGCAGCCGCCACCTCGATCAGCTGCACGATGCGCAGATGGTCGGTGGGGCGGTGGCCGGTGGTTGGCCAGGCCATGTCGCTCATCACGATATCGGCCTTCTTGCCGCCCATCGCCGCAATCAGCATGGCCGGTGCATCCTCCTCGGTGAAATCCTTCTGCAGCAGGATGACCCCGGCGATCGGATCCATTTCGAGATAGTCGATCCCCACAATCAACGGATTGGCGTCGGTCGACCCGGTCGCCTTGGCGGCAACCTGCGCCCAGCCGCCGGGCGCGGCCCCAAGGTCGACCACGCGCATGCCCTTGCGGAACAGCTTGTACTTCTCGTCCATCTCGCGAATCTTGAAGGCGGCGCGCGAGCGATAGCCCTCTGCGCGGGCGCGCGCCACATAGGGGTCGTTGAGCTGCCGCTCCAGCCACTTGGTAGAGCTGACCTTGCGGCCCTTGGCCGACTTAACACGGATCTTGAGATCCTTGTCGGACTTGCGACCGCCCGTGCCGAGAGCCTTATCCACCATTGCCATTCCTCCGCGGATAGCGTGACGCGCGGCTATGGGCGCGGTCGGCGTCCATCAGCGAGATCAGGATACCTTCGCGCAGGCCGCGATCGGCGACGCGCACGCGTTCGGTCGGCCATTCGCGGCGGATGGCCTCGAAAATGGCGCAGCCGGGAAGCACCAAGTCGGCACGGTCACGCCCAATGCAGGGATGGGCAACGCGGCGGTCGAACGGCATGGCCAGCAGCACCTTCATTGTCTCATCGACCTCGGCGCGCTTCATCCACAGCCCATCGACCTTCTGCCGCTCATAGCGCTCCAGCCCAAGATGCAGGCCCGCCAGCGTCGTCACCGTGCCTGACGTGCCGATGAGATGCACAGGGTGGTTGGCAATCATCTGGCGCAGCTTTTCGCGGCCGCGGAACTGGCGCAGGTGTTCGGCGACATGGGCGACCATGGCTTCGAACACCTCGGTCGTCACATCGATGCCGCCGAATTTCTCGGCAATCGACACGACGCCCACCGGCAGCGACTGCCAGGAGCGGATCGAGGCGGACATGCGCCCCTGCGCCTTGGGCCGGCCACCGCGGAAATCGAGCCAGGCGAGTTCGGACGACCCGCCCCCGATATCGAACATCAAGGCGCCGGCGGCCGTCCCCTCGATGAGGTCGGCGCAGCCGGTAACGGCTAGCTCGGCTTCGGTGCGGCGATCGACGATTTCGAGATCGAGCCCCAGCTCCTGCTTGACCCGCGCGAGGAAGGCAGGACCATTCTCGGCGGTGCGGCAAGCCTCGGTGGCGATCAGCCGCATGCGGGCGGGCTGATGCTCGCGCAGCTTGTTGCGGCACTGGCGCAGCGCCTCAATGGTGCGCTCCATGGCCGCCTCGCCGAGACGCCCGGTGACGGAAACGCCCTCGCCCAGGCGAACGATGCGGGTAAAGCCATCGAGCACACGGAAACCCTGGTCATGCGGGCGGGCGATCAGCAGGCGGCAATTGTTGGTTCCAAGGTCCAGCGCCGCATAGATGGGGCCGCGATGCTTGCGCGGATTCATGGCGGCGGGCGTCCGCTTGTCCGCTCCGGGCGCGGGCGCATCGGCCCCTGCCCTCCCCGCCGATCCGGAACCGGACGGGGCACGGATCGCCGGCTCGTCGAGCGACGAGAGCGCGGCAGCGGACCGATCGGAATCGGTCACAGAAGTCTCCTGTCATGCGCGGTCGCAGACTGGCCAAGCCAATCGCGCCCGACGCACTGTTCATTGCGTGTCGCCGATGACGGTAGTGCAAGGGGGCGCCTAGCGCAATGCCGCGGTCACGCGCAGCAGCGATGTCGGATGCGCTTGCAATCTCAATCCGCATTGTCTATGCAGTGCCCGCGCCGGACGCGTACTTCCGCCTCCCGCCAATACCGCCGGCCTGTCCGGATCCCTTGCTGGGGAATAGTTCAACGGTAGAACAGCGGACTCTGACTCCGTCAATCTTGGTTCGAATCCAGGTTCCCCAGCCAAAGACTTCACTTAAGTGGAAACGGTCACTGGCGCTGGGCTCGGTCCCTCGGGACCAGTCTTTTGCGCGTCGTGGTGCAATCTATTTCGCCGGTTTTTCGAGCCGCCCACGGACTCCGACAGTCCGTGCGCCATGAGCGACTTGGATACGCTTGCCCCTAGCCTCCCCCTGAGCAAATCTCTGCGGAATGGAAGCTCGGGCAGAATGGATGGACTACATCCCAAGACTAGCAGACGGCGGCCTTGAACTGGCTGACTGGATCTCTCTTATAGCGGCCTGGGCGGGGCAGTTATTGGCGCCGTTGTGGGCGGTGCAAGGGAGAACCAGGAGAGCGTCAAGGCGCGTTGCCTTAGGTTGATGGTCAAAGCGTCGATAATGCTCTCTGATGCGGCGGGCAGTCAAAGATCGATGACGAATCCCTTGAGCTCGAAAGTCTTGTCACGCAGACACGACAGATCGCATTAGAGCTGCGCCAGCTTGCGGAGGGTGTGACTTTTGGAATTGGTCTGGTCGTCAGAGCTAAGCTAAAGTCCACGGATTTTCCAGTTATGGTTCCAGAGGCGGCTGCCGCCCCATCGCCTGATCAAGCTGCGCGATAACTTGCCGCAAATGTGCCTCTAAGCCTGTCGCTCGTGCGTCAGCCCATAGCAGGACCCTAGTGGCCTTGATCTTCGGCGGCTCGTCTTGGATAGCCCGGTGAGCCTGTAGTCCGCCAGCGAAGCTCATTTGAGCTGCACCAACAATCCTCCTCCTCCGCCCCATACCTGCCCTTTTTCTCCCGCAAGGCCCGCCATGCGTTTTCTGCTGCACGGCGAACCATGCTTGGCGCGCATGGAACACATGCAACAACTTTTTCATCTAGCGGACGTTCGAGCTTTGCCAAAGAAGTCGCCGCTTAGTCACCGACAGGTATCCCGTTGAAGCGTTACCCCACTAGCCTGCCCAACCGTCGCCATGTCCTCCGAGGCCTTGGGGTCTCCGTCTTCCTCCTCTCAACCACATCATTCACCCCTCTGGTCCTGGCCCAGGAACAGGGTGCGTTCGCCTTTGACTTCGACAGTTTCAGCGCACGCATCCAGGCCCTTGCGACCGAGCGTTTTGCGCCGGTAACGGCTGGTTTGTCCGAAGCTTTCGGCGATCTCGACTATGATGCGTACCGGAAGATCCAGTATCGCAGCGAGTCCGCCAAGTGGGCCGATGTCGACCTCGGCTACCGCCTGCAGGCATTCCACCTGGGCTGGCTTTATGCCGAGCCGGTGAAGGTGTTCGAGATCGAAGCGGGCACGGCGCGACCGCTTGGCTTTAGCGCGTCTGATTTTCAGTATCATGACAGTGCGGTGGGCGAGGCGGCGGCGGCAGAGACCTTCCCAGGCGTGGCCGGTTTCCGCGTCAACTATCCGATCAACCGGCCCGGCGCGTACGACGAGCTCGTGTCGTTTCTCGGGGCCAGCTATTTCCGCTCGCTTGGCCGCGACAATATCTACGGCCTCAGCGCCCGCGGCGTCGTGGTCAATTCCTGGATCGACCTGCCGGAGGAGTTTCCGCGCTTTTCCGAATTCTACATCGAAAAGCCCCAGGCCGGCGGCCCGTTGACCGTCTATGCCGCGCTCGACAGCCAGAGCCTCACCGGCGCCTATCGCTTTGTCATCACGCCGGCCAGCGATGCTGCGCAGGAAACGACGATGGACGTGACGGCGCGGCTCTATTTCCGCACCGACGTCAAGGAGCTGGGCGTCGCTCCGCTCACTTCGATGTTCCTCTATGCCGAGGCCAATCGCGGCGGGTTCGACGACTATCGTCCGCAGGTGCATGACAGCAACGGCCTGCTGCTCGAGCGCGAGAGCGGCGAGATCATGTGGCGCGCGCTCAATAACGGCCCGGCGCTGGGCAATTCCTATCTCTGGGAGAACAATCCCAGGGCCTTTGGCCTCTATCAGCGCGGCCGCGACTTCGAGACCTATCAGGATGCCGGCGCGCATTACGAGCGGCGGCCTTCGCTGCGGGTCGAACCGCAGGGCCAATGGGGCCAGGGCATGGTCCGGCTGATCGAGATCCCGGCCACGCTCGAAGCCGATGACAATATCGTGGCGTTCTGGATCTCCGCCGAGCCGGCGCTTGCAGGGCAATCGCGTGAATATGCCTACCGGCTGATCTGGGGCAATCTCGATCCCGAGACCAACCCCGCAATGGCCTATGTCGCCGAGACCCGCGCTGGCGTGGGTGGTGTGTCGGGCGTCGAAAACGCCGCGAACCTGCGCAAATTCGTCATCGACTTCAAGGGCGGTGAACTGGATGCGCTGCCGGACGGTACGCCGCTCGATGTGTTGGCGACGGTCGGCGGCGGCGTGCTGCGCGGTTCCGTGCTGTCGCGAGTCGATGCCAACGGCGTCTGGCGCCTGGTGCTCGACGTCGAGACCGATGGCGCATCGCCGCTTGAGCTCAAGGCCTATCTGGTTGGCCTGGGCAAGAAGCTGACTGAAACCTGGCTCTATCAGTGGAGGCCCGTCGCATGAAGCATGCCGGAGAATTCCCCTTTGCCAACGCCCTCCCCGACGCTCCGCTCGATATGCCCAAGCAGCAGCTCGAGCATCGCCGCTCCCTGCTGAGAGTGCTTCGCGACACGATATCAGTGTTCGCGGGGCGCTGAGCGAAACGAACCAGGTTATGGTACGGCCAACATTTTTTCGGAGCGGCGCGTTGCTGATCGCCCTCGGGTTCAGCCTCGTCGGCAGCTACCTGTTCCTGCGCTTCACTGGAGAGGGTGGCCTGACGGCGCTCGACCTCCTGCGCGGCCTGCTGGTTGCCATCAGCACCTTCTGGCTGGCCTGGGGCAGCACGGCCGCGGTGCTTGGCGTGTTCATCCGCAAGCCGAAAGCCGTTCCGTCAACAGCGTCGATTATATCGCGCACCGCCATCCTCGTGCCGATCTATCACGAAGATCCCGTTGCGACCTTCTCCCGCGTTGCCGCGATGAATCGCAGCCTGATCGCCGAAGGCGCCGCCGACCATTTCCACTTTGCCGTACTGTCGGACAGCCAGAGCATGGAATGTGCGGCACGGGAAGCGGTCTGGTTCGAGCGCCTGCTGCAGGAGCCGCAGGCAGCGGGCCGCATCTTTTACCGCCGGCGCGAGCGCAATACCGGGCGCAAGGCCGGCAATATCGAGGACTTCATTGCCCGCTCCGGCGCGGCCTATGACTACGCATTGATCCTCGATGCCGACAGCCTGATGGAGGGATCGACCATCGTGGCCATGGTACGCCGCATGGAAGCCGACGCCGAACTCGGCCTGCTGCAGACGGTCCCCCGCATCGTCAATGCGCGAACCATACTGGGCCGTTCGATCCAGTTTGCCGCCTCGTATCTGTCACCGACCTATGCGCGCGGTGCCGCCATGATGCAGGGGCGCGAGGGTCCCTATTGGGGGCACAATGCCATCATTCGCGTACAGGCCTTCGCGGCGAGCTGCGGGCTGCCGGAACTCTCCGGTACGCCGCCCTTCGGCGGCCATATCCTCAGCCATGACTATGTCGAGGCGGCGCTGTTGTCGCGCGCCGGCTGGAAGGTCGAAGTCGACCCATGGCTACCGGGGTCCTACGAAGAGGGACCGGAAAACCTCGTCGAATATGCCAAGCGCGATCGCCGCTGGTGCCAGGGTAACCTGCAGCATGCGCGCCTGCTGGCCGCACCGGGACTGAAACTGTGGAGCCGCTTCACCTTCGTGCAGGGCATCATGGCCTATCTCGCCTCGCCACTCTGGCTGGCCCTGCTGGGGATCAGCATACTGGCCGCGGTGTTTCCTGATCAGACCCCGGTATCATCAGGTTTTGGCGCACCGCCGGTGGCCGCCTGGACGCTGGGCGTCGCAGTCATGGTTGTTCTCGTGCTGCCCAAGATGGTGATCCTGCTGCGCGGCATGTTCGACGGTCACAACCGTCGCTTCGGCGGCACGCCCGCAGCGCTGCTTTCCGTGCTCGGCGAGATCGCGCTCTCGACGTTGCTGGCCCCGACCATGTTGCTGCTGCAGAGCCGCGCCGTCGCGCAGGTGCTGCTGGGTCTCGATGGTGGTTGGCCGCCGACACGGCGCGGGCAGAACTGGGTGGGGATCGGCGACGCCTTCCGCGCCAGCTGGTGGATCGTTGCACTGGCGACGCTGGCGCTGGGCAGCACACTGGTCTTTGCACCCGCGGCTGCCATCTGGGCCGCTCCGGCCATGTTGCCGGCCATGGTCGCACCGCTGCTGATCTCGGCCACGTCGCGCCCGTCGCGCCGTCACCTGCCGCTGGCATTCCGCACCGACATCGAGCTTGCGCCGCCCCCGGTGCTCGTCGAGCAGCGCGCCATCCTGACCGCCTGGGAGCCTTCCGAGCCATCAACACAGAATGAAGCGTTCATTGCTTCGACGAGGGTGCCAAGCCATGTCCCTGCCTGACACCACTGCCTATAGGTCGGCGGGCCTGCTTGGTCCCAGCTGGATACGCGCCATCTGGCCGTCGGTAGCCGCACGGGACGGGACCGGGGCGCCAATGGGTCGCGACGCACGGCTCGACATGTTCCGCGGCATCGCGCTCGTGATGATTTTCATCAATCACGTGCCGGGAACGATCTACGAGAATTTTACCAGCCGCAATTTCGGCTTTTCCGACGCTGCCGAAGCCTTCGTGTTCATGTCCGGAATGGCGGCTGGGCTCGCCTATTCCAACGGCTTCCGCTCCGGCAACCTGTGGCTTGCCATTGCCAAGGTCTGGGCACGGGCACGGCAACTCTATTTCGTGCACCTTACCATCACCATGCTGTGCCTGGGTATCTTTGCCGCTGCGGCGCTGTGGTTCGGTCTGCCCGAAGTGATGCAGACGAACAATATCGTTCCGATCTATGGCCAGCCGCTGAGCACACTGATCGGCATTCCGCTACTGACCCATCAGCTGGGTTATCTCAACATCCTCCCGCTCTATACCGCGCTGCTCCTGGCTACGCCGATGTTCCTGCTGATCGGGTTGCGCCGCCCCTGGCTGCTGCTGGTGCTGTCGGTTGCGCTCTGGGCGACCGCGGGCCAGTTCCGCCTCAACCTTCCCAACTTCCCCACCGAGGGCGGCTGGTTCTTCAATCCGCTGTCCTGGCAGATCCTGTTCGTTATCGGGCTGATGTCGGGCGTGGCCATGAAGGTCGGCAAACGGTTCATCCCCTATCATCCGGCCTTGTTTGGCCTCGCCGCCGCTTTCCTTGTCTTCGTCCTGCTCTGGATCAAGGTTCCGCCATTGGGCGAAGCCGGACGCAGTGCCCTGGCCATGATGTCCGATGCCGGTGCGCCGTTCTACTTCACATGGTTCGACAAGACCTTCCTGGCCCTGCCGCGCCTCCTGCATGCGCTGGCCCTGTTCTATGTGCTTGGCCATCTCCCTATCATGCGAACCATCGCCACATCAGCGGTCGCGGCGCCATTCCGGCTGCTCGGCCGGCAAGGGTTGGCGGTGTTCGCAACGGGAACGGTGATCAGCCTGTTCCTGCAGGTAGTGAAGACGCCACGCCAGCCCGACCCGCTGTTCGATGGCCTGCTGCTCGGAGGTGGCCTTTTGGTGCTGCTGGCTCTGGCGTGGGCGCTTACCCGTACCGCGGAACTGAAGAGTGCCACCCGCAAGGGCGTCGCCTGAACACAATCCGTTCATTGCTGCGTTCGCCGATCCACTCCTTGTTGAAGCAGCGGAATGAAGCGCCTACTTGAGGCGCATGCCAGCCCCGAAAACCATAGTCGCCATGCTGACCGAAGAGTGGACGCTGCCGCCGGCCGCCACGCTCGGCTCATCGGTGCGAGCCAAGGGCATCCTGCTGGAAATACGCGCCCGCTTGCCTTCGGCTTTGAAAAAGTCGCTTGATATCAAGGGAGCGGTGCTCGCCTTGAGCATGCCCGAAGACGCCGCGGATGATTTTCGCTCTGCAGCGGCGGTCGTGTCCAGCACGCTTGACGGCATCGAGACGCTGCCGGTGATCCCGCGCGAGATAGAGGACATCCTGACAATCTCGACCACCGAACGGCACCGGTGGCTCAAGGATGGCCGCCTGCAAAGTGCGGGGACACGCACGGTAAAGCTTCGTGGACGCGCGAAAAAGATCACCTTTCACGTGTTCGGTCCACGCCATGTCGAGGACGTGCTGGATCGCGACCTGGTCGCAATCTGGCGCGAGGACGACACGATGCGAGCTGCCGAGAACCGCCGGTTGGCCGCCGCCAGTCGAGCCCTGGTGCGTATGCAGAAGACCAGCAAAAAGGCCGCGCCTGCATCTGACGAGAGCCCCGAGGACGCCTCGCGACACCAGCTCAAGGGCTGGGCAGAGTTCGAGCGCACGGGGCTGCTGCGCTGATTGCGCGGCGTCCAGTTACCCGTTATCGCTGCGGACCGTCGTCAAAATGGCCCCATTGGGCGAAGGTGCCGCCGGTCAGGCGGTTGCGCGGATCGGCGGGGTCGAGCGTCTCGCGCGGGTCTGGCGTGCCCAGTTCGAGCGAGCCATGGCTGGGTGACCAGCCGAAATCCGGGTCGGGCGCGTTGATGTAGAAGGCGTTCGGGTTGTCGGAAATGCCGAAGATGGTGCGGTGCCCGAGCGTCGGCGCATCGAGAGCATGCTCGACAAGGCTGGCCAGATCGTCGCGATTGAACCACAGCCGCGCCTCGCGCGGGCCGCCGGGATTGCCGGCAGTACAGATGCGGATGGCGAGGCACTCGATGCCGAACTTGTCGAAATAGAGCTGGCTCAGCGTTTCGCCGAAGGCCTTGGAGACGCCGTAGAGAGAGTCCGGACGATAGGGGTCGGTCACTCCGATCGGCGTCTGCTCGGTCGGATACATGCCCTGCACATGGTATGACGAAGCAAATACGACGCGGGACACTCCGGCCTTGCGGGCGGCTTCGAAGATGTTGTAGGCGCCCATGATGTTGGCTTCTAGCACGGTCTGCCAGCCAGCCTCCTTTGCCATGCCGCCCAAATGCACCACGGCCGAAATATCCTGAGCCATCAGCCGGTCGATGGCGGCGCGGTCTGCGAGGTCGGCAAGTTCGACCCGTCCACCATCCCGGGCCGCCACGATATCGGTGGCGAGGAAGGCCCTGCCCCGCTCAGAGAACCAGTGGCGCAGATGGGTGCCGAGCCTTCCCGAAGCGCCGGTCAGCAGAATTTGGGGCATACGAGCAGTCCTCAGGCAGGTGCGTCGGCGCGCAGGCGCGGATCGGGGCGCGGCACGGCGCTGATCAGCGTCTTGGTGTAGTCATGTTGCGGCCGTTCGCATATCTGCGCCACGTCGCCGATTTCGACGATCTTGCCATTCTTCATCACCGCCACCCGATCGCAGAAATAGCGGATCACCGAAATATCGTGCGAGATGAAGAGATAGGAGAGCCCGAATTCCGACTGAAGGTCGCGCATCAGGTCCAGCACCTGGTGGCGCAGCGACACGTCGAGCGCCGAGGTCGGCTCGTCGGCGATAATCAGCCGTGGGCGCACGGCGATGGCGCGTGCGATGGAGATGCGTTGGCGCTGGCCGCCCGAAAAGGCATGCGGATAGCGGTCGCCGATATCGGCCGGCAGGCCAACACGTGTGAGCAGTTCCTGCACCCGATCCATCATCTGGTGCTCGGACATATCGGTATTGGTGCGCAAAGGCTCGCTGATGATCTGGTAGATGGTCATGCGCGGATTGAGCGAGGAATGCGGATCCTGGAAGATCATCCGGACCTCACCATAGAGGGACTTCATGCCGGCCTTGCCCAGCGAAGCGATATCGACGGTGGTGCCGTCGCCGCGCCGGTAGTTCACCTGGCCGCCGGTGGGCGTATAGACACGCAGCAGGGTGCGGCCGAGCGTGGTCTTGCCCGAGCCGGATTCGCCGACCACGCCGACTGTTTCGCCCTCGTTGATGGTGAGGCTGATGCCGTCGATGGCCTTGAGATAAGCGGTGGGGCGACCAAAGAAACCGGGATTGAGCGGGAAATGCAGCGCCAGGTCGTTAATCTGGGCGATGGGGGTTTCGGCAACCGGGCGGACGGGACGCGGCGCTGGAGTTTCGAGCTTCAGCACCGAGCCGAGCAGAGCGCGTGTATAGGCCTGCTGCGGACGAGCGAACAGATCGAAGACATTGGCCTCCTCCACCTTTTCGCCACGGAACATCACCATGACCCGGTCGGCGATCTGCGCGACGACGCCCATGTCGTGAGTGATGAACAGCACCGCCATACCGCGGTCACGCTGCAGTTCGCGGATAAGCGAGAGGATTTCGGCTTGGGTGGTCACGTCCAGCGCCGTGGTCGGCTCGTCGGCGATGAGGATTTCCGGATTGCAGGACAACGCCATGGCGATCATGGCGCGCTGGCGCATGCCGCCGGAGAATTCGAAGGAATAGCGGTCGAGCGCCGCATCGGGATTGGGAATGCGCACGCGGTCGAGCAAGGCTGCGGCGCGTTTGCGGGCCTCCTCCTTGCTGAGCTTTTCGTGCAGCAGGATGGTTTCGATGATCTGGTGGCCGATCGTATGAACCGGCGAAAGACTGGTCATCGGCTCCTGGAAGATCATGGCGATGCGGCGGCCGCGAATTTGGCGGATGGCCGGGCCGCTATTGCCGAGCGCGACGATGTCGACTTCGCCGGTTTCGGTTGCGAGGTTGATCTGGCCGTTGGTGATGACGCCCGGCTTGGCGACGAGCTGGAGGATGGCGCGGGCGGTGACGGACTTGCCCGAGCCGCTTTCGCCGACCACGCAGAGCGTCTCGCCGCGATGCAGATCGAAGCTGACATCCTTGACGGCGTGCAGCACCGAACGATGCATCGGGAAGTTGACGGAGAGATTGCTGACCCGCAGGATGGGTTTGTCGGTCATGGCAGCCTCACTTGGCATAGGGGTCGGCAGCGTCGCGGACGCCATCGCCGAGGAAGTTGAGCGACAGCACGGCTACGACAACGCAGATGCCAGGAACGAAAAGCCATGGGGCCTGGGTGATGGCGCGCAGGTTCTGCGTGTCCTGCAGCAATACGCCCCAACTGACGATGGGCGGCTGCAGCCCTAACCCCAGGAAGCTGAGCGAGGTCTCGGCCAGGATCATGTTGGGGATGGCCAGCGTGATGGCGGCAATGATGTGCGAATAGAGCGAGGGCATCATGTGACGCATGATGAGGCGGAACTCGCTCACCCCGTCGAGTCGCGCGGCGATGACGAAATCGTCGGTGCGGAGGCTGAGGAAGCGGCCGCGCACGACGCGGGCAATCTCGGTCCAGCCGATCAGCGACAGGATGATCAGGATAGCAAAATAGACCTGCAATGGCGGCCAGTCCTTGGGCATGGCGGCGGCGAGGCCGAGCCATAGCGGAATGGTGGGCACCGAGCGGATGAACTCGATGACGCGCTGGATGACGCGGTCGACCATGCCGCCGCGATAGCCCGAAATACCGCCCAGGATCATCCCAATCAGCAGCGACAGGCCGACGCCAACGAGCCCGATGGACATCGAAATGCGCGTGCCGTGGATGGTGCGGCTAAGGAGATCGCGGCCGAGACGGTCGGCCCCAGCAAGGAGCATGGGCTGGGTGGCGTCGAGCGGCCCGATGAAGTGCAGGTTCATCTCGAATAGGCCCCACATCTTGTAGCTCGAGCCGGCGACGAAAAAACCGATGGGGATGATCTGGCTCGGATCGGGCGTGAATTCGCGGCGGAAGCTCGTGGGATTGAGCACAATGTCGAAGCCGGTGACATGGAGCTGGAAGCGCGAGCCTCCTGCCCCGTCATCTACGAAGAGGCCAATCGATTGCGGCGGGGCGAAGGTATAGCGAGGGTCGAACTTGCCGGGATCGAAAGGGGCGAGGAATTCGGCGAACAGCGCGACGAAATAGATGAAGCCGACGACGAAGAGGGCCACCACGGCCAGGCGATGCTTGCGGAATTTGTTCCACACCATGGCCCACTGGCCGGCGGCCTGGAGCTGGCCGGCATTGATCTGCTGGTCGAGCAGTTCCTCGTGGTCGGTCAAAGGTTTCTCGAGGGTCATGACAGGCGGATCCTCGGATCGGAGATGGCAAGCAGGATGTCGGAAACCAGCGTGCCGATCAGCACCAGCCCGCCGCTGAGCAGGATGAAGGCGCCGGCCAGGTACATGTCCTGGCTCTTGAGTGCCTGCAGCAGCAGCGGTCCGGCGGTAGGCAGGTTGAGCACGGTCGAGACGATGAGCTCGCCGGAAATCAGCGCGGGCAGCACCCAGCCGACGGTTGAAATGAAGGGGTTGAGTGCGACGCGAGTCGGATAGGTCAGGATCAGTCGCGCTTCTGGCAGGCCCTTGGCGCGGCCGGCCTCCACATAGGGCTTGTGCAACTCGTCGAGCAGGTTGGCGCGCATGACGCGGATCAGTGAGGCGGTGCCGGCGGTGCCGAGTACGAAGATGGGCACCCAGGCGTGGGTCATGAAATCCCACAGCTTGGCCAGCGACCAGGGGGCGTTCTCGAATTCGGGCGAGAACAGGCCACCGACCGAGACACCGAACCACATGGTGGTGACGTAGAGCAGCACGATTGCCAGGAGGAAATTGGGGGTCGCCATGGCGAGGAAGGCGAAGGCGGTGGCGAGGTAATCGGTCACGGAATATTGCCGGGCCGCCGAGTAGATGCCGATGGGCAGCGAGAAGGCCCACATCAGCACCAGGGTGCAGACCGAAATGAGGGCCGTCATGCCCATGCGGCCCCAGATCAGGTCGGTCACCGGCTGGCGCCATTCGAAGCTGTCGCCGAAATCGCCGCGGGCAATGCCGCCGATCCATTTGAAATACTGAACCACGACATTTTCACCCAGGCCGTAGCGCTCGCGCAGGTCGTTGAGCACGGCGCTGTCGACGCGTTCGCCGGATTGGGCAATCTGGGCAGCATAGGTGGAAACATAGTCGCCGGGCGGCAACTGGATAACCGTGAAGGCCAGCACCGAGATCGCCAGCATGGCCGGGATCATGCCGGCGACGCGCTTGAGAATGAATAACAACATGCTGGTCACCCAGTTTGTGGAGCGGTCCGGCCAAAGGGGCCGGACCGCGGAGAGCATGCTACGGCTTGAAGTAGAATTGCTCGATATTCAGCGTGCCCGGATCTGGGTGGATCCAGCCAACCGGAGTGTTTTCGGGCACATTGCCCAGCTTGTTGGACACGACGGCGAAGTTGTTGATCGCTGTGCTGACGCCGATCTGGTAAAACTGGTCGGCCGCGATATCGAGGATCTGCTGGAACAAGGCCGCCTGCTGGTCGGCATCAGACGTGCCCTTGATCTGGTCATAGAGCGACCACTGTTCCTTGACGTAATCAGGCGGCTCCTGCCCACCATCGCCGATGTAGAATTTCCCCCATTCGATGGCGAAATTGGTCTCGGTGGAGAAGGGGAAATAGTCGCGCGGGTCGATAAAGACGTCGATGCCGCCCGAGGTTGCGCCCCACACCACGATATCATGCAGACTTGCGGTCTTTTCTTCGTAGAACCGGGTGCGGTCCATGGCCGCGAAGCGGGCATCGATACCGACCGCCTGCCAGTATTGCACGAAGAGTTCGGCAGCGTCGGCCATGGCGCCGAGCGCCGTCACGGCGGCCACGTTGACGACCAGCGGGCTGCCATCGGGCGCGAGCCGCATACTGTTGCCGCCGCGCTTGTCGAGCCCGATCGAGTCGAGCAGCCGGTTGGCTTCCTCGACGTCATAGGCCAGGTACTGGGTGGCCAGCGTTTCATTGTAGAAAGGCGTGCCCTGACGCGGAGAAACCTGCTGCGGAGTGCCCTGCCCCAGATAGAGCGTATCAATGATCGCCTGGCGGTCCAGCGCATGGGACAGCGCGACGCGGAAGTCCTTGTTGCTGAAGATGGGCTGCTTGATCGGATCAAGTGAGTTGAGGTTCACCGAAATGGTCATTGCATTGCCGACGCGGGATTCGCGGGAGCTAATGCGATAATTGCCGGCTTCCATGCCCTCGGCGATCACAGGCAGGTTGGTGGCGTTGGCGATGTGGCGGACCTCGTAGTCGATCTCGCCGGCCAACACGCTGAGCAGCAGGGTCTGAGATTCCGCGTTCACCGAAATGCTGAGATCATCGATATATGGCAGTTGGTTACCGGCACTATCGACCTTCCAGTAGTAGGGGTTGCGCTCGAAGGCGACGCGGGTGGCGCCAGCGACGTAGGGATCGGTGATGCGCCACGCCTCGATGGTTGGGCGTTCCGGATTGCGCCAGCGCTCGATCGCCTCGATGCCGATGCCGCACATGGCAACCATGTGCTCGGCCCAGCCAGCAGCCCCGGCCGCCACGGCCTGCGCATCGGCGTCGGGGTTGTATTTGGGCAGGAACTGGCTGCAATAGGCCTTGTTGAGCAGCGCCAGCTGCACGCCATACACGCTGGCGGCATTGATGATGAACAGGCCGTTAGGCTTGGTCCAGGAAATGGTGAACTCGGTCGGCGAGGCGACGGAAATCGTCGGCAATTCGCCCTCGACGGTCAGCCAGCCCGGCTTGGTCGGAAAGAGTTTCTCGTCGGGGAGGATATCCTCGATGAAGAAGGCAACATCATCTGATGTGAACGGGGTACCGTCCGACCACTTCATGCCTTCGCGCAGGGTGAAGGTGAACGACTTGCTGTCCTCGCTGGCGGTGTAGCCGCTGGCGATATTGGGGACCACTTCGCCGGTCCAGTCGGCATCCCAGGCCAGCAACGGCTCGTAGCCGAAGTAGGTGAAGAGCATGTTTCGGTCATTGCCGCCAACCATGCCGCCGCGGAACGTGCCGCCATAGCTGCCGACGGCCTCGACCGGACTAATGACGCGCGGGTCCGAACCGACGCGGTCAGCAACAACAGGCAGGTCGCCGCTGGCGACCAAGGCGTCGAGTTCCGGGGCTTGTTTATAGTCCTGGGCGAAGGCGGCGGTGGCCAGCGCGAAAATGGATATACCCGCCAGTGCGGCGATCCTGAGATGCTTCAATGTTCCCTCCCATCAAGCTTTGCGAGCTACAGCACCGCCCGGAGTTCTCCCGGTTGCGGTGATGGTCCGCGTACTTTTGTATGACTGCAAAGCCAGTGTCAATAAGAAATCATACTGCTTTCTTCCATGTTGCCGTCTGGCTTGGCATTTCTGGCGTTGACAGCGCCGCTTAGGCGATGTTAGCTCGAAGAAGTCATACTAATTGTCGCATACAGGAGACGGCCGTGACCTTCGACGAAATCAAAGCCAAGATCGGCTCGGGGCTGTTGTCCTTTCCGGTGACGGACTTCGATGCCGAAGGGGAGTTCGACCGCGACTCCTATGCGCGACGCCTGCAGTGGCTCTCATCCTACGAGTCCTCCGGCCTGTTCGCGGCCGGGGGCACCGGTGAGTTCTTTTCCATCGGCTATGACGAATATGATGACGTGATCCGCACGGCGGTCCGTAACAGTTCGGCGTCAGTGCCGGTGCTGGCCGGGGTGGGCTATGGCACGCGCATGGCCGTGGACTTGGCCAGGCGCGCCGAGAAGGCAGGAGCCGCCGGCATCCTGGTGCTACCGCACTACCTGATGTTCGCTGAACAGGAGGGCATCATCGCCCACATGAAAGCGATCTGCGACGCGGTCGGGATCGGCGTGATCTACTATGCACGCGACAACACGCGACTGACGCCGGACTCGCTCGCGCGGCTGGCCGAGATGTGTCCGAACCTGATCGGCTATAAGGACGGCATCGGTGACCTGCAGCTCATGGTGCAAGTCGCAAGCAAGATAGGTGCACGCATGGTGCATATCGGAGGCCTGCCTACGGCAGAAGTGTTCGCGCAGCCCTATCTCGAGATGGGCGTGACGACCTACTCCTCGGCCGTGTTCAACTTCGTGCCCGAGCTGGCACTGCGCTTCTATACAGCCATCCGCCAGCGCGACAGCGAGACGGTGCAGGACCTGCTCAAGAGCTTCTACCTGCCCCTTATCGAGCTGCGCGATCGCAAGCGAGGCTATGCCGTATCGCTGATCAAGGCCGGCGCCGAGATCGTCGGGCGGCCAGCCGGCAAAGTGCGCAGCCCGCTGACCGAGCTCAGCCCCGAGGAGCGCGAGACCCTCGCCGCGCTGATCGCCGCCCACAGCTGACAATCTCCCTGGCACTGCCTCCCTCGTGCCAGAAAGCCCGGACCGCAAGGTCCGGGCTTTTGCTTTATCGCCACATTTACAGACGCTTACCGCCCGTATGGATCCCAGCCATTGGCCTGGAACAGGGCGATAATGTAGCCGAAGCTGAAGGCGAAGGCGGTTTCGAACGGCGCTTCGCCATCGATCTCCGGAACGTGGTCGGGCATGATCATGCAGTCGACGCCGACCTCCTTGTAGAGACGTAGAGCGGCGGGCATGTCCATGTCGCCCGCATCGACGAACTCCTCGGTAAAGGAGAAGCGCCCGCCCTTGATGTTGCGGAAATGCACGTTGAATATCTTCTTGCGCTCTCCGAACCAGCGGATGATCTCGCCGATTTCCTTACGCGGATCTTCGAGGCTTTCGGCGATGGTGCCCTGGCAGAAATTGAGTCCGTGATAGGGACTTTCGGCGATGGAAACGAACTTCTTGAGGCCCTCGGCACTGCCCAGCACGCGCTGCTCCATGCCCTTGTAGCCCGGCGGCGTCAGCGGATCATGCGGGTGGCAGGCGAGACGAACCTTGCTGGCTTCGGCGACAGGCACGACGCGCTCGAGGAAGTAGGTGATGCGTTCCCACATCTGGTCGACGCTGACCTGCCCTGCCCTGGTCGGCACGTCGCTGTCAGCGGCCTGATCGGCACGATAGGTGGAGAGAACGGCGCCGCCGCGGCCGCGCTCGGACGGGGTGCGGGGAATGCCGAGCAGATTGAAATTGTACTTGGCGGCGCCAATGCCCATGGCGCTCAGCTCCTCGATCAGCCGGCAGATTCCGTCGATCTCGCGGTCGCGTTCGGACGCCTCACCCAGCACAATGCCGGGCGAGCCGTGCGGCTTGTCGATGCCCGAGGACGGCAGCGGCAATTGCACCATATCGAGGATGAGCCCGGCGGCCTCAACCCGATCGAGATGGCGGCGCAGCACGTCGCGTGTCCAAGTATAGGCGCTGCCGGGCGGATCGATGCAGACATGGACGATGCCGAGCTGGGCGAGCTGCCGCAGGTAGCGATCGCCCACTTCCTCCAGTTTCCCGCCGCTGAGCTGAGTGCCTACATACATGGTCAATCTCTCATGTTTTACGATTTCTCCAAAGTTGTATGAAAGATTCTGCCATGCTACAAGTGGAATGCGCGTCGCAGCGGTCCATGGCGGCAATTTTTCGACGCAGGGGACGGCTATCGCGGCGCAACAAGTTTGACTAATTTATAGCGGACCTCTCCATTCACCGACGGGTCGAATTGGGTAGCGGACTGTTAGCATTGAAGCCGCGCAGTTGCGGTTCGGACGGCGAAGGCAGATGGCGGAAATCGAAGCAGTGCGACTAACAGATCGCGTGAAGACGGGTCTGGTGCAGATGATCACCCGGGACAATCTGCAACCGGGCGACAAGCTGCCCCCTTCCGACCAACTCTGCGAGCAGTTTTCGGTGAGCCGCACCGTGGTGCGCGAGGCGATAGCCAGCCTCAAGGCCGAGGGGCGGCTGCGTTCACTGCGCGGCAGCGGCGTCTATGTCAGCGAGCCACCCAAGGCGATGGGCGGATCGATGTTCATGGAGGCGCCGCAGGATATCGGCGAGGTGCTGGACTTCATCGAATTCCGCATGAGCGTCGAGATCGAGGCGGCGGGACTGGCGGCGGAACGGCGTACCGAGACCAACCTTCTGCGCATGGAGCAGGCGATGAGCCAGTTCGCTCGGCACCTTGAGGACAATACGCTGGCGACCGATGCCGATCGCAGCTTTCACCGCGCCATAGCCGATGCCACCAACAACATGCGGTTTCGCCTGTTCGTCGATGAGATGGGCGAGCGGCTGATCCCGCGGCGGGCGCTTGGCGCCAGCTTTACCGATGCCAAGGACAAGTCGGAATTTCTCGACAATATACAGAGCGAGCATCGGCGCATCTTCGACGCCATCAGCGACCGACGGGCCGACGACGCCCGCGCCGCCATGAGGCAGCATCTGGAAGGCGGGCGCCGGCGCTATCGCGAATGGAGTCTGGCACACGACTCGGCGTTGCAGGGCTGACATGAACCAGCCTGAGATCAGCTTCGTCGTCCGCGAACGGTTCGGCGTGGGCGAGAGCCCGGTATGGGACGCCGAGCGGCAGCGGCTGCTGTGGTGCGATATTCCAGCCGGGGTGATTCACGTCCTCGACATCGGCAACGGCCAGCGGCAGCGCTGGAGCTTCGGCGAGCCGGTTCCCAGCTTCGGTCTGGCACAGCACGGCCGGCTGATCGTGGCATTGCGCAATGACGTGGTGCTGTTCGACCCGCAGACCGCGGCGCGCGAGGCGGTGGCGCGGATAGACCATGCCAAGCCCGAGATGCGGCTCAATGACGGCAAGGTCGGGCCGGACGGCGCGTTCTTGGTTGGCAGCATGGATGCCGCCGGCAATGCAGCAAAGCTCTATCGCGTCGGGCCGGATGGATCGGTGCGGGTGATCGCCGGGGACATCGCCATCTCGAATGGGCTGGCCTGGAATGCCGCCGGCACGAGGCTGTATCATTCCGACTCCCGCGGCGGCATGTGGCTCGACTGCTGGGACTTCGATGCGGCCACCGGCGCGGTCGGCAACCGCCGGCGCCTGCGCGACCAGGATGAGGCCAATGGCCGGCCGGATGGCGGCGCCTGCGATCTGGATGGCACCTACTGGTCGGCCGGACCATCAGCCCAGCGCATCAACCGATTTTCGGCTGACGGGGCGCCGCTGGGGCATATCGATGTGCCGCTGCGCCATCCGACCATGCCCTGTTTCGGCGGAGCGGACATGCGGACGGTGTTCGTTACGAGCCTTGATTCCAAGGAAGATGGCGCCGGCCTCGACGGCATCATCAGCTTTCGGGTGGAAACGCCGGGCGTGCCGGTGGGCGTTTTCCGCCGGTAAGGGGCTGGTCCAGACACTATGCGGCAGCCTTACTGGCCACGTCCCGGCACGTCGTTTCCTTCGACCCGGTCCCGGAACAGCGTCGCGCGAGCCAGAAGCATCAGAGTGACCGGCGTTGTCACGGTGACGAAGGCGAAGATAGCCAGTTCATGCACTACCAGTCGCTCGCGGGTCAGGGTGAAGTAGATCGCTGAAGCCAGCAGGATCAGGCCGCCACCCATGCTTGTGCCCATGGTGGGCGCATGAATGCGCAAATAGAAGCTCTTGAGGCGGACAAGGCCCAGACAGCCCATCATCGTGATCAGGCTGCCCAGAACGACCAGCGCCGAAACCAGGATGGCCAACCACAGGGGAAGATCGTCAATCATTCGATCACCTCGCCTCGCATCAGGAACTTGGCCAGCGCCACGGTGCCGACAAAGCCGAGCAAGCCGATGAGCATGGCCAATTCGAAATACACCTGCGAATTGGTGCGGAGGCCAAGCGTCACCAGCAGCAGCAGCGCCACCACATAGAGCGCATCGAGCGCCAGGATCCGATCCTGCGCCCGCGGCCCCACGATCATGCGGAAGAGCGTGGCGAGCATGCCGATGCCCAGCATCGTCTGTGCCGCGAGCAAGCTCCATTGCAGGATAGCTACGCTCATTGGAAAATCTCCAGCAGCAGGGCTTCGTAACGTGCCCTGATCGTCTCGATCCATTGCGCCTCATCGACCAGGTCGAACACGTGGATAAGCACCGTGTTCCGTACCCCGTCATATTCGAGCCAGGCACTGCCGGGCGTGGCCGTGATGATGCAGGCCAGCACCGCCAACCCGGTGGGGCTGGTGAGTTCGAGCTTCATCTCGATGAAGCCGGCCTTCGGATCGGGCCTTGGGCTGACCAGCACGAGCAAAACGGCCAGATTGGAACGGATGATATCGAGCCCGGCCACGAAAACGAGCTGAATGATGCGGTGCGGATTGCGGATCCTCACCCGGTCGGAGGCAAACAGGCTGGCCAGTTTGGACACTGCGATGGCCACGGCTCCACCAAGCAGGATATGGCCCAGGCCAGCCGATTGCTGCATGCCGAGCCAGAATGCCAGCAACAGCGCGGCAAGTGCCGGATGGGGCAGCAGGCGTCTCATTGGACTGGGCTCCCCGGCAACACGGCAGCGGCATAGACATCAGGCGCATGGATCACGGTTGCAGTCTCGAGGAAGAACGTCATGACGGGTCCGGCCATGAGGCTGAGCAGCACGCATAGTGCCAGCAGCCCGACGATCGGCCCGATCTCCTGGCGGCGAAGATGCACCACCTCGCCGTCGGGCAGCGAAGCCCAGAAGATGTTGATGCCATTGCGCACCATGGCGACAAGCACCAGCAGGCCGGAGAGCATCAGCGCACCGGTAAACCACCAGGTCATTGCAGTGGGCGCCCCCGCGGCCTCGAAGGCGCCGGATATCATGGCGAACTTGGCGATGAAGCCAGGAAGCGGCGGCAGGCCAGCCATGACAAGCGCCGCGATGGCGAAACACCAGCTCACAACGGCGGTGCCCGCGGGAATGGTGGGGCTGACCTCCTGGTCCTCGTCCAGCTCGTCTTCCTCGTCGCCATACAGTTCGAGCGATACAGCCAGCACCTGCGCCTCGGAGGGCAGTATCTGGTCGATGATGTCCTTGAGCAGGAAGAGCGCGCCCGCCGCCAGCGTCGCCACCACAGCATAGAGCAGCGCTCCGGCCGTAACTGCCGGAACGTTGTAGGCCACGGCGAGCAGCAGAGTGCCGGCGGACACGATGATGAGATAGCTGGCCAGTCGGTCCAGGGCCTTGCAGGAGAGCGCGCCGATGCTGCCATAGGCAATCGTCGCCACGCCCAGGACCAGCAGAACCGGCTGTCCGAAGGCGACGTTGCCCGCCGCATTGGCGAAAACCAGGGTCCACAGGCGCAGGATGGCGTAGAAGCCGACCTTGGTCATGATGGCGAACAATGCCGCTACCGGCGGGGTGGCCGAGGAATATGTGTTGGGCAGCCAGAAATGCAGCGGCCACGAACCTGCCTTGACCAGGAAAGCAACGCCGAGCACCGCCGCGCCGGCATCAAACAGCCCGCGATCGGCTTCGGGTATGAAGGGAACAGCCCGGGCAATATCGGCCATGTTGAGCGTGCCGACCGTGCCATAGATCAACGCCACGCCGATCAGGAACAGCGAGGATGCGACGAGGTTCACGACGATATAGTGCATGGCGGCGCGCACGCGGTTGCGCCCGCCGCCATAGAGCGCCAACCCATAGGATGCCGCCAGCAGCAGTTCGAAGAACACGAACAGGTTGAACAGATCACCCGTGAGGAAGGCGCCATTGAGGCCCATGGTGAGCGCGTGGAACAGCGTGAAGAAGTGGATACCGCGATTATGCCAGCGCGCCGACGAATAGAGCAGCGCAGCCAGGGACAGGATGGCGGTGGTCAGCACCATGGTCGCGGCCAGGCGATCGGCCACGAGGACAATGCCGAACGGTACGGGCCAATTGCCCAGCGGATAAATCCACGCAGCGGCTGGTCCCCCCTGCGCCAATGCCACGAACAGCATGATGGCGGCACCCAGGCCGAGCAGGCTGAAAATCAGGTTGACCGCGAAGGTACGCCCGCGGTGGCGCTGGTCCCCCAGGATGAGATTGACGATGATCGCCGCCATGGGGATCAGGATGGGCAGGATCGCCAGATGGTTCACGCCCTCCATTAGTGCTCCTTGCCGTCAACGTGGTCGCTGCCGCTGACGCCCCGCGCCGCCAGCAACACCACGAGGAACAGCGCCGTCATGGCGAAGCCGATGACGATTGCAGTGAGCACCAGCGCCTGCGGCACCGGATCGGCATAATCGGCCGGATTGGCTCCGGGGCCCGAAAGAATAGGTGCGGCATCCATGCGCAACCGGCCCACGGACAGCATGAACAGGTTGACCGCATACGACACCAGCGACAGGCCGATAATGACCTGAAAGGTGCGTGGGCGCAGGATCAGGTAGACCCCGGACGCCATGAGGACGCCGATGGCAATGGCAAGGGTCAGTTCCATTTATCGGCCCCCTCGCGGACCATGGGCCTGCTCTTGGCCGCGGGCTTGGGCCGGCGGATGGATTGGTGCGCCAGGGCGATGAGCATCAGCACCGTCGCGCCGACCACCAGTGCGAACACGCCCAGATCAAACAGCAACGCGCTGGCCACGGGCACCTTGCCGATAAGGGGAATGTCGGCATAGGCGAAAGCCGAAGTCAGGAACGGCGCGCCGAGCAGCATGGCGCCCATGCCGGTCAACAGCGCCAGCGACAGGCCCCAGCTGATCCAGGCCACCGGACGGATACGCAGCCGATCCTCGACCCAGCGCGTGCCGCCGGCCATGTATTGCAGCACGAAGCTGAGCGACATGATGATCCCGGCGATGAATCCGCCGCCAGGCAGGTCATGGCCGCGCAGGAACATGTAGATGGCCGCGACCACCACGGCCGGGAAAATCCAGTTCATGATGATGGCTGGAATGCGCAGAAAATCCTCAACCACAGGCTGCCCGGCCCGCTCGTCCAATGCACGTTGCTGCTCGGGACGCTGGGCGCTGTCGGCCGCAGGCCGGAAGCGACGGAGAAGGCCGAACACCGTCAGGGCCACAACTCCGAGCACGGTAATCTCCCCCATCGTGTCGAAGCCGCGGAAATCCACCAGCATGACGTTGACGACGTTGGTTCCACCACCCTCGCTATAGGCATTGGCGAGGAAGAAGTCTGAAATGCCTGACGGAGCCGCTCGAGTCATGATGGCATAGCTGGCCCCGGCCGTGCCGAGGCCAGCGAGGACTGCCAGGCCGATATCGCGGACGCGGCGGAACCGGATGCGCCAGCTGGTATCTTCCGGCTGGACGAGACGCTTGGGCAGCCAGCGCAGGCCGAGCAGGATCAGGACGGTCGTCGCAATCTCGGCCAGCAGCTGCGTCAGCGCCAGATCGGGTGCGGAGAACCACGCGAAGGTGAGGCATGTAGCCAGGCCCGCGCCACCCATCAGGATCATGGCGGCCAGCCGATGGAATTTTGCCTGGTGTGCTGCCCCGATCGCGCTGAGGCCGCCCAGCAGCCAGACCAGACCCAGCACGGGGTCGAAACTATCAGGCAGCGGCAGGTGGCCCAGACGGGCCCATCCGGCAGCAATCCCCGCCGCCAGGGCCAGCAGGATAACGAGAAGGATCTGCGGCTGCAGGCGCGCCGTGCCGAAGACCTGCACCACCTTGACGGCCCAGCGCCCGGTCGCCGTAACCAGCAACCGCTCGAAGATGCGATGACCTCGCAAGCCGCGGGTAAACGGCACGCCGTTGATATCGCGCAGGCGACGGTAGTAGGGCAAGTAGATCGCCACCCCGCCCAGCAGCGCGATGATGCTCATCCCCAGCGGCAGGTTGAAGCCGTGCCATACCGCAAGGCTGTAATAGGGCGTGTCGGCGCCCAGCACCGATTGAACGGCCGCTGCCAGATAAGGGCCAATGGTGATACTCGGGATGATCCCCACCGCCAGGCATGCCAACACCAACACCTCGATGGGGCGCCGCATCAGCGCCGGGGGCTCGTGCGGCACCCGATCCAGTTCAGTGGGTTCCGGTCCGAAAAACACGCCGTGCACGAATTTGATCGAATAGGCGACGCTGAGCATGCCCGCGAGGGTTGCGCCTATGGGGAGCGACAGGTTGACGAAGACATTGGGATCAAACTCCGCGGTCTCGGTGAAGAACATCTCCTTGGAGAGGAACCCATTCAGCAGCGGAACGCCTGCCATCGCGCCGCTGGCGATAATGGCGAGCGTTGCCGTGAAAGGCAGGTATTTGCGCAATCCGCTGAGCTTGCGGATGTCGCGCGTGCCGGTCTCGTGGTCGATGATGCCAACGGCCATGAATAGCGAGGCCTTGAACGTGGCATGATTGGCGATGTGGAAGATGGCAGCGACGGCTGCAAGCGGCGTGCCCATGCCCAGCAGCGTCGTGATCAAACCCAGATGCGAGATCGTCGAATAGGCCAGCAGCCCCTTGAGATCGCGCTGGAAAAGCGCGCTATAGGCGCCAAAGATGAGCGTCACCAATCCGGCATAGGTCACAATCCAGAACCAGAGATCGGAATCCGACATCACCGGCCAGAACCGGGTCAGCAGGAATACGCCCGCCTTCACCATGGTCGCCGAATGGAGATAGGCGGAAACCGGCGTCGGTGCCGCCATGGCGTTGGGCAGCCAGAACTGGAATGGAAACTGCGCGCTTTTGGTGAAGGCCGCGAACAGGAACAGGATCAACGTGACCGGATAAAGCGGGCTTTCAACCAGCACGCTGCCCGAAGCCAGTACCGCGTCCAGCTCGTAGCTGCCCACGATATGGCCGATCAGCATCATAGCCACCAGCAAGGCCAGCCCGCCCGCCCCCGTCAGGATCAGGGCCATGCGCGCGCCATCGCGAGCATCGCTGCGGTGGTACCAGTACCCGATCAAGAGGAAGGAAACGAGGCTGGTCAGCTCCCAGTAGATGGCCAGCTGGATGATGTTGCCCGACAGTACCAGGCCCAGCATGGCGCCCATGAAGGCGAGCAGCAGGGAGAAGAAGCGCGCGATCGGATCCTGGGGCGACATGTAGTAGCGGGCGTAAGCCACGACCAGCAGCCCGATCACGGTGATCAGGATAGAGAAAAGCCAGGCCAGGCCATCCATGCGAAGTGTCAGGTTCAGCCCCAGCTGCGGTATCCATTCGATGCGGTGCACCGCCACGCCGCCTGCCGTCACATGGGGAAACAGCGCCACCGTCACGATAGCCAGGACCGCCGCAACGCTGCCCGCTATCCAGGCGGAAACATTGGTTCCGGCACGCGGCAGGGCCAGCACCGCCAAGCATGACAGAAGCGGCAGGAAGCACAGGGTGGACAGGGCCAGGGGAATCGCGAATGGCGGCAGCGAACGGCTCCTTTGCTGAAATAGTCACTCTGGAACACGGGGCTGCTCGGCACAAGGCACCGATTGGCAGGTGCGTCCACTTGCCTTACGCGCCTGGGCGAGGCGCTCGCGCGAGCAGCAGGCAAACGCGCCGCTGCCCGAGCCCGGCTTGACTTCGCCCGGTACTCGCCTACCTTAAGCGTATGAACCCGATGCTCTACATCCAGCTGGCGACTACGCGCCGACCCTGCCCGGTCGAAGGATAGCTGCCCTAAACCGGCAGAGCGCAGGCGCTCACGCGGTTTAGGGTACGGGATTTCCAACACAACCATTCTGATCATCCGGCCCAGCTTTAGGTCGGGCTAATGCTGTCCAACGGAGGGACAAATGCGCTCGCATATTCTTCGACCCGCCATCGTCGTCGGCCAGTCCGAACACACCCAGCTTTTCACGCTCGCGAGCGGCTCGCAGATGCCTGCGGCCGAAAGCCTGCTGATGGAGATGGAGCGCGCCCGGATCGTCCCCGATCACAAGGTGCCACAGGATGTGGTGCGTATCGGCTCACGGGTACAATACCGCACGGACAAGGACGAACTGGTCGACGTCACCCTTGTCTATCCGGCCAGGGCCAACATCTCACTGGGGCGCATTTCGGTGCTCACCCCTGTCGGCGCCGCCTTGATCGGGCTGCGGACGGGCCAATCCATCACCTACGAGGCCCGCGATGGCCGGAGACATGTGGTCACCGTGCTTTCGGTTATGCAGACCGCAGATGAACCTGCCGAGGCCTGACATGCAGACCAGCAACCACACGGTTCGCCAAACCCAAGACAGGTCGTTTCCCCTGATCCGCTGAAGCTTCCGCTTCCGGGTCAGGGGACCAGCCACCATGACCCTCGCACCCGGAGCCTATGATGTTTCAACCACTTCCCGTCGTCCTGACGTCTCGTGACTTTGCCCTGCTCGAAAATCTTGTCGACCAATGGGGCGAGCCCTTCCCCGGTGCCAGCGAGATCATTCGCTGGAAACTGTCGGCCGCCACAGTGGTATTTCCTGCCGACGTCGATCCGGGCGTGGTCACCCTCAACAGCCGCGTTCGCTTCCGCACCGCGTCGGGCCACACCGATGAGCGCACGCTAGTCGGCGGCCCCAGCGAAGCGGTATTTGGACTGACCATTCTGCTGCCGTCGCCGCGTGGAGTGGCCCTGATCGGGGCGTCCGCCGGCCAGACGGTGGAAGCGCGTCGGCGCGATGGCGGCACCGAGCAACTCTTCATCGAAGCGGTGCCGTACCAACCTGAGCGATCCTCGGCGCGATCCCGCCTGCGGGTGGTGGCGCGGAGCGATGCTCTGGCCGCGACGCCCGGTTCGGGTTCGCTGTCCGTCCGGCAACCCGCTGCCACGAGCTGGGGCCCGGACGACGACCCCGGCCCAAGCGCGGCGTAGCGAGACAGGAGGATGAGATGGGTTTGTTCTGGTCAGGTCTTCCCCCGATCATCATCGGGAGAGCGGAGCGTCACGACCTGCTGGTCCTGGCAATGGGTGGGACGGGGCATTCTGCCGATGCCTCCGACGACCTGCTCTATGAACTCGGTCGCGCCGATGTCGTGAGTGACGCCAGGTTGCCGGATGACGCGATCCGCATGGGCTCCGTTGCCGCGGTCAGCGTCGATGGTGAGCGCAGGATCCTGCGCCTGTCCTACCCGGCAGGAGTCGGGGCCGATGGCATCTCCATATTCTCGCCTGTCGGCACGGCACTGCTAGGATTGCGGTCCGGTCAGGTCATGCGCTGGATCGATCGCTCCGGTCAGACCCGCGACGTTCAGGTCCATGCCGTCAGGAATAGTCCAAGGTAACAGCAGCAGCCGGCCAGGTGGAATGGGCCGGCTAGCGGCCATTCAGAGGACCGCCATGACCACCTGGTTATGCCGCCTCATCTCCGCCAGTCCCTCTTCGATAGTCATTACCGGGTGATAGCCAAGCTCAAAGCGCGCCTTCGAAATGTCCAGGGTCACTTCAACAGCCGAGGTGGCGAAGGCTTGCATGGTTATCGGGAGAGTGATGCGGCCCGCCGTCAGGCCTGCAAGTGCGTCGCCGACGGTCGCCATGGTTCGTAGCAGCCAGCGCGGCACGGTCTTGTCGGGAATGACGACGTCATTGGCAGCAAGGATACCGCTGACCAGCGTTCGGAAGGGCCAGGGTTCGCCGTCGCTGAGGAAATAAACCTCCCCGCCCCGCCCCTTCGACAATGCCAGATCGATGCCTGCGCAGAGGTTGGCAATATGGGTGCTCGACGTCTTGTATTGACCGCCATCGATCCAGGCGAGTTGGCCGGAGCTTGCGGCGCCGACAAGTTGTGGCAATGCCGTCGTATCGTCTCGGCCCCACACCATCCGCGGCCGCACGGCGACCACGGCAAAGCCATCGGTATTCTGCAACAGCGCCAGGCGCTCGGCGGCGGCCTTGGTCCGGGAATAGGTGCCGACCGGACGCCGGGGCACGGGATGGCGCTCGGTAGCATTGACCAGCGGCAGTCCATCCAGCAGAACGGATTCCGTACTGACATAGACCATCCGCGACAGCTTTGCCTGCCGCGCCGCGGCGAGCACGTTTCGAGTGCCATCGAGATTGGTGGAGATTTGCGCTTCGGTGCCGCGACCGTGGCTGGTATCGGCCGCCGCATGGATGAGTTCGCCGCAGCCCGCCATCCCCTCCGCCAGATCAGCGGACAGCAAGTCCCCCTGCCATGGTTCGGCACCAAGGGCGCGGACGGTGTCCTTCGCGGCATCGCTGCGGGCCAGGGCCACGACCGGCCGCCCCTTGGCGACATAATGCCGGATGAGGTTGCGACCGATATATCCGCTACCGCCCGTGATGAAGAGTCTGTTTGAAGTCACGCGTCATCGCTCCTGGATTTAGGCAAAGCCCTGCCGCCGCCGGAATGGCTTCCGTCGCGCGGTCGAATGGTAATGGTCCGGGGGGTCTAGTCTCGGTCTGGCAGGGGCAGGTCATCCCTCGGCTCTGCGTCGATCAGCCAGTTGATCTCGCGGAGGATGCGGTCGCGCTCGGCGCGCGGCCAGGTGTAGTAGTCTAGCGATTCCAGCAGCTTGAGCCCTTCGAGGGCCAGATAGGCAAGCAATGCGCCGCGTGGATTGGCCGACCCGACCGTGATCGTCCCTATCACCTCGGCCTGATTGCGCTGGATTGTCTGGCGGAGTTCGGCATCCTGCGCCAATGCCGCACAAAGGTTCAGCGCTACCGCCCGGAAATCGTCGGGAAATGGCTCGGCCGCCGCAAGAAGCCGCCCTCGGATGGCCGCATTGGGCTCCCCTGCCAGCTTCTCCGTCATGCCCGCATTGAAGGCATTGTCCGCGGCGACGCTTCGCTCCACCAGGGCCGCGATGAGCGCCTGCTTGGACTTGTAGTCGTACAGCACGCTCGCCTTGCTGATGCCTGCCTCTATCGCGACGGCATCCAGCGTCAGCCGCGCTGCCCCGTCACGCGCCACTACGCGCTCGGCGGCGTTGAGAACCTGATCCTGGTCGATGACACGTTTACGGCCCATATGCGGTCCATTTTTTATTTCCGACCGGATGGTTATAAAAACGAGCGCCATGTGTCAAGGCGGTTTGCAGGCGTCTCAGCTCCGACTTTCCGCCTGGAGCTTCCGCCAACGCGCGAGACGTTCGGGGTCAAGAGTTCCTGCCGCGACTGCCGCCCGCACTGCGCACCCCGGTTCATGGTCATGGGTGCAGTTGCGAAACTTGCAGGCCGGGGCCAGCTCGGTGATTTCCGCGAACAGCATATCGAGGCCTTGCCCCAGATCCTTCATGTGCAGGCTTCTAACGCCAGGCGTGTCGATCACCCAACCGCCACCAGCCATAGCATGCAGCGACCGTGCGGTTGTGGTGTGGCGGCCCTTTGAGTCGCCCTCGCGAACACTTCCTGTCTGTTGCGGCCGCGACTCGGTGCCCACCAGGGTGTTTACAAGTGTGGACTTGCCGACGCCGGAGGAGCCCACAATTGCCACGGTTGATCCCTCGCCGCACCAGGGCTGCAAAGCCGCCACGGCATCGGCCGAGCGGGCGTTGAGCGGCACCACCGCCAGGCCCCGCTGCAACCCCGCAGCCTGTCGCGCATAGTCTTCGGCATCATCGACCACATCGGCCTTGGTCAGCACGATGACTGGATTGGTCCCCGCATCGTTGGCAAAGGCGAGATAGCGTTCCAGCCGGGCCAGATTGAAGTCTGCATTGCAGGACGCGACGATGAACAGCGTATCGACATTGGCGGCGACGAGCTGGGTGGGCCGTCTAC
>JBARWY010000152.1:0-2315 GCA_049647065.1 Devosia sp. | reverse complement strand
CTTTACGCTGGTACGGAGAAGATCAGTAGGGTCCAGGCTCTACTAATAAGTCAATGACGACGGAACGCAGAGCACTGCAGCGTGAGGTGGTTGACCTTGTGGCCACCATTGTAATCGATGACGGGGTGACTCGTTTCGAAGGCGCGATCCTGAACGTATCTTCGCTGGGAGCGCGTGTCGCAATTCCCCCTGAGCACGAACTCCCGAACAGGTTTTACATGTTGATGCCTAACCACGGCATGCAGCCTTGTCGCATTGTCTGGCGTGACGGAATGAGTGTCGGGTTGAAGTTCGACGACTAGCGATGTTCCCGGCCCACCGGTTCGACGAGGCCGCTATGTTACGCCCCAGTTCGACGGCACGTCATCCTCTGCCTTGCCTGCCAATCGGCGGGCATAGAGTTCGGCGGACAGGTTTGCCATCAGGTTCTTGACCTGCGGCGGCAAGGTCTCCGCCTTCAACTCGCGCTCGTATAACAGCGTGAGCGACCGCTGCATCTGGCGAAGGTAGGGTGCGCTCTCCCCCATGAGGCTGTTCGGAGGAGGCATCACCAGGATGCGGGCGATGATCATATCGATCTCAAGCTCGACGTTCCTGGGCAAGGGATTGGCTATGTGCTGCCACCACGCCGCGGTGGCACGGTCGGCCGCCTCCTGCTTCCCGGAGGCCGAGCCGGCGGCGGTGAACCACCCCTCCCATTGAACCGACCAATGCCAACTCTCAGAGCGCCGAAATTCCTTCGTACCGGTGTCCAGCGTGTTCAACTGGAGAAATATCCAAGCGCATCGTCCGACACCGTGGCTATGGCCGGCCGGGTATGCGCGGAAGCCGCGCTCCCGGTCCTTGGTCCATTTCAAGCGCGGTAGCTCAGCCACGGATGGTTGACTCTCTCGTCGTTTGTTCTCATTCTGTTCTCATATCGAGGGGCAGGCAGAGTCAAGACAGGAGAGCGATCAAATGAACGGTCAGTGGACAACGGTTGAGGTGAGACGGCCCTATCTCGAAGGCTACGCCTGGGCGGGCTTGCTCATCGTCTATTCCTACGACGCGGAGTGCGGCTGCGGCTCGCCGTACCATTTCGAAATCTGGCACCACGCATCAGGCGAGCTGATGCTTGAGGTGAATGCGACGCTTGAGCGCACACAGGAAATCGCTACAGACTTGGCCAACATTGCCGACTGGGCTGCCCTTACGACCACCGATGAAATGATGCTTCACGCGAAGCTGATGGCCTTCGGAATGGGCTATCCCGGTGAGATCACTGTCTCGAACGATTGGGTGCCCACCGACGAGCTTGATCGCATCGTACCCTATGGGATGAACAACGGAGGCGACTCGGCTATCGGACACCGATGACTATCGAAGAACTCACACCCGAAGCAATCGCGCTGATGCGCAGCCTCCTCAACAAACCCCAAGCCGTTCCGGACAGCCCACTCCTGCGATTGTTGCAGGCGGATCGGCTGGTAATGGGCTCGCCAACCAAGATGCACATCACTGCGCAAGGGAAGCGCTCGCTGGTGGCCTACGAGCTTTCGAAAGAATAGCCATCATCTAAGTACGGTTCCGTACGGCAACGCCTGCGGGGATTTTGGCGTTGTCCTCGGCCGGCATGATCCACCGGCCATGACCGCCAAAAAACTGGGCCAGCAGGATCCTTCCTCCTTGCGGGCCCATTTTTTGTCGGAACGGCACACCATGATCGTCATTCGAGATTTTTGGCTGCAAGCAGCCGGATGACGTAGCGATCCGCAATCCCTGCATCATGCGGCCGAGGCCGGTTATGACGCTCCATCAACGGCGATCTCAAAGTCAGCGGCTCCAGGGGCCGGGCCACCCTTACTGTACCCAGCATGCGCCTTTTCCTTCAGGGAGCGGTCCGCTTCGACTTCAATGGTTCGCAGCGAAGAGGTTACATCACCCGGAAACCTTGCGCTTCGCCGAACGTCCGCGCGGCCTAGGGTCGACTCTCGTGGACTATTCGGCCTGAAGGAGACCCGATCTTTCGGAGAAGTACGTCATACCCGACGTTCCTTGGCCTGGGACTAGTATGACGGATTGCACGATCAATCCCTTGGTCAGTCCAACAAGAACATGACCTGCTTCATGCGCCGCGACGCGGAATAGAATCTCGCTGGGACGATCGTCCTCGCCCAGAATTTGGGCCGCCGATCTTCGATGCGCATCGGCCGGCGCTCCGAGTGAGCCATTCTCCGAGCGCCTTTCGCCCAACCAACCGCATCGGCGACAGTTGCGCCCTCGCGTGAACGAACGAGGGGCAACAAATAGCGTCATGCAAATCGGTTCACAGCTAG
>JBARWY010000151.1:0-1967 GCA_049647065.1 Devosia sp. | reverse complement strand
GACATGGATTCCGGCCTGCGCCGGAATGACACCGTGGGTGTTGAAAGAGCAATGCCACCCATGCTTTGTCTCGCCGCATGGGGAAGGTCGTCATCGTCTACATCATGGCGAGCATGAAGGGCGGCACGCTCTATACCGGCGTGACCGGCAACCCGGCCGGCCGCATCTGGCAGCACAAGAACCATGTCGATCCCAAGAGCTTCACCGCCCGCTACAAGGTCGAGCGGCTGGGTCTGGTACGAGGTGCACGAGAACTCAGCCACTCAGCGCGAGAAGCGTATTAAGGACTGGCAACGCGAGTAAAAGGACCGGCTGATCGAGAAGAACCCGACGTGGCGGGATTTGTCGCATGAACTGGGCTCCACCGTGCTCGCCTGCCATCCGTAATGTCTCTCCGGCCTTGCCCGAATTCATACCTCGTTCAAGGAAGCAAAGATCAGTTTTTGAGCCTACGATGTCATCCGTTCACGGAAGGCTACCGCAAAGCTTTCGGATCGAATTGTGTCTCGAATTCGCTCCTGTGTAGTGACGCCGGTAGCTTTGAGCCTCTCCTCAACGACGCTTACGACCTCGGCAATAACCCGCTTAAGACTCTCCTCATCCTTACAAAGTTCAATCAAGTCGTCGCAAACATTGGCCATGTTCGATTTTTTCATGGAAAATACATTTTTTGCCCGAGTAAGTCTTAATCCGATTCCGGCCAGTATATAGTATCTAAATGTCTTGTATCCGCTTTCTAGTCTTTGGTTTCTCCAAAGAAACTCCATCCTATAATATAGATATGCCACCGCATGGTAGATGCGCACGTCCTGGTCATCCAGGAAAATCATCTTCTCGTATTCAGAAAGTATACCGCGATAGTCACGAGCGGCTCGTTGCGGTTGAAACAGCAGGCAAGCTGCCACAGCCTTCATCAGAACGGAGGGCTGCATCACCCGTGTCCGCTCAACATCCTGATTTCGATACTGATTATCCCTTCGCTCGAAATAGATTATTTCCTCCGCCTCCAGGCTTCGGCAGTATTCTTCAAAGCTTTTCATGAAGGGCCGTAGGGCCCAGAACTGCTCATCTCGAACGGGGTTTTGTCTGTTGGTACCAACGATGATGGATGAGACAAACTCGTCATCCTTCGACCCAATAAGCCGGAATGGCACTTGAATCGCGGCCGTTAAATTTAGGTCGCCGTTCTCATTTTTGGCGTCGCCATAGACCAGGTCAAAAATGACGTTACTCGTTTGGCATCCGTTCACTATTTGGAAATCTTCGAGCCTGAACCGATCTCCGGTACGGTCAATATTTTTCGAAACCACGGTTATTCCATTGTTCCGAAAGACGAATTCCGCTCCGCCGTCAGATCTGACACTTTCCTTAATGGCTATGTTTATCTTTGACTTCGCGTCATAATCACGGATGTTGTCAAAGAAGACCGCGCGATTAATACCGACCACTTCGTCATCAGCATCTCTAGAGACATAAAGCGCCAGTAGATTCTCTGCATCTATGTATCCTATGTATGCCTCTTCCACGTGTTCATTGCTGGGCATAACGACATTTCTTGGAAAATCAATTTCTACCTCTAGGGCGGTGGTTGCAGCGCGATACCACTGCTGAAGATCTCTAGCACCAACTATTTCAATAGAAATAGTACTTGGATCAAAGATGTTTTGCTCTTCCAATTCTATACGAAAATTCGCCTTCAGCTTTTCAATCTTTGATGGCTGTTCATAGTTGCCCGTAGCGACATAGTAACAACTAACTTTTGGGTTGCGTTTACCTACGCCTCGTTCGTAAATGGCCTCCATGGCCCCGATAAGCTCGTCAATAGCGCTGCTCTCCCCCCTAAGGTCGCCATCAAAGAAGCCGGATACCGCATCGAAGAATTTTGAAATATCACCGTAGTCGTAGCTCGTACTGGTTTTTGCCTGGAAGAAAATAAATTCAATAGAAGGATTGTTTATTGCATCAAG
>JBARWY010000150.1:0-8639 GCA_049647065.1 Devosia sp. | reverse complement strand
GGCATGATGATAGCGGGAGGCGGGGAAGGGGGGAATAGATTTGGGGCGTTAAGATGCTGCCACCGGGCCGCCCACGACCGCCGGGCGGCACCTCCCCTCGACGGGGGAGGTTGGGGGGCGGTTAGTCCCGACCTACGGGCCAACCGTCGCCACCCTTGATCCCTCCCCGCAAGGGGGAGGGTGTCGACTGCAAGCTCAGTACCGCTCGAAGGCCTTGGGCTTGTTGCCCATGATGGCTTCGATCTTCTCGATCACGTCTGGCGTCAGCCTGGCCTTGGACTTGAGCGCCGAGAGATTGTCCTCGAGCTGGGCCTTCTTGGACGCGCCCAGGATAACGGTCGAGACGTGCGGGTTATGCAGGCACCAGAGCAAAGCCAGGTGATGCACGGGCAGGCCGATATCCTTGCCCAGCCTGGCCAGCTGCTTGATCTTTTCGAGCTTGGACTTGCCTTCCTCGCTAGTCCATTCCTTCTTGAGCCATTCGTAGCCCGGCAGGTTCATGCGGCTGTCCTCGGGGATGCCGTCATTATATTTGCCGGTCAGCGCCCCTGAGGCGAGTGGCGACCAGATCGTGGTCCCGAGGCCCATCAGGTCATAGAGCGGCAGGTAGTCATGCTCGACCTTTTCGCGGACGAACAGATTGTATTGCGGCTGCTCCATGCTCGGCCCGATGAGGTTGTTCGCGCGTGCCACGGCCCAGGCTTCAGTGAGTTGCTGGGCCGTCCACTCGGAGGTGCCCCAATAGAGCACCTTGCCCTGGGTGATGAGGTTGTGCATCGCCCATACGGTTTCCTCGATCGGGGTATCGATGTCGGGGCGGTGGCAGAAATAGAGATCGAGATAATCGACCCGTAGGCGCTTGAGCGCCGCATGGGCCGCCTCGGTCACATGCTTGCGGGAAAGGCCCTTCTGCGTCGGCTTGCTGCCGCCCCAGAACACCTTGGACGACACCGCGTAGCTGTCGCGGCTCCAGCCCAGCTTGTCGAGCGCCGCGCCCATCAGGGCTTCGGACTCGCCAGCCTCGTAGCCCTCGGCATTGTCGAAGAAATTGACGCCTTCGTCATAGGCCAGTCCCATCAGCGCCAGGGCTTCCTTTTCATCCACCTGCTTGGAGAAGGTGACCCAGCTTCCAAGCGACAGTTCGCTGACCTTGAGGCCGGATTTGCCCAGGCGACGATATTCCATGACACTGTTCCTGCTGTTGTTGCGGCCGGGCCGCTCTTCGGTTCATCGGTAGTTACCGATGAAATGTGAACGCTAATACTGCTTACCCGCCTGTCTGTAAAGCCGCGGCCCGCACGTCATTGAACCATCACGAACGCCTCGCGTTCGGTTTCCAACGAAAGGATTGCCCCATGTTGAAAGACAAGAATTCTTCCGCGATCGTGGCGGTGACGGACATCGCTGCCGCCCGCACCTTCTACGTCGACAAGCTCGGTCTCGAACCCTTGCAGGATGACGCCAACATGCTGGTGCTCAAGACCGGCCAGACCCAGTTGGTGGTCTACGTGTCCGACTATGCCGGCACCAACCGGGGCAATGCGGTGGTCTGGGGTGTTGGCGGCGAGATCGAGGCGATTGCCTCCGCCCTGTTGGGCAAGGGCATCAGCTTCGAACACTACCCGGATATGGGCATGGACTATGCCGGTGGCATCCATTCCAGCGGCGACTTCAAGGCCGTCTGGCTCAAGGATCCGGACGGCAACATCCTGCACCTGAACAACATGTAGCCGTTACGGCCGCTCGCGCAGGAATTTGGCCAGGTCATCGGTGATGTGATGCACATGGGGACCGGCCGAGCGGTCGAGTTCCCAGGCTTCGACTTGCTCGTGCATGTAGTCGGCCGATGCCACTACCTGCACCGTCGCCATGCCCATTTCATGCGGCACGAGCAGGTTCTTTTCGAGGTCGTCGAACATCACCGCAGTGGTCGGATCGATGTCGTGCAGCGCGAAGAATCCGTCATAGGCAGCCTGGTGCGGCTTGGGTACGTAGGTCATGGCGCGGATATCGTATACGTGCTCGAAAATGTCGTCGCCACCCAGACGCCGCAGCACTGAGCGGGCGTGGCCGGTATCGCCGTTGGTGAGGATGAACTTGCGGCCCGGCAGGCCACGGATGATGTCCATCAGGTCGGGATGCGGATCGACCGGGGAATAGTCGATGGCATGGACGGTGTTGAGGAAATGGTCGGGATCGATCTCGTGCCGCAGCATGAGACCGTTGAGGGTGGTGCCGAAGTCCCGGTAATAGCTTTTCTGCAGGGCGCGAGCGGCCTCGAAATCCAGCCTGGTCACGTCCATCACATAGCTGGTGATGCGCGTGTCGATCTGGGCGAAGAGGTTGCAGCTACGCGGGTAGAGGGTGTTATCGAGGTCGAACACCCAATCGGTAATGTGGCTGAGGCTGCGTAGAATGGGGGACGTCATGTGGTTCATGGTCGCCCTGATATAGCGCAGATTTCTGAAGTTTTCATCCAGCGTGTGCGGGAACGGCGCCGGAGCGCCGTTCCCGGAGCCGATTACTCGGCGGCCGGCGTGTTGGCTTCGACGGCGAGGCCGAGTGCGGTGATGAGGCCGGCCGGGTTGGCGGCGGCAGCCATCAGCACCAGCAGCGAGGTCGGGGAGGGCGGCGCCACCTTGATTTCGAGGCTCTGTGGATCGTCGAGGAAGGCCGAGACTGGCGGGACGACGAGGTCGTTGAGCGCCGGAATGCCCGACTCGGCCAGCATCATCGGCAGCATCGACTTGAGGCCTTCCACGAACGTGGCGCGGTCGGCGCCCGACTGGGCAGCGAAGTAGTCGAGCAGCTTGCCGGCCAGCGAGGCATCGTCATAGCGAACCGACGCCGAGATGATCGATACGCCCTGCATCAGCGCCATGCCCTGCATCATCTGGGCCTGCGCCTGCTCTTCGGTCGGCTCGCCGCCAGTGCCCATCGCTGCCTGCATGGCATAGATCTGGTCGAGGACCGCCGGGGTGAAGCCCGTCAGATCGACGGTGATGTCGAGCGCGCCCACATCGGCGAAGTCGAACGAGAACTCGTTGACGGTCAGGTGGCCATCGGCCATCGACCAGGCCATGTCCATGAACACGTCGCCGGAAATGGTGTTGAGACCGAGCGCCTCGATGGTGGCGCCGGCAGCCGGGTCTTCCTCGCCGACAGTAGCCAGATCGATGGAAATGCCATTGATCGAGAAGGTCGAGGCCAGGTCTGCCAGTTCGGTCGTGGCGAAGGACGGATTGAAGGTCGATTCCGAGGTCATGGACTCGAACGAGATGACCTCTTCGCCCTCGCGGGTGACCGAGAGCGGCCCGGTACTGAACGATTCGAACAGCTGCAGGATGCCGGTGGCCGGAACGGGGTTGCCGGCCGGTACATAAAAGCCATCGACGCGGACGTCGCTCAGGGTGAGGTGGCCGGCCGGTTCGCTGGCAAATTCGGTGTCGATATCGGGAATGGTGACCGATTCAGCGGTGTAACTGCCATCGGCATTCTCGACCACGCCGGAGAAGGTGATCTCGGTATCGAAGGTCATCGGCTCAAGGGCCGCGTCGGGCGAGGAGATGACGGTGACCGTGCCGCCATCGACGGTGATGGTGTCGCCGTCGAGCGTCGCGGCGCCGAATTCGAAGTCGTAGCCGATGGTCTTGTAGACCTCGGCGACGCGGTCGACGAAGGCCTGGGCGTCGAGCGCCATGGCCTGGCCCATCAGGGCGGCCGTAGCGACGCCGCTCAGCAGCAGCAGGCGGGCGGTCTTCGTGGTCCTCATCGTCATCTCCGGCATTGTTTGGGTTTGATTTGTCGGGGGTGGGCGCATTGAACAGTAGAACCGGCGCCTATCCGTGGCAGATGGCGCCTTATCCGTTGAATTGCAATAGATTCCGGCCAGATATTGGCGGGACTATTCTATTGTCGGTTTATTGCAGCATAACGTCGATGACACAGTTGCGACACACCCGGTTCAGGGGCGGTCGTGGTCGAGAAACTGCCGGTAGGCCGGGTTGTCGGTTTCGTCCCAATAGGGGAAGCCGACGGCGTCGATATGGGCGATGAAATCCTCCCGCGTTGCCTCCGGCACCTGAACCCCGACAAGCACGCGGCCGTAATCGGCGCCGTGATTGCGATAGTGGAACAGCGAGATGTTCCAGGCGTCGTTGAGCCCTTCGAGGAACTTGAGCAGCGCACCCGGTCGTTCGGGGAACTGGAAGCGGTAGACCGCCTCGTCGCTCAGGTCGGCGACGCGACCGCCTACCATGTGGCGGACATGGAGCTTGGCCACCTCATTGTCGGTGAGATCGATCACTTTAAGCCCGTGGCCCTCAAGCAGCGCGATGACCTCCTGCTTTTCGAGGTCCCCGCGCACCAGCTTGATACCGACAAAGATCTTGGCCGTGGCGCCATGGGCAAAACGGTAGTTGAACTCGGTGATCGAGCGCTGGCCGAGGAGGCGGATGAAGGCCCGGTAGCTGCCCGGCCGTTCGGGGATTTCAACGCTGAGCAAAGCTTCGGCTCGTTCGCCGATCTCGGCGCGTTCCGCCACGTAACGCAGCCGGTCGAAATTGACATTGGCGCCCGAATTGATGGCGATCAGTGCTCCCGCCGGCGCCTCGCCACGCTCCACCTGCCGACGCAAACCGGCCAGTGCCAGCGCTCCGGCCGGCTCGGCAATGGCCCGCATGTCATCGAAGATATCCTTGATTGCCGCGCAGATTTCGTCGGCGGTGACGGTGACGATATCGTCAAGCAACTCACGGCAGATGCGGAACGTCTCGACTCCAACCTGGCGCACGGCGACACCGTCGGCGAACAGCCCCACCTGGTCGAGCGCCACCGGGTGACCCGCGGCAATGGCCGCCTTCATGCTGGCCGCCTCCTCGGGTTCGACGCCGATCACCTTGATCTCGGGGCGCAGGAACTTGACGAAGGCTGCGATGCCGGCCGCCAGCCCGCCACCGCCCACCGGCACGTAGATGGCGCCAATATCGCCCGGATGCTGGCGCAGCAGCTCCATGCCGATTGTACCTTGGCCGGCAATGACGTCGGGGTCGTCGAACGGATGCACAACCACATAGCCGTGCTTTTCCGCCAGCTCGGCCGCATGGGCGCGGGCCGCGTCGAACCCGTCGCCGAACAGGACTACCTCGCCCCCCAGTCGCCGTACCGCGCCGATCTTGATGATCGGGGTCGTGGTCGGCATCACGATCACCGCGCGAATGTTCTGCCGCGCCGCCGACAGAGCCACGCCTTGCGCATGATTGCCGGCCGAGGCGCAGATCACGCCGCGGGCCCGCTCTTCGGCCGTCAGCTGGGCAATGCGGTTATGCGCGCCGCGGATCTTGAAGGAGAACACCGGCTGCATGTCCTCGCGCTTGAGGAGCACATCGGCACCCAACCGGGCCGACAGCAGTTCCATCCGCTCGAGCGGGGTCTGCTCGGCCACTTCATAGACCGACGAGGTGAGGATGCGGCGGACATAGTCCTGCATTGCGGGCACTCCGATGTTGGCCGGGAGGGACGCCGCGGCGGGGGTTTTGTCAACTGCAAGGCAGCAGGTGACAACGGATGAATTGACCTGCGGCGTGTGGCGGGACCAAATGGCGTCGACTCATATTCTGGGCTCAGGAGATAAGCAGTGAACGATTTCAACGCGCAGGTCATCGCCGACTTCAAGCAGAAGGGTGGCAAGCCAGGCGGCTATTTCAAAGAGGCGCCCGTCCTGCTGCTCTATTCGGTCGGTGCCAAGTCCGGCCAGGAACGGCTCCAGCCATTGATGTATCTGCAGAAGGAAGAGGATGGCCCCATCTACATCTTTGCCTCCTATGGTGGTGCGCCGAAGAACCCGGCCTGGTTCCATAACCTCGTGGCGCATCCCGATATCGACATCGAGATCGGTGATGGCACCTCCATCGAACGCATCCCGGTGCATGCCCGCGTGGTCGAAGGCGATGAGCGGACCGCCATCTATGCCGAGCAAGCCCGGCGCTTCCCGCAATTTGCCGGCTATGAAGAGAAGACGACGCGGGAGATCATCCCGGTGGTGGAGCTAACCCGCCGCTGAAATTCTGTGTCGATCGATTGCAAGTTGTTCCTATTTTGTTCTAGATTGCTCTGTAGTTCGAGTCTCGGAGCGTAGCATGTTGAAGCAGCAGTCGGTCGGACAGGCGCCCGAGCCCAAGCTCAAGACGCTGGTGGTGCTCAGCGCCTTCGTGCGTGACGAGGAAGGCGAGTTGCGGCCCGCCTTCGAGCCGCGGGAAATGCCGTCCGTCGACAAGGCGAAAATGGATGGCCGCCGCATGGCCGCCCAAGGCACCTATGCCGGTGTCATCAGCTGGTCGCGCTCCGCCGACCTGGTCAACGGCGAATTCGGCGATCCGATCGTGCTGTTCCAGCACGGTGACGTGCCCGACATGGAATAATTGCGGCTCAGAGCTTGGCGCAAGGGTAGGCACTAGGCCACGCGCGCCACGCATGGCAGCCTTGTCTCAATCAAATGATTGATTGATGCTAAAACCTGCGCTATAGCCGTCGCCGCATCGAGCGGAAGGCGCCTCATGACTCTGGACCCCCCACCAATCGGCAAGCGTGAAAGCGGCGACGACCGCCGCATTGCCATTGCGCAGGCGGCACGGCAGATCATTGTCGAGAAGGGTCTTGAGGGCCTGCGCACCCGCGACATCGCGGCCCGGGTTGGCATCAACATCGCCACGCTGCACTATCACGTTCCATCCAAGGAAGCGCTGGTGGCGCTGGTGGCCGAATCCATCCGCTTCGACTTTAAAGCACAGGCCCTGCGCCACCCGCGCGATGGCAAGAACGGGCTCGAGCTGCTCCATCTCGAATTCGACGACTTCCGGGAAACCGTGGTCGAAATGCCCGAACTCATCATCATACTGACAGAACTTGTCGAACGTGCCCGGCGTGATGCGGCCATCGCCGAGATCATGCTGCCGATGCGTGATTTCTGGCGCCAGCAGTTTGCCGAAATTTTCCACCGCGGCATAGCCGACGGCTCGTTCCGGCCCGACCTCGACCCCGAGGCGGCCGCCCTGATTAGCACTGGCGCCCTGTCCGACTGCTGGCGCCAGTCCAAAGTTTCGCTCTCACTGCTCGACCGGGTTACGGCCGAGCTCGAGCGCGCCTTCATCCACGCCTCCTGACGTCAAGGAAACCTGTCATGTCCGCTCATACCCAAAATCCCGGGGCCGATGCCCCACCCGATCCGCGCCGCTGGCTGGCGCTGTTCGTCCTGCTCATCGCCAATTTCATGAACCTGATCGATGTCACTATCGTCAACGTCGCGCTGCCCTCGATGCGCGAGGGGCTCGGCGCCACCGACAGCCAGATCGAGTGGGTGATCGCCGCCTATATCCTGGCCTTCGCACTGGGCTTGCTGCCCTTCGGCCGGCTCGGCGATATCCTGGGCCGCACCAGGCTCTTCCTCTGGGGTGTGGCCGGCTTCACCGCTGCTTCGGCCCTGTGCGGCCTGGCGCCCAATATCGAGTTCCTCATTGCCGCCCGCGTGATCCAGGGCCTGGCAGGGGCCATGATGACGCCGCAGGTGCTGGCCATCGCCACGGTGACCTTTCCGCCGCATGAGCGCGGCCAGGCCTTCTCGCTGTTCGGCCTGTCGGCCGGTCTCGCTTCGGTCTGCGGCCCGATCCTGGGTGGGGTGCTGATCTCGGCCAATCTCTTCGGCCTCGACTGGCAGCCGATCTTCCTCGTCAATATTCCGATCGGTATCGCGGCGGTAATTGCCGGCTGGTTCCTTATTCCGCGCCTGCCGGGCCATGCTGCGCTCCGCAACGACTATGTCGGCATCGGCCTGTTCGGCCTTGGCATCATGGCACTGGTTTTCCCGATCATCGAGGGCCGCACCTATGGCTGGCCTCTATGGGCCTTCGGCATGATCGCCGCCGGCGTCGTCCTGCTGGTGCTGTTCGTGCTGTGGACGCGCAGCCGCGCCGCCGCCGGTGAACCGCAACTGCTGAACTTCGATCTCATCACCAACCGGCAGTTCATGTTCGGCGCCTTCGTCGTCACCATCTTCGCCTCGGGTATCCCCGGCATGTTCATGGTGATTTCGCTGCTGCTGCAGGGCGGCTTTGATTTCACCCCGCTCCAGTCGGGCCTCACCAACACACCCTTCTCGGTTGGTGTGCTGATCGCCTCGGTCATTGCCGGCCGCTTCGGCTCGACCTACCTGCGTGCGCGCCTGGGACTGGCCGGGGGGCTCCTGGTCATCGGCATTGCCTGGCTGCATTTCTATATTGCCAGTGTTACCGACAGCATCGATCAATGGGCTTTCCTGCCGCCGCTGCTGATCGCGGGTATCGGGCTGGGTCTCGGCTTCTCCTCGCTGTTCCAGCTCGTGCTGGCCAATGTGCCGCCACGCGACGCCGGAGCGGGCTCGGGAGCGCTGCAGGCCTTCCAGCAGGTGGGTGGCGCGTTGGGCATCGCCATCATCGGGGAAATCTTCTTCTCCAACCTCGGCAACGGCTTCGCCACGGGCGCCACGCCGCATGCCGCCTTTGCCGGCGCCTCGAGCCTGGCGCTATGGTACGTGGTGGGCAGCGTTGCCATGGTGCTGGTGCTGGCTCCCGTCGTTAAAGGACCCACGGGCGGGGCGCGCCGCGGCG
>JBARWY010000149.1:0-56296 GCA_049647065.1 Devosia sp. | reverse complement strand
TGTCGAGATCGTCAAGGAATTGCCGGCGACGCTGCTGCTGCGCCCCTTGGGCGTGGATACGCTGGCGACGATTGTCTATGCGCGCGCCAATGTCGGACTTTTTGCGCAGGCGGCGCTGCCGGCACTGTTCATCGTGCTGGCGGGCGTGGTCCCGGTCATTCTTGCTACGCGGCTGGGCGATCGTAGGAAAGTATAACAAGGCTCCCTGCTGCCATGTTAGTGGCGATCCCCTATATCATCGCGCCATGGGAGCCGGAGCCTCATGCGCCGGCGGGTTCGATGCGTTCGCGATACACAGATATCCGGCCGATGGACTGACTGGCGGTACCTGCCGCCAAAACTGGGAGTTACCCTATGGACAAGACGTTGAAGGCTTTCGGGCTGGCGTTGGCGCTGACGACGGCCCTGGCCGGCATGGCCATGGCGCAGCCGACCGAGGTGCGGATCGGCGTGGCGCTGGAGCCACCGGCGCTCGACCCGACGGCAGGCGCTGCCGAGGCCATCGACATCGTGGTCTATCAGAACGTGTTCGAGGGGCTGACCCGCATCGACCAGACCGGCGCCGTGCAGCCGGGCCTCGCCGAGAGCTGGACCATCTCGGAAGATGGGCTGACCTACACGTTCAAGCTCCACGATGGCGTCACCTTCCACGACGGCAGCACTTTTGATGCCGAAGACGTCAAGTTCACCTTCGACCGTATCCTCGCCGAAAACAGCGTCAATGCGCATCGCGAATTCTACGAGCCCATCACCAGCATCACGGTCGTCGACCCGCTGACCGTCGAGCTCACGCTGGACCGCCAGATCGGGCGTTTCCTGTTCGACCTGGGTCGCGGTGACGCGGTGATCGTGGCGCCGGAAAGCGCCGACAACAATGCCAACGAGCCAATCGGCACCGGACCTTTCGCCTTCGTACAGTGGGACAAGGGCAGCCGCGTAGTGCTGGAAGCCTACAGCCCGTACTGGGGTGAACCGGTGCATCTGACCAAGGCGAGCTATGTCTTCATTGGTGACCCGGCAACGCTGACCAATGCGCTGCTTGCCGGCGATATCGATGGCACCAACAACTTCTCCACCGATGCCCTGGCGGTGTTCGAGAGCAATCCGCAGTTCAACGTGCTGGTGGGCACGACCGAAGGCGAGACGATCCTCTCTACCAACAACAAGAAGGCGCCGTTCGATAATCTCAAGGTGCGCCAGGCCATGGCCCATGCGCTGGACCGCCAGGCGATCATCGACGGCACTACCAACGGTTATGGCGTACCAATCGGCGCGCCGTTCGCGCCACACAACCCCTACTATGTCGACCTGACCGCGACCTATCCCTACGATCCGGAAGCCGCCAAGGCGCTGCTGGCCGAGGCCGGGCTGCCCGACGGGTTTAGCGCGACGCTGAAACTGCCGCCGGTGGCATATGCCCGCACTGCGGGGCAGATCATCGCCAGCCAGTTCGCCGACGTCGGCATCAAGCTCGAACTGATCAACGTCGAATGGGCGCAGTGGCTGGAAGATGTCTATGCCAACAAGGACTTCGACCTCTCGATCGTCAGCCATGTGGAACCGTTCGACATTGGCAACTACGCCAACCCCGACTACTACTTCGGCTATGACAATCCCGAATTCCAGGCGCTCATCGAAAAGCTCAACGGCACGACCGATGAAGCCGCTCGCAAGGAGTTGGCCATCGAGGCGCAGACCATTCTCGCCAATGATGCAGTCAACGGCTACCTGTTCGAACTGGCTCAGACCGGCGTGTGGAACGCCAAGCTCGAGGGCATGTGGCAGAACTCGCCGATCGAAGGCCTGGTGCTGCGGGACATCCGCTGGACTGAATGACGCCCCTGGCTTCGCGCCAGTGAATACCGCCACCCTTATTCCCTCCCCACAAGGGGGAGGGAAGCCTGTCTGGCGCCATACTGACATTATGCCTCGGAACGTGCTCCCATCCCCTCCTTCCCCCTTGCGGGGAGGTAACGGGGGTGGGGGTGGCCTGGACTCGATCTCCGCATGATCCTCTTCGTCATCCGTCGTTTCCTGGGCTTTGCGGCTACGCTGCTGGTGGCGGCCCTCGTGGTCTTCTGGTTGCTCGACCTGCTGCCGGGTGATCCGGCGCAGTTCATCCTCGGTATCAACGCGACGCCGGAATCGGTGGCACGGCTGCGAGGGCAGATGGGCCTCGATGTGCCGGCGCCCCAACGGTTCATGAGCTGGGTATGGGGTATGCTGCAAGGGGACTTCGGCATGAGCTACACGCAGCGCGCGCCGGTGGCTGACCTCATCTGGGGCCGACTGGGCGTGACGCTGCCGCTTTCGGTGCTGGCAATGGTCATCTCCATGGTCGTCGGCCTGCCGCTGGGCATCCTCGCCGCGCGGCGGCGGGGCAAGGCGCTCGACACTATCATCATGGTGACCGCGCAGACCGGCGTGGCCATCCCCAATTTCTGGTTCGGCATGCTGCTGTCGCTGGTGTTTGCCGTGACGCTGCGCTGGCTACCGCCCGGCGGTTTCACGCCGTGGAACGAGGACCCGGCCGCGGCATTTCGTGGGCTGATCCTGCCCAGCCTGGCGCTGGCATTGCCGCAGGCCTCGATCCTGGCGCGGGTGATGCGAACGGCATTGGTCGACGTCACCAGCCAGGACTATATCCGTACCGCCCGGGCCAAGGGACTGACCATGGGCGAGGCGGTATGGCGGCATGGGGTACGCAATGCGCTGCTGCCGGTGCTGACCATTCTGGGCCTGCAGTTCGCCTATCTCGTCGCCGGCACGATCATCGTCGAGAACGTGTTCTACCTGCCGGGCCTCGGTCGCCTCATCTTCACCGCCATCTCAGAGCGGGACCTGATCCTGGTGCGAGGCGCGACCATCATCCTGATCGTCACGGTGACCGCGACGATGCTGCTGACCGACATCGCCTATGCCCTGGTCGATCCGCGCCTGCGGGAAAGGAGCGCGCCGTGAAGCGCCTGCTCGCTCACCCCAGCCTCGTCATCGGGCTCGCCGCGACCCTGATCTTTCTCGCAGTCGCGCTGCTGTCGCTGGTGTGGACCCCTTACCCCATCGGGCAGATCGATATCCCGCGCCGTTTCCTGGGCCCCAACCCAGCGCACTGGCTGGGCACGGACAATCTTGGCCGCGATATGATGAGCCTCGTCATATCAGGCACCTGGACGAGCTTCCTCGTGGCGGCGGTCGCAGTCGCCATCGGTGCCGGCATCGGCGTACCGCTGGGGCTCGCAGCGGCCGCATGGGGCGGCGCAGTGGAATGGCTGGTGCTGCGCCTGACTGATTTCGTCTTCGCCTTTCCCGCCGTAATCGTGGCCATCCTCATCACCACGCTGATGGGGCCGGGGGCGGTCAATGCCATTGTCGCCATTGGCATCTTCAACATCCCGGTCTTCGCGCGGGTAGCGCGAGGTGGCGCGCTCAGCATTGCCACGCTCGACTTCGTGGCGGCGGGCAGGCTGGCCGGCCTGGGCAACACGCTGATCGCCTACCGGCACCTGCTGCCCAATATCATGAGCCTTATTATCGTGCAGGGCACGATCCAGATGTCGCTGGGCATCCTCGCGGAAGCCGGCCTCAGCTATATCGGGCTGGGTACGCAGCCGCCGGCAACCAGTCTCGGACTGATGTTGCGAGACGCGCAGAGCGTGTTCCTCATCCATCCCTGGCTGACGCTGGTGCCGGGGCTTTCCATCGTGCTCATCGTGATTGCACTCAACATTGCGGGCGACGGGCTGCGCGACGCCATCGATCCACGCCTGCGGCAGGGAAATCCCAATGTCCTTGCTTGAAGTCGTCGGCCTTTCCGTGCGCTTCGGCGCCCTCGAACCGGTGAGTGATGTCAGCTTCTCGCTGGAACGGGGCGAACGCTTCGGCATCATCGGGGAAAGTGGCTCGGGCAAGACGCTGACGGCCCTGGCCATAACGGGCCTGCTGCCCGAGGGCGCCGAGATGAGCGGCAGTATCACCCTCGACGGCACGCCCCTGCCCCGTCAGGAGCGGGCCATGGCGCGGCTGCGCGGCAAGCGGATCGGCATGGTGTTCCAGGAGCCGATGACGGCCCTCAACCCGCTGATGCGAGTCAATGACCAGATCGAGGAATCCATCCGGCTCAACGAGTCTCACGGCGCCCCCCAGATCGAAGTGCCCTACCTGCTCGAGGAAGTGGGGCTGGAGCTCAAGCATGGCGACCGTTTTCCACACCAGCTGTCGGGTGGCCAGCGGCAGCGCGTGATGATCGCCATGGCGCTGGCCAGCCGGCCAGACATCCTGATCGCGGATGAGCCGACATCGGCGCTGGACCTCATTACTCAGCGCAAGGTGCTCGACCTGATCGCCGACATCTGTGCGCGCCGGCACATGGCGCTGCTGTTCATCAGCCACGACCTCAAGGCGGTCGGAGCGCTTTGCACGCGGGTGGCGGTGATGCATCGGGGCAAGTTGGTCGAGACCGGCGCGGCCAAGGCAACGTTCTCCGCACCCAAGCAGCCCTATACGCAAAAACTGGTGGCCGCTTCGCGCTTCGATGTTCGGCCACTGACGCGCCCGCCGATCGGGGGGACGCTGCTGGAAGTCGATGGCATTACCCGCGACTATCGGCAGGGCGGAGCGCTGTTCTGGACTGAAAAGCCGCTGCGGGCTGTCGATAACGTGCGCTTCGATGTCGCCAGCGGCGAATGCCTGGCCCTTGTTGGACCGTCGGGCTGCGGCAAGACAACCCTCGCCAAGATCATCGTCGGGCTGGACAAGGCCACCGCCGGGGAAGCACGGCTGGAAGGCGTAGCGTATCATGGCGCAGACCTGCCCAAGGCATTGCGGCGCGACATATCACTGGTGTTCCAGGACCCGTTCGGCAGCTTCAATCCGCGGCTGACCGTGGCCGCATCATTGGCCGAGCCGCTGCGGCTGGAGCCCGATCTCGAGCGGGAGGTCATCGAGGCTCGCCTGGTGGAGTCGGTAACGGCCGTAGGGCTCGATACTGGCATGCTGGCGCGCTATCCGCATGAATTCTCCGGTGGACAGCGGCAGCGGCTGGCGATCGCCCGGGCGCTGGTGACGCGCCCCAAGCTGGTGGTGCTGGACGAGCCCGTTTCGGCGCTGGACGTATCGGTGCGGGGCGAGGTACTGGCGCTGCTGGCGCGGCTGCAGGCCGATTTCGGGCTGACCTACCTGATCATCAGCCATGACCTCGACATGGTGCGGGCCATGGCCGACCGGGTGCTGGTGATGGAGGCGGGCAAAATCGTCGAAGAGGGTGAGCCGGCGCAGATTTTCACCAACCCGCGGCACAGGCTGACGCGCGACCTGGTGGCCGCGCGCCTGCCGGAGATTGCCTGACTACTGCACCGTCACGCCAGCGGCCTCGATGACCGGCTTCCAGCGAGCCACTTCGGACGCGACATGGGCTGCCAGTTCCTCGGGGGTCGAGCCAACGACAATGGCGCCGACGCCGGCGAGGCGCCCCTTGACCGCCGGATCATTGACCACGGCGACAGCCGCTTCGTTGAGCCTCGCAACAACTTCGGGCGGCGTGCCCGCCGGAGCGAACAGGGCGTTCCAGGTATTGGTTTCGTAGCCGGGGACACCAGCTTCATCCAGTGTCGGCACATCGGGGAAGCTGGCGGCGCGTTCGAGCGTCGTGACAGCGAGCGGGCGGAGTGTACCGGCCTTCATGTGCTCGGTGGCCGAAGGCAGGTTGTCAAAGATGATCGGTACGGCGCCGGAAAGCGCATCCACCAGTGCCGGGCCGGAGCCCTGATAGGGCACATGGACCATGTCGGTGCCGGTCATCGACTTGAAGAGCTCGCCGGACAGATGCAGCGGCGTGCCATTGCCGGACGAGGCATAGGCGTGGGTCTCGGGCTCGGCCTTGAGCTTGGCGATCAGTTCCTCGACCGTGTTGGCGGGGAAGTCCGGATTGACCAGCAGCACGTTCGGTACGGTCACCAGCAGCGAGATCGGCGCGAAATCGGCCGAAGGATCGAATGGAGGCGTAGCGTAAAGCGAAGCGCTCAGCGCGTGGGTCGCGATGGTACCCATGAGGATGGTGTAGCCATCGGGCTCAGCATCGGCCACAGCGGTTGCACCGAGCACTCCACCAGCCCCGGCCTGGTTTACCACCAGCACCTGCTGACCCAACTGCGCGCTCATGCCTTCGGCAATGATACGGCCGACCAGATCGGTCGAGCCACCGGCGGCAAAGGGAACGACCAGATTGATTGGCTTGGTGGGGAAATTCTGGGCCTGTGCGGGCGCAGCGACAGCGAGCGTCCCGGCGACGGCCAGGGCGGCGAGCAGAGATTTCATGTGCGTGTTTCCTCCCAGATAACAAGACGGCAAGTCGGACCAGCGGATTTGGTTCCGCCAGATCCAAATTTTTCTAATGGCGGACCGGCTTTAGCCGAGCACGCCGATATAGGCGCCGAACGGCTCCAGATCGATCTCGCCGTCGATCGCTGCGGCGGTGACGCCGGGGCAGCCGGCAGCCGAGGGCGACAGATCCGCAGGTACAACGAATTCGGCGGACGCCTCGCTCATGTTGAAGACGCAGAGCAGGCGCTCGCCTTCGTACTCGCGAATGAAGGCGAGAACATCCTCGTCGGCCGCGTCAAGCAGTTGGATACTACCCTTGCCCAGGGCGGGGTGGGCGCGGCGGAACTGGAGCAGAGCGCGATAGAATTCGAGCACCGAGCCATCGATCCCGTCCTGGGTGTCCACGGCGTGCACCAGATGTTCGGCGGGCACCGGCAGCCAGGTGCGGTTGGCCGTGGAGAAGGCGCCGTTGGCGGCGTGGGCCTGCCAGACCATCGGCGTGCGGCAGCCATCGCGGCCCTTGAACTGGGGCCAGAACTCGATGCCGTAGGGATCGACAAGGTCCTCGAAGGCCAGCTCGGCCTCCTTGAGGCCCAGCTCCTCGCCCTGATAGAGGCAGACCGAGCCGCGCATGGCCAGGATCAGCGTGGCAGCGAGGCGGGTGAAGGCAGCCTCCTGCCCATGCACGGCCCAGCGACTGACATGGCGCACCACGTCATGGTTGGAAAATGCGAGGCAGACCCAACCGTCCGGCGCCGAGGCCTCGGTCGTGGCGATGGAGTGCTTGAAGTGCCCGGCGGAAAACTCGCCGCCAAGATAATCGAACGTATAGGCCATGTGCAGCCGGTCATCGCCCGAGGTGTATTGGGCCATGATTTCGAGCTGGTGCTGGCTGTCGCCGATTTCGCCCACCGTGGTCCTGCCGGGATATTCGTCCACCATGGCGCGCAGGCGCTCGAGGAAGGCGAGGTTTTCCGGGCGCGACTTGTCGAACAAGTGCTCCTGGAAATTGTAGGGGTTCACAGCCGGGGCGGTGGAGGCATTGAAATCCTCGGGCTTCACCACCGGATTGGATTCAAGACCCGTCGAATGGAAATAGAAGTTCACCGTATCGAGGCGGAAGCCGTCGACGCCGCGTTCCAGCCAGAAGCGCATGTCGCCGAGCAGGGCGTCCTGCACATCAGGATTGTGAAAGTTGAGATCGGGCTGGGAGACCAGGAAATTGTGCAGGTAGTACTGCATGCGCCTACTGTCCCACTGCCAGGCGGAGCCGCCGAAGATGGAGAGCCAGTTATTGGGCGGCGTGCCATCCGGCTTGGGATCGGCCCAGACATACCAGTCGGCGCGCGGATTGGTGCGGGACTGGCGGGATTCGGCAAACCACGAATGCTTGTCGGACGAGTGGGAAATCACCTGGTCGATGATGACCTTGAGGCCGAGCGAATGAGCCTTCTGCACCAGCCGGTCGAAATCATCCAGCGTGCCGAAGGTCGGATCGATGCCGCGATAGTCGGAGACGTCGTAGCCGAAATCCTTCATCGGGCTGGTGAAGACCGGTGACAGCCAGATGGCATCGACGCCCAGATCGGCGACGTAGTCGAGGCGGCTGGTGACGCCGACGAGATCGCCGACTCCGTCGCCATTCTGATCCTGGAAGGAGCGCGGATAGATCTGGTAGATCACCGCGCCGCGCCACCAGTCCCTGTCGATAGCCGGCTCGTCCGGGGTCTTGGGTTCCGTCATCATCGACGTGGCACTCATAGCTCTCTCCCTAAGGGGTCGAGAGCCACTTAGCCCAGCCGCTGCGGCAGATACAAGGCGGCTTCAGCGCGTATTGTGCAGCAGGCCCTGGAAGGCGCGATAGCTGGACTTCGGGGTGCGCTTCTGGGTCTCATAATCGACATGCACGATGCCGAAGCGCTTGTTGTAGCCCTCGGCCCACTCGTAGTTGTCGAGCAGCGACCAGGCGAAATAGCCGCGCACGTCAGCGCCCTGCCCGCGTGCTGCCAGCACCGCCCTGAGGTGATCCTCATAGTATTTGACGCGGCGCGGATCATCGTCGCCCTCGACTTCGGCCATGCCGTTCTCGGTCACATAGAGCGGGATCTTGGTATATTCGTTGGAGACGCGGACCAGCAGGTCGCTGAGGCCCTGGGGGTAGATCTCCCAACCGATATCAGTCTTTTCCAGCGGTCCCTTGACCTGTTCGATCGGGTTGCCACCGTCGGTGCCGTCCTTGTAGATACCGCGGGTATAGTAGTTGATGCCCAGCCAATCGAGCGGCCGAGAAACCACTTCCATGTCCTTCTCGTACTCCCTGGGCAGGTTGTCGCCGAGCCAGTTGGTGACTTCCTCGGGGTATTTGCCCTTGAGCACGCCGCCCAGATACCAGCGATTGAACAGGGCATCGCCCATGCTCATGGCCGCCAGGTCTTCCGGCTTGTCGCTGGCCGCTTCGGACTTTTCAAGATTGAGCACGATGCCCAGATTTCTGGCCCCATTGGCGCGCAGGGCGTCGATGGCGGTGCCGTGGGCGAACAATACGTGGTGCATGGCGCGGGCGGCCGCGCGGATATCGCGGTAGCCCGGGGCATGGATGCCGAGGAAGTGGCTGAGGAAGGCAACGCACCAAGGTTCGTTGATGGTGGCGGTGGCGGTGAGACGGTCGCCGAACTTCTGGGCCACCAGCGCGGCATAGTCCCCGAACCAGCTGGCAATATCGCGGTTCATCCAGCCGCCCTTGTCCTGCAGCGGCGACGGCAAATCCCAGTGATAGAGCGTGGCATAGGGCTTGATGCCGCGTTCAAGCATGCCGTCGATGAGGCGATCATAGAAGTCGATGCCAGCCTGGTTGACAGCACCGGTACCCTCGGGGATCAGGCGCGGCCACGCGAAGGAGAAGCGGTAGCCATCGAAGCCCCCGTCGCGGATGAGATCGAGATCCTGCGGCCAGAGTTCGTAGTGGTTGCAGGCCTTGATGCCGGTATCGCCGTTATGGACGTTGCCCGGCGTGGAGGAGAAGCTGTCCCAGATCGACGGTCCGCGACCATCGTGCTGGCCACCCTCGATCTGATAGGCCGCCGTGGCGACGCCGAAGGTAAATCCGGGACCAAAGTCCTTGCGGTCGATTGAGAACATGAAGGCTCCTCTGGCCGGCAGTTCGCCGTGGTTGGGCTAGCCAGATAGCGCAGGTCGACGCGTTATGCAATCGATTGCAGAACCGATATCGAAGGGCGCTTTATGCCAGTTTATTGAGCTTCATCATGGCCTCAGTCTTGGCCTTGGCCGCGGCTTGCGCATTGGCGCGGAGCTGCATTTCGCTGGTTTGCACCTGCATGCTCGCGGTCTTGTTGATGTTGGCCGCGAGGTAGCTGCGCATGGCATCCGAACGCGACATGCCCTGCTGCACAATAGAACGACGCTTGGCGTTCTGCTGCACCAGCGCGTCATATCGCGAGACTTTTGAAATCTTGGCCACGAGGCACGGTGGCCCGCCAAGGTTAACAAATCATGAAGGACGCAGGGCACCGAGCGTGGGGTGACGGGCCAGCAGGGTTCGAACAATGGCGCGGAACGCCTGCGCCTCCGGGCCGTCCGGCGCTGCGGCAACTGGTGGCCGGCCAACGTCGGATCCTTCGCGGATCGACATGACCAACGGGATGGCGCCGAGGAAGGGAATGTTCAACTCCGCCGCCGCCCGTTCGGCACCACCGCTGCCGAAGATATCGTAGCGGGTGCCGGTATCGGGGGCGATGAAGTAGCTCATGTTCTCGACGAGGCCCAGGATCGGCACACCGAATCGCGGCAGCATGTCGATGGCCTTCTTGGCATCGATCAGCGCCAGTTCCTGGGGCGTCGAAACGATGACGACGCCGGCGACCTCGGCCTGCTGGAACAGCGAGATATGGATATCGCCGGTGCCGGGCGGCAGGTCGATGACCAGCACATCGAGCTCACCCCAACCGGTTTCGCGCAGCAGCTGCCGCAGCGCGGAGGTCGCCATGGGGCCGCGCCACACCACGGCCTGGTCCTTGGTGAGCATGGAGCCGATGGACATGACCTTGAGGCCAAAGGCCTGGTGGGGCGAGAAGAGGTTGTCATCACGCACCGCCGGCTGGCCTTCAATGCCAAGCAGCTTGGGGATGGAAGGGCCATAGAGATCGGCATCGAGAATGCCGGTGCGCAGGCCCTCGGCCTGGAGGGCCAAGGCAATATTGACCGCGGTGGTGGACTTGCCGACGCCGCCCTTGCCCGAGCCAACGGCGATGATGCGCTTGATGCCGGGAACCGGGGTCTTGCCGGCAGGAACCGGCTTGCCGTGCGAGAAGGTGGGGCCGGCCTTGGGTGGCGGCTTGCCACCGGTGAGCGAGACCATGACCTTACGGGTGCCCGCCAGCTGCTGCGCGGCCGCGGCGGCTTGCTCGCGGGCCGGCCCGAAGGCGGCCTCCATGCCGGGGGCGACCGCGATGGCGAAGGCCACCGCGCCTGGGGTGACGATGATGTCGGAAAGTCCCGCATAGCCGGACAGGTCACCGCCGCCTGGAATTTCGACGGCGGCGAGGGCAGACTTGATGGCGGCGGCAAGTTCAGTATCGGCCATGGGCAACTGGAGGGCGCGTTGACGCCACAACCTCAATGTCATTCCGGCGCAGGCCGAAATCCATCCTGAGAGCCACCCCCGCACACGTATCTCAGGATGGACCCCGGCCTGCGCCGGGGTGACATCGCGTTTGTGGGAGTATCCGGACCTAGAGGATCGACTGGCCGGTGGCCTTCCAATCCTTGAGGAAGCCTTCGATGCCCGAATTGGTCAGCGGGTGGTTGGCCAGCTTGCGGATCACGTCGGGCGGGATGGTAGCCACGTCGGCGCCAGCCAGCGCGACCTGGGTCACGTGGTTGGGCGAACGGATCGAGGCGGCCAGGATCTGGGTCTCGAAGCCATAATTGTCGTAAATGGTGCGGATGTTCTCGATCAGTTCGACGCCATCGAGATTGATGTCATCAAGGCGGCCGAGGAAGGGCGAGATGTAGGTCGCGCCGACCTTGGCGGCGAGTAGCGCCTGATTGGCCGAAAAGCACAGCGTGACGTTGGTCTTGATGCCCCGATCGAAGAAGGTCTTGGTGGCCTTGAGGCCAGCCAGGGTCAGCGGGAGCTTGACGACGACGTTGTCGGCGAGCGCGGCCAGCACGGTGCCCTCGGCGATCATGCCGTCATATTCGAGGCTGGCGACTTCGGCAGAGACCGGGCCCGGCACGATCGAACAGATTTCCTTGACGACTTCCTTGAAGTCACGGCCCGACTTGGCAATGAGTGACGGGTTGGTGGTCACGCCGTCGAGGAGGCCGGTCTCGTAGAGCTCCTTGATGTCCTTGATTTCCGCAGTGTCGACGAAGAACTTCATGGTTCCCTCCTGAATTCGTGTTTTGGCATGGCCGGTTAGCCAAGGTGTAGCACGGCGAAGCCGCGCCGCAAGGTCATTCGGCAACCACTATTTGATGGCCGCAAGCAGGGCGTCCGCCAGCTCGCCAACGCGATCTTCCGGGATGCCGGCGACATTGATGCGACTATCACCAATCATATAGATGCCGTTGGCGGCTTTTAAATGTTCGACAACGGAATTTTCGAGACCAAGCAGCGAAAACATGCCGCGGTGGGCGGCGATGAAGTCGAAATCCTTGGAGTTGCTGCGCTGGCGGATGGCCTCGCTCAGCTTCTCGCGCAGGCGGATCATGCGGGCTCGCATCTGGTTGAGCTCGGTTTCCCATTCCGCGCGCAGGTCGGCATCATCGAGGATGGTGCGGATGATTTCGGCACCGTGATCGGGCGGCTGACTATAGGCGCCGCGGATGACGTTGAGCAGTTGCGACTGGCCGATATCGGCCTGCGCCGCGTCACGTGCGACGAGGATGGCGGCGCCGACGCGTTCGCGGTAGAGGCCGAAATTCTTGCTGCCGGAGAAGGCGATGAGGGCTTCGGGAACCGAGGCGATGATCTTGCGAGTGCCATAGGCATCTTCGAGCAGTCCGTCACCGAAACCGAGATAGGCCAGGTCGATGAAGGGCAGCGCGCCTGATCGGGCGAGGCTGGCCGCGACCTTGTCCCACTGATCGGGTGTCAGGTTTGCGCCGGTCGGGTTATGGCAGCAGCCATGCAGCAGCACGACGTCGTCCTTGCCCAGCTTGTCGAGAGCCGCAAGCATCTCGGCAAACTTCACGCCGCGCGTCTCTGTGTCGAAATAGGGATAGGTCTTGACCACGAGGCCCGAATTTTCGGCGATCGGGTTGTGGTTGGGCCAGGTCGGGTCCGAGACCCAGACCGTAGCGCCGGGACGGGCGCGGTTGACCAGTTGCATCAGCACCCAAAGCGAGCCGGTGCCCCCAGGGGCCTGGGCGATGCGGACGCGCGAGCGGTCGACACTATCGGCCAGAGCGAGGTCGAGCACGGCGGCGCCATAACCCTTGTTGCCGGCTATGCCCAGGTAAGTCTTGGTCTTTTCGCTGTCGAGAATGCGCTGCTCGGCCTTGCGGACCGAGGTCATCACTGCGGTGACACCCTTCTCGTCCTTGTAGACGCCGACGCCCAGGTCGATCTTGGTGGGGCGCGGGTCGGCCGCGTATTCACCCATGAGCGCCAAAATCTTGTCGCCGGGGGCCTTGGTCAGGGTCTCGAACATTGGAGGAGTCGTTCCGGTGGGGAGGCGGGGGTGTTATAGGCGGCGGCGGTATTTTTGCAATCAGCAAAAAGTCAGCGTTTGAGGCCGGTTTTGTCGAGTTCCGCGATCAATTGCGGAATGATTTCAAAGAGATCGCCGATAAGGGCGACATCGGCCAGCTTGACTAATGGCGCCTCCGCGTCGGTATTGATAGCGACGATCTTCTTGGCGCCCTGGATGCCCGCCAGGTGCTGCAGCGCGCCGGAGATGCCGATAGCAATGTAGAGATCGGGGGCGATGATCTTGCCGGTCTGGCCGACCTGCCAGTCGTTGGGCGCGTAGCCGGCGTCGACGGCGGCGCGGGTAGCGCCGATGGCGGCGCCGAGCTTTTTGGCAAGGGATTCAATCAGTTGGAAGTTCTCGGCCGAGCCGAGGGCGACACCGCCGCCGACCACGATCTGGGCGGTGGCGAGATCGGGCGTGTCGCTTTCAGTGCGGTGCGAGGCGATCAGCTTCGCGGCGGAAACCGCTGCGCCATCAATGGCTTCGATGGGCGCGGCATTACCACCAGCGGCAGCGCGGAAGGCCGACGCTCTGACAGTGAGGACGTGGCGCGGCTGGTTGTCGGTCACGGTCTGGACGGCATTGCCGGCATAGATGGGGCGATCAAAGCTGTTGGGACCGTGGATGGCGACGATGTCGGTGACTGGCATCAGGTCGAGTTTGGCCGCCAGGCGCGGCATGACATCCTTGCCAACACTTCCGGCGCTGGCGACCACATAATGATAGCGGACTGCTAACGTTTCGAGCAGCGTCTGGAGCCCATCTGCTACAAAACTGCCCTTTGCGGTCAGCACCTTGGCCACGCCGGCAAGAGCGGAAACGGATTTGGCGATATTGGCACCGTCTTCGGCGACGACGAGCACGTCGACCGGGCCCAGTTCGCTGACCGCGTGGATGACACGGGCGGTGGCTGGCGACAGGGCGCCGAGGTCGTGATCGGCAAGAACCAGAACGCTCATTACAGCGCCTCCATGCTGGAGACATCGGCGGCGATGAAGGCGACCAGTTCGGCAACCGAGCCGACGGTCTTTCCTGCCACACGTTCAGCGGGCGGGGATATCTTTTCGATGGTGAGGCGCGGGGCGAGGTCGACGCCGAACTCGGCAGCGGGGCGCACAGCCAGGGGCTTGGAACGGGCCTTCATCACCATGGGCAGGGCGGCATTGCGCGGGGTGTTGAGGCGCAGGTCGGCGGTAACGACGGCGGGCAGCGGCAAGGACAGGGTCTCGCGACCGGAATCGACTTCCCTGACAACCTCGAGCCCCTGCCCCGTCACCTTGATCTCGGAGGCGAAGGTGGCCTGGGGACGATTGGTCAAGGCGGCGAGCATCTGGCCGACATGATTGCTGTCGTCGTCGACGGCCTGCTTGCCTGTTAGCACGATGTCCGGATTTTCCTCGGCGACGACCTTGGCCAGCAGTTTGGCGATGGCCAGCGTTTCCAGCTCGGCATCGGTCTCGACCAGAATGCCGCGATGGGCGCCCATGGCGAGGGCGGTGAGGATGACGTCATTGGCCGTCTTGGGACCTATGGAGACGACGACGATCTCGTCGCCGTGGCCGGCCTCCGAGAGCTGCACAGCGGCCTCGACGGCGTGCTTGCAGAACGGGTTCATCGACATGCGAACGCCTGACGTTTCGACACCGCTGCCATCGGGACGGACCCGGATGCGGACGTTGTGATCGACGACGCGCTTGATGGCGACCAGAATTTTCATGGGCTCTCCCGCAAGTTGGCGGTGTCATGACAAAAACGAGGGATGCGGGCAAGCCGCGCCGGGGGAATTTTGGGCTAGGTGGGCAAGGAATGTTGGAAATCGGTGCTGGCGCTACTCCCGGCCAATACTGATGGCGATGCCCTGTTCACTGCAACGTTGTAGGGCACCGTCGCGGTGGGAAGTTCGGTTTCCGAGAAGATGACACGGACGCTGGTCGAGCACGAATTTCCTTCCATATCCGCTTCGTAGAAAAAGACGCCATCCTTGGAGCCCAGGCGGCGAATCTCTCCGTTGTCGACGGTAATCTTGAAGATGTTGCCGTTTGCCTCGCCCACGAGCATGATCGGCAAGACATATGTCGCTGCAGAGGCCGATTGCGGGTAGGCGACGAATGCCGCCAAGACGCACGCTGCGGCAGAAGACAATTTCGTTAGGCGCATCAATCTACTCCATAATACGGTAGTACTGGGCGATGCCATGAGCGTTGTCCATATGACGCGGCGCTGCCAGCCAGATCGTGGTTGACGTTGCGAATTGGGACAGTGACACTGACCCAGACTGAGACTGCTTCGGACTTACCAAATGCCTGTATTGAACCGCATCGCCGAATTTCATCAGGAGATCGCCGGCTGGCGACGGGATTTTCATGCCCATCCCGAAGTGCTCTACGACGTGGTGCGGACGGCCGGTGTGGTGGAGCAGAAGCTGCGGGAATTCGGCTGCGACGAGGTGGTGACGGGCATCGGGCGGACCGGCGTCGTCGGCATCATCAATGGGCGCAGCAGTGGCAGTGGGCGGACCATCGGGCTGCGGGCCGACATGGATGCGCTGCCGGTGACCGAGAAGACGGGCAAGGACTATGCCTCGACCGTACCGGGCAAGATGCATGCCTGCGGACATGACGGGCACACAGCCATGCTGCTGGGCGCCGCGAAATACCTGGCCGAGACACGCAATTTCGATGGGCGCATCGCGCTGATCTTCCAGCCGGCCGAAGAAGGTGGCGCGGGCGCCAAGGCCATGCTCGAGGATAGGCTGGTCGAGCGGTTTGCCATCGACGAATTCTACGGCATGCATAACTGGCCGGGCATGCCCACAGGGCATTTCGGCATCCGCGCCGGCGGCATCATGGCGGCGACCGACCGGTTCTATATCGACATCACCGGCCGGGGTGGCCACGCGGCACGGCCGCAAACCACGATCGACCCGATCATGGTCGCCGCCAACATGATCGTGGGCCTGCAATCGATCGTGTCGCGCAACGTCGACCCGCTGGCCAGCGCCGTGCTTTCAGTGACGATGGTTGAAGCCGGCGAGGCGGACAACGTGATCTCACGCACCGCCAAGATCACCGGCACGGTGCGGACGCTCGATGGCGATGTGCAGGATCAGATCGAGCAGCGGCTGGCAGATTTCGTGCCGCAGTTCGCCAGCAGCTTTGGCGCCGAGGCGACGGTGCGCTACGCCCGCGGCTATCCGGTGACCGTCAATGCGCCCGACCAGACCGACTTCGCGGCCGAGGTGGCACGCGAGGTGGCAGGCGCCGGGCGGGTGGATGCCGACGCACCGCCCTCGATGGGCGGCGAGGATTTCTCGTTCATGCTGGAAGAGCGGCCAGGGGCGTACATCTTCATCGGCAATGGCGACAGCTCGGAACTGCATACCGATACATATGATTTCAACGACGCGGTGATCCCGGTGGGGGCGACGTACTGGGTGCGGCTGGCCGAGCGAGCCTTGCCAATGATCTCATGAGCGAGGCGCCGCGGCGCAGCGCGGATACGGAACGCCTCTTCGGTCGCATCTTTCTGCTGCTCGTGGTCATCATCCCATCGCTGATTCTTGTCTTGCCGGCAGTGGTCGGCTCACTCGTTCTGTTTCTTCGTGGCGATGACAGTGACTTTGCCGCAAATTTCACCGGACTTATGTTGATCGGCGGCCTGTTTTCCCTGTTCTGGATGCTTGGCGCGCTGGTCCTGATATTGCTCTTCAAATTGGCCCTTGTGGCGTGGTCGCGGCTGCGCCGGCCGCAATAGTTCCTGGATTTGACCTTGCCTTCTTGGATATTGCCCACCCTGCTCACCCTCGCCATTTCGGCGGTTGGCGGCGCCGTTGCCACGTTGCTCAGCCTGCCGGCGGGGTGGTTGATGGGTGGGGCATTGGCCGTGACGGCGGCGGCGATGGCCGGGATGAAGGTGAGCATGCCGGACCGGCTGCGCGACGTGGCGTTCTTGCTGATCGGCATGTCGATGGGCGCCAGCGTGGCGCCGGACAGCCTGAGCCTGATCGCCAGCTGGCCGGTAAGCCTTGCGGGCCTGGCGCTGGAGCTGGTGCTCATCATCACGCTGACCGGTTGGATGCTGGCCCGATTCTTCAAACTCGATCCGGGCACGGCCTATCTCAGCTCGTTTCCGGGGCATCTCTCTTTCGTGATGGGCATTGCCGCGGCAGGGGTAGGCGAACCGCGGCAGATCGTCATCATCCAGGTCATCCGCATCCTGATGCTGACCATCGCCGTGCCGATCGGGGCGGTGTTCCTGCCGATCGACCATTTCACGCCCCCAGCCCCGACCTCGTTCCTGAGCATCTGGCAATTGCTGGCGCTGGCGGCAGGATGTGTCGCGGTCGGGCTGGTGTTCGTGCGGCTGAAAGTTCCGGCGGGTTTCGTGCTGGGCGCCATGGCGGCCGCTACGGCGGCCAAGCTGGGCGGTCTCTATATCGAGGCAATGCCGACGCCGCTGGTGACGGTGACCTTCATCCTCACCGGTGCATTGATCGGTTCGCGCTTTGCCGGGATTACGCGGGCCGAGTTCTTCACGGCGGCCAAGGGCGGGATTGTCGCGACCGCCATGACTGTGGGCATCGTCACTGTCATCGCTTACGGGGTGAGCCTCGTCGTCGACATGCCGTTCGGGCAAATCTGGCTGGGGCTGTCACCGGGGGCGCTCGAAGGCATGGGGGCGCTGGGGATCGCGCTGGGCTATGACACAGCATTCATTGCCGCGCACCATGTGATCCGGCTGCTGCTGCTGAGTTTTGCCATTCCCACCGTCGTGGTGCTGATCCGCCGACGCGAGGCCGCCGCAATCGCCAAACAAAATGCCAATCCCATGTCGGAGTGATGATAATGATCAAGACAATCACCCTTGCCCTGATGGCAACCGCAATGATGGCCGCACCGGCGCTGGCGGCCCCAGTCTGTTCGGGCAGCTTCGCGCTGGATGACGAGTGGCACACAGAGGCGGAGCTCAACGATTTCAATCTCGATCTGCTGCGCAGCGTCGGCGTCGATGCGACGCGGACGGAGGTCTGGGGCGGCTGCATCCGCGCCTTCGTGCGGCTGCCGGACGGAAGCGAGGAGATGCAGTTCTACGAGCCGCTCAACCTGCGCCGAGTGGAATGATGCCAGCGGGTGGTTCTGCCAGATCGTCGAGGCGACAGGGTCGAGTTCGCGGGTGGCTGATCAGCACCAATCGTCACCCTTGGGCTTGACCCGAAGGCTCTCCACTTTGACGCGTGCGGCAAGCGCAAACACCCTCGGTTCGAGCCCGAGGGTGACGATCGATTTGGTTACTTCAGCGACACTCGCCTTGCGGCTGTAACTGCCAAAAACGCATAGCCGTTGGCGCCGAGTTGCAGGCTCTTGCCGTCGAGAGTGGCATTCTGGGAGACGGCTTCGAGTTCCATGCCACGGGCGATGCCCGAGACCTCAACCGCTCGCCCCTCCGCCGAAAGATTGAAGACGCAGAGCAGCGACTCATCGCCCAAGGTGCGGCGGAACGCGAGTACGGGCTCTGATGTCTTGAGGAAGACGATATCACCAGACAGCAGAGCGACATGGCTTTTGCGCCAGGCGAGGATGGTGCGGTAAAAGGCCAGCGTCGAACTGGGATCGGTATTCTGGCCGGCGACATTGAGCGCCGACTGCGGGGTCTTGATCGGGAGCCACGGCGTGCCCGACGTGAAGCCATTGGGAGCCTCGCCCTCGTCCCAGGGCATAGGGGTGCGGCAACCGTCGCGGCCCTTGTCCTCGGGCCAGAAGCGGATGCCGCGCGGATCGGTCAGTTCCTCGAACAGCAGGTCGGTTTCGGGCAGGCCCAGTTCTTCGCCCTGATAGAGACAGACCGAGCCCTTGAGCGAGAGCACGAGCGCGACAGCCTGGCGGGCGAGCTCGGCGGGAGACTGGCTGTGCTTCGCCCAGCGCGTCATATGGCGGGGCACGTCGTGATTGGAGAAGCTCCAGCACGGCCAACCGTCCGGACCGGCCTTGAAGAACTGCTCGATGCGGGAGCGGAAATGCGCGGCGGTGAATTCATGCCCGAGGAAATCGAAGCCGTAGCACATGTGGAGCGTATCGCCGCCCGAGGTGTATTCGGCCATCAGTTTGACTGACTTGTGGCTGTCACCGACCTCGCCCACCGAGGTGGCACCGGGAAACTCATCCAGCAGCTTGCGGACGCGCTTGAGGAAATCGACGTTTTCCGGCTGGCTCTTGGAGAAGCGGTGCTCCTGCATGTCGTAGGGGTTCACGGCATAGGGCAGATGTTCGTTCTTGACCCGGTTGGCCGGGTTGGAGCGCAGCTTGCTGTCATGGAAATAGTAATTGACGGTATCGAGGCGGAAGCCATCGATGCCGCGCTCCAGCCAGAAGCGCATGACGTCGAGCACCGCCTGCTGCACCTCCCTGTTATGGAAGTTGAGGTCGGGCTGGCTGGCGAGGAAATTGTGCAGGTAATACTGCCCGCGCGTGGGGTTCCATTCCCAGGCGCGACCGCCGAACACGGCGGGCCAGTTATTGGGCGGGGAACCATCTGGCAGCGGATTGGCCCACACATACCAGTCGGCCTTGGCATTGGTGCGGTTGAGGCGTGATTCCTGAAACCAGGGGTGAAGGTCCGAAGTGTGGCTGACCACCTGGTCCATGATGACCTTGAGCCCACGAGCATGCGCCTGGGCGACGAGGCTGTCGAAATCGTGCAGCGAGCCGAAGAGCGGATCGACATCACGATAGTCGGAGACGTCATAGCCCATATCAGCCTGGGGCGAGCGGGTGATGGGAGAGAGCCAGATGCAATCGACACCGAGGCCGGCGATGTGATCGAGCCGGCGGATGATGCCCGGCAGATCGCCGATGCCGTCGCCATTGCTGTCCTGAAACGAGCGCGGATAAACCTGATAGATCACTCCGCCACGCCACCACTCGGTCATATCAGTCTCCAATCTACTGCCATGCTGAGGCTAGCGGGTCGCAACGCAGAAGGGAATCATGCCGTTGCGCAGGAAAGGGTTGCGCCGTGTCGAAATCGGTCAATGCGGTTCGTCGCATAGGCATGAAACAACAGGAGGACACCATGGTGCATGTGTTGCGGGCGGCGGACCGGGCGCCGAGCAAGAGCCGGACGATCCGCTTCGAGGGCGCGGCCTATGGCACGGATATCTCGTTCTTTGCCGTGGACAACGAACCCGGACAGGGTCCGGGGCTGCATATTCACCCCTATCCCGAAACCTGGGTGGTGCATTCGGGCCGGGCGCGGATCGTGGCTGGCGAAGAGAGCTTCGAGGTGGGACCGGGCGATATCGCCGTGGTACCCGGCGGCGTACCGCACAAGTTCACCAATATCGGGGACGACCGGCTGGTGATCTTCTGCGTACATGCCGCGGGGACAATGGTGCAGGACAATCTGGAGTAGCGACTATTTCGCCGCCAGCAGGATCGGATCGACCTCGATCAGGCGCAGCGCGGTGACCATGTCCGACGTGCCGGTCTTGTACTTGAGGAAGTGCGGCGTCTGGATATGCGCCTCGTAGGCGGCGCGGGAGGCATAGACTTCGAAGACGCGGATGTGGTGCGGCGCGTCCTGGAGCGATACCGAATGGAGCATCAAAACGCCGGGCTCGTCCCGGACCGAGGCAGCGCCAACCTCGGCCAGCAGGGTGTTGTAGGCTTCGATCTGGCCAGGATCGACCTCGATCTCGGCGATGCGGACCATGGGCTGGTCCGCCATCAGACCACCGCGCTGATGAGCGGTTGACCGGCGAAATGGGCTTCGAGATTGGCGACCAGCAGCGCGCCCATGGCGTCGCGGGTCTGCACCGTGGCGCTGCCCTGGTGCGGGCTGAGGACCACGTTGTCGAGGGCGAGGAAGCCGGCGGGGACCTGCGGCTCCTTCTCGAAGACATCGAGCGCGGCGCCGCCGAGGCCGCCATTCTGCAGGAGTTCCAGCATGGCTGGCTCATCGACCAGGGTGCCGCGGGCAACGTTGACCAGCATGCCCTTGGGGCCGAGGGCGGTGAGGACTTCGCGCGATACGATGCCCTCTGTGCCCTTGCCGCCGGGGGCGATGATGACCAGCCAGTCGCTGTCACGGGCCATGTCCACGAGGTTGTCGTAGAAGATATGAGGCTCGGACGGCTGGCGCTTACGGCCGTGATAGACGACGCGCATCTTCATGGCCTGAGCGCGCGTGGCGATTTCCTTGCCAATGCGGCCGAGGCCAAGAATGCCAACGGTCTTGCCGGTCAGCTCCGAGAAGAGCGGCATGCTGCCGGCTAGCCACTTGCCCTGGCGCACATATTGATCGGCCTGCGGAATGCGGCGGGCCAGCGCGATCATGAGGCCAATGGTGAGTTCGGCGACGGCGTCATTGAGCACGTTGGGCGTGTTGGTGACGCGGATATTGCGGGCCTTGGCGGATTTGGTGTCGATATTGTCGTAGCCGACGCCGAAGCTGGCGATGATCTCGAGATTGGGCAGCGCGTCCATGAGATCGGCCTGTACGCCAGAGCCGGCATGGGCGCGGATACGTTGGCCATTGGCTGATAGCCACGCCTTGGGATCGGCCTGCTCATGCAGCTTGTGGACGGTGTAGCGCTCCGCGAGGGCCGCTTCGCAGCTGGCGAGCAGCTTACCGGTTTGCAGGATTTCGATGGACTTGTCGGTCATTCGGCGGACTCGCTGGAACTGATGCGCCCACCATAGGGTTGGTGGGCGCGGAGGCAAGTCCAGCCATCGATCCGACGGCGATTTCCGCGATGTGGCGCGATCTGCGCAAAAAGCAGGCACTGTTCCCAAGTGACTGGCTGGACGGCAGCCGACAAATGTGTAGCAATGTGAAGGCGATGGGACGAGCCGCATTACCACTCGGAGCATAATGGGCGACACAACGCCGTTCGACGAAATGTACAATGCGGATGGCAGCGTCCGCGAACCTTATCGGGCGCTGGCCCAGTGGCTCGAAGAACAACCGGACAAGGCGCTGACGCTGATGCAGTCGGATGCCGAGGCCATCTTCCGCAAGCTCGGGATCACCTTTGCGGTCTATGGCTCCGAGGAAGGCACCGAGAAGGTCATTCCCTTCGACGTCATCCCACGCATCATCGCGGCGCAGGAATGGCGCAAGCTCAGCAAGGGCATCGAGCAGCGCGTCAAAGCGCTCAACGCCTTTCTCTACGACATCTACCACCGCCAGGAGATCCTGAAGGCGGGGCGGATACCGGAAAAGCTGATCCTGCAGAACTCCGCCTTCGCCCCCGAGATGATGGGGCTGGAGCCGGCCAAGGGCGTCTATGCCCATATCATCGGCGTGGACATCGTGCGCGTTGGGGCCGACGAATTCTACGTGCTCGAAGACAACCTGCGCACCCCGTCGGGCGTCAGCTACATGCTGGAAGACCGCGAGGCAATGATGCTGCTGGCGCCGGACCTGTTCCAGCGCTCCAAGGTCGCGCCGGTGGAGAACTACCCGGAAAACCTGCGCCGCACGCTCGAAAGCGTGGCGCCGGCAGGCGCCGGCAGTTCGCCCAGTATCGTCGTGCTGACGCCGGGCATCTTCAACTCCGCCTATTTCGAGCATTCGTTCCTGGCCGACCAGATGGGCGCTACCCTCTGCGAGGGCCCCGATCTCTTTGTCGATGGCGGCAAGGTCTACATGCGGACCACGACCGGACCGGAGCGGGTGGACGTGATCTACCGCCGGATCGACGACGACTATCTCGATCCGCTGACCTTCCGGCCGGACTCCATGCTGGGCGTGCCGGGCCTGTTCAACGCCTACCGCGCCGGCAATGTCACCCTGGTCAACGCCCCGGGGACCGGCATTGCCGACGACAAGGCGGTCTATACCTACGTGCCTGAGATCATCGAGTTCTATCTCGGTGAAAAGGCGCTGCTGCAGAACGTGCCGACCTATAACTGCACCGACGAGGAGCAGCGCAACTGGGTGCTGACCAATATCGGCGACCTCGTGGTCAAGGAGGTGCACGGCTCTGGCGGCTACGGCATGATGGTGGGGCCGACTTCGAGCAAGGCCATGCATGCCGAATTCCGCCGCAAGATCGAGGCGCGACCGGACAATTACATCGTGCAGCCGACGCTGGCGCTTTCCACCTGCCCCACTTTCGTCAATGCCGGCATCGCACCGCGCCACGTGGACCTGCGGCCCTATGTGCTGGTCGGCGACGAAGTGCGCATCACCCCCGGCGGGCTGACGCGCGTGGCGCTGAAGAAGGGCTCGCTGGTGGTCAATTCGAGCCAAGGCGGCGGCACCAAGGATACGTGGGTGCTGGAAGATTGAGAATGCTCGGACGCACCGCACAGAACCTCTATTGGCTCAGCCGCTACGTCGAGCGGGCCGAAAACATGGCTCGCCTGCTCGAGGTCGGCTATCGCATGAGCCTCACCAGCCGCCGCGAAGGCGGCGCCAGCGAGCACCTGATGTCGATGATGCAGGCGGCGGAGGTCGACGAGGATTTCGCCAAGAAGGACCGGCCTGCCGATGTCGATACGGTCGCGCACTTCATGATGTTCGACCCCGAAAATCCGAGTTCGGTCTATTCGTGCCTGCAGATGGCGCGGACCAATGCGCGCTCGGTACGCACGGCAATCACCGGCGACATGTGGGAAAGCATCAACTCGGCATGGCTCGAATTTTCGCAGGTCAAGCCGCGCGATGTGCGCGGGGCAAAGCTCCTGGGATTGCTTGAATGGGTCAAGCATATCAGCCACCAGTTCCGCGGCGCGCTGCTTGGCACCATCCTGCGCGATGACGGCTTCGCGTTTTTGCAAGCCGGCAATTTCGTCGAGCGGGCGGACAACACCGCGCGCATCCTCGACATGAAATACTACGTGCTGCTGCCGCGGGCCAAGATGGTGGGTGGGGATCTCGATATCCAGCAATGGACGCTGATCCTGCGGGCCGCCTCGGCGCATCGGAGCTACCGGCATGTCTACCACGACCGATACAAGGCCCATAACATTGCCGACTTCCTGATCCTGCGGCCGGAAATGCCGCGCTCGCTGATCTTCTGCGCCGGCTTCATCGAGCAGAATATCGAGACGCTGGCCGAGTTCTATGGCGGGGAACCGGCATGCAACGCTGCGGCGGCGCGGCTGGTATCGCTGGTCCGGGACACGACGATGGACACCATCTTCGCCCATGGCCTGCATGAATTCCTGACCGAGTTCATCGCGCGGAACAACGCCGTCTCCAGCAGTCTTTCGGAAAGTTACAACTTCTACTGATGCGTATTTCCATCCGCCACCAACTGAGCGTCACTCCCCCCGCCGGCACGGCCAACGCGGTGCTGCAGCTGCTGCTGACACCACAAGGCGGGCCGACGCAGAAGGTGGTGAGCTGGAGCGTCGAGACGGCCGGGATCGGCAATGCCGGCCGTTTCACCGATGCCTATGGCAATGCCGCGCATCTGGTGAACCAGAGCAAGCCCGAGGGTACGCTGGTCGTAACCGTGGATGGCGTGGTGGAAACCACAGACAGGCATGGTGTGCTGGGGCGGGCGGACGGCGGGCCGGTACCGGCGCTTTATCGCCGGTTGACGCCGCTGACCAAAGCGCCGGTGGCGCTTTACAGCAGGTTCCGCGACAGCAAGGAGAGCCGGCTCAATATCCTGCACGGACTCATGGCGCGGGTAGGCGAGACACTGGGCACCGCCGAGCAGCCGGTGCAGACGCAAACTCAAATGGCAGCCGACGGCAGTCAAGCGCAGAGCCAGGCCACGGTATCCGCGGCAGACCTGCCGCCGGCCAGTGACTATGCCCATGGCTTTATCGGGGCCTGCCGGGCACTTGGCATTCCGGCCCGCTACGTGACCGGTTACCTCGTTGGCGATGAGGATCACGACGGCGGCTTTCACGCCTGGGCCGAAGCGCATGACGATGCGCTGGGCTGGATCGGCTTTGATCCATTGCTGCAGCTATGCCCGACCGACCTCCACGTAAGGCTGGCCGTGGGACTCGATGCTTTAGGGGCCCAGCCGGTGCGCATCGTGCCCGCCGGTGACGGCGTGAAGACCGTCGCGGTCAGCGTCGAGGTGGTGGATTAGGACGCTATCTCGACGCACGCACCGGCCGCACCTCCCTCGACGGGGGAGGCTGGGAGGGGGCGTCTGTCGGCCCGAATATCCGGGCTAAACACCCCCCTTGATCCTCCCCGCAAGGGGACGGTGCCGACTGGACCATGGGCGTCACTAAACTTAGCTCTTGTGCTAAGTGATTCACAGTGATACTTAGCCTTATGGAACAGTATCAAGAGCATCTGAATGACATCTTTCAGGCCCTGGCGGATCCGACGCGACGCGCAGTCATCGGACGGCTTGGTCGCGGGCCTGCGAGCGTCGGCGATCTGGCGGCGCCGTTCGAGATGGCCCTGCCCTCGTTCATGAAGCATATCCACATGCTGGAAGCGGCGGGACTGATCCATACCAGCAAGGCCGGACGGGTAAGAACCTGCACGATAGACACAACGCGTCTCGGCGTGGTGGACGGCTGGCTTGGCGAACAAAGGGCGATCTGGGAGGGCCGGACGGACCGGCTGGAGCAGTTCGTCATGACGGCACAGGACAAGGACGCACGGAAATGACCGACAAGCTCGACCCGGCGCTCGACCTCGAAATCGTGCGCATCATCAAGGCGCCGCGCCAGGCGGTGTGGAATGCCTGGACCAACCCGGACAGTTTCGCCAAATGGTGGGTGCCGGCACCGGCGCTGTGCAGGGTGGTGACGCTGGACTGCCGCCCGGGTGGCGCCATGGTGACCCAGATCAGCGAAGATGGCGCGTCATTCACCGCGCATATGGATGCCTGCTATCTCGACGTCGAGCCCGGCAGGCGGATCGTGTTCACCAATGCCCTGGTGGGTGGCTGGCGGCCGGCGGAAAACCCGTTCATGACCGCCATTATTACTCTGGCTGACCATGACCTGGGCACGGCCTACAGCGCCCGCGCCATGCATCGGAACGAGGCCGACCAGAAGATGCACAACGAGATGGGTTTCTTTGATGGCTGGGGCACGGTGACCGAGCAACTGGCGCGCCTCGTCGAGAACTAGCAGCAGGCAATCGCCGAAGATAGCGTCGCACCCAACGGCTCCGGCCGTAGCGGAGGTGCGCCAAATTACTTAGCTATGTAGCTAAGTTATATGAAAGGACTGATGATGCGAAACGTGGTTCTGGGAATGATGACGACGCTCAACGGACGGCTGGACCAGCCCTTCGAATGGGTGGATGGCGTGGGCGACGACCTCTATCGGCAGATCAACGACAATGCCAAGAGCTCCGATACACTGCTGGTCGGCCGTATCACTTACGACGAGATGGTCGCCTATTGGCCGGGAGCGCTGGCATCGGGCGAAGGCACCGAGAGCAACCGGGCCATGGCGCGGCATATGCACGACACCGAAAAGCTGGTCATCTCGCGCAGTGGCGCCCGGGCGTTGCAGCCGTGGCACAATAGCCGGCAGATCGTGGCTGACAGTGACGGGGCGCTGGTGCAGGTCATCACCGACCTCAAGGCCAGGGAAGGCGGCGATATCCATCTGTCAGGCGGAGCGGGACTGGCGCAGTCGATGGTTCGGCTCGGGCTGGTCGATATGTTCAACCTGTTCGTATTTCCCACGGTGTCGCCCGGCATGGCCTGGTTCGGAGATGTCGCCGACAAGCGGGACATGGACCTGATTCGGGTCCAGGCGTTTGAGAGCGGCGTGGTGGGTCTCTCCTATCGGGTACGCGGACTGACGGACCTGGGCGCGCCAGTCCGCTTTACCGAACTGCTGACCTGACGGTTATTTCGCCGTCTTGCCGACTGCCGGTTTGCTGGTCTGCTTGGTAACGAGCAACTGGTTGAGCCGCATGCGGTCCGCGTCCACGACTTCGAACGTATATCCGCCTGCGTCGATCCGGTCGCCCTTGCGGGCGGCGCGGCGCAGGCGGTGAACGATGAAACCACCGATGGTTTCGTAGGTGCCCTCGCTTTGCAGGTGCTTGATGCCCAGCGCCTGCGCGACTTCGACCAGCGGGGTGATACCATCGATCAGGTAGCTGTTGTCATCGCGCTGCAGGATGGGCTTTTCCTCAAAGGGATTGACCAGGCCCTGCACCAGAGCGGCCATCAGGTCCTTGAAAGTGACGATGCCGACCACATAGGCATATTCGCTGACGACGAGGGCAAAGCCGGTATTCTGGGCCTGGAACTCGGCCATGACTTCCCAGACATTGAGGGAATCGGGAACCGAGAGCACATCACGGCGCGTCTTGGCAAAATCCATCGAGCTGGACTGCTCGAAAGCCGCTGCCAGGGCATCTTCGGCGCGGACGCAGCCGATGACATTGTCCAGCCCGCCGTCGCAGAGCGGATAGCGTGAAAACGGCGACTGGTGCACCTTCTCGCGCTGAACCTCGGGGGTATCCCTGACGTCGAGATAGGTGATGTCGTCGCGCACTGTCATGACCGAAGTCACGCTGCGCAGCTCGAGTGCCAGCACGTTGGTGATCAGCTGGTGCTCGTTCTTCATCAACGCGCCCGAGGCCTCACCACCGGCCAGGATCATGCGGAAATCCTCGCTGGTGACCTCATTGTTGCCGTCGGGCTTGATGCCCAGCAGCGCGATCAGCCAGTCGGACAAGGTGCTGAACACCCAGACCAGTGGCTTGAGCATGCGGACCTGGATCTCAAGAAATCCGCCAACAAACAGGGCGGCACGCTCGGGCATCATCATGGCGATGCGTTTGGGCGTCAGATCGGCGAAGAGAATGAAGAGGGCGGTGACCACAACGAAGGACAGCAGGCCGGCGGCGGCCTCGGCGGATTCGACGGACATGATCCGTTGCAGCAGCACGGCAAAATGCGGCGTGAGGAATTCGGACCCGACGATGCCGCCCAGGATCGACACGGCATTGGTGCTGATCTGTAGCGCGGTGATGACGCTGCCGGCGCTGCCGCGCAGCTTGATGAAGCGCAGCGCGCGGGCATCCCCCTGGTCCGCCAGGGCGCGGATACGGATTTCCCGGGCGGCGGCGAAAGCAATTTCGGCCAGCGCAATCATAACACCGATCGCCACCAGAATGGCGAGGAGGAGCAGTCCGAGTATCAGGTTCATGGGCTCTTATAGCCCGCAAACCGGGCGCGACCTATAGGGCGAGGATGTAGAGCCACATCGAGATGGTGAGGGCCGAGGCGACGGTGGCGATGAGGATGGTGTTCGCCGCAACGCTGACGCCCCGATTGTAGTAGGTGGCGAAGACATAGATGTTGACGCCTGACGGCATGGCCGACAGCAGGATGCCGTAGCGGGCAATATCCATCGGCACGTGAAAGACCCAGATCATCAGCACATAGGCAATGGCCGGGTGCACGAAGAGCTTGATGATCGAGGCGACCAGCGCCTGCTTCCAGTTGTCGGAGAGCTTGAATTCGTTGAGGGCACCGCCGATACCGAACAGGGCCGCGGGGACCACGGCTGATGCCATCATGGTGAAGAAGGCTTCGGCCGGCTCAATCAGCTTGAGGCCAGAGAAATAGCCGATCATGCCGGCGGCTATGCCCCAGATCAGCGGGTTGGAGCCGACGCGCCTGGCGGCTGTGACCAGGGTCCTGCCCAGCGAGGCTCCGTCACGCCGCATCAGTTCCATCGTTACCATGCCGACCGTCAGCAGGATCGCACCATGCAGGCCAATGATGGAGAGGGTGACCGGCAGGGAATCCACACCATAAGCCCGGGTCATGATCGGCAAGCCAACCAGCACGGTATTGGTAAAGGTCCCCGAAAAGCCCACCGACACCGATTCACCCGGCGTGTTGCCGAAGAACTTCATGGCGATGACTATGCCGATAACGAAACAGGCAATGGCGCCCAGGTAGAACGGCGCGATGATGCCTATGTTGAAGGCCGAGCTGAAATCGCTGGTGAGCAGGGAATGGAACAGCAGGCAGGGTGTCGCGAAATTGTTGACGAAAGCGATCAGGCTCTTGATGCCATCGGCCGGAAACAGGCGGAAACGGACAGCCGAATAGCCGAATGCCATCAGCGCGAAGATTGGCGCAATGACGGTGAGGATGGCGAGCATGACCGGGGTTCCGGGAGAAGGACCGCCCTGCCCTAACCGGCCGGCGGCGCATGGTCAATGCGCATCTTGTATGGAAGATGGAATGGGCGAGCCCGGGTCAAAAGCGAAACTTCAATCTTCCAAAACGAAATACATCCGCGTACAAACGAAAGTCTCTAGAGGAACCTCACATGGCCGGCAGCGATAGCGTCGATATCTTCGTCATCGGTGGCGGCATCAATGGCGTCAGCGTGGCGCGCGACGCGGTGGGACGCGGCTACAGCGTGGTGCTGGCCGAGATGAACGACCTGGCCAGTGGTACGTCGTCGGCCGCGACCAAGCTGGTACATGGCGGGCTGCGCTATCTCGAGCATTACGAATTCCGCCTGGTGCATGAGGCGCTGGCAGAGCGTGAGGTGCTGTGGGCCGAGGCGCCGCATATCATCAAGCCGCTGCGCTTCGTGCTGCCGCATCACAAGGGGCTGCGACCGGCCGTTGTGCTGCGGGCGGGGCTTGCCATGTACGACTATATGGGCGGCCGGCGCCTGCTGCCGCCGACCAAGACGCTGGACCTGACCCGCGACGTCACCGGCAAACCACTGAAGCCGGGTTTCCGGCTGGGCTTCGAATATTCGGATTGCTGGGTCGACGATGCACGTTTCGTGGTGCTCAACGCACGCGACGCGGCGGACAAGGGCGCGAAGATACACGTGCGTACCAAGGTGGCCAGCGTGCGGCGCGACACCGGCGGGTGGCTTGTCGAGGTCGATGGCGAGGCGGGCCGGCAGACGGTGCGCGCGAAGCTCGTGGTCAATGCGGCCGGGCCCTGGGTGGACGAGGTCATCACCGGGGCCATGGGCAAGAATGGCGCGCACAATGTGCGGCTGGTCAAGGGCAGCCATATCGTGGTGCGCAAACTCTATGATCACGACCGCTGCTACATCTTCCAGAATGCCGACGGGCGTATCATCTTCGCCATCCCCTATGAGGACGACTTCACCCTGATCGGCACGACCGACGAGGACTATGAAGGCGACCCCAAGGACGTGAAAATCTCCGACAAGGAGACCGACTACCTGCTGAGTGCGGCGAGCGAATACTTCGCCAGCCCGGTGACGCGCGAGCAAATCGCCTGGACCTATTCCGGCGTGCGGCCGCTGTTCGACGACGGCGCCAGCGCGGCCCAGGAGGCGACGCGCGACTATGTGCTCAAGGTCGATGGCGACGCGGCCACGGGCGCTGCAATCAACGTGTTTGGCGGCAAGCTGACCACCTCGCGCCGGCTGGCGGAATCGGTGCTCGAAAAGATCGAAAGCGTGCTGGGCAAGAAGGGTGCTAGCTGGACCAAGACGAGCCGGCTTCCCGGCGGCGACTTCGAGCCGCTGGCCTTTGACGCGGAAGTGCGGCGGCTGGGCATGGACTATGCCGGCATGCCGGCAGGGCTGATCCGGCGATTGCTGCGGCTTTACGGAACCAAGGCGCGTGTGCTGCTCGGGATGGCGACATCGGTCGAAGAGCTGGGGCAGCATTTCGGCTGGGACCTCTACGCCGCCGAAGTGGATTACCTGGTTGCCAATGAATGGGCTCGAACGGCACAAGATGTGCTGTGGCGGCGGACCAAGATCGGTTTGCGCGTCAGCAAGGAAGAGGCCGCAAGGCTCGAGGACTATCTGGCCCAACGCGGCTGAACCCGGAGGAAAGCATGAGCGGCTACATTCTGGCGATCGACCAGGGCACGACGTCGAGCCGAGCCATCGTATTCGGCAAGGACCGGACGATTGCCGGGGTGGGCCAGAAGGAGTTCACCCAGATCTTCCCGAGGGATGGCTGGGTGGAGCATGACCCGGAGGAAATCTGGGAGTCGGTCGTGTGGTCGGTGAAGACCGCGCTGAAGGCGGCCAAGCTCGAGGCCAGGGATATCGCCGCCATCGGCATCACCAACCAGCGCGAGACGACGCTGATCTGGGATCGGTCGACCGGCAAGGCGATCCACAACGCCATCGTCTGGCAGGACCGGCGCACCGCGGCCTATTGTGCCAAGCTCAAGAAGGCGGGCCACGAAAAGAGGGTCACGAAGAAGACCGGGCTGCTGCTCGACCCGTATTTTTCCGGCACCAAGGTCAAGTGGCTGCTGGACAATGTGAAGGGCGCACGCAAGCGGGCGACCAATGGCGAGCTTGCCTTCGGGACGATCGACAGCTTCCTGATCTGGCGGCTGACCGGCGGCAAGGTGCATGCCACCGATGCGACCAATGCCGGCCGGACGCTGCTATTCGATATCGGCAGCAACCAGTGGGACGAGGACCTGCTCGAGCTGTTCGACGTGCCTCCGGCGCTGCTGCCGGAGGTAAAGGATTGCGCTGACGATTTCGGGATAACGGACCGTGCGCTGTTTGGCGCAGCAATCCCCATCCTGGGGGTGGCAGGAGACCAGCATGCCGCAAGCATCGGGCAAGCATGCTTCCAGCCTGGCATGCTGAAATCGACTTATGGCACCGGGTGTTTCGCACTGCTCAATACCGGGGCGGATATGGTGCGCAGCAAGAACCGGCTGCTGACCACCATTGCCTATCGGCTAGACGGCAAGACCACCTATGCCCTTGAAGGCTCGATCTTTATCGCCGGCGCGGCAGTGCAGTGGATCCGCGACGGGCTGAAGCTGGTCAAGCATGCCAGCGAAACGGGGCCCTTGGCGCGAACCGCCGACCCGAGCCAGAACGTCTATATGGTGCCCGCTTTCGTGGGCCTGGGAGCGCCATGGTGGGACGCAGAGGCGCGTGGCGCCATCTATGGGCTGACGCGTAATTCGGGGCCGGCGGAAATCGCTAAGGCAGCGCTTGAGGCGGTCTGCTACCAGACGCGTGACCTGCTCGAAGCGATGCGCAAGGACTGGAAGGGCGGCGGCGACACCGTGCTGCGTGTCGATGGTGGCATGGTGGCATCGGACTGGACCATGCAGTTCCTGGCCGACGTGCTCGATGCTCCGGTGGATCGCCCCGTCATCCTCGAAACCACAGCATTGGGCGCGGCGTGGCTGGCCGGATCGAAAGCGGGCGTGTGGCCAGGGATGAAGGAATTTGCCGCGAGCTGGGCGCGCGACAAGAGGTTCGAGCCGGAGATGGACGCGGCGGAACGCAAGCGCAAGACCAAGGGCTGGGACATAGCAGTGCGCCGGACGCTGACGGCATAGCCGCCTCGCTAGCCTGGAAATTCCGCCGCGAAGGCCTTCCGGCCCGCCGTGGTGAACTGCAGCGTACGTCCGATGCCGCGGCGGAGCCAATCGCGGCGCAGCAGTTCGTCGAGCATGGCGGAGCCGAGCGCGCCGGCGAGATGGTGACGGCGCTCGGACCAATCGAGACAATGCAGGCAGACCGGGCGGCGCGCCGATTCGAGGTCGGCGACGGCAATGCCGAATTGTTGGAACCAGGCGCGGCCCGCATCGGTCAACGTCGCGTCCGATGTGACGAGGCCCTTGCCGGTTAAGGCACCGAGCATGGCAACGCCGGCTTCGCCAGCCAGATGGTCGTAGCAAATGCGGGCCTGGCGCAGGGCATTGTCATTGGGACCGGTGCGGACGCGGCTGGCGCCGGCGCGCTGGGCCAGACCCATGAGCTGTTCGAGCACCTGAGCGACGTCGTTGCCGGATAGGCGCAGGTAGCGGTGCCGCCCCTGCTTCTCGACAGTCAACAACCTGGCTTCGGTGAGCTTTGACAGGTGCCCGCTGGCGGTTGGCAGGGTTACCCCCGCGGCCTCGGCGAGCTCGCTGACCGTCAGGGCGCGACCATCCATCAGGGCCGTCAGGATGTTGGCGCGGGCGGGTTCGCCGATCAACGAAGCGATGCTGGCTATGGTCGGACCATCCTTCATAGTTCGACCATAGCCGAAGCATTGTCGTATCGCAACGGCGTAGCCTGGGCACCTTCACCACAGAGAGGCGCCATGATTACCTGCTTCATCCGCTACGAGATCGACCCCGGCAAGGTCGAGGCCTTCGCACAGTATGCCCGCAGCTGGGGCCAGGCCATTCCGCGCTGCGGCGCCGACCTGATCGGCTATTACGCACCGCATGAAGGCTCGGCGACGGTGGCGTACGGTGTCTACAACATCGAGAGCCTGGCAGCCTATGAGGCCTATCGCGCGCGGCTCAGGGATGACCCGCTGGGGCGCGAGAACTATCAGTTTGCCCAGCGCGAACAGTTCATCCGGCGCGAGGACCGGATATTCCTGCGGCTGGCTTCGGCGCCGCACGGCCCGCTGGTGCGGCCGTGATCGCCGTCATCTTCGAAGTCTGGCCGGCCGAGGGCGAGATGGGACATTACCTCGATCTCGCAGCGGCGCTGCGCAGCGATCTGGAGAAGATCGACGGCTTCATTTCGGTGGAGCGGTTCGAGAGCCTGGCGACACCGGGAAAGCTGGTGTCGCTGTCGTTCTTCCGAGACGAGGCGGCTGTGATGGCCTGGCGCAACCGACCAGCGCACCGCGCGACGCAGGGCAAGGGGCGGGCCGGGGTGTTTGCCGACTACCGGCTCCGCGTGGCGCAGGTGTTGCGCGACTATGGCCTCAACGAGCGGGCCGAAGCGCCGACCGACAGCCGGTCGGCGCATGCCTAGCCGGCGACCCACGCCTCGAAGCTGCCGCCGGCGATCATGGCCCAGTAGAGCTTGCCGCCGGGACCGCGGGCAACAGCGAGGCCGAATTCGACGAAGCGGTGGCTGAGCAGCGTGTTTCGATGCCCGGAGGAATCCATCCAGGCGCCGATAACGCCCTGCAGGTCCTTGTAGCCCTTGCCCACATTCTCGCCGACGGCGCCGAGATAGCCAGCGGCGGTGACCCGTTCACGCAAGGTGACCCCTAGATCGTGGCTCATGGTGTTCTTCTGGGCCATGAGGCGGGCCTGCGAACGAGCTGCATCCTCGAGGCGGGTATTATAGGTCCAGGGCGGCGCTCCGTTGGCGCGACGGACGGCATTGATGGCGGTGAGGATTTCCGCGTCGCTTAACGTCTCCGGAGTGCTGGCGCCCTTGGGCAGCATCGGAATGGTGGTGGAACAGGCCGCGAGGGCCGCTGCGGCCGTGAGCACGATGAAGCCGCGGCGCGTGGTGGTGAGCATCAATGGGTCCATGACGGGTCAGGCCTGGTCGTAGGCGCTGAGCAGGGGTGGCAGGCAGGCGAGCTGATGAGTGATAGACCGCCCATCGGCGAGTTCCCAGCAGGCCGAGAGGGCGGCATGCGCAGCGGCCCAGCCCAGAATGCGCTTTCGCGGATAGGGTAGACGTTCAGACAGGATATCGGCACGGGCCACGATGCGGCGAGGGTCGGCGGCAAGATGGCCGGCACCCTTGGGATTGATGAATACGTTGGCGACTTCGTATGCAGGATCGCCAACGAGACCCTTCGGATCGATCGCCAGCCAGCCGCGATCGGACGACATGATGTTGTCGTGATGCACGTCGCCATGCAGCGGTACCTGCGCGCTGGGCCGGTCGAAGAGCTTAAGGGCGATACCGCTGGCGCGCGCATAGAGATCGCGGGCCGTATGCGGCCAGGCCTGGACATCGGTATCGAACAGCGACTGGAAGTGTTGACGCAAGGGCAGCAGGCCGCCCGGCGCAGCGGCACGGGTACGGTGCAGGTTGGCGACGACGGTGCAGATAGCGATGGTACCTTCATCGTCCTTGCCTGACCGCACCGGATCGCCCAGCGTGCCGCCATCAAGCCACTCCATGAAGATGGTGTCGCCATGCATGTCGAAGACGGTGGCCGCGCCCTCCCCGCCATACCAGTTCATCAGCATGGCGCCGCGGCGTTCCTCCTCGGCAGCCAGTGGCTTGAGTATCTTGAGCGCGGCAAAGTTGCGGCCATTCTGCTCGACGCGGAAAATCCAGCTCGTTGCCGTTTCGGCCACGGGCGTGGACTTGGTCAGGGACCAGCGGATCATGGCGCGGCTGAGCGCGGTTTCGACGGGCGACTGATTCATCATTGCGGTCATTAGAGCAGAAGGCGCCGCCGGTTTCGACAGGCCGGACGCTGATTGCCGGAAAACTTGATCGCTTTGTGGCGGTAACCTGCGGGTAAGGCTGCCGGTTGGCGATATCGCAACCCTAACCGGAGGAAGGGCTGGCAGGGCAAGGCTTCTTTACCGGTCTGGCGTGCAGGATGGTCAGACGCGAAAACAAGTCCATCAGGGGGAACTTGGAATGACGCATCAACCTTATGAAGACCGGCGTGAACCGATACGGCTCGCCGACATCATCGCCACCGACGAGGTCCACCCGACACTGGGCCGCCAGGTGCTCAACGGTCTCGGCGGATTGCTGGTGCTGCTGCTCACCGGCGTGGTGATCGTGGCGCTGGTATTGTGGAAGTCGCCTTGAGGCGGAACGATTGATCTCGCAGTCGACACCCTCCCCCTTGCGGGGAGGGATCAAGGGTGGGGGATGTTTGGCCCTGATATTGGGGCTCTCGCACCCCCACCCGGCTCGATCACGGACTTAGCAAGGGCTAAGTCCTATCTCGCTCTCCCTCCCCGCAAGGGGGAGGGTGAACTCCGCGCTCAACCCATTCACTTGATCTTGTACGCGTCCTTCGCGGCCTGGTAGCTCAGGTGCTTGGCGACATCGCGCGCCGTCGACCTGGTGATGCGGTTCTCACCCACCCAGCGGCCGAGGAAGCCGCAAACTTCGCGGCGCCACACGTCGTGGCGGGCCGGGATGGACAGCAAGGCACGGGTATCGTCGTTGAAGCCGGCGAGATTGTAGAAGCCGGCCGTTTCCACGACCTGGTCGAGATAGCGGCGGATGCCCTGCGGGCTGTCATGGAACCACCACGGCGGGCCGATCATCAGGCTGGGCCAGTAGCCGGCCATAGGCGCGAGCTCGCGGGCATAAGTGGTTTCGTCGAGCACGAACATGATCAGGCGCAGGTTGGGCTCGTTGCCGCAGCGCGACAGCAGGGCCTTGAGGCCATTCACGTAATCGGTGGTGCCGGGTATATCGGCACCGAGATCGGTGCCGCGCTCGGCCATCAGCAGCGGATCGGTATTGCGGCGCGAGCCGGCGTGGAGCTGCATGACCATGCCGTCTTCGACCGACAGCAGAGCCATCTCGGTCATCATCTGGGCGCGGAACAGCTCGGCATCGGCGGCGTCATGCTTGCCCGCCAGCACCTTGTCGAGCAGGGCCTGCTTTTCCGGCGCAGAGAGATCAGCGGTATTGGCCGTGGGGACGCCATGGTCGGTGGCAACGGCGCCGAAGCTGCGGAAATATTCGCGGCGATTGCGATGGGCGTTGATCAGGCCCGACCAGCTGGCGACGTTCTCGCCGGTGATCTCGCCAAATTTCTGCAGGTTCTCGACGATGGCGACGCGGCTGGGATCGGTCACGTCATCGGGGCGATAGGTGGTGCGGACGCGGCCAATGGTGCCGTTCTGCGCCATCTTCTGGTGATGCACCAGGGGATCGAGGGCAAATTCGGTGGTGGCGATAACCTCCACGCGGGCACGATCGAGCAGCGCATGTGGCAGCAGGTCGGGCGTCGCCAGGGCCTTGTCGATGGTGTCGTAGATCGCGTCGGCGGTGGCAGGCGACAGCTCCTGCGTGATGCCGAAAGCCCAATCGAGCGAGTGATCGACCCAGGTCTTGGACGGGGTGCCGGCGAATAGATGGTAGTTGGCGGCAAACAGGCGCCAGGCATCGCGGCCGCTGGCAACGGGCCTGCCATCCTTGCGGGGTACGCCGAGGTCATCATAGCTGAGGCCGCGGCTGCGCAGCATGCGGAGGACATAGTGATCCGGAGTGAGGAACAGAGCCGCCGGATCGGAGAAGCGCTCGTTATTGGCGAACCATGACGGATCGGTGTGACCATGCGGGCAAATCAGCGGCAGGTCCCGGACTTCGGGATAAAGCTCGCGCGCGATGGACTGGGCTGGCTCGGAAGCGGGGAACAGGCGGTCTGGGTGCAAGTGGGTCATGGTGCGGTTTCTGCCATGATCCGGCGACCAGATCAATCATCTTCCATACAAGTTCGGAACGCCTTGCATTTTATGTAAATTAACCGCGTTCCGAGGATCGCATTCGCCGGAGCGGGGCGCCGGATTACCTTCCCTGCATCGGGTGAGAAACGGCGCGAACGCGGCTGCCCAAGGGTCAATTCCGGTCAGGTCGACCGGCCGGCTGAAGGGGTGACGTCCGATGGTTCATATCGATAGCGACGAGGCGGAAAGCGTCCTCGCGGCGGCGCGCCAGCAGGCGCGAACTTCCGGCTATGTTCAACGCGCGCAGTTCATGTTGATGGCTGCCGGAATTGCGGCCTTCGGCATCGTGGCCGTGGCCGGCGCAATGATGACCACTCTGTTTTAGACAGGGGCATGCTTAGCCATTAGGGTGCCGCCGGGGAGAAGACCGGCGCCTATGCGAATCCTGCTCGTTGAAGACAATGAAGACCTGGGCGAGGCGATCGAAAAGCGCCTGCGCAGCGCCGGCCATTCCGTGGAGTGGGTCAAGGACGGCAATGACGTTGTGTCGGCTGCCGAGGGCGACGAATTCGATGCGGTGGCGCTCGACCTGATGCTGCCCAATCGCGACGGCATCGGGCTGATCGCCGAATTGCGGCGGCACAAGTTCAATGCACCCATCCTGGTGATCACGGCGCGCTCGGAAATCGACGACAAGGTGAGCCTGCTCGACCTTGGGGCGGATGACTACCTGGTCAAGCCGTTCGACCTGCGGGAGCTCGAAGCGCGGTTGCGGGCCCTGATCCGGCGCACGGGTGGGCAGACCACGAGTACGCTGGGCGTGGGCAATCTCCAAATGGATCTGGCGGGGCTCAATGCCAGCGTTGGCGGGGTATCGCTGGAACTGGGGCGGCGGGAATTCCGGCTGCTCGAGATCCTCGTGACCCATGCCGGCAAGGTGGTGCCCAAGGAACGGCTGATGAACCAGCTGTTCAATTTCGACGAGGCCGTATCGGTCAACGCCCTTGAGCTGCATATCTCGCGGCTGCGCAAGAAGCTGGAAGCCGCCAATATCGAAATCGGCACGGTGCGCGGCGTGGGCTATGTCGTGCGGGCGCCGCATGGCGGCTAAGTCCTTCTCTATCCGCCGGCGCATCGTGGCGCTGGCGCTGGCGCTGCTGCTGGCGGCGGCGGTGGTGCTGATCGTGTTCATCCGCGATTACGCCGAGCGGGCGGCGGATCGGGCGTTCGACCGGCTGCTGGCGGCTTCGGCGCTGACCATCGCCGGCGCGGTGCAGGTGGAAAACGACACGGTCATCGTCGAATTGCCCTTCGCCTCGTTCGGCATGTTTTCGGGGCGGGACCGGGTGTTCTACGCGGTCGAGGATCCCACCGGACGGGCTGTGACGGGCTATGCGGACCTGTCCGAGAGCCTGCCGGAGCTGACTTCCGCCGGACCTGACTTTGTCGACACGATCTACCGCGGTGAGCTGGTGCGGGTGGCGAGCGTGGGGCGGCTGACCTCGTCGGGCGGCGACGCCGATTGGGTGACCATCCATGTGGCCGAGACGCAGAGCGAGCGCGAGGCGCTAGCTTCGGAAATCCTCTCCAATGCCATCGTGCCGGTGGTGGCGCTGACGCTGTTGGCAATCGCACTGGTGTGGTTCGGCATCGGCCGTATGTTCGCGCCGCTTTACCAGCTCGAACAGGAATTGCGCGGGCGAGCACCTGACGATCTCAGCCCGGTGGATCTGCCGGTGCCGGTGGAAGTCAGCCAGTTGGTCTCGGGCCTCAACGCGTTCATGGCGCGGCTGGGCAGTGCCATGGAGCGGGTGACCGGGCTGGTGGCCGAGGCGGCACATGAGGTGCGGACGCCACTGGCCTCGCTGCGCGCGCAGGCCGAGGTGGCGATGGACGAGCAGGATCCGGTGGCGCTGCGAGCGCGGGTGGGACGCATTCACCAGGGGGCGGTGCAGGCGAGCCAGCTCGTCTCGCAACTGCTGATGGAGGCGACGATTTCGCACCGGCTGGAGAACCAGGAGACGGACACGACGGCGTTTGGCGCGGTGCTGGAGGATGTGCGACAGCGGCTGGACCCGGACCAGGCAGGGCGACTGGTGGTGGACCTGCCCGATGCCGTCGCCGCGGCGCCGATCCGCGGCGACCGCGTGGCCCTGCGCGAAATGGTGCGCAATGTGGTGGATAATGCATTGGTCTATTCGGATGGACCGGTGGAAATCGGCGGGCGGGTGGACGAGGGCGTGATGACCATGGCGGTGAGCGATCGCGGGCCGGGCATCACCGACGCCGAGAAGCCGCTGGTGCTGGAACGCTTCAAGCGCGGCGCGGCCAGCGGGCCGCGAGTGGGTTCAGGGCTGGGACTGTCGATCGTCAAACGCGTGGTCGAGGCGCATCGCGGGGCGCTGCGGCTGGAGGACCGGCGGGATGGCGGGCTGGTGGTGGAAATCGACCTGCCGCTGGTGGGCCGAAACCAGAAGGTGGAGCAGCTGCGCCGGGCGTTAGGCTCGCTTTCGGCACTGGTGCTGTTCCTGCTACTGATGGACCCAAGCGGGGCGCAGGCGGCCTCGACGAGCTATCCAGCCGTCGATGGCAGCGGCGATGTGGTTCTGACCATTGTCGGGGTCACCGACACGCCGCTGTTTGCCCATTTCATCGCCGGATTCCAAGCCCTTCGCCCGGACGTGACCGTGGTCTACGAGGAAACGGATTCGCTGCCGCTCTACGACCGGTACCTCGCCGGGGACATGGAGCCCAAACCGGACCTGCTGATCAGTTCCGCTTCGGACCTCATGATCAAGCTGGCCAATGACGGGCATGCGATGGCCTATGACAGCCCGTTTCTCGGTCGCCTGCCCGATTGGGCGCACTGGCGGAATGAGGTGTTCGGCTTCACGTTCGAGCCGGCCGTGATCATCTACAATCCTGATCGTATCAGCGCTACGGAAGTGCCGCGGACCCATTTGACGCTCGCGGAAATGCTGGAGACGCAGACCGAGCGGTTTCGTGGCGCTATCGCCACCTATGACATTGCGGTCTCGGGCGTGGGCTATCTGCTGGCTTCACAGGACCAGGTGATCTCGTCCAACTTCTGGCGGCTGGCGGCAGCGTTCGGGCGGGTCGGCGCGGTGTTCTCGGGATCGAGCCCGGCCATCCTCAATGGCGTGGCCGATGGCTCGCTGGCGCTGGGCTACAACGTTCTGGGTTCCTATGCCTTTGCGCGCAAGGCGGCGGGCGCCAATATCGAGATCGTGGTGCCGGATGACTATGTGCTGGTGCTGACGCGATCCATGCTGATCCCGCGCGACGCGCCCTACCCCGAACTCGGCAAGGCATTCGTCGACTTCGCGCTATCGCCCGCGGGGCAGGCAATAGCGGCCGGGCAGACGGCGCTCGGCTCGGTGGTGACGGGTGGCGAGGGCGAATGGACCAGCGAGGCCATCGCCGCGCGCGGTCGCGGAGTGATTCAGCCCATTCCGCTGGGACCGGCGCTAATGGTGTCGCTGGACCAGCAGCGACGCAAGCGGTTCCTCGACAGCTGGGGCGAGATCGTATCGCCGAAGCCGTGACAGAGCGGCAAGGGGCAAACTCAATGGTATAGGCAGAACGTGCCAGACATGCGTCCAACGCATGGATAGGACCTTGGTCTTACGTCGATCCGCGTTTTCATAGGCTTTCGGCCGATGCAGAGCCGCTGATTGCGCAGGACGCATAGCTGGCCTGACCTTTGTGGCCTAGCAGAACCGGTCCAGTGAGCCCATCTGTCAACTCATGAAAGCGACCCGGCAATTCGGTTGGGTCCTTGGAGGAACTGGCAATGAGCAACCCGCGCAAGTCTTTCTTGGCAACCCTTGGTACCTTCGTTGAGGTGTTCGGCAGTGCTGCTGCCGTCTCCAACGCGGTCGAGGGTGGGCGCGCTCCAAAGGCCAAGCACCTCAGGACCCTCGGTATTGACCCTGGCGCTTTCCGTTCGATCGGCAAGCTCTAAGTCTCCCTGGCGCGCGCTTCCCTCCCTGTGCGTTGCGCCGAGTAGCCGATTGAATGTGAGAAAGCCCGGATGCCCTGAAAAGGGCGTCCGGGCTTTTGCTTTTGGAATGTCGGTACCTAGTCCTCGTCGCTCGCCAACTGGCCCAATACCTGTCCCTTGCCGCGCAGGCGGAAGTAGAGCGGCACCAACACGGCGGCGGCGGCTACGACGTAGAGCGTGATAGCAATGGGCGAATGAACGAGCACGATCGGGTCGCCCTGGCTGATGGCCAGCGCCCTGCGCAATTGTTGCTCAGCCATGGGACCCAGGATGAGTCCAACCACCACGGGCGCGATGGGATAGCCAAAGCGGCGCAGCAGATAGCCGAGGATACCGAAGGCCAGTAGCAGCATCAGTTCGAACGAGAAGCGGATGCCGAGTATATTGCCTGACATGGCGCCGTTGGCACCAAGCGTGCCGAGGGTGGCGAATACCAGGATGCCGCCATAGAGCCAGGGCTTGGGAATGGTCAGCAGCCTCACCCAGAGACCGATCAGCGGCAGGTTGAGCACGATCAGCATGAGGTTGGCGACGAGCAGGCTGGCGATCAGGGCCCAGACCAGGCTGGCATTGTTGGTGAACAGCAGCGGGCCGGGCTGCAGGCCGAATTGCTGGAAGCCGGCCAGCATGATGGCGGCCGTTGCCGTGGTGGGCAGGCCCAGCGTCAGCAGCGGCACCAGCGTGCCGGCGGCAGAAGCGTTATTCGCGGCTTCCGGCCCAGCTACGCCTTCTATGGCACCGTTGCCAAACTCCTCGGGATTTTTCGCGAAGGTCTTTTCGGCGCTGTAGCTCAGGAAGCTGGCCACGTCGGCGCCGCCTGCGGGCATGGCGCCGATGGGGAAGCCGATGGCGGTACCGCGCAGCCACGGAATCCAGCTCCGCTTCCAGTCGTCCCTGGTCATCCAGACCGAGCCCTTGACCGCCAGAACCTCTTCTTTGACGGCATGGCGATCGGCGGCCATCTTGAGGGTCTCGCCGATGGCAAAGAGGGCGACGGCAAGCGTGGTCACTTCGATACCGTCGAGCAGATCCGGAATACCGAAGGACATGCGCGCCTGGCCGGTCTGCAGGTCGATGCCGATGATACCGAGGCCAAGGCCGATGAAGAGCGCCGTAAGGCCGCGCAGGGCGGAGTCGCCGAAGGCGGCTGACACGGTGATGAAGGCCAGCACCATCAGCGCGAAATATTCTGCCGGGCCGAAGGCCAGGGCGAACTTGACCACCCAGGGCGCGACGAAGGCCAGTGCCAGTGTCGCGATGAGGCCCGCGACGAAGGAGCCGATGGCGGCGGTGGCCAGGGCCGGGCCACCCCTGCCCTTGCGGGCCATCTTGTTGCCCTCGAGGGCAGTGACGATGGAGGCCGATTCACCGGGGGTGTTAAGCAGGATGGAGGTGGTGGAGCCGCCATACATGCCACCATAGTAGATGCCGGCGAACATGATGAGCGAACCGGCCGGATCGAGCTTGTAGGTGACGGGGAGCAGCAGTGCCACGGTCAGCGCCGGGCCGATGCCGGGGAGCACGCCGACGGCGGTACCCAAGGTCACGCCGATCAGCGCGTAGATGAGGTTTTGCCACTGCAACGCAGCAATCAGGCCCTGACCGAGAAGTTCGAACGTATTCATGTGGACTTCCGATCAGGGAATGAGGCGTTCGAGCGGGCCCGAGGGCAGCGACAGCTGCAGGCCCTTGGCAAAGGCGAACCAGACGATAAAGGCGAAGACGATGCCGATCGGGATGGTTTGCCATAGCGGGCCGCGGCCGAAGGCCCTGGCGGTACAGGCGAAGAGGATGCCGGTAGCGACGGCAAAGCCGGCGACCGAGAGCAGCAGCAGCTGGGCGACTAGCCCGCCGACGATCCAGAAGATCGGGGCGTAGTTGTCATTTTCGCGCGACGGGAAGCTGTTGCGCAGGGCCGAAACCACGGTGCCTATAGCCAGCAGGAACAAGCCGCCAGCGATGATGTAGGGGAATACGGTAGGCCCGACCTTGGCCTGGATGGGCGGCACGCGCATCTGGCTGGTCTGCCAGACGATGACCGCCGCGATGGCGGCAAGGATGACCGCTATGACAAGCGCCGCCCCATCGGGGCGGCGCGAGAGGTGTGGTTCACCTGAACTCATTGAACGAGGCCAATGTCTTTCAGGATGGCAGCGGTCGCCTCCGTATCGGCTGCGAGCTGGGCGGTGAACTCGTCACCGGTCAGGAAGGTGTCGACCCAACCCTTGGTTTCGAGCGTGGTCTTCCAGGTGGCGGAGTTCACCATCTTCTCGATGTCGGCGGTGATGGCAGCCTTCTGCTCGTCGGTGATGCCGGGGGCAGCGGCGACCATGCGCCAGTTCTGCAGGGCCATGTCGACGCCGGCTTCCTTGAGGGTCGGGGCATCGACGCCGGGTATGCGGGTGTCGCTGGAGACGGCGAGCAGGCGGAGTTCGCCGGCTTCGATCTGGGCGGAGAACTCGGAATAGCCCGAGATGCCCACGGTCACCTGGCCGCCGAGCAGGGCAGCAAGAGCTTCGCCACCGCCAGAATAGGCGATGTAGTTGACGGTAGTGGGATCGACACCGACGGTCTTGGCGATGAGGCCGGCCGTGATGTGATCGGCGCCGCCGGCGGAACCGCCAGCCCAGGCGACGGAGCCGGCATCGGCCTTCAGCTTGGCGACCAGGTCATCCATGGTCTGCAGTTCGGACGCCGCCGGAACGACGACGACCACGGCTTCGCCGGTAAGACGGGCGATCGGGGTGACCATGTCGAGGGTGACAGGCGAAGCGTTGGTGAGGATGGCACCAACCATCACATAGCCACCAACGATCAGCGCATCGGGGTTGCCGTTCGACTCGTTGACGAACTGGGCAAGGCCGATGGTGCCACCGGCGCCCGGCACGTTGGTGACCTGGACATTGCCCGAGATGCCTTCGGCCTGAAGGGCCTCCTGCATGGAGCGGGCAGTCTGGTCCCAACCGCCGCCGGGGGCAGCGGGGGCCATGATGGTATAGTCGGCGGCGAAAGCGGGAACAGCCATTGCGCCAGAAATCAGCGCGGCCAAGAGCAGCTTGTTCATAAGTCCTCCCATGTCGAATCCAGAACGTCGTTACGTTCGTGACGAGGGAGAATAGGCGGCGTCCCTGTCACCGTCCTGTCAGCGTGGCGCGGGCGCCGTGCGACTTTGGTCCAGTCGGATACTTCGGGGGCAGATTGCGCCAGCGAGCGGACAATTGCAACGCCGGGTCAGGCGGTGCGACGCTGCCCGGCCCCGGCCACATCCGGCTTCTGGGCGAAGAGCGTGAGAAGACGCGTTGTGTCCTCCATCGAGGCCGGCCGGGCGAAGAGATAGCCCTGCCCCATGCTGCAGCCCAGTTCGGCAAGCACACGCGCCTGTTCTGATGTCTCGATGCCTTCAGCCACGAGCCTCATCTTGAGCTTGCGGGCAATGTCGATAATCGAACCGACCACGACATCGCTGGCCTCATTACGGCCCAGGCGCGAGACGAAGGAGCGGTCGATCTTGATGATATCGACCGGGAAGCTCAAGAGGTGGGTAAGCGAGGCAAAGCCGGTGCCGAAGTCATCGAGCGCGACCAGCAGGCCGCGCTGGCGCAGCGCACTGACCGCACGCGGCACCATCTGATCGTTGCCGCCGACATAGACGGATTCGTTGACCTCGAGGACGACATGCTTGAGCGGTACCCCAGCCTGCTCGAAGGTCTCGACGATCCGGGTTTCGAGATCGCCACGATGGAAATCGCCGGTGGTTACATTGATGCCAACATGCTGGAAGTCGATGCCGAGATCGAGCCAGTGACGAATGTCGGCGGCGACCTGGGTCAGCATCTGGCCCGTCACCTGCCAGGCGATGCGAGGATCGGCCAGAGCCGCGTGAAACTCGCCGGCGGAGGCGATACGGCCATCGGGCATCTGCATGCGCGCCAGGGCTTCGAGGCCGACGATCTCGGCGGTGTCGAGCCGGACGACCGGCTGATAGTGGGCGAGCATGCGCCCTTCAGTCAGCGCCTGGTCGACTGATCTAACCATGTTGGCACGCTCCAGCATGGAGGTGCGCATGCCGGGGGTGAAACGGATATAGCCGCCCCGGCGGATCTCCTTGGCATGGTAGAGTGCGAAATCGGCATTCTGGCTGAGCGATGGGCCATCGATGCCATCGGGACCGAACAGGGCACCACCGATGGTGATATGCGGATCGATGGTCTGGTCGCCAACCTGGATCAGCCCCCGCACGGCCTTGAGCATGCGAGCTGCCGCGTCCTTGAGCGCGCCGTCACTGTGGCAATCGGCCACCAGCACGGCGAACTCGTCGCCGCCGAGACGGCAGGCTGTGAGCGAGGGATGGCAATCGGCAATGCGCTCGGCCACGGTGCGGATGAGCATATCGCCGAAGACGTGGCCGACGGTGTCGTTGACCAGCTTGAGGTGGTCGATATCGACCAGCAACAGGCCGAAGGGCTCGTCCATGCCGATGGACCGGCTCAGCATCTCGTTGAAATGCCCGCGATTGGGCAGGCCGGTCAATGTGTCGAAATAGGCCAGGCGATAATTGCGCTGGCGGACCTGCTCGTGATCGATGGCGATGGCGCATAGATGCACGCAGGTCTGCACGATGCTGCGCTCCATGTCGTCGGGGCCGCGGCAGGTGCGGTAGTAGAAGGCAAAGGTCGCGACGACCCGTCCGTCGCGGTCCCTGATAGGGCTGGACCAGCAGGCGCGGAGGCCGAGCGGCTGGGTCAGCCCGCGAAAATCCTCCCACAGGGGGTCCTCGTCGATGGAGGTAACGACCACTTCCTCGTTGCGGAAGGCGGCAGTGCCGCAGGACCCGGCCTTGGGACCGATCGCGAGGCCATCGACCGCGCTTCCGAAGGCCAGGGGCAGGCTGGGCGCCGCGAGCGGGTGTAGCGCACCGTCGGCATCAACCGTGAGGATGGAACAGACCGCATCGGGCGCCAGCGCCTCGGCGCGGCGACACAGCATATCGGCCACGGCCATTAGCGGCTCACCACAGGCGACCGCCTCCAGCACTTCCGTCTGGAGACGCAACAGCAGACCAGTATCGTCCGGAACCATTTTGGATGCCCCAACCCCAGCGCCCGAAGCTACGCGAGGCGAGTGAAAACGGCGTTCCGAAGTTGGCTTGGATTGCGCATGTCCGGGCAAGGCGGCGTTAAGCACGGCAGCCCGCGCCAGTATCGAACCAGGAATGTCAGGAAATGGTGCCCGGGACCGGAATCGAACCAGTGACACGCGGATTTTCAATCCGCTCGTGTTGCCTGGTTTTGCTGGCTGAACGGCATGTATGTTGCGTCTATGTTGCGCCTAAAATGCGAGGCGGCTCGCCCTATGCCCCTGGATGGCGATTAAATCTCGCTGCCGTTCGTGCTTGTAGTCAAAGAAGCTATCGATGGTAGCGATGAATTTTGAGCGAGTGAAATACCAATCCCAAGTGCTTCCATCAGGCTCCACCAGGATATCTCCGGAAACGGAAGGTGAGACACTGTGGAGGATTAGCACCAGAGACGCCGCCAGCGTTCGCGCCAACGTTTTGTTAAGTCCGATGATCTCTTCTGCAGTCTCCTGACCAGCGACCCGGCCCGACGCCAGCGCCTCGCCTCTTTCCGCAATTTGCGCCGGTGTCCAGTGCACATAGGAAGAAGATCCGCGGTACAGCTTGCCCACCTCGTCCACAAATTGCCGCCTTACGGCCTCCGGCAGCATCTCCAGCTCTACGGACTTCTGTATAGAAATCTTGTGCGAGCTAAGAAGCTCATCAAACTGTATGACCCGCAGGGAGATGTCCTTGTCGTGGTCCGACTGTTGAACCGCTGCAAGTTTAGCGGACGCCTCCAGGATGAAACGAAGCTCCCTCTTCGCGACGCGGTGAACGCCCTCGGTCATTAGCATCCGGATCGAGACTGTCGCTTCGGTCAAGTCCTGAACGAGGTACGGTAGGAGGTGTCGCTCCCTGAAAGTTGGATCGCGCCCTGCGGCCCCCCCTATCGCCCCGATTCCCAAGAGGTAGGCCCCGATGATCTCTCCTGTGGTCCGTAGCTCTCGCGCCTTGTCCTCGGGAAGATCGGCGAGACGCGTCGTCCCCATTTGAGGCAGCGCAAAGTTGCCACTACTCAAGGCCCGCCACCCAGCAACGTGCGCTCCGCGTTAGCGAGCTCGTCGTTGTTCTCGCCGCGAGGGAAAAGGTGAGAATAGGTGTCCATGGTCAAGTTGATGGTGGCGTGCCCCAGCCGCTCCTGCACCACCTTCGGCGGCAGGCCGAGGCCGCCATCCTGCGGCCGGTTGATGCACCAAGAAGCGTAGAAGTGGCGCAGGGCGTGCATGCCGGTGTAGCGGGCGGCCAGGCCGGGTTTGCCGTCTGCGTCGAGCTCGTCAGTGGCGCTGGTTACCCCTGCCCGGATTTGGGCCGGCAGGAGCCCGCGGTTGATCATGTTGGCCAAGCTCTCGACCTTCCCCTTACCGTTCGGGAATACCAGGTCCAGTTCCTTGATCGGCTCGCCCCGGTCATCCTTGCGGCCGGTGTCCCGCCGAGGGCAGATCAGGCGCCACTCGCGCAGCGTGTTGACCACGATCGGCGGCAAGGGCACCTCGCGTTCCCCTGCCTCTGACTTCGGCTGGCCGATATCGTTGAAGCGATCGGCGCGCTGGCGGACGTGCAGGGCCTTCCGGTCCAGATCCACATCGGCCCAGCGCAGGCCGCGCAGCTCCGAAGCGCGCAGGCCGGTGAAGATCGCCGCTAACAGAACCGGGCGCCAGCGGCCACGCAGGGCCCCAACGATAGCTTTGACCTCTCCCGGCGCGGGAATGTCCACCCCAATCCGTAGCCGGCCCTTGGCTCGCTTCTCTGCCCGCCTGTCAGATGATCCGCGTCGGCCCCGCATATCCCTCACCACGTTCCGCGCCACCAGGCCGCGTTCCTGAGCGTCGGCAATGAGTGAACCGAGGCTGACCACCACCTTGCGCACCATGGCCGGCGAGCGGCCCTCATCCAGCAAGCGCTCCTCGAACTGGCGCAGCGCCGGCAGCGTCAGGGCGTTGAGCCGAGTGGTACCGATGAAGGGCGCGACGTGTAGCTCGAGGTGCTGCCGGTACTGGTCGATAGTGGAGCGTTCCCGCCCTGCCCTATCCTTCGCAGCGATCCATAGGCGGCCGGCCTGCAGCACGGTGGCGCTGGCAGCGTCGGCTACGTGCACGCCTTCGCGCACCTCGACTGTGGCGGTGGCCGCGAACTGGTCGGCTTCCTTCTTCAGCTTGAAGGTCTTCAGCCGGCGCCGATCCTGGCTGTCGAGGTAGTCGACCACCCAGGCGGCTTTCTCGACGCCCTTGCTGGTCCAGGTGCGTTTGCGGACTGACATCTCCTATACCCGCGCCGCGGTTTCAGTCAGGAAGCGGCTCGCTACCGTAAGTAGTAAGTTGGTAGCGTCGACTACCGAGCTCCAGGTTCGTTCGGTGCGAGAGTCGTTTTGTGCAAAATCCACGTCCATCTCGTGAATGATCTTATTTCGAATTTTAAAAGCTTCGCCAAGGGCAGCCTGTTCACCTCCCTTGCACAACAGCTCGGTAGGAATGTCGAAATATGAAGCCGTCTGAAAAATCTGGTCCTTTGACTGGAGGCTGTTCGCGGTGAGTTGCCGCTGGAACCAGCCCACCAGTGTGTCCCGTGAGCTGTATGCAGTCAGGCTGCGCGCCAGTATGTCACTCGCCTTGGCCGGATCACGCGCGATGGTCGTTTGCACGTATGATGCGAAGTTCTCGGATGCCCCGTTCTCACCGTTGTTCGCGTCAAGCACATCGGGCAGCGCGTCCTGAACCAGCTGTTTGATCATCGCATCGAGCCCCGACGATGCAAAAACCAGTGTTGCACGAAGGAGGTCCTGTTCTGACGAGTTGGGGCCGCCCTGCGCGTTTCGATCCTTCATCACCTGCTGCAGAATGGTCAGGAACGACTCACAAGTGGCATGCGTGGTGGCGAGGATTTGGTAGGCGCTTTCGCATGCGCCAGCCTGGGGTGCGCCGGGAGGCGGGATGAGAGTCAACTTCCATTCCCCTCTTCTAAGTCCACAATATCCTCGGCGCCTATCGGTCGTCGCGCATAGCCGGCGAAACCTGGATAACCAGGATAGCCTGGGTAACCAGGATAACCTGGGTACCCCGGGTAGCCGCGCCGTGGCGGAATCGACTTCTTGTAAAGTCTGTTCGGGCCGAAAACCGAGCCCAAGTATTGACCCCTCGTGTTAACCGCATCCGGCTCGGTCCACGGGAACCACCCGACCCACTTCCCTTGAGTCGTGAACAGGAACTTGCCTTTTCTAAAGGCGATCCATTTTCCGCTTGAATCGAAGAGGTACTGCACCGGCATGGCTAATTCCTACTCGCCGGGTGACGAACTAGAAACGAGGTTCCTGCCTCACTGCCCCACGATCCATCAGAGCCTCCGTGGCCGCGGCGGTGCCGGCAGTATTCCGCACGATCTTGTCGAGCCGTGACAACACCCCGCCGATCGCTAGGAGGAACAACCCAGAAAACACCAAACCGAGACCTGGCCAGGCGACCACCAACCGCGCCAAGACATCCATGCCCGTCAGCGCGGCACCAGCACGTGGCGCGAACAAGATCAGCCCCGACCAAGCACCGCCGATCAGGACCGCCAGCCAGCCGAGTGCGTTGAATACCGATGCCACGATCATCCCCCCATGACTGGTGGATTATTGGCAGAACCGCAGACGTGGGGATAGCGGGATCGCGCCCGCGGCGCTGGTGGAGGACCATCAATCGCCCCCGCCTAGTATGGCGATGATCGAGACACCTAAGCTGAAAAGGCTCAAAACGAGCGCACCCCAGTTCAAATAGGGCTTCTGCTGCGTTTCGAGCTCAAGAGCGATTTCTCGCCTTAGGCGAAGTGCGGCCGTCTGAGTGAGCACCTTGCCTCCTGTCATGATCTCCTCCCAATCATCGGTGCTCTTTCGATCGGGAACCGGGATCCGAAGACGTCTGGCCTTGGACACCAGCATTTTGTTCAGCTGCAAGTCGATGGCGGCAGAAGCTAGGCCATGCTCGAAGTCCTCTTCGGCAGTCTCCTCTTGAAGCCTTTCCCAACCGCCCCCTTGGGCAGACACTGCTCTCTGCTTGGCCGACAGAACCAGCGATGTGCGGCGCTCTTCCCGCTCGAGGCGCTTTAACGTCCACCAATCTCGAAGTCCGCGAGCGATACTCACTTCCTACCCTTTGGGACCGCCAGTTGGCCCGAGGATATCCGTCTGGGTTTCCTGCCACGAGCAGCAAGGCTTTCGCCGCCGGCGGGTTCTGCTGATCTCGCCTTGTCCTGGTTGTCGCCCATTGCCGACACTCGGGCGCGTAGCTCATCCAGCAACTGTTGAGCCTCGGGCCCGTCTGGGGTAAGGCTGGCTGTCGCCTCCTCGAACCAAGCGCGGAACCCGCTTTGGCCTACGCTCGCGTTGCCAAGGTATGTAGTCATCGCATCATCAACCGCCGCCCGGACTGATCGTGCAATGGCGTCGCTGATCGCTTCGTTGGCGACATCGAGTGGCAATCGACGTTCGCCCACCGGCACCGCTTTGTTTACACCGTAGTCTTCTACGCCCTGAGGCATAGGAATTTGCTCGGGCTGTTCGCCGCGGGCAACCCTCTCCGCTGCTTCAAAATTCGCTCGATCGATCGCGAAGGTGCGCTCTAGGCGTGAGACAATTTCTTGATTCATGCTGCGGTTGTTCTCGCCCGCACGCGCCTTGAGCTCGTCCCGCATGCCGTCGGGGAAGCGGACCATGTACTGGTCCTGTTTGGTGCTCGGAAAGTCGCCCCGCGGCATGCTCAAGCCCTCATCAATGATGCCCCTAGCAATTAACTAGGAAACGCACTTGACGCAACCCTAGTCAATTGGTAGGTATCGTTTTGTTGGGACGTAGTAAATAACTATGTTCCACTCGAGAGGAAAAGGCATGAACGAAGAAGCAAAGACTGAGCGCCTTCAGGTGATGATCGAACCAAGCTTGGCTGAGAAAATCGCGGACTATCGATTCGACAACCGTATCGAGACACGTTCGGAAGCTGCGCGCCTGCTGATTGAGAAGGGCCTAAAAAACGAAAAGGCCGAGACGGCTCACACCATCCCGGCCGAATGATCCCCGCCCTGGCAGGCGGAAAATCCAACATCATCCGAAGGTCAATCCCGATGACAATCAACAATACCACTCGCGCCCCGGCGACGGCAATGCCGCGCGTCCCCACCCCTGAAGTCCAGCTCGAGATTGACGTCGCCCACCTGGCTCGCTTGGCATCAATCCTCGCCGACATGGTGGCCGACGGCTTTGCCCGTCAGAGGGCACGCGACATCGACGGGCCAAGCGTAACCCTGACTTGGCAGGAAGAGGGCATCCTCGACCTGGAGTTTGCGGCTGAGGAGCTTCGCCACCGGACCAAAAAAGCCGTTGTCGACTGTGAAGCGCTGCTCGAGCGGCGGGGCCTGGCATGACCAACGCCCCCTCCGAAAATCTCGACCTGCTGTGGGGTGCGACGGCCATTGCGGCGGTCATCGGCAAGACACCGCGAGCAACTTTCCATCTTTTGGAAAAGGGCCAAATCCCGTCGGTCAAAATCGGCGCCCAGTGGGTTGCCTCCCGAAAGAAGCTGCGTGAGCACTTCGAAGGAGAGGCGGCATGACCACTTCGAGTGAAGAAATCAGGGCCCAAGTGAAAGCCGCAATGCTGGACGTCGCCCTGAATGCGCTTAGGCAGGGCCTCAACGGCGAGGAGGCAATCTTGGCCGCCTTTCCAGGTACGCCGCCCAACATTGCGTTGGCCCTGTCGTGGGAAGCGGATGGCACCCTCGAAGAGGAATGGTGGCAAGCGGTCGAGCGAACAATTGACCTCGAAGTCATCAAGCAGTCGGTGGCGCTAGTAATCGGCGGGGGTGCCGAGTGACCCCGCGCCGAACCGAAACGATAAGCGTCGGCCATGAACTCGCCGGCACCATCAACCAGACCGACCGCGGCTTCGAGCTCTTCGATGCCAAGGGAAAGTACCTCCATACCCAACCCACCATCCAGGCCGCCCGAAAAGCTTTGTTCGAGCTGCACCGCGACGGAGAGCGAGGGCTAGAGGAGGCATGAGCACAGTCCAAAAAGTGAAAGCCGACCCGACCTTTCGGCCGGTTCGGCGCGAGCCATTGGTCTTTCCCAGCTATGAAGCCTCCGGCCTGAAGATCAGAAAGTCACTTCGGCTACTTTGTGCCGACCGCAAAGCTCGGGGTGTCCCGCTCGGCGCCGCGCGTGACTGGATACGGGCAGCTTCGTATGCGACTGCGCTGTTGGCAGATGAGACGGGCAATGTGGCATCGATTGCTGGTGTCGAGGCCTGCCTGGCACATATTGGCTTTCCCTGCGACGACGTGCCGAGGATCGATGTCGTTTGGACCGCATGGGAGGTTGCAGCAGCGAACCGCGAAGGGCTGGTAACGTCCTCGGCACGGTACCTGGGCGACCTAGTTAAAATCACCCGCGACGAGCGCGACAGAACCGGTATCCGATGCCTGGATGCGATCGACGAACCCGCCGAGGAGCGCCGCAGACGACTTAAGGCCGCGAGCGCGCAGCGCGCACGGGCGAAACTCGGCGCCAAGCCTCGGTCAAGATCTGATGCACAGACCAAGCCATGGCTCTCACTCGGCATCAGCCAGCGCAAATGGGAGCGATGGACACCTGAAGAGCGGGTGGCGGCAATTCGTGGCGCTGTAACTCTTATAGAAGGTTCAGAGGTCCACGAAACGCCGCCACTTACCGGCAATGTCCACGTAACGCCGCCAATTGATGGAGGGTCCGATGCAGCTTGAACTTCTTGAGTGGCGGCCACTAGTGCCTGCACGGGTGGTTCTGCCATTCCCCATGTCTCGCCGCATCGGCGAAGCTCGGACGGTTGCCGCAAAGGTGGCAGGCAGAGTGACTGACACTCAGCGCCAAGCAACTTTCTCCCGAGCCTTGGGGGGTCTGGCGGCGCGCCTGGCGCGCTCCGGCCTGACGAAGAACGAGGTGGACAGACAGCTGGACGCTTTCACGAACGCGGTCAATGCGGAACTCTGGCGCATCGAAGGTCGTCAGCGGCCGGGCGGCGCAGTATGAAGCTAGTCCAGTTCAATGTCCGGCAAAGCAAGAATTTCGGTGCGGTGCAGCAGCGCCAGATGCGCAAAGGCCTCGCGGCAAACAATGGGCTCCCTGACCTGCTTGGGCGAGCCATCATACTCTCGGAGAAGTATCCTGAGGTAACACACGTCGCTCGATCTCGACTTGAAAAGAGTCAAGGCGAGATCCCCTTGGGTTGGGTGCATCATGAACTGGAGCCGAAATATCTCCCCCGGATTAACTCTGTCGGGGCCGTTCCGGACCAGGTCGATACCAGTGGTACCACTCTCTTGTTGCGCCTGAAGAGTTACGCGATCGACAAAGCCGGCCTTGTCGCCGGGGTTACTGATTGTGAACACCGCCAGATCACCGTCGAACTGCCAAAAATCCGCTCTCAAGTCGGATCGGTTACCCCAAATAGCATAGCTGACGCCGGGTACTGCAGCGGTGGCGACCGAGATCAACGCCACTGTCAAAGCAAGAGTGGTCTGGCTGACGCTAATCCAACTACGCCAACCGCCCTGGTAAGTGCTGCACTCCTTGCACAGCTTGGCAGATCTAGGGATTTGCGAGGCACACGCTTTGCAGGCCTTTTCCGGTCCCGCAGCGGCAGCCAGCTCAGTCGCCACCGCAGCTTTTCCTGTCTTCGCCTGAGTCATCCCGACCATTCCCCCGCTTCTGTGGGGAGAATAGGCAGCAGCACGGCATTGGGCGTCAATGGGGGGTCCATATGAGCGGCGCCGTCTGGCTGCCTGATGACGCAATCCTTCCCATTAAGCCGGCAGCTTATTGGGCCAACTGCTCTCCAGATATTCTGGTCATCTGGAGCCGCAAGTACGGCCTCGGAAGGCAAGTGGAAAAGGGCGCGCCATGGCGGATCCTGGCTGCTGCAGCGATGATGCGATCAGAAGGCAATGGCCCTGCCCTAACCGCCTTTCTCGCGGGCGACCGCAAGAGTGACCTGGTGAAGCCATATATCGCCCGCGCCAAGGAAGCTGAGGAAGACAATCGCCGTCGGCAAGGCCGGGCCGCCTAGCCCATCCCTAGTTTTCGGAGATTTCGGACTGACGTGCTGAGGTGATTTGCGCCAGATTCGGTGCATGCAGAGCCGCCCAAAACCGCCAGTAATGACCGACGATATCCGCATCAGGATACATGCCGGGGACAAGGATGTCCTCCGTGCCGCCGCCGCTGCGCGTGGCGTGCCCATGGCGGAACATGTCCGTGCATTGCTGAAGGCAGGCGTCGAGCGTCGTCCGGTGCTTCGCCTTGTCGAGGATGCGATCCGCGACGGTCACATCGCGCTGCCACTGTGCGAACAGCTGCGGCGTGGTGGCGTCCAATGAACTCCAACTATTCTAATTCCGCTGCCCGTGCCATGGCGCCGGCGGGATGCCTGCGGCCTTATCCGCTGGCTGGGCCGGGTGGCGTTTTCACCCGGCCCCAACTCACTGATTGGCTTTGGCACAGTGCGAAAGCAATCAACATCCTGATGAGGTTCTGATGGCGTTTGAGCACGAGAGCGGCCTTCCCTACGCCTTCAATAGGTCGAAGGATCGGCAGGAGCTGCAGAGCGTCGTTTTCTACGGCCAGCGCCCCTTTGTGCAGGGCGCAGAGCTTATCGACCTGCAGGAGATCATTCGCGGCCGTCACGACCGCCTTGGGCGCCTGATCGCCAAGGATGGCGACCGCGTGGAGAACGCCTTCTCCATCGTGGACCGCACCGCTGAAACGGTGACCCTGACGAGTGGCAAGATCTACGTGGCCGGGGACGTATTCCCCGTCGAGGAGAAAGTCCTCACTGACGTCGCCATGACCGGGCGCGTCGAGGTGGGCATACGCCTGACGAAGACCTTCATCACAGGTGATGACGATCCGACGCTTCGCGGTTTGGTTGCCGGTTCCCCGGCCCAGGACGAGAACGGCGCCGCACGCGAAGTCGCCACGATCGAATGGGCGCTGCTCGATGATGGTGACGACGGCGAGTTCTACCAGGTCTACGTCATGCAAGACGGGACCATGCTGGACCAGACGCCACCGCCACTGCTTGACGGTATCAACCAGGCGCTGGCCCTCTACGATCGCCCGAACGGGAACTACATCGTCTCTGGCCATGCCGTTTCGGCCCTTGGGGTCGAAGATGACTATCGCATGTTCTCGATTGAGGAGGGTGAGGCCAACATCAACGGCTTCAAGGTTACCCGCTATGCGTCGCTGCGTTACGGGGAGCCGGAGGACTGGGACGTAGGAGCCGTCCCCGGCGAGACGCACGAATTCACCGGTGGCTCCACTGTGACGTTCGAAGTCAACGAAGGCCCCATCAACGCGATCACCTCCATCCTGCTCACCAAGGAGCGAACGGTGACCGTGACGCGCGGGGTCCTGGCCAACGGGATCGACGGACTGCCCGACACCTCGGTGCTCGAGATCGTCAGCATCCCGGGCTATGTGAAGGGCGTCGATTACAAGCTTACCGGCAACGGCGTGGACTGGGCGTTTGCGGGTGCCGAGCCGCTTTCTGGCGTCAGCTACAATCCGACCTATCGGTACCGCGACAGCGTGGTTGCGGATTCCTTCGACGACTTCAGCATCACCGTCTCAGGCGGGGCCACGGGCGGCGAGATCATTGTCGCCTACACCTTCAAACTGCCACGTATCGACATCATCGGCCTGCTGCAAAACGGCGCCCCGGTCTATGTCCGCGGGGTGTCCGCGCGGTCGAACCCGTCGATGCCAGTCCCGCCGGCGAACGTCCTGCCTCTGGCAGAGATCCACAACAGCTGGATCGGCGTTCCGTCAGTCGTCTCCGACGGCGTCACTACCGGCGTGCGCTCCTTGCCCTGGCATGAGATCGCACGACGCTTCAACGTCTTGGACAGGCACGACCGTCTGATCCAGCTCGAGCGGCTGAAGTCGAACGTCGATCAGCGAGACCCTGCCGCCAAGAAGAACATGTTCGTCGACCCGTTCGAAAGCGATTACTACCGCGACGTGGGTGAGGCGCAGACCGGCGCCGTGGGCAACTTCATCCTGCAGCTGGCCATAGAACCCACGTTCTATGACAC
>JBARWY010000148.1:0-2902 GCA_049647065.1 Devosia sp. | reverse complement strand
GTGCGAAGACCACACGCTGGCCGATAGTGGTGGCGAGTACAGTCGGATCGTGGTCCGCGAGGGTTGCGGCAGTCTCCCGCGCGATAACCGTTCGGGCGCCACACCGGTTGAGGACAAAGCGCGCGGTCAACCGCGGGCGATAGATGCGAGCTTCGTTGAGAAGCGCCAGCATCTCGGCGGAGGCCCAACCGTCGAGCGGCGACGGTTGCACGGGGATCAGCACGAGGTCGGCGGCGAGCAGCGCTGAACGCATCAGCCCAGCAACACGCGGCGGGCCATCGATGACGACGAGGTCGGCATCGCGGGCCAACTCGGGTGCCTCGTGATGCAGCGTGTCCCGGGCCAGGCCGACGACGCCGAACAGGCGCGGAGCACCGTCGCGCCTGCGCTGCTGCGACCAGTCGAGAGCAGATCCTTGCGGGTCGGCATCGATCAGCGTGACACGCTTGCCCCGGCGGGCCCATTCCCCGGCGAGGTGCAGCGCCAGCGTCGTCTTGCCGACGCCGCCCTTTTGGTTGAGGAGCGCGACGATCATCGGCTCTTCCCCCATGGGGAAGGGCGGCGACGCGACGAGTTATCCCCGGATCGCGCTTCATAATTATAAGATTTAGATTCTTCTTTAGAGTCTTTACGGGCGCGATTTCGCTCGTCGAACCAAAGGCTTAGCTGTGGTTCGTGCGCCTGATGTACAGATAGGTTTGCGCCTGATGTACAGATATCGGCTGCGCCTGATGTACAGATATCTGGCGAAGTTACGCACAGGTTTTCCACAGGGCGGATGTGGACAAGTTCGGCGCCATCCGAACGGCGCTCCATGGTGAGCAGATAGCCGGGGAGGGGTTGGCGTCGCGCGATGGCGCGCACGTCCAGCGCAAAGTCCGAGTGGCGAGCCAGCGAGCCGCTTTTGGCATGCAGATGCCGCAGTTCGAAGCGCCAGCCTTCGGTCTGCCGGCCGGCATGCTTGCGCGCGATGCGATAGAGCCAGCGCTCGATGCCGCCTGTGAGGCGGAAGTAGTCAGGATCGATGGCGAGGACCAGTCGGCGATCGACGATGCCCTGGTAGAGCCATTCGGGCAGCACGAATTCCATACCCTCGACGCGGCCGCCACGCGTAGCGAGTTCTTCCCACTCGTTGATCCACGAGAACTGCTGGCGCCGCCAGTGTTCGCCGTGCCGGATATTGGTGCGGATGACGGTGGACTGCAGCCGGGTTAGGGCGCTTTTGATGAGGAAGTAGCTGCGTGGGCCCGTGCTGCGGCCAATTGCGGTGAGCAGTTGGTAGGGGGTGAAGCGGAAGAAGCGCGAGGTGGGCAGGCCGCGGTCCTGGGCGGCGAGGATTTGGCTTGCGGCCCAGATTAGAACATCGGCATCCCAGATCGTCGCCATGCCGTGCTCGGCGACGGCATAGACCTGAAGTTCGACGTCGCCGGCCTTGTAGTGGATCGGTGCGACCCTGCGCGACTTGGAGAGGGAAAAGAAGGGATGCGCCATCAGATCCCGCTGGTCGCGAGGCGGCACGTCGCCGCTGATCGCATGAAACGGATCGAGTTGGGCGCGTTCGCCACGTTGGTGCGGTGATGTGGTCATCGGGCTCACCGCTCAGCGCGCAATTAGACGGCGGGCGGGATGGACGGTGCCGACGCCCGGGTCGGAGGTCGAGGTTTTGGTGCCGCGGTTGGCCCAGGCCTGGAGGTCTTCGAGGGAATAGACGACGCGGCCGCCGAGCTTTCGGTAGGCGGGGCCGGTGCCGTAGGTGCGGTGTTTTTCCAGCGTCCGGTCGGACAGACCGAGGAAGCGGGCAGCCTCGGGGGTTCTGAGGTAGCGCGGCGGTAAGCCGGCGGTATTGGCAGTCATGGTCGGGCCTCCGGACCTTCATTGGTGCCGCCGGATGCTGGCGGCGAATGACGATCACGGTGGCGAAGATTGGGGACCGGAGGGGATGGGGAATTGAGGGTAGCCGAAATCCCCACCCTCAAGACGAGCCGTGTTCGGCTATCTTTGCCTTCGATGACGCAGCAATCGACGATAGCCCCCAGCAATCATAGCAAGCCCGTCTTCAACGAGGCCAATGACGCTGTCGCGCAGGGCAGAGGTTTTCCAATGCTCGGCGCGAATGCGCTCGATGCCATAGATGACATCGGCGATTTGGCGATAGGAGGCACCATTCAAATGTCCATCGGTCGCCTGGAGCATGTGGCGATGGCGCCGTTTTTGCTGTTGCGTCAAACGGCGATCGGCCGGCACCGTTCGCCCCTGCAAGGCGCGCATGAGTCGGTCGATGGCCTCGATCCTGTCGTGCCCATTTGGGTCAAGCGGCACGAGCGCGGCGAGTGGGATGTTGGCTGCGACGCCAGCAAGCCGCACCAGACGAATTGTCTGGCCGCCGGCTTTGAGCAGGAAATGCACGCCTTGCTCGTCCGAGTGCGGGGTTGCTTCGCGCAGCTCGGTGAAGAGGTTGTCGGCCGTCGGCAGAATGGTTGGCGCGTGCGTAAGCAGCACGGCGCTGGTATCCGCCTCGGCAGACCACAACACCGTATGCTCGCCAGCACTCAACGACGGCGAGACGAAAAAACTGCAAGCTCCATTTCCGATGGAGCTCGCGCTTCAGGGGAGGACTGTCGGCATGCGCCCAGTCAGTCTGGTATTCGGGATTGCGCCTGAGCCATTCCCAGGCGAGATCGGGAGAGTCGAGGGCGTCCAGATAGTCGTAAGCCTCCGAGGAGCGCCAGCGGGAGGTGTCGGGCGTCATCGTTGTTTCCTCGTGCCGCAACGTGGGGTGGCAACGTCCCCAAGAATCAACCGGCTGGGAAGACCCTGCGGAGACGCCAGGCGATGCTTCGGGCGCATTGCTCCGTGCTAGCGGCGGCCTTCTTGGAGGAGGTGGCGATAGCCGCGTTCGGTC
>JBARWY010000147.1:0-3869 GCA_049647065.1 Devosia sp. | reverse complement strand
CAGGCGGCAAGGTGGTGCAGGAGCCCGTGCAGAAGGCCGATCCCGACAAGCGCGGCGGCATCACCGACAAGTCGGGCATCACCTGGTGGCTCGCCACGACCCAGGGCTTCAACAACGCCTAGCCACTAGCCGCGTTTCGGAATGTCCAGCCCGCGCTGTACCGCCGGCCGGGCCAGACCGCGTTCCAGCCAGGCCGGCACATTCCTGAGGCTGGCATAGTCCACCAACTCGGCCGCGCCATAGAACCCAACGAGATTGCGCACCCAGCCGAGCGTGGCGATATCGGCGATGGAATAATCGTCCATGATCCACTCGCGACCCTCCAGCCGGGTCTCCAGCACGCCGAGCAGGCGCTTGGACTCGCTGGCATAGCGATCGCGCGGGCGCTTGTCCTCATAAGCCGCGCCGGCAAACTTGTGGAAGAAGCCCACTTGCCCGAACATCGGCCCGATAGCGGCCATCTGAAACATCACCCACTGGATGGTCTGGTAGCGGCTCGCCGCATCAGCCGACAGGAACTTGCCCGACTTTTCCGCCAGATAGATCAGGATGGCGCCCGACTCGAACAGCGCCAGCGGTTTGCCGCCAGGCCCGTTCGGGTCGATGATCGCGGGGATCTTGCCGTTCGGATTGAGCGACAGATATTCCGGTCCCCAGGTCTGGTTCTTGGTGATGTCGACGGCATGCGGCTCATAGGCCAGGCCCGTCTCCTCCAGCATGATCGAGACCTTGACCCCATTTGGCGTGGGGAAGGAATAAAGCTGGATCACCTCCGGATTGGCCGCGGGCCAGAGTTTGGTGATGGGAAAGCCCGAGAGGTCGGCCATTGGTCTATCGCTCCGTCAAAGCCAGTTTCGCGCCGAGCAGCACGAAGGCCCCGGCGAATGTCCGGCGCATCCATAGCATGATCGCAGGCCGCGAGATCACGTGGTGGCGCATGGCCGCAGCGAACAGTCCGTATAGCGCGAAGACGACAAAGGTCATCGCCATGAACACCCCACTCAGCTCCAGCATCCGGGCCAGCGCATTGGGCGCCGCCGCCGGCACGAACTGCGGCAGGAAGGCAAAAAAGAAGATCGAGAGCTTGGGGTTGAGGATGTTGATCAGAATGGATTCAACGATCACCTTGCCCGCCGATTTCTCCGCCCGGTCCGTCTCGACGCTGAGCGCGCCGGTTTCCCGCAGCGTCGCCCAAGCCATGTAGAGCAGATAGGCCACGCCGGCATATTTGATGATCTCGAAGGCCAGCGCGCTGGTGTGGAGGATCGCCGCGAGGCCGGTAATCGCCGCCAGCATATGCGGCACGATCCCCAGCGTGCAGCCGAATGCGGCCCACAGGCTCGCCTTGCCGCCGCGGCTCAGGCCCGCGGCTATCGTGTAGAGCGCGCCCGTGCCAGGCGACGCGACGACGATCAGCGTTGTGATCAAGAATTCGATGCTCATGGTCTGTCTCCAGTTCGGCGATCACCATCATTTGCCCGTGCTTTCATTCCCGACGCAAGCCCGCCCGCCGTGCCACAATGCAGGCGGCGATACTGCGTGTCCGCAGGAACCCGCACCCCTGCCGCGCCATTGTTCCAGCTTGATCGGGGCTTCCATGAAACTCTTCACCTGCGACCATTGCGGCAATACCGTCTACTTCGAAAATGCGCTCTGCGAGCGCTGTGGCCATCAGCTCGGCTACCTGCCCGAACGCAATGCCCTGGTCTCGCTTGTCGAGGATGGCGGGCTGTGGTCAACCCCGGCCTTTCCCGACGACGCCTACGTGTTCTGTGAAAACGCCCATCATGGCGCCTGCAACTGGCTGATCCGTGCCGAGCCCGGCGGCGACATCTACTGCGCCGCCTGCCGCCACAATGAAACCATTCCCAACATCGAGGACCAGCGCAATCTCGCCCGCTGGCAGGTCATCGAGCGCGCCAAGAAGCGCCTGTTCTATTCGCTGCTCCGCCTCGGCCTGCCGCTTGAAACGCGCAACGAAAATCCGGCGCATGGCCTGTCCTTTCGTTTCCTCGCCGATATGCCCATTGGCCTGGCTCCGGTGCTCACCGGCCACGCCAGCGGCATCATTACCATCGCGCTGGCCGAAGCCGACGATGCGGAGCGCGAGGCCCGCCGCGCCGCCATGGGCGAACCCTACCGCACCCTGCTGGGGCATTTCCGGCACGAGATCGGCCACCATTATTGGGACCTGCTGATAGAGGGGCAGCCCATGCAGGATCGCTTCCGCAACCTGTTCGGCGATGAAACCACCAGTTATGACCAGTCGCTTGGGCACTACTATGCCAATGGCGCGCCGGCGGGCTGGTACCACACGCACATCACCGCCTATGCCACCGCCCATCCGTGGGAGGACTTTGCCGAAACCTTCGCGCACTACCTCCACATCACCGACACCGTGGAAATGGCCGCCGCCTTTGGCGTCCGTGCTCGGCCGCGCACGCAGGACGAACACCTGGTCCTGCCGCATGTCGGCTTTGACCCCTATATGGCGCCGGACATGGCGGCCATCATCGACAACTGGGTGCCGCTGGCGAGCCTGCTCAACAATCTCAACCGTGCCGTCGGTCAGCCCGACGCCTACCCCTTCGTGCTTACGCCCCCGGTGATCGAGAAGCTGGCCTTCGTCAACCACCTCGTGCATCAGGCGCCGGCCTTGCAGCAGTTGAGAGCGCTCAACCAGTCGGCACCCGGTTGAGCCCCGCCGCGCCCGGCGCTAGAAGATGGGCATGACCGACATCGCCATCCTCATCGTGCCGCCCTTCTCCACCCTGTGCAACGCCGCCTTCGCCTTGCGCCGCGAAGTCTTCGTCTGGGAACAGAAGGTGCCCGAGGCGGAGGAGAACGACGCCGATGACCTGACGGCCACCCACTTCGTCGCCATCATCGGGGGCGAGGTGGTCGGCACGCTCCGGCTTATCGACAAGCCCGAGCACGTCAAGATCGGCCGGGTCGCAGTGCACCACGCCTTCCGCGGCCGCGGCGTCGCGAAACAGATGATTGCCGCCGCCATGGAGCACGCCAGGGACCAGGGCCGCGACCGCTTCTATCTCACCGCGCAATCGGACAAACTGGGCATGTATGAGAAGCTCGGCTTCGTTGCTTTCGGCCCGGAATTCCAGGACGGGGGCATGCCGCACCGCGCCATGCGCAGCTATGACCGGGACACCGCCCGGTTAACCAGTTAGCAGCCTCTTAAGCCTGTCGCCCGACAGGGCGTTTCCTGCCCCATCAATTGCGCTATTGTCACCGATGTCGGGAGTCCTGCGCACCACGTGCTGCGCTGCACCTGCAACAATACCGCCAGGGAGGCGGAGAAGGCCGGCCTCGTCTCGAGAGCCGGCCTTTTCAATTTCTGCCGCGACAAATCGGCTCGGAACGACTGCGCATGTCGTCGCGTTGTCGAAACATAAATGGGCCGCACGGCGCGCTACCGGCAAGTTTTGCACCGCACGGCCCGTCCATATCAACAATGAACACACGGAGCCTACTATGATCCGCACCCTTCTGGCCACCACGGCCCTCGCTGCCCTGCTCGCCACCGGCGCCATTGCCCAGGATGCCGCTGCTCCTGCCGCCGACCCGGCTGCGCCCGCCACCACCGAGGCGCCTGCTGACCCGGCCGCTCCTGCTGCTGATCCGGCTGCTGCGCCCGCTACCGATGTCGCGCCTGCTACTGGCGCCGATGTCGAATCCGGCGCTGCCGAAGAAACCGATATCAACGAACCCTGGGATCTGTCGGCTGGCTACACCGCCGCTGACACGGACAATCTCGGCTCGCGCCTGATCGGCCAGCCGGTCTTTTCCAGCGCGGGTGACGATGCCGAGGAGATCGGCAATATCGACGATCTGGTCTTCGACGAAAATGG
>JBARWY010000146.1:0-8737 GCA_049647065.1 Devosia sp. | reverse complement strand
GAACTGTTCCTCAGGGCCATCTGCGAACAGCTCAAGATCAGCACGCGAATCACGCGCGATACCCAGTACTCTGCCAATGGCCGCCAAACCGAGCGCCTGCTCGGCATAGCGGCGGCGGCGGGGGCAGATCGGTATTTGAGCGGTCCCTCGGCCCAGGACTACCTCGATGAAACCCTGTTTGACGCTGCGGGCATCAAAGCCGAGTGGATGAGTTATGGGGGCTATCCCGAATATCCCCAATTGCATGGTCGCGGATTTGATCACGCCGTAACGATTCTGGACCTGCTCTTCAATGCAGGCCCAGACGCGCTACAGTATCTCGACAGGGGAGCGTGATCGTTCAGGGAGATTGCGTCTCGGGCCTATTTTTCTTATGCAGTCACCAGCGGTGATATCCGCATGATACCATCGAGGCTTTCATGAATGCTCGAGACCTGATCGCGGAACTTCTCCCCGACGCGACGGCACAATTTTCCGACGACACGCTCCTGGTCGATCTGGACGGCTGGGACTCGCTCAAGGGCGTTCGGTTTATTCTTCGGCTGGAACAAGCAGCTAAGCGTGAGTTGTCGGAAGACGAGATCGAGACGATCATTTCGGTCGGGGACGTCGAACGACTCCTCGCCAGTGTCTGACTGTGATGATTGCCGCCTCCGGCGACTGGGTCATCGTTTCAGGTGCGGGCGGGGCACTGGGAACAGCCATCACCAGCCATTTTTCGGCATTGGGCCATCGCGTTCTCGCCATTGATCGCGTCGAGATTAAAACCTCCCTGCGAGGAGTCACGCCTCGCGCCGTCGACCTGCTTGGCGAGGATGAAGTGAAGGCCGCGCTGGCTGAAACCATACCGGTCGGCGAGCGGATCGCCTTGCTGGTCAATGCAGTCGGCATGATCTGGAATGAACCTGTGTTGCAGGTGCGCGGCGGAAAATTCGTTACCCATGCAAAGGCCTCCTGGCAGTCCGTGATAGATGCAAACCTTACTGCGCCGTTTGTCGTGGCGACCCAGGTCGCTGCCCGCATGGTGCGCAGCGGTGGCGGCTCCATAGTCAATTTTTCCTCGATCGCCAGCGAGGGAAATGCAGGGCAGGGCGCGTACAGTGCCGCGAAGTCAGGCATCGAAGGCCTGACACGCACCATGGCCATTGAACTGGGGCCGCTCGGCGTACGCGTCAACGCAGTGGCCCTCGGCTTTATCGACGTCCCCACCACCAAGGCCGAAGTTCCCGGTACCGTGTTGGCCGGCTACATCAAGAGAACGCCTCTTGGTCGCCTGGGGCATGTCGAAGATGTCATCGGCGCCGTCGATTTTCTCGCTTCGGCGGGTTTTGCCAATGGGACGATCATCAAGCTCAACGGAGGTCTGCGCCTCTGATGGCCAATCTGTGGTCACTCTTTGTCGAGCAGGCGCAGGCCGATCCCACGGCGCTTGCCCTGGTTTTTCCCGACCGCACGATGTCGTTTGGCGAGCTCCTGATGGCCGCCGAGCGCAGTGCGGCCGCACTTGTGGCCCATGGCGTGAGTCGAGGCGACATCGTCGCCTTGCAAATCCCTAAGCGGCGGATAGCCTACGCGATGCTGCTGGGCTGCCTGAGGCTTGGGGCGCCCTACGTATTTCTCGATCCAAAGAACCCAGCGGATCGCACTGCATTGATTGTCGAGCGATTGAAACCCCGTGTCCTGGTCAGCGAAATCGCAACGTCGAACCCCTACGGCGCAGCGCTTACGGTGAGCAGGGAGACAGGTGACAGCTGGCTGGAAACCTTCGAGCGATATCCAAGCGATGACGTCTGGAACGGACCGGTGGGCACTGATCCCGCCTATGTCATGTTCACTTCGGGCTCGACAGGCGAGCCCAAAGGGGCAGTCATTCCCCACCAGGGCGTGGTCAGCCTGAGCCAATGGGCACGATCGATGGGTCATGGCTCGCCCAGCGAACGCTTCACGGGCCTCAACCCCCTGCACTTTGACAATTCGGTCTTCGATATCTATTGCGGTTTGTTCAATGGAGCGGCGCTGGTGCCGATTGAAACATCGGAAATCACCAACCCGGCCAGTTGGGTCCGGACAATCCGGAACGGGCAGGCGACGGTGATGTTCGCGGTACCGACGCTTTTCCTCATGCTGGATCAGTTGGGCCTGTTGACGCCGGATACGCTTCCGCATGTGCGCATCTTTCAATTTGGCGGAGAGGGTTATCCCGTCGCCAAACTGGCCGAGTTCCAGCAGCGGTTCGCGGGCCAGGCAGAACTGATCAACGTTTATGGCCCAACCGAGACAAGTTGCATCTGTTCAAGCATTCGCATCACGCCGGAGGTCCTGGCGGCAACAGGCATGGAGTTTGCCCCGCTCGGCCGCATGCATCCGGACTTCAGCTACCGCATCATTGGCGAGGACGAGGGACCCTGCGCAGTCGAGGAGGCCGGCGAGCTCTGGATAGGTGGGCCCTGCGTGGGCCTTGGCTACTATGCCAACCCCGAGCAGACCCAAAAACAGTTCCGGCAGGATCCCTGCCAGGATGCCTTTCGTTCGGTCTGGTATCGCACGGGCGACCTCGTTCGTGAGGATGGCAACGGTTGGCTGTGGTTCCAGGGCCGGGTGGACAACCAGGTTAAGATACGCGGGCATCGCATCGAACTGGAAGAAGTCGATTTCGCAGTTCAAAGCGTACGGGGTGTTCGACGCGCCGTTTCGGCGGTCATGCCGGGTCTGGACGGCGGCGAAATCGCCGTGGCCTACAGCGCCGACGGGCAGGTCGGAACAGACGAGATCATGGCTGCCTGCAAGGCTAGGCTCCCCGCATACATGCGGCCTGCCAGGGTTATCCAGCTGCCGGACCTGCCGCGAAACGCCAATGGCAAAGTCGATCGGAAGGCCGTGCGGTCGCTGATCGAGAAAGTACCGCTCAAATGAAACTGTCCATTGTCACGACCCTCTACAGGTCGCAGAGCTTTATCGATTCCTTCCTGACGCGTGCCACCGCTGCTGCAGGACAGATCAGCAACGACTATGAGATCGTCATCGTTGACGATGGATCCCCCGACAATTCGCTGCAACTTGCGTGCGCCTGGGCCAAACACGATCCGCATGTCCGAGTGGTCGAACTCTCCCGGAACTTCGGCCACCACAGGGCGCTGATGGCGGGGATGATACATGCAGTTGGCGACCTGGTCTTCCTGATCGACAGCGACCTGGAAGAGGATCCGGCATGGCTGGTCGACTTCCATGCCCAGCTTCAGACAACCGATGCCGATGTTGTCTATGGCGTTCAGTCCGAGCGCAAGGGCGGGTGGGCCGAACGGGTGTTTGGAGGCGTGGCGTTCAGGATCTTCGACCTGCTAATCCCGTACAAGATTCCACGCAACCACATAACCGTACGCCTCATGCGCCGGGACTATGTGGATGCCCTTGTCCTGCACAAGGAGCAGGCGACAGTCATCGGAGGCCTGTGGGTCATCACGGGATTTCGACAGATCGCGCTCCAGGTCAGCAAATCGTCGCGTGAGGGCACCAATTATTCTATCTGGCGTCGGTGGCGCATGCTGGTGGACAGCATTGTCTCATTCAGTGAACTGCCGCTGATCGCGATTTTCTACCTGGGCATATTCGTCAGTTGCGTTTCCGCTATGGTCGGTATCTGGCTGATTATACAGCGAATGGCTTTCAATGCCCTCCTCGATGGGTGGGCCTCGGTAATGTTGTCCGTCTGGCTGCTGGGCGGCGTGCTGATCTTCTGCGTGGGCCTGATTGGCATCTACGTCTCGAAGATCTTCGTGGAGACGAAGAACCGCCCCTATGTCATCGTGCGCCGCGTCCACCACGCCCGGGACGATGCAGCGCCTCACGACAGCATCGAGCCCGGCGCAAGATAGAGCTCCAGCTGCTCAGGTCTAATTGCCGGAAAGAACTCGTATTCCGTCGCCACCAGCGTGCCAGTGCCGCAGGCTACGGTCAAGCCGCGGTCAGAGACCGCGATAATTTCCCCCGCGACACTGCGGGGCAGCGATTCATTGGAAAACACTGCGCGGTTGATCGAAATCATCCGGTTATAGAGATAGGAATAGGCCGGAAAGTACGGTCCAGCGTGGACCCTGACCTGGCGGCTGATTATTTCAGCGGGATCATTCCAGTTGATCCTGTACTGAGGCTCGATCCGTGGACAGACGACGGCCTGGCCGACTTGGGGTTGCGCAATGATCTCCCGGCGCACGATGGCGTCGAAATATTCCTTGTAGAGTTCGGCTGCTGCCTGCTGCGTTCGCAACAGCAGTCCGTGACCGGTTTCATCGTCGGGAAATGGATAGTCCTTCTGCACGAAAACCGGCCCCGTATCGACGCCTTCATCGATCTGCAGGATGCCGATCCCGAACGACTTTTCGCCGTTGATTATGTACCAAGGTGTGGGCATAGACCCTTGGTAATGCGGAAATTTCCCCGGATGCACGTTGATCGCGCCCAGGCGCGGAATGCTCAGGATCTCGGGCGAAAACAGCCTAGCGTAGTAGGCGCTAACAATGATATCAGGTTTCCATTCCCGGAGCGCCGCAACTGCATCCTCGTTCGGCCTGGATGTCTCGATAAAAGGTATTCCAAGCGCCTTGCTCAGGGTCAATGCGGACCGATAGCCGTTTATTGCGTCTCGGCGGGAGTGGAAAGAGACAACAAAGAGGTCGATGTCGCAGCGGGCGGAAAAATATTCAGCCATGACGTAGCCGAGGTCCTGCCCACCAAACAACGCAACACGTATTTTTTCTTCCATTTCGTCACCTAAGGTTTGACCCTGCCCGATGAACAATCAGCAGTCGGCCCCAGCGCCCAGTCCATATAACTCGTTCTACAAGGAACGCGACCCCAGGTACGTTTATCCCGTGGAGTTCGTGGTCCGGGCATTGCTGGGCAAATATCCGCGGCATGCGGCGAACGCGTCGGTCTATCCAGGCCAGCGCGTGCTCGACCTGGGTTTTGGCGATGGCCGCAACATGCCGCTCATGCACAATCTGGGTATGGAAATTCACGGCGTCGAGATTGCTCCGGAAATCTGCGAATTGACTGCTGCCCGCATGGAGCGCCTTGGAATTTCGACACATCTCGTGGTCGGGCGCAATGCAACGCTGCCGTTCGACGACGCCTATTTCGACCGGATCCTGGCCTGCCATGCCTGCTATTATGTGGACCATGGCCAGACATTTGCGGACAATGTCCGCGAGATCGCGCGCGTGACCCGCAGCGGTGGAGAATTCATCCTTTCCTTGCCCAAGGCCAGCAGCTACATTTTTTCGGGCGCCGAAGATATCGGTGATGGCCACATGAAGATCGCCAACGATCCCTATGGCGTGCGAAACGGCAGCATCCTCAAAAAATTTGACACTGAAGACCACATCCGGGCAGCACTCGATCCAGCTTTCACGGATGTCGCAATCGGGTCCTGTCAGAATGATTTCTGGGGCGTCGAAGAACATGTCTGGACCGTAGTTTGCTGTCGAACAGGTATTGAACAGTGACAAATTTTCAGAACTACCTCGCCCCCGAAACGCTTTCTCCCCTTTCCGTCCAGGGTAATGGTCTGGTGTCTGGCGAAGGCCATGTATTTCCGCTCGTCGAGGGCATTCCGAACCTGGTCTGGCCAGCAGCGCTGGATGACCAGGAACACCGGACGCAGGTTGAGTATGACCGCGTCGCCGAGCGCATTTACGACGCGGCGCTCAACTGGCAGTTCGCAGCGCTCAATGAAAATGAGGAAGACGTTCGCGAACTGATGGTCAACATGCTGGGCCTCAAACCCGGCGCGCGCATCCTGGAAGTCGGCTGTGGTACAGGACGGGATAGTTACCGGCTGGCGCGGCGATTGGACGCATCGGGCGAGCTTTACCTGCAGGACCTGTCGTCGGGCATGGTGCATACGTGCCGCCGCCGAATGGAAGAATACGGCGCCGAGTTCGACTTCCAATGCACGCTACACTATTCGGTAAGCAATGCCGGTTATTTGCCATTTCCTGACGGTCTTTTCGACGCCGTATTCCATTTTGGTGGCTTCAACGAGTTTTCCGACAAGCCGCGTGCCGCTGCGGAATTCGCCCGGGTGACAAAGCTGGGTGGCACGGTGCTGTTTGGCGATGAATCGATTGGCCCCTGGCTTCGCGACCAGGAATTCGGCAAGATCGTCACGACCAACAACCCGCTGTTTGCCCATCCCCTGCCGCTTGAAACCCTGCCGCCCTCGGCGCACAACGTCAATGTTCGCTGGGTCATGGCAAATTGCTTTTATGTCATCAGCTTTGTGAAGGGGGATGGTCCACCCCCCCTGAACCTTGATCTCAAGCATGAAGGCTGGCGCGGCGGGTCGATGCGCTCGCGGTATTTCGGTGTCATGGAGGGGGTGACCCCGGAAGCAAAGGAAATGGCCAAAAAGGCGGCGGCCGATGCAGGCCTGAGCATTCACGACTGGCTGGACCAGCTCGTGCGCAAAGAAAGCACGCGCGGCCCCGCGGACGGCGAGCCGACCCCATGAGCAAGGTCGTCCTGTTTGGAAGCGGGAGAGGTGCCGACGTGGCCTTTCGTTTCCTCGCGCGCGACAGCGATCACGAGGTATGCGCTTTCGCAACCGAGCAGGCCCGTCTTTCCCAAGATAGGCTGCACGACCTTCCTGTCGTGCCATTCGAAACCGTCGAGGACCGTTATCCGCCCGACGCGTACAAATTCCTTGTCGTCCTCGGCTATCAGCGCATGAATGCCCTGCGCGCGGAAAAATACCTGGCCGTGAAGGACAAGGGGTATTCCTGCATAAGCTATGTCAACTCGCACTTCTATCGTGCCGAGGAGCTCGACATCGGCGAAAACTGCTTCATCCTCGATAATCAGTCGATCTCGCTCGACGTTAAGATCGGCAATAACGTGGTCATGTGGTCGAGCAACCATGTGGGTGACCGCAGCAGGATCGGCGATCACGCCTGGGTATCGTCCCAGGTATGCGTGGCTGGGGACGTGGACGTCGGTCCGGGGTGTTTCCTGGGTATCAATTCGACGATCAGCAACAAGCTCACGCTGGGGGCGGGAACGTTCGTCGGGGCGAATGCCCTGATCGCAACCGACACCGCCGACAACAGCGTGCATACCTCACCCGTGGCAGTGAACCACGGTCTCGATAGCAAACTTTTCATGCGGGTCATGACGGCAAAGGCAAAGCTGTGAACTGGACTAAACTTGGGCGTGTATACGCCCCCGATGGCTCTCAACCATGGGCGCGGTCATACGCGGCCAATCCGGTGGCGGAACATGTCGAAGGCGATATGTTCCGCATCTATTTCAGCTGCCGGGACGAGAAAAACCGATCGAGCATTTCATTCGTCGAAATTGACATCACCCAACCGACTAAGGTGTTGCGTGTCGCCGACCAGCCGGTGCTGCAACCGGGTCAACTGGGCATGTTCGACGATAGCGGCGCGTCCATCGGCTGCATTGTCAAATCCGGCGGTCGACGCCAGATCTACTACATGGGCTGGCACCTGACGGTTGCCGTGCCGTGGCAGAACGCCATTGGGATGGCCGTCAGCGACGGGCCGGACGCACCATTTCGTCGTCATGGTCGCTTTCCAGTCGTGCCCCTCGATGAAATCGACCCGTTCACGATCTCCTACCCCTGGGTGATGGAGGATAACGGCAAGTTTCGCATGTGGTATGGCTCCAATATCGCCTGGGGCCCGACCAAGCCCGATATGCGGCACCTGTTGAAATACGCCGAATCCGACGACGGCATTTCCTGGACGCGCAACAACCACATCGTCATCAACTTCGCTCACACGGGTGAGTATGCGATCTGCAAGCCTTGCGTGGTCAAGGATCCCGATTGCTATCGCATGTGGTTCTGCGCTCGTGGCGATGCCTATCGCATCTATTATGCGGAATCGCCGGATGGGCTGGTATGGACGCGCAAGGCCGAGCCAGACCTGTCCGTTTCGGAAACCGGCTGGGATTCAGAGATGGTGGAGTATCCCTTTGTGTTCGATCATGATGGCAAGCGGTACATGCTTTATGCTGGCAACACATTCGGCAAGACAGGTTTCGGCATTGCCGTGAGCACGGACTAACATCTATGACTGTTGTTTTCGATCCTCGCCGCTTGCTATCCAACACGTCCATGTACCGCGCGCTGCAGGCGCGGATTCGGCGTGCCGACACGTCAAGACGCGTGACCGAGGAGGTTTTACGCATCCAGCGTGGTCAACGGGTGCTCGATATCGGTTGCGGTCCTGCCGATATCCTTGGCCACCTGCCGGAGAGTGTCCAGTATTACGGCTTCGATGCCGAACCGAACTACATCCAGGCCGCAACTGAGCGCTATGGTTCGCGCGGAACGTTCGTGGCCGGGACCGTCTCACCAGGCACGATGGATGGCCTGGGCACGTTTGACGTCATCATGTCCCTGGCGGTTCTTCATCACCTGAGTGATGAAGACGCCAACATCATGTTTTCAGCAGCGGCGACCCTGTTGGGCCCGGGAGGGAGATTTGTGACGCTGGATTGTGCTTTCGTGCCAGGTCAACACCCGGTGGCGCGCATGCTCGCGGCCATGGACCGCGGCAAATATGTGCGGAGCCCCGATGCCTACGCGGCGCTGGCTCGTCCGCATTTTTCCGAGGTCTCCGTTACGCTCCGGCACGATCTACTCGCCGTTCCCTATTCCCACTGCATCATGGAACTCGGACAGCCGGTTCGATAAGTACTTTGCGCAGGGTTTCGC
>JBARWY010000145.1:0-7086 GCA_049647065.1 Devosia sp. | reverse complement strand
CCGCATGCCTCATTCCGAAGGTCCATGACCCGCCATATGAACTGGGCCATGTGCGTGGCGCGAAGGTTTGCCTTTAGCTCTCGTAGGCATCACTATGGCCCAGTCAAATTTTCCCCAGATCTCGGAGTTTGCTGGTCCATGACCCCCCGACAGACCAAGATCCCACCCCTCGATCCGAAAGCGGCAGAGCCATTCTATCGCCAGATCTACGACCGTTTTCGCAACGCCATTGCCAGTGGTGTCCTGAAACCGGGCGACCGCATTCCCTCGGCCCGCGCCCTGACCAAGGAACTCGGGCTGGCGCGAGGCACGATAGAGACGGCCTATTCACTGCTGGCGGCCGAGGGCTATATCGAGGCGCGCGGCCAGGCGGGGACGATAGTCTCTCCCGAACTCAAGCCACGCATGCCGGTACCTAGCCTTGCGCCCAAGCCCGACATCATCGGCGCCGCGACCAGCTTTCGTCCTGATTCCATCCTGCCGTTCCAAATGGGTCTGCCGGCGCTGGACATGTTTCCGCGCAAGCTCTGGGCGCGCATCGGGGCGCGGACGGTGCGGGCGATGCAGCCGGCTGACATGATCCACCCGGAGGTCTATGGCTTGCCACAACTGCGCGCGCAGATCGCCGCCTATCTGCAGGTGTCGCGCGGGATCGACTGCTCGCCGGCTCAGGTATTCGTGACATCGGGGTATCGTAATACACTCGCCACGATCGTAAGTGCCCTGCTGAAGCCTGGCGACCGCGTCTGGGTGGAAGACCCCGGATATCCACCGACAAGGGCGCTGTTCGGGCACGCCAACATCACGGCAGTCGCCGTGCCGGTGGATCGGGATGGCATGGTCGTCACCGAGGGTGCCAGGTTGGCGCCGCGTGCTCGCGCCGCGGTGGTCACCCCCGCTCACCAGAGCCCGCTAGGCATGTCCCTATCCTTACCCCGCCGTCTGGCTCTGCTCGAATGGGCGACCCAAAACGACGCGTGGATCATCGAGGACGACTATGATGGCGAATATCGCTATGTCAGCCGGCCGCTGCCCGCGCTCAAGAGCCTCGATCGCGAAGGCCGGGTCCTCTATGCTGGCACCTTCAGCAAGGTGCTGTTGCCCGGTCTGCGGCTGGCCTATCTCGTCGTACCAACACCGCTCGTCGAGCGGTTCGAACAGATCATGCAGGCCTTTGCCGGCGGCAGTCCGCAGATGACCCAAGCCATTATCGGAGATTTCATCGCTGAGGGCCACTTTGCGCGTCATATCCAGCGCATGCGCAAGCTCTATGCGGAGCGGCGCGCCGCAACCGTAGCGGGACTGGAGCGGGTGCTAGGCGATGCGATGCGCATCGATGCCCAGCCTGGTGGCATGCACCTGATCCTGCGGCCGCAGGTCGGGCAGCCCGACCGTCAACTGGTCGGGAAAATGCTGGAGAACGGTCTTTACGCAGAAGCACTCACTGACTGGGCGGTTGGCTCCGATGGTGCTTCCGCACTCCTGCTCAACTTCACCAATGTCGATTCCCTGAGGACCGCCGAATCGCTGGCCAAGCGCATCATCGACCTGATCTGAGGTCGAATCTTGGTCTAGTCCGTAGCGCCAAACATGGACCTTCAGGGTTAGGCCAAGATATCGGACGATGAAATCCTCAACAAACAAGGATTTCGTCATGAGCAACCGTCTCGACTACGCCAAGGCTTCACCGGATGGCTTCAAAGCCCTGGGTGGGGTTTACGCCGCAATTCAGAAGTCTGGCCTTCCCAAGGAACTGGTCGATCTCGTCTACCTGCGGGTCTCTCAGGTCAATGGCTGCGCGTATTGCATCGACATGCATACGCGCGATCTCCTGAAGGCCGGCCTGGTGGTCGAAAAGCTTGTGCTGGTGCCGGTGTGGCGCGATGCGGGTTCCGTGTTCAGCACTCGCGAACGAGCGGCGCTGGCCTGGGCGGAGACCGTGACGCGCGTTGCCGATACTGGCGTTCCGGACGCCGAGTACGCTCCTGGAGCGACCGAGTTCACCGACAAGGAACTCGCCGATCTCACCTATGCGATTGGTTTGATGAACGTCTTCAATCGGTTGGGCATCAGCTTCCGAGTGCCGCCTGCTGCGGCGAACGCCTGACCTTCTATCGTCGAGCGGAACCGGTCACGGTCCGCTTATTCAATTCCCAAGGCCGGCGGGGAACCTCCGGCCAGTTAATGATCGGATCCGTCACATGGCCTGGATACAGCTCTTCATCGCCGGTATTCTCGAGATCGGCTTCGCCTTCTTCATGAAATCGTCCGAGGGCTTCACCCGGCTGGTGCCGGCGGTGCTGACGGTGGTTACCGGCCTGTCGAGCGTCGTCTTGCTTTCATTGTCACTGCGAACGCTGCCCATGGGTACCGGCTATGCAGTCTGGACCGGCATCGGCGCTGCTGGCACCGCCATCCTAGGAATCGCCGTCATGGGCGATTCCGCGGCGCCAATGCGGGTGTTCTGCATTCTTCTCATCATGGCCGGCGTCATTGGCTTGCGGTTGGTACACACATGAGACTCTTGATTCCGGCGGCGATAAGGCCGCATGCGGAATGACTGCTTTTGGTGGCATAGATCGAAAAGCTGCCGTTGACCTGATCACTTCAGCCAACTGCGAATTCCTAGGTCCCGCCGTTGGCAGCCGAATGGCAATGTTGGCTTTGCGCCCCTAAGGGGGCGACCGCGGTGCTTACGTCTTCTTGACAGGGGACGTACTCACGGTTGAAATCTCGGAGCGCTCGCGCTCCTCCTGTTGGCGCGCAGCAATCGCGACTTCGACACGGTTGCGAGCCTTCAGTTTTGTCATAAGCGCGCTCATGTAGCCCTTGACCGTCCGCTCGCTGATGGCCAGCTGCTCAGCAATCTCGCGGTTGGTCCGGGCCTGCATGAGGAAGCCCACGATCTGTTTTTCCCGGGGACTGAGCCGAACTTCGCTCGAGCTGTCGCGACGGCTTCGTTCACGAAGGCCATTCATGACCTGAACAGCATACTGCTTGGTGATATACATCTCGCCCGTGCTGACGGCAGCCACCGCGTCGAACAGTTCCTCGCAATCGCTATCCTTAAGCACAAATCCGACCGCCCCCGCGTCCAGAGCCTTGAGGGCAGCGTCTATGCTGGAATAGGCGGTGAAAACCACGATCTTGGTCTGCGGGAATTGCTCGGCCATCTCCGAGATGGTGGCGAAGATTTCACCTGGCATGCTCAGATCCAGGATGATCACGTCAGGAGGCTGCCGGCGGACCAATTCCATGGCGGTGTTTGCGCATTCGGCCTTGCCCACGACGCTATATGCAGGATCCTCCTCGAAGAGGTTCATGATGCCGCGCAGCAGCATGGGGTGATCGTCGGCAAATGCGATCGTCAGTGGACTGGCCATCGCGCGTCTCCACGGCAGCCTAGAGTAAACGGTTGCGCCACAATATGCCCAGTCGACCCGTCCGTAAACATTCCATGCCGGACCACTATGACGCGTCCAGTGGCAGTTTGGCCACCACCACGGTTCCCTCGACCGGGTCGGTGGTTACACTGACATTGCCCTTGAGCGCGCCCACGCGGTTGCGCATGGCGGTGAGCCCCATTTTCTGCCGCCCCACCCCCACAACGGGAGTATCGGACTTGGCGCCGCTATCGCGGACTTCGATCATCAGGAAACCCTTCTCAGCAAAGGCCTCGACCGACTTCTGGGATTCCTTGGCGTGCTTGTAGGCGTTGTTCAGCCCCTCCTGAATGACACGATATCCGCATATCTTGGTGGCCTCCGTGATGTGGGCTGGCAGGTTTCGCAGCACCACCGCGACACGGTCCCCCGTTATGTCTTCGTGATGGGAAACTGCCGACCTGAGCGCCTCCTCAAGGGTCAACCCACTGATTTCAGGCAGGCTGAGACCGGACGAGAGGTTTCGCAGCTCGGTGATGGCCTCGCCCGCAATGTTGCGCAGACTAGCCACCAATGGCTTCAACGCATCCGGGAGAGTCTTGACCTGCTTGGAGATGCTGCGGTCGGACAGCTTGAGCGTCAGCAGGGTCAACAGCTGGATCGGGCCATCATGGAGGTCAGACCCTATCCGGTCGAGCAATTGCTCGTTGGCTTCACTGGCATCCAGCCGGGCTTTGTCTGCCGCCAACCGGAGTTCGTCATTTTGCCTGGCCAGCTGTCTGGCGTCCTGCACATGCTGGCGCAGTTCCGATCTTTGCGCCACGATAGTCATGTCGCCACGACGAACGATAAAATAGAGTACTGCCAGCATAAGCACAGTGGTCAGGCAGACCACCAGCCATGTGCGCAACTGGCTTAACTCAAGCTCTGCCGCCAGCGCGTCAGCGTTCTCGTAGATTTCTCCGACGGCCAGAACCTGGTCGGTCCCCCTTAGATAGAGTGGGCCATAGACCTCGATCAGCGCGACATTCAATGCCTGCTCGTAGGCGCTTTCCTGGCTGACCAGGTCTTCGTATTCGGCAATGATCTCTCCTCGGCTGGCACGCTCCACGTCGGAGGATACGAACTTCTGGCCGATCAGTCCTTTGTTCGTGCTGTAGATGACCGTGCCGTCCGCCCTCCATATCTTGATGGAAATTACGCTGTCACCGACCGGCGTGCCTATGAACAAGCCGTCCAGCGTCCGATGCGCTTCGTCGGACAGGTCCTGCCCTGACTGCAATCCTTGGACATGGGGCTCAAGAAACCCCGCCATGAATTGAGCGCCCTGCGCGCCCGACGTCTCCAACACGCTCTGTTTGATCTGTTCGGTAACCCACGTTCCCAGCACTGCCATGGCGACAACGAGAACGAGCGCGGCGGCACCCAGGAACTGGCTCGAGAAGCTCAGACTGCTCCACCGCCAACGATGACGACCTTCAGACCTTGGTCCGACAATGGGGCCATCCAAAGTAGCTACTCCAGTCACCAAACAAAGGGTGAAAAAAGGCTCGACCAATGCAGATAACAATCTGCTGCGGTTTCATACAACACTGAACTCCAACATTCACCCGTTATTGAGCATTCAGCTTGGGCGGGAGGGCAATACATGCCCATGATTTGGAGGGAAAAATGGCTGTCAAGCTCAACCAGCACGACCTGGAATTCATTCTTAAACAGATCAAGATCGCTGAAGCACATGCAAGCGGCATCCCGCTGAACGAAATCCGTGTCGACGAGAACGGCGTCTACGGCACTGAGGGAATGCTGGCTGTCGGTCAGCCGCACCTGCCCTACGGTCTGCGGACGGTGGATGGCAGCTACAACAACATTATCCCCGGCCGCGAACTATGGGGTGCGGCCGACCAGACCATGCCACGCATGTTCGACCCACACTGGCGGAGCGAGACCGATGGCGACAGCTTCGATCCGACGGGCCCATCCAATGGTCCTGGAGACGCCATCACCGACGGCAATTATAACAGTGGCGGCGAGACTCCTATAACCGGCGGCAGCATCGTCGATGCCGATCCTCGCACCATCTCCAACCTGATCGTCGACCAGTCCCCGAATAATCCGGCGGCGCTGATCGCCGCGCTTCGGCATGCTGGCCACGAAGGCGATCTCAGCGCCAAAATGGCCTCGGTGACCGCACCCTTCGCAGTCCTTCACGCTTTGAAGGTGGCCAATGCCCGTGTCGATAGCTGGCAGAAGATGCTCGACGACGTCAACGCGACCATAGACGCCGCAGTTGAGGCGGGCCAGACACCGAGCCCGGCCCTGACCGGACTTGTCCCAATGCTGGAGGGTAACCTCTTGGGCGCCCAGGGAGCAGCTGCGGGCGCCGTTGTCGCGGCCAATGCATACGCCCTTCCCAACGTCGACCACGATGGCGATCCTCTCACGCTGCCGGTCACGATCACCGGCGCGCAGAACGTGCTCAATCATGTCGCCGCCGAACTGGGCATCGAGTTCGAGGTTGATGGCACCTCTCTCACGATCCCGAACGTCGCCCCCGACGAGGGGCTGTCCGCGCCATTCAACGGCTGGATGACTTTCTTCGGCCAGTTCTTCGATCACGGTCTGGACCTGATCTCCAAGGGCGGCGACGGCACGATCTATGTGCCACTCGACCCGGACGATCCCCTCTACGTGCCGGGTGGCTTCACCAACTTCATGGTGTTGACACGCGCGACCCAGGTCGCCGGACCAGGCGCCGACGGCGTGCTCGGAACAGCAGACGATACGCAGCGCGAGGCGGTCAACACCACCACGCCGTTCATCGACCAAAACCAGACCTATACCTCGCACCCCTCCCACCAGGTGTTCCTGCGCGAATATGAGCTGGATGCGGATGGCAGGCCAGTCGCGACCGGCAAATTGCTTGACGGAGCCAACGGCCTGCCCACCTGGCGGGACGTCAAGGATCAGGCCAGGGAAATGCTCGGCATCGAGCTTACCGACCGCGACGTATTCAACATCCCGTTGGTGCGCACTGATCTCTACGGCAAGTTCATTCCGGCCGAGAACGGCTTCGCCCAGGTGATCCTCAACGTCGGATACGACGGCATTCCCAACACCGAGGACGACATCACCACGAGCGGCACACCGCTGAATCCGGTCAAGCTGAACCCTGCCAATGGTGGTACGGAGCCGGTTCGAACCTCCCATTCCTTCCTTGACGACATCGCCCACAATGCGGTGCCCGTGCTCGATACGACGGGCGTCCTGCTGACCGATGGCGTGCCTGTCGGGGAGGTCGATCCTGCCGGTAATGCCGTCCAGTTCAACCCGCTGACGGGCCGCAACACCGAGTATGACGACGAACTGCTGGATGCCCATTTCATCACCGGAGACGGACGCGGCAACGAGAACATCGGCCTTACCGCCGTCCACCACGTTTTCCACTCCGAGCACAATCGCCAGGTGGCGGTGACGCAGCTGGAAATTCTCAAGTCAAAAGACCTGTCCTTCATCAACGAATGGCTGTTGACCGACCTGACACAGGCGGAGGTGGATGCCATTCCAACCGGCGGTTTGGCTCTGGCGGCCTACGCGCAAACTTTGAACTGGGACGGCGAGCGCCTGTTCCAGACCGCACGCTTCGCCACCGAGATGCAGTACCAGCACCTGGTCTTCGAAGAGTTCGGCCGCAAGGTTCAGC
>JBARWY010000144.1:0-2543 GCA_049647065.1 Devosia sp. | reverse complement strand
TCGTTCAGCACGCACATTCGCTCCAAAGCCTCCACACTGAAGTCGAGCATGGAGGGTTGGTAGATTGCGGCAGCAACCTCGGGGGCGGTGCGCTCTGACAATCGAGTGCTGACAGAATTTTTCATGTGGGTGTTCCGGACGTAGTGGATACGAGATCGAAAACGGGAGCGAGCACCGCCATGACGTCATCGACGTCTGCGAGGCCCAGCAGCGCGTCGAAGTGCCGTGCCGCCCCAACAGGGGAAACGAACGGCTCTAGGCATAAGGCGAACTTGGCAAGCAATTCATCGTCGGTGAGCGGTGATGTCACGCTACCCGGCGCCGATGTTCGAGTGCGCGAGACGGTTGTACCCCCTCGGGTGTACAGCACGACGTGAGCGCCGGTAGCGATGCCGCTCGGCCCCTTGGGCAGATCGGACACAACACCGACTTGCACGCGTTCCATCAGGTCCAGCACGGCGGGATCCGTCAGCGCACCTTGCTTGAAAGCGTCCGGACCCAGTCGACGATCCACTGCCGCCCGGGCCAGGCAGTAAGCCATATTGAAACGCGCCTGATCGGGCGTCGAAGGTGTGCCCTGCAACAGAATGGTTGGGACGAAAGCATCGACTCCGCACTCGATCCGCTCGATGGGATCGCCCTCCGCCAGCTCGGTGGCGGCTTCCAGAACCGCTGCAACTGCAGCGTGGGTGGCAGTGCATGTCGGATAGGCCTTGACCACGAAACCCGGCGGGGGGAACTGCACCGACGCGCCGAAGGAACGGCCGAACGCACCGTGCACGCCCAGGAAGCCGCGAGGGCCGCTCAGCGCATCCTCGGGCGCGCTGAAACCGCGCTGCGCCAGTTGCACGGCCAGCAGACCGGAGGCTGCTGCCTGAGCGACCTGAAGCGGCTTGCCGTCGCCACCGAACGCCCCACGGACGCCGCTGGCCAGCGAAGCGGCAAGCGCGAAGGCCGTCGCCATGCGATCCGGCGGGAGATCCATTAAGGAACCGCAAGCCGCAGCCGAGGCGAACGCACCCAACGTTGCCGTCGCATGCCACCCGGCCTTGTACATGGCCGGATTGGTCAGTTCGCCGACCGCCATTGCGACATCATAACCGGCTGCGCACGCGGCGAAGAGGCGTCTGCCCGAAACCGGTCCCGGCATCGCGTCGCACCACGTCAAAGCCGCGGTCATGAGCGTCACGGACATGTGCGCCATTGCGGTCTCGGTTTCGTCGTCGTCGAAATCGAGCGCATGGGCGGCAAAGGTGTTGGCGAGAATCGCGTCGCGCACCGACACCCGCCGGCCATGTCCCCATAAGCGTGCGGATCCGGCGGCATTTCCCGTCGAGGACAGGCCAGCCAGCGACGTGGCCGGTCCTGTCAGGCTACCGCCGAGCGCCACCGCCAGCAGGTCCGGCACCACCCTGACCAGTTCTGTTGGCGGCGCATAGTGCACTCGCTGGCGTCCCGCGACCATCTCGCAGAGGCGTTCGACGATTCCGCCGTTGGTGGGAGTTGCAGGTGCCATCAGGTACGACCGTCCGCTGGAACGACGACTGTCGGAACGTCGACTCCGTCGTTCGACTTATGAATGCGGCTTGCTGCATCAGCCGCCAGCGGCTTGGCGAAGGCTCTCTCGAGGCCACGACCAGCGAGCGAGACGACCCAGCAGAGCAGGAAATAAACGACGAGGATCGCGCCATAGACGAGAAAGGCCGGGCTACCGCCGCGAGAGATCGTGGTCTGCTCGATGATGATCTGGGCCGAGTGGAAGAGTTCCGGCTCGCCAATGACGGCGGCGAGCGACGTCGCTTGGACCCAGGCAGTGATGAGGCTGACATAAGGGGGCAGAATCGTCGGCATGGCCTGCGGCAGGATGATAAGAAAAAACCCTTTCCACCCGCTCATCCCAAACGCGCGTGCAGTTTCTCGCTGGGCGTTCGGCACCGCTAATAGTCCCGCGCGGATCGCATGTGCGCCATTCGCCCCACCCCAACGCGAAACGCTCAGGGTCGCGGACCAGAACGGGTTCATCGACAAGCCGACGCTCGGCAGGACGAAGTAGATCAGGAGTACGGTGACCATCAACGGTAGGTCACGCACGCACTCCACAATCAGGTATGCCGGGCGCCTCAGGAACCACGAACTGGTCGAAAGCCCAGCTGCGAACACAATCGCGAACATGGTGGCACCTATAACCATCGCCACCGAAAGTCTGAGCGTGTTGAGAAGGCCGGCAATTAGGAAAGTCTGAAATTCGAGGAGGACCATGGCTATCGTCTTTCGAACGGCCGGTTCAGCCGGCGCTCGAGAGCGTGACCGAGGCCGGACACCGCAAAGATTGCGATGAGGTACAGCACGCAGATCGAACTGAACATTTCGATGACCCGGAAATCGACCGCAACTCGGCTGACGGCCGTGTAAGTCAGTTCCGCGAGGCCGATGGCTTGAAGGTAGGCGGAGTTTTTGACCGTTCCGACGATAGTGTTCATGACGGACGGCAACGCGGCTCGCAGTGCCAGCGGAACGACGACGAAAGCTGCATGGTGCCAGCC
>JBARWY010000143.1:0-10146 GCA_049647065.1 Devosia sp. | reverse complement strand
ATGACGCTCAGCGCGAACGGCAATTGCGCGAAGTGTATCGCGACTTCGTCACCATGGTGTCACACCAGTTCCGCACCCCTCTGGCGGTGATCGATTCCACCGTGCACCGCATCGTGCGCCGCGGCACCCGCATGGACGAAGCCGAACTCAACGAACGGGCGCAGACCATCCGGGCGGCCGTGGCGGGACTGGCGCGGCTGATGGACAGCACGCTGACCGCCGAGCGCATCGATGCAGGCGAGATCGAGCTATCGCTGCGGGAGGTCGACATGGCCCAGCTGATCCGGGATGTCAGCGCGCGCTACACCGAACTGGCACCAGGCCGTGACATCCGGCTCGATCTGGCGACAGCGTCGCTGTCCTGCGATCCGCTGCTGATCGATCAGGCGCTGGGCAACCTGATTGGCAATGCCATCAAGTATTCCCCGGGCAACGAACCGATCGACGTGCGCGCGGTCGATGACCGTGCCGAGTTGGTCATCACCGTTACCGACTATGGGGTCGGCATCCTCCCGGCAGAGCAGCCGCGCATCTTCGAGCGCTTCTTCCGTGCCAGCACGGCCTCCGGCGTTCCCGGCAATGGCATCGGCCTCTACACCGCACGCCAGATTGCCCGCCTGCATGGCGGCGATATCAGCGTAAATCCCGGCAATGACCGCGGCACGGTCTTTGCCCTGCGCCTACCCCACTCCGCACCAACAGGAGATCGGCCGTGATCCAGTCCGAGCCTGAACCAGCGCCCTTCCTGATCCTCTGTGTCGAAGACGAGAGGCGCCTGCGCGCCAATATCGTGGAGGAACTGATCGAAGCTGGATATGCGGTCATCGAGGCCGAGGATGGCCAGGCAGCGCTGGACCTGATGGCGCACCAGCAGCCCGACCTGATCCTCTGCGACATCACCATGCCGCGCATGGGCGGCTACGAATTGCTCCGGGCGATCCGCGCCTCCGGCGACGACCGTGCCACCGTGCCGTTCGTCTTTCTCACCGCCCTGTCGGATCGGCTGGCGGTGATCGAGGGTAAGACCGCCGGTGCGGATGACTACCTGTCCAAGCCGATCGATTTCGACTTGATGCTGGCGACCATTCGCTCGCGGCTGGACCAGGTGGTGCGCCTTCGCTCTAACCTGACGGCAAAGGCCGATAGCCAGCGGAAGGCGGAGGTCGATACGACCTTGCGAAAGGGACTGGATGACCTGGCGACCACGCTCGAACATATCGCCATCGGCGTTGTGCTGTTCGATGGTCAGAAGACGCTGGTGCACGCCAACCAGCAGGCAGCCAGCATGCTCGGCCAGGCCATCAGCTATAGCCATGGTCGGCTTTCGTCACAGGATCCGCAAGAATCCAAGGAGCTGCGCCAGGCGCTGGACGCTGCAATCCATCACGGCCAGAATTCAGACCCTGTCGCACTCGACCGGGAGGGCCACCATCCCTTGCTCGTTCAGTTCATTGCCTTGCGCAACGATCAGCCGTTTGGCGCCAGCGCCGCCATGTTCCTGATGGATACGAGTGCCGAACCGCTGGTGTCCGAAGCGTTGGTGGCAAAGCTGTTTGCCCTGACGCGAACCGAGGCGCGCGTTGCGGCGGCCATTGCTAGAGGGCTCAAGACCGACGAGATCGCCCTCGACATGGGCATCTCGGAGACCACGATGGCCTTCCATCGAAGAAACATCTTCCGCAAGGCCGGGGTCAGTCGGCAGCAGGACCTGGTAGCAATGATCTTTCGCGGCTCGGTATTTACAGTTGGATTCAGCAAGTAGCTGGGTAGATATTGTCGGATTATGCCGCGTCCGCTTTTCGGAGCAGCCGAATAGAGGTGGAATGACCGATAAGGGGTCGCAAGCCGACTTCATGGAACGGCACCTTTGGAGCAGATGACGGGCAGGTGTACGTAGGAGTTATCATGCGGACGATCATGTTGGACGTTGACGGAGTTCTGGTGCGGGGGCGCCCACACGATGGGGCTCACCTGTTCACCGATCTTCAGAAAGACTTGGGGTGTCTCCCTGGAACAGCTTCAGCGTCGCCGGCGAGTTGCAGCCTTCGTCGGCATTCACCGCGGGGGCGCCAAGTAGTATTCCAGACTGTCCGGCCGTGGCGAAGGAGGTAAATCATCGAGAACTCCTGTTATCGCCGGATGACCATTACTTTGGCGAACCAGAAAATACGCCCCGGTTACAGCTATCTCTTCCCAGCTAAGACACGGTCTCTTTTTCTTCGTTGTGACTGAAAGACCAGTGCTGTTCCTGTACCGAGGTCGGTTGGCGAACCGCACGGTCAGGAGTAAGAATTCGCTCGAACCTGAACGGTGGGCCCACCTGACCTCTTGGCCGATGCGCTCCCCATGCGCCACCGACTTCTCAGGTGGGCGCTCGTTGAGACGGGCGCTTTCTTTTTAGGAGCGCCTCTCGGAAACATGGAGGCAAAGATGCAGGTAAACGTTTTCGTGCTGAAAGCCGGAAATGACTCCGGACCGACGCTTCTACTGTTGCCCGACAATAAGCCCTGCATGACGATTCCAGAGCACCTGCGACCATGGGGATGGCAGTATTTCATCACCACTGTGTCGGCCGACGACCTGATCGGAGGGTCGCCTTGGGTCGTTGACGAGCTGCTTCAACGCGACGGGTACCTGTTGGTGCCGGCTGCCACCTCGGCAAAACGCATAGTCAAAGGCACCTCTGATAAGCCGTGTTTCGATCAGCATCCTTCCTCGAGCTATCCTGATGCCAACCTCTAACCATGCCTCGGCCATTCTCCGATGGTGGGACCACGTTGAAAAGGATGGCGGGCTCGCCACCATCGACCAATCGGCAACGGTGTCCACGATGCTGTTTGGATGCCACCGGTGGCTTGAGACCTATGGTAATCAGTCGGCAGGGTCGGAGGTCTCCGAGATCAGGCTCATCAAAGATGAGCTTGAGAACTGGATGAGCGTTCGAGGCAAGAGCTTCGAGGGATAGCTGGATTTCCAAATGTTCTTGAAATTCCGGGCCTCAAAGCGGCTCGTGCGAGTTGTTAAAAGCTTCCACTCGCTTCTGATCTTAGCTGGGGACTGGAGTGAAGAATTAACCGCGCCCCTGCAGAATTCGTGCAGTTGCTCGTGAAATATCGAGTTTGCTAGACCTCAAGCGTGCCCTGATATGCGACAAGCCGCCCGATAATCGGCAGGCCTATATCGACGTCGAACACGTGCAGACCGGCCTCGCTGGTTTCCCTAGCCACGACGGACGGAAGACAGAAACGCGGCAGGGGCACGCCAGCGAAGCGGCCGCTGATGGGGCGCATGTCGAGGCCTTCATGCGTCGCCACCAGTTGCATGGCGATGGAAACCGGCCCGAAGCTTTCTTCGATCAGGCCGGCCTCTGCCCGCATGACCGAACGCATCGCATGCTGGCCAAAGCGCCGGGTCCAGTACTCCCGTCCGTCGCGGCTTTCGATCACCACCTGCAGCGGGATTCCGCCAGCACGAATCGGGAGGGCGAAAGTCCGCGCGATCAGGCGTCCAAGGATTGAGTTCGCGGGCCGAACCGTCGCGCTGCCACTCGCAATAACCCCCGGCCAGCCGCGATGCAGCCTTTGCGTGACCGCCGGCAATTGGGCAAAGCTGGCGCCCAGCACTCGCTGGAACAGCGACGGCCCGAAGGTTTGACTGCTGTGTCGGGTTTCAATACTGAGGTGCGAATACCAGGGCAGAATGTCATTCAGTTTGACTCGGCCCGCGGCATTACCCGCGCCGGACGCCCCTGGGCGGGAAAGGAGAAGTGTCTCGACCAGGGTCGCGGCAGGTCCGATCGGCACAAAGGGGCCGTGTCCGTTGCCAGCCTTCAGGTGCCAGACCGCGCAGCGTGGTTCGCCGGAGCCATCGACCCCATTAACCTCCACCCGCATGCCGCCATCTTGGCTACCAAAGCCATCCAGCGCATTGGCGATCAGATTGCCGAGCGCCGAAAATGCGCGTGCCGACCGGAACAATTTCAGGCGCACAGCAAGCCCGGAGAGACCGATCAAAGCGTTGAGTAGATCAAGCTCCATGCCCGCATCAAATCCCGCCCTGATGCGCGGCGAGAAGCGCTGGGGGATGATATCCAGATCCGGCACTTCGGCAAGCATGGCCCGTCGCGGCGCGACTCCATCGATCGCAATGATCCGCTCGCCGGTCCAGCCTACGCCGGTTTGCCATTCGCCCTCACGGAAAATCCTGATGGGCTGACCGACCCAACTCAAGATGCCGTCGATCACCGACTTGCCCTTGGGCGTCTGATTGCCCGGGACGATGGCGCAGTCGATCGTGTCGATGCTCGTCCAGTCGCCTACCAGATAATCGAGCACGGCATTGCTCAGGCAGGGGGAAGAACTGGCCCCTGAAATGATGGCAACGCCTGCGGCCCGAGCAGCGGCATCGAAACGACCGATCTCGGCCACGAAGGCCCTTGAGTCCGCCAGGTCCAAATAGTGGCAGGGCGCGGCAATCGCGGCTTCGATCAGACTTGTGCCCATCGACTGGAACGGGCCCGAGCAATCGACGACCAGTTGGCAGTCCAACGCCTGCAGGTCCTGCGCGGTGACACGGTCGCGGTCGAGCGCCACGGCGTCATATCCGCCCTGCGGATCGATTCTAAGAAGGTCGGCCTGCAGAGGGATGATTTTTGCAGGGGTGCGCCCGGCCAGCGTTATCCGAAACGCCTGTCGCCTGGCCAACAGGCGCGCCAGCCGCGAGCCGAAGACGCCGGACGCGCCGATGATGACCGCATGAGGTCGGCTCATTAGGTTGCTCTCCCCGACAGCAAGGGGTTGCGCGGCAGCAGGAGCTGCCCCGAGATCAGCTTTGCCAGCACCCACGGCAGGGGCATGATCTTGCCCAGGCTGCCGGCGCCGATGTCGCGCAGTACTGGATAGATGGAACTGTCGGACTGGTAGAGCGGCGTCAGGGCGTTCGACATAAACTGATAGAACCGCACGTGCCAGCGCCGCATCCGCACATAAGCTGTCAGCGCTGCGGAAATGTCGGCTGTGCTCTCGATCGCCCAGGCCAGCGCTGCCGCGTCGAGCAAGGCCATATTGGCGCCCTGACCCAACTGCGGGCTGGTTGAATGCGCGCTGTCGCCGATGAAGGCGACCCCCTCACCTGCTGGGACTTTCAAAGTGGAATGGGTGTAGCGGGCCACGCTCAGCTGGTCAAAATCCGCGACATTGGCCAGATGCGGTTCTGTCTCGGGCCAGTGCTGCCGGACTTCTGAGCGCCAGGCGTCAATGCCCGCGCGCCGCAACGCCTCATAATCCGCCGTCTTGAAGCTCCAAAAGAACGCGGCCAGATCAGGTCCGTCATCGACCTGCTTGCCTGCAGGCAGAACGCCGATCATGACGCTGGCCCTGCGATATCGTTGCACCAGCGCTCGGCGGTCGAATCCCTTTTCGATCCAGGGCAGAGTCGCCCAAAGCGCGCCGAACGCGAGAGGACGCGGCGTGACCTTGTGCTGGGCGAACTGGCGCAAGGGCGAGGACGATCCGGTCGCGTCCACAATCAGATCAAACGGTCCGCGGCGCCCCTTGCTGCCGTGCAGGTAATATCCGGGACCGGTTCCGGACATGTCCGTGGCGGAAAAACCGACCGCGATCTCGATTCCGGCCGTGACTACTGCATCATGCAGTATATTGAACAGCGCTGCACGGTGAACGGCCAGGGCATGAACATGCGCGCCCAGCGGCCGATAGCTGACATCGAGCACCGTTCGGCCCGATTGAGAATCCGTTCCGACAAGCCGGTCGACTCGCGAGCCCAGCGCGCTGATGCCATGGCCCAGACCAAGCGCTTCGAGAACTGCTAGCCCCGTCGGTTGCAGCATGAGGCCAGACCCGACGGGGCGAGGAGTTTCGAAGCGTTCGAACAGCTGGACTCTGTGCCCTTGCCGGGCAAGGAACAGCGCGGTCGCCATGCCGCCGGGACCTGCACCGCCGATCGCAATATCGAGCCCACTACGCAGAATGCCGTCCCCCACTCGGCCTGCAGGTTAGCGAGCTACCTGACGGGTGCCGAGCGGCAAATTGACGCTACGCGTTCATAGCACGCGCTTGGCCTGATCCGGCGTTGGCAGCCAGCAGGCGTCTCGCTTCCCAAAAATGCGGTAGCGATGGCGCGCGATGAAGCGATAAGCGGGATCGCGCAAGGCGCGGGGGACAAACCGCAAAGCGGAGAATATCCGCCACGGCCAGCCAAGTTCTTCATAGATGGAGAGGACAGCGTCGCTGTCGCGCAAGGCGTGTTCGCCGATCACAACCACGATCGTGTCCGGTGCGGCAGGGTCAATGCCGAACTTGCGGTAGAGCGCGCTGCCGACCTCACCTTGCATTGATGCCAGCAGAAAATGGCCACGGCGGTCGTTGTTAAGGACGAATTGCGCATTGGCCGAACAGAGCACGCACATCGCGTCAAAAACGATGATCGGGCGTTGCAACCATTCACTCTCGCTCTGGAAGCCTTCCATGCATTTTCTTCTACGCCAGTTTGGCGAGCAACAACAATCGGCACCTCGACTTGTAAGACGGTCAGCAAAGGTTTGCCTGTCCAAAGCATGCCGGTCGCATGGCATTGCAGCCGTTGGCCACCTTCTAAACACAGCGTCATAGACGCCCCTTCCCCTGATCACTCAGCCAATGGTTTGAGAAACCGCGGAGCCGTCTGGTACGCGCCCCATTCCAGACCTTCGGGACCCCTCAGCGATTTCCTAAAAGCTGCCGCCGGCGGCTCAAATGGGGTGGGAAGAGGACGGGCCGGTTTGGGCTCAATAGCGGACATTTACCGCTTGGCTCGCCTGTCGGATGGCACTCCAGAAGGAAATGCTGGACAGTTCAGATTGGCATTAAAAGGGGCCGGAAATTTGTTTGGCTGCAACAGAAAGACGGGTACAGTCGCTCCCAGCGGCGGGGCAATCGCTAGACCTTGGATTTGAACCCGTAATGCGCAGACTGCTTGTCCTTCCCACTCTCGTCTTTTCGATGACAGCTGCTCATGGGCAGGAGTTCACCTCACCGGATGACCTTCTGTCGTCCCTCTATTTCAACTACTTATCCGGTCAGCCCGTTACGAACTTCGAGCCCTATTTCTCCGACAGCCTGACTGCCGAAATGGGCGGCGGGCTAGTGCCCGTCGAGGCGGTCAAGCAGCTTGGCTTCGACCCTATATCGGGTATGGACAAACCCGAGCTGATGACGGTGTTCAACTTGGACACGTTTGAGGCCAAGGGGCTGACCGCCACCAGCACGGCGAGCTTCAGGACGGACGGACAGTTGGTCACCATAAAGTTCGACTTGGTGCACGAACGGCGGCACGGCTGGCAGATCGACCATATCAGCGGCACGGCGGGAGACCTCAGCTGGTGCTCGAACGACCTGGTCGCGGCGGTCCGCAGCGCCGCAACCCGCTAACTGGAATTTCACCATAGCCCGGCTCGTGATCCCGAAGCCGCTAACCTGCGCCGCCAGCGTAAGGTTTTCGCAACCCGCAGGGCGAAAGGGTGTCGGACGCAGAATGCGGAGGACATCATGCTCAGAATAGCACTACGGCTCGCCCTTTTCCTGATGCTCACTCTTCCGGGGTTTGCCGAGGACTGGGTGGCAAACCGGCTACGCGGGACCGCCGAACAGATGGTGCACGGGCAATGGGTGCCACTGGTTCGGGGAGCAACGGTGCTTGATGGACAGAAAGTGCGTACGGGTTCCGATGGAAGAGTGGAATTACTTCGCGGAGCCGAGGTTCTCGAACTTGATCCCGGCACGCAGATCGAGCTCCACGAAGGGGCCGGCAAGCTAACCAGCGTCGAGATGTCATCGGGCACAATCGTCGCCAATGTAGAGCGTCGGAACGTACAACACTTCTCAGTGCAAACTCCCTATCTGGCCGCCGTGGTTAAGGGCACCATTTTCCGGGTTAGCGTGGGGGGTGGCACCGCCCGGGTCGAAGTCGATCGTGGGACAGTGCAGGTTCAAGATACGATCAACGACCTCGTCGTCGATATCGTTCGAGGACAAGAAGCGCAGGTCTCGCAAAATGCACCACTAGAAGTGTCCGGGCCCGGCACTGCGGCCATCTTTACCTTTGAGGGCGAGCGAGTGGTCAACGGCACAAGCGATGTCCCTGCCGACGACCGCGGCCGGCCCGTCGATACTGGCGAAAACATAAATGCTACTGCGAATGTTCCCGCCGAGGGAAATGGCAATTCCGGTGGCAACGGCAAGGGCAGCTCGGGCAACGGGAGCCCTGGCAACGGGAATTCCGGGAACAGCAACGGCAACGGCAATAACGGCGGGAATTCGAGCGGTAACGGCAATTCGGGTAACGGGAACTCTGGTGGGAATGGAAGCGGGAATTCCGGTAAGGGGAATTCCGATAACGGAAACGCAAATTCCGGTAGCGCCGGCGGTAACGGGAGCTCGGGCGGCAACGGCAACGGGAACTCGAGCGGGAACGGGAACGGGAACGGGAACTCGGGCGGGAACGGCAATGGCAATAGCAATTCCGGCAACTCGGGCGGGAATGGCAATGGCAATCCCGGCAACGGCAGCTCTGGCAATGGCAATGGCCATGGGAACGGTAGGGAGTGATCAGCACTATCCGTGACAGGTGGCGCCTTGCAGCACTGTCGCTGCTGGTTTCACTCGTCTTGATGGTGGCGTGGGCAGGCGGTTTCGCGCCCCTTGACCAAGCGCTTCGTTCGATCCGTTTTCAGCTAGCAGACCGAGCCCCAACCGGGGAAACGGTACTGGTGGAAATCGACGCGGCCAGCCTCCAAGCGTTTGGCGTATGGCCTTGGCCGCGCTCCATTCACGCAAAGCTTCTTGATAAGCTGGTAGAGCTTGGTGCCGCCGACATAGTGTTCGACATCGACTTCAGCACGGCCTCTGTCGCCAAGGAAGACGCTGCTTTGGAAGCGGCACTGGAGCGAGCCGGTGGCTATGCTTTCCTGGCTGCCTTTGCGCAGACCGCTACGAACGGCCAAATCATCATAAACAGGCCGCTTGACAGATTTGCTGCCCATGCGGATTCCGTGCTGGTCAACGTTGATGGAGACGGAACGCGTCTGCTGCAATCGGTGCCGATGATGCTGCCCGGCGAGGACATTCGGTCTGTAGCCGCCCGCCTAGAGCCGACTGTGCACGTCGGCAACCAGCTGTTTATCGACTTTAGCATTGATCTCGATGCAATCGATCGGATCTCGGTATTGGAGCTTCTTGAAGGTACCCCCGATCCTGGCCGGTTCTACAACAAGCAGGTCATCATCGGCGCTAGCGCAGTGGAGTTGCGCGACTTCTTTCGTGTTCCTCGCTTCGGCGTGATCCCGGGACCGCTCGTACAGATCGCCGCGACAGAAACCCTAAAGGGGGGCCGGATTGTTCAGGAGCGCGGACAATTCGTCGCCTTCGCCATCTGCATATTGCTTGTCCCTGCCTTGTTCCTCGGTCGACGGCGTTTCGACCTGGCTCAGTTGACTCGGCTAAGCGCCGCCACCTCCATTACCGTGGAGATGGTCGCCTGCCTGGCCCTCCTGCTGGTTGGCTGGACATTCGACACAGTTGCGGTTCATTTCGCAATCGGCCTTTGTCTCTTGATGGGGCTGCTCGAAGAACGCTCCCTTCGCTGGAACGAGCACCTGCGGCAGCAGGCTCGAATGACGTATCTGGCGACCCACGACGCCTCGACCCGCGCCTATTCCCGCCAGGCGCTGGTCGATCAGGTTAATAGGGCAATTGCATCAGGTATGCTTGGTCGCATTTCGATGGTGCGTCTGGGGCGATTGGACGGCGCAATCGCAGGCCTCGGGCATGCCGTCGGCGAGAACGTCGCCCGAGAGGTTGCAAGACGATTGGAGCAGCACATTGGCAGCAAACCGGCAAGGGTCGGACGGGATCGCTTTGCCTGGCTGCACCCCGACAATGATTTGCACGGGCTAACCGCCTTTTCCGTTTCCGCCAGAACGTCTCTCGCGGAGCCTTATTCGGTGGATGGGCACGTCGTAGTACTCGACCCCCTGGTCGGACTGAGTGCACTAGGGCGGCCGCAAGACAGTGCGGAAGAACTCCTGCGCCAAGCCGAAGTTGCCCTGGTCGCTGCTACCTCGCTCGGCTCCAAGACAGAGATATTTAATCC
>JBARWY010000142.1:0-15753 GCA_049647065.1 Devosia sp. | reverse complement strand
CGCCACCACGTCGAAACTGGTGTCGCGGCCCTCGTGGCTGGCGGTGATGTCGAGGAAGGTCAGCTCATCGGCCCCCGCCGCGTCATAGGCCATGGCGGCTTCCACCGGATCGCCGGCATCGCGCAGGTCGACGAATTGCACGCCTTTGACGACGCGCCCGCCCATGACGTCGAGGCAGGGAATGAGGCGGGTCTTGAGGGTCATGCCGCTTTCCTCAACAGCGCGAGTGCTTCACGTGAATCAATCCGGCCGTCGTACAGCGCCCGACCCGAAATCGCGCCTTCGAGCACGGCAGCGTCCGGTTGGGTCAGGCGCTCGATGTCGGCCATCGAAGCCAGCCCGCCGGAGGCGATGACGGGAATGGAGGTCGAGCGCGCCAGCTCCAGCGTCGAAGCCCAGTTGATGCCGGCCAGAATGCCGTCACGATCGATATCGGTATAGATGATCGCCGCCACCCCGGCGCCTTCGAAGCGCTTGGCCAGTTCGATGATGCTGAGTTCTGACGTCTCGGCCCAGCCTTCCACTGCGACCATGCCCTTGCGGGCGTCGATGCCGACGGCAACCTGACCCGGCCACCTGGTGGCCGCTTCCTTGACCAGCGCCGGATCGCGCACGGCGATGGTACCAAGGATGACGCGGGCCAGCCCCTTGCCGAGCCAGCTCTCGATATGGGCCAGCGTACGGATGCCGCCCCCGAGCTGCACAGGAAACTTCACGGTCTTGAGAATGGCCTCGACCGCAGCGCCATTGACGCTCTCGCCGGCAAAGGCGCCGTTGAGATCGACGACGTGGAGATACTCGAACCCCTGGTCCTCGAACGAGAGGGCCTGCGCGGCCGGGTCGTCGTTGAACACGGTGGCCTGGTCCATGTCGCCCAGCTTGAGGCGCACGCATTGACCATCCTTGAGGTCGATGGCGGGAAACAGGATCACGGCGTCCACCTCAGGAAGTTCTCGATCAGCTGCAGTCCCAGAGCCTGGCTTTTTTCCGGGTGGAACTGGGTGCCGAACATATTGTCGCGACCGACACAGGCCGTGACTTGCCCACCGTAATCGGTGGTAGCCAGCAGCGTGTCGGGGCTCTCAGTCGCCAGGTGATAGGAATGCACGAAATAGGCGTGCAGCCCGTCCGAGCCATCGGGAATGCCGGCGAAGAGCGGATGCGGCCGGGTCACCGAAATGGTGTTCCAGCCCATATGCGGGATCTTGAGCGAGCGATCGGACGGCGCGATCTTTTCGACGGCACCGGGGATCCAGCCGAGGCCAGATGTCACCACCTTCTCGCGGCCTTCCGACGCCATGAGCTGCATGCCGACACAGACGCCGAGGAAGGGCACGCCACCGCGGATGACACGCTCCTCGAGCACCTCGACCATGCCGGGCACGGCATCGAGGCCGGCTTTGCAATCGGCAAAGGCGCCGACGCCAGGCAGCATGATACGGTCGGCGACGCGGACGCGCTCGGGGTCCGAGGTCACTTCCACCGTGATGTCGCCCAGGCCGTTGGCCATGCGCTCGAAGGCCTTGGCGGCCGAGTGCAGGTTGCCGGCGCCGTAGTCGATAATGGTGACGAGGCTCATCGCAGCGCCTCCAGCTGGGCCAGGTCGGCACTCAGCGCAACACACTCGCCGCGATGGGTCCAGCCGCGCCATTGCAGGGCATGGCGGCGCAGGCCGGGTGCGGCAAAGCCGAGCCAGACGGCCCCGAGGACATAGAGCAGGGCGGCCGCGTCATCGCCTATGAAGCCCGACAGCACCACCACCGCCACGAGTTTGAGCAGCCAGGCAACCAGCTCCAGCCAGAGCCCGTGCACAGCCAGGAAACCCGGTGGCAGGATCGCGGCAAACCACGAGAATTTCTCGGGAATGGCCGCTGGCAGATCGCGCTTGCCCGGCTTGGGATCGAAAATGGCGTAGAGGGTCACCGAAGGCTCCAAACGCTCGATGTCACCCCGGCGCAAGCCGGGGCCCATCCTGAGTTCTCGAGGTGGATCCCGGCTCAAGGCCGGGATGACACCGTGGTTGGGGCTGACTTAGTGCAAAATGCGGGGCGTTGAAAGCCCATCGGTACCGACAGGCGGCGCTACAGCGTACCCTTGGTGCTCGGTACCCGATCACCCACGCGCGGATCGAGTTCCACCGCTTCGCGCAAGGCGCGCGCCACCGCCTTGAACATCGACTCGGCCAGATGGTGGTTGTTGTCGGTGTAGAAGTTCTCGATATGCAGGGTAATCCCGGCATTCATGGCGAAGGCCTGGAAGAATTCGCGGAACAGCTCGGTATCCATCTCGCCGACCTTGTCGCGGCTGAACTCGGCGCGGAACACCAGGAACGGGCGGCCGGACACATCCAGCGCGGCGCGGGTCAGCGTACCGTCCATCGGCAGGTCGGCCGAGGCATAGCGGCGGATGCCCTTCTTGTCGCCCAGCGCCTTAAGCACGGCCTGGCCCAAAGCGATGCCCACGTCTTCGGCCGTGTGGTGGAAGTCGATATGCAGGTCGCCCTTGCAGGCGATGTCCATATCGATCAGCGAGTGGCGGCTGAGCTGGTCCAGCATGTGGTCTAGAAAACCGATGCCGGTCGCCATGCTATGCGCGCCCGTGCCGTCGAGGTTCACCGAGACTGTGATCTCGGTCTCGTTGGTCTTGCGGGCGACAGTGGCTTTGCGCATGGCAGTCTCCGGGATACGGGCGGCTCCCTAGCAGATAGACACGGCTACGTGAAGATTGGGTTGAGGTCAGCCAACCGGCGCCACCAGCATCACCAGATTGCCATCGGGATCTTCGACATAGGCCGCGCGCTCGCCCCAGGGCTGGTCGATTGGCGCCATGGCCACGGGCGCGGCCAGTGCATCGAGCGCCGCATCGACATCGTCAACATTGATGCAAAGCTCGATCCGGTGCCCGCTGGCCGGGCGCTGTGGCCTGCCATGCACGCCCTTCTCGCCCAGCACGCCGAGGCCAAGCTCGGTCTGGCCGAAGGACAGCGTGAGAAAGCCCGGCTCACCCTCGGGCGGAAACTGGTAGACGAGTTCGCCGCCCAGCACGGTTTCGTAGAAGCGGCGCGACGCCGCCATGTCGGCGACCGACAGCATGGGCATGACGCGGGATGCTCTGGGCATGGCTTCCTCCGTGTTGCTGTTCAAGCCAGCCTAACAAAACTTATCCCCGCCTCCGCCGTTCCATGGCATCCTTCTCCCATCCCGCCAGTCACCGGCCTCTACGCAGGGCCGGGCGGGGTGACCGTGGGACGGGGGCGCCTGTCCAGTGGGGTTGGAAACTCGGCAGCCGGACCTGCAATAATGGTACCGCCTGAACCGGACCCTGTAGAAAAAGCGGATCGTGACGGGCGGCCCTTGGCTCCCATAGTCTAAACTAGGTCGAGTCAAAGGCCGCCCGTTACCGTGAACCCGCAGGCGTAAGCGCCGTGCGGCGCATAAGCACGTCTGTTGCATTCCCGCGGGGCGCTCCTAAATATCTAGCCAACAGTTCGGAGTACCTCCCCAAATGAGTGACAGCAATTTTCCCGGGTGGCACGGGACGACAATCGTTTCCGTGCGCAAGGGCAACAAGGTCGTAGTGGCCGGCGATGGCCAGGTTTCCATGGGCCAGACCGTGATGAAGCACAGCGCCAAGAAGGTGCGGCGGCTTGCCGGTGGCAAAGTGATCGGCGGTTTCGCCGGCTCCACCGCCGATGCCTTCACGCTCTTCGAGCGCCTCGAGGCCAAACTCGAGCAATATCCCGACCAGCTGATGCGCGCCGCAGTGGAACTGGCCAAGGACTGGCGTACCGATCGCTATCTGCGCAAGCTCGAGGCCATGATGATCGTGGCCGACAAGACCGATACGCTGGTGCTGACCGGCAATGGCGACGTGCTGACGCCCGATCACGGCGTCATCGCCATCGGCTCGGGCGGTAACTACGCGCATTCGGCGGCATTGGCCCTGCACCAGGCCACCGAGCTCGATGCCGAGGACATTGCCCGCCGTGCCATGAAGATCGCCGAAGAAATCTGCGTCTATACCAATGGCAATGTGACGCTCGAAACCATCGAGCTCGACGCGTGAGCTATTCGATCCGCCGGCTGACCCGGGACGACGTCGACGCCTATCGGGCCATCCGGCTCGAGGCGTTGACCGCATCACCCGAGTCCTATGGCACCTCGCCGCAGAATTTCGGCGCGCGCACGACTGAGTCGCTGCGCCTGCAGATGGATCAGATGGCCTTCTTCGGCGCCATCGGCGTCGCGGGCGAACTGGCCGGTATCGTAGCCTACGGCCGTGACGATGGCGAACGCGAGACGCATCGCGGCTGGTTGCTGCAGGTCTATGTGAAGCCGTCCCTGCGCGGCACCGGCGCCGCGCTCGCGCTGATCGAGGCTGCTGTGGACCATGCGAGGGGCGAAGTGATCCAGATCCACCTGATGGTGGGTGCACATAATGCGCCCGCCATCCGGCTCTACGAAAAGGCGGGGTTCAGGACCTACGGCACTGACCCCCGCTGCCTCTACGTGAACGGTCGCTATATCGACGAACACATGATGGTGCGCTTCCTCGACGAGGCACCAGGAAAGACAAACCAATGAGTGAAGCCAACTTTTCCCCGCGCGAGATCGTCAGCGAACTCGACCGCAACATTGTCGGCCAGCATGACGCCAAGCGCGCCGTCGCAGTGGCCCTGCGCAATCGCTGGCGCCGTCAGCAGCTCGGCCCCGATATGCGTCGCGAAGTGACCCCCAAGAACATCCTGATGATCGGGCCGACCGGCGTCGGCAAGACCGAGATCGCGCGGCGGCTGGCCCGTCTGGCGCAGGCGCCGTTCATCAAGGTGGAAGCCACCAAGTTCACCGAGGTCGGCTATGTGGGGCGCGACGTCGAGCAGATCATCCGCGACCTGGTCGAGGCCGGCATTGCGGTGCTGCGCGACAAGCGCCGCGCCGATGTGCAGGCGCAGGCGCACCAGAATGCCGAAAACCGCGTGCTCGACGCGCTGGTCGGCACCTCGGCCACGCCGTCGACCCGCGACTCGTTTCGCAAGAAGCTGCGCAACAACGAGATCGATGACAACGAAATCGAGATCGAGATGACGCCTTCGGCCAATACCGGGGGCCTTGAAATTCCCGGCATGCCCAATGGCGGCATCGGCATGATCAATCTTTCCGACATGTTCAAGCAGGCCATGGGCGGCCGCGGCGTCAAGCGCAAGATCAAGGTCAAGGACGCCTATGAGCCGCTGATCGCCGAGGAAGCCGACAAGCTGCTCGACCAGGAGCAGCTCAAGAGCGAGGCCATCGAGCTGGTGGAAAACCACGGCATCGTCTTCATCGACGAGATCGACAAGGTGGCGCATCGCGAAGGCGGCGCGCAGGGCGGTCCGTCGCGCGAAGGCGTGCAGCGGGACCTGTTGCCGCTGATCGAGGGCACCACGGTTTCGACCAAGTATGGTCCGGTCAAGACCGACCATATCCTGTTCATCGCCTCGGGCGCCTTCCATGTCAGCAAGCCATCCGACTTGTTGCCGGAGCTCCAGGGCCGCCTGCCCATCAGGGTCGAACTCAAGGCGCTGACCCGTGAGGACTTCATCCGCATCCTCAACGACACCGACAATAGCCTGATCAAGCAATATGTGGCGCTGATGGGCACCGAAGGGGTGACCCTGGATTTCACCACAGACGCCATCGAGGCGATTGCCGACGCGGCGGTCAAGGTCAACAACTCGGTGGAGAATATCGGCGCCCGCCGCCTGCAGACGGTGATGGAGCGGCTGGTGGAAGACATCAGCTTCGAAGCCCCCGACAAGCAAGGCCAGACCATCAAGATCGATGCGGCATTTGTCGCGGAGAAGGTCGGCGTGCTGGCCGCGGATACGGACCTCAGCAAGTTCGTGCTTTAGGGCGTCCGGACGTGCAGTTGGTCACCCTCCCCCTTGTGGGGAGGGATGCGAGATAGGACTTAGCTTCAGCTAAGTCCGTTGAATCGAGCAGGGTGGGGGGTATGCCTCCACAAACTCAGCGTGTGTGGCCCACCCCCACCCTTGATCCCTCCCCACAAGGGGGAGGGTGTCGACTGAAAGCGCCAGTCTCAAATCAGCGCTGAAATCCGCGCATCGCCCAGTTCCATCAGGCAGGCATTGCGCGCCTGGCTCAACGCCGGGTCCATCACGGCGGCAACCTTGACCAGGGCCTCGTCGATGAAGCGGACCGCCTCAAGCGCCGAGACCTCGATGTCGTTATCCCCGCAGATATCAGCCGGGCTATAATGATCGGCAGCCAGGATGCTCAGCACACCGGCCGGATTGGCCCTGAGGGCGCGCGACAGGGTGATGATGAGGCTTTCGGACGTTCCAGCATCGGTTCCATCGGCCAGCAAAGGCACCAGGTCGATCCAGCCGCGGTCACCGGCTTCAACATGGGCGAGGTACGCCGTCCAGGTAGCATCGTCGAAAGATTGGACCACGGCCACCGCATCCTGTTGCTCCAGCAGACCTCTGATGGCGCTGGGTGTCAGGTCGGCAGACAAGGTGGGCATGGTGGTCATGGTCAACGCGGCAAGGACGGCCGCGACACGAAAAGTGCGCATGATAACCTCCTCCGGTAGAGGGTATCAAAATACTCCTGATATCAGGGGTTAGCCAGCGTTCGCTAAGGCTTGGAGCGGCCGGAGCGGCGGATCAGTTCGTCGCGCAGGAACCGCAGGTCGTCAGCGTCGAGCTTGCCGATATCGGCCGCCAGCCGGTTGGTCAGTTCGGTAGCCTCCGGCACCAGCCCCCCGGTATCGATGGTAACTTTGGGATCGCTCATTTCGGCGAGGCGCTGCAATTCCTCGGCCTCGTCCCAGATCACGTTGAAGAAGGCGATCATGCGATGCAGCAGGAAACCGGTGGGCCGGCCGCGCCGGCCATGCTCCAGCGCCGAGAGATAGGCGCTCGAGACGTTGAGCGCCGCCGCCATCTCCTTGAGCGAGACGCCGCGGGCTTCGCGCAATTCCCGTATCTTGGCGCCCAAGGGGGTCATGCGCGGCGCAGGCGCACATACCACGCCCCCTCCCCACCATGACCGCGCGCCGCCACGCTCCAGCCCGAGACGAGCGGCGCCAGGCCGGGCTCGTTGAGCCAGATCGGCAGCATGGTGCGCAATACTCCCCGCTCGGTCATGGCGGCGATATAGTCGTTGTCGGTCTTCTGTCCCTTGCCGGTGATCACCAGGACGGTGCGGTCGCCTCGATGAAAGCGCGCATGGATGAAACCATGCAAAGCGGAGCGTGCCTCGTTCTGCGTCATGCCATGCAGGTCAATGCGACCGTCGATCTCGATGCGACCGCGGCCGACTTTCCTGCGGATCGCCGGATCGACTGCCCTGTCTGGCAGGGCTGCTGCCGGCAGTGGCGCCTGGTAGGGCGGCAGGAAGGGTTTCCGCGGCGCCTGCCGCCGGGGCGCGGCCTTGCTCGCGACTGCCACGGCCACCGGCTCTTCGGCCGGCAAGGGCAGGGGGCCCAGTTTCAACAGGCCCTTGCGCCGCAGCGGATCGACTGTCGACGCGACAGCCGTCCACAGGTGGAAATCGTGCGGCAGGCGCCTGGGGTCACGCTTGGACATGGAATGGAATTGAGCCGAGCGCCTTGGTTGCAGATCAGTCGAGCTGGCTGGTCGTAACGACCTTCCAGTTCGGGTCGCGCGACTTGGGGTTACGGGCAAAGGTCCATTCATCGGCAATCGTCTGCACCTGGTCGGCATTGCCATCGACCAGAGTACCATCCTTGTCCCGGGTGGCCGAAACCACTTCGGCGTGGAAGCGGACGGTGATCAGGATATTCTTGCGATCATATTCGGCTTCGGAAATATCGACCTTGGGCAGGCCGACAAAGGTGAAGTCCACAGTCTGGCCAGCAGCCTCGCGCTCGGCAATGGCCCGCTGAAAGCCTTCGAACACGTCCTTTTCGAGGAGGTTCTTCAGCATGACGCGGTCGCCTGAGGCATAAGCAGTGACGATCATCTCGTAAGCCTGCTTGGCGCCCTCGAGGAAGCTCTTGGGTGCGAAGGTCGGATCGGCCTCGACGACGGCCCGGAAGCCGGCAGCGAGCTGCTCGTCGCCATGGGAGAACTGTTCGATCTCGGCGTCGGTCTTGCGGGCGCGACGTTCGTCGTCAAGATCGGGAGCGCCGGTGCCGCGCGGGCGCAGGGGTACTACGGTCTCTTCAGCAGCCTCGGCCGTTGCGGGCTTGCTCCGCTCCATGGGCGGACGTTCATTGCCGGTCCTGGTGCCCAGTACCGAGCGCAGGCGAAACAGTACAAAGACCGCCACGGCAATCACGACGAGGGTCGGCAGATCGAAGAATTCATCCATTGCGCAATGCACCTTAACCTGAGTGCGCCGGAAGAAATCGACGCTACGGCGCTCGTTGAGCGCAACATTGAAGCCTATATATAGGCAAAGCCTCACCCCAAAACCAGTTCACGATGGGGCGAGACAACGTTTTGCCGCAGCGGCGCAAAGAAGGAAACCCTGACCGTGGCACGATTCTTCGCTCTCGGGCTCATTGCCCTGCCGATTATCGAGATCGCCATCTTCATCAAGGTGGGACAAATCATCGGCCTGTTTCCGACACTGGCGCTGGTTATCGGCGCTGCGCTGCTGGGTGGCTTGCTGCTGCGCCAGCAGGGTCTTTCGGTGCTCGGGCAGCTGCGCACCAATGTCGATAGCGGACGCATGCCGGGCCGCACCATCGCCGACGCCATGATGATCGGCGTCGCTGCGCTGTTTCTCGTACTGCCGGGCTTCCTCAGCGACGTGGTGGCGCTGGCGCTGCTGCTGCCGCCGGTGCGGGGCTGGATCTATGCTGCGCTGGCCAGCCGGGTGACGGTGGTCGACACCACGACAACCTATCGCCGGCGCGATCCGACAACCGGGCGAATCGAGGGCACGATCGATCTCGACGATGACGACTATCGGCCGCGCTGAACCCCGGCCAGCCTTGTCGCTTTCCGGCAAAGATGCTAGCCACGCCCCAGCATTATTCCCCGTGAAGGACGAAAAGCACATGGCTGACGATACCCAAGGCGGCGCAGCCCCCCAGGCTGCCAACCTGCCCTCGATGAACCTGGTGGGCCAGTATATCCGCGACCTCAGCTTCGAGAATCCGGGCGCGCCCGGCTCGATCATGGCGGGCGGCGGCAATCCTGCCTTCAACGTCTCCATCTCGGTTGGCGTCAAGAAGCAGGCCGATGACATGTATGCGGTCGAGCTGACGCTCAACGCCAAGGCCAATCGCGAAGCGGTCGTGCTGTTCAATGTCGAGCTGGTCTATGGCGGCGTGTTCCGTCTTAAGAACGTGCCCGAGAACCAGCTCAGCCAGCTGTTGATGATCGAATGCCCGAGGCTGATCTTCCCGTTCGCGCGACAGGTGTTGGCCAGCACGACCCAGCAGGGCGGCTTCCCGCCCCTGATGATGGAGCCGGTCGATTTCTCCGCCATCTATCGCCAGAACCTGCAGAAGCTCGCCGCCCAGCAGGGCGCGGCGCCGCTGACCAGCGATACCCCGCCCGAAACCGACAAGCCGAACTGAGTTTCGCGCCAGCGACGAAGAATTGAAAGCCCCGCCGCAAGCGGGCTTTTTCTATTCGGCGGCCACGCCTGTTTCGGCCCCGTACTGGGCCCATATCGCGTCGGTGCCCAGCGTGGCGAGCAGCTTTTCGTGCGCGGCGACCTCGTCTTGGCTGAGGCGCGGGGGCAGGGCGACCGGCCGGCGGGCGGCGATGGTCCGGGTGGCGATGGCATCGGCGCCCGAGACACGGGTTTCGGCGATCAGCGCCAGGCTCACCTGCTTGCCGCCAATCAGCTCGAGATAGACCTCCGCCAGAATCTCGCTGTCGAGCAGTGCGCCATGCAAGGCGCGCCGGGAATTGTCGATGCCATAATGTTTGCACAGGGCGTCGAGGCTGACGCGGGCGCCCGGATGCTTGTCGCGCGCCAGCATCACCGTATCGATGACGCTATTGCCCAGTGGCCGCTGTCCGGCGCGCTCCAGCTCGGCATTGAGGAAGCCCATGTCGAAGGGCGCATTGTGGATGATGAGCTGGGCATCGCCCAGGAAATCACGGAATTCCTGCGCCACGGTCTTAAACAGCGGCTTGTCGGCGAGGAACTCCTCACTCAGCCCATGCACACGGAACGCCTCTTCGGGCATCGAGCGCTGCGGATTGAGGTAGACGTGGTAGTTGCGGCCGGAGGGAATGTGGTTGATCAGCTCGACGCAGCCGATTTCAACCAGCCGGTCACCCATGGCAGGCGACAGGCCGGTGGTTTCGGTATCGAGAACGATCTCGCGATTCATTTTTGTGGCCCTTGGGCTCGGATACCAGCCACCAGAGCGGCGACCAGGGCCGTGGTCTTGTCGAGCGGCATGCCGGAATCGAAGAGATAGCTGGCGCGAGCCTTCTTTTCGGCCTGCGGCATCTGCCGGGCAAGGATGGTATCGAGCTTTTCCACGGTCATTCCCGGCCGGGCGAGGGCACGCCGGCGCTGGATGGTCTCATCGACCCAGGTAACGCCAATGGCATCAAAGCCATAGTCATAGCCGCTCTCTAACAGCAGCGGCACCTCTGCCACGGCCATGGCATGCCCAGCGGCTTCCGCCTCGTCCATAAACCGGGCGATGCGGGCGCGGACCAGCGGATGCACCACCGCTTCGAGCCGCTTGAACCCGGACAGGTCGGCGGCAAGGCGTTGTGACAGCAGGGTTTTGTCGACGCGACCGGCAGTGGTAACTCCGGGGAAAAGCACCTCGACAGGGGCCGCCGCATCGCCTTCATAAAGCTCAGCCACCGCCTGGTCGGCAGAAAAGACCGGAACGCCGAGATCGGCAAAGGCCTTGAGCACAGTGGACTTGCCCGATGCGATGGAGCCCGTGATGCCAATGCGCCACATGCTCAATGCCCCAATGTCGCTTCGATGCGCGCCCGCAGTGCCGGCGTCACCGTCGGGCGAATACCGAACCAGGCCTCGAAGCCGGGAACGGCCTGATGCAGCAGCATGCCCAGACCGTCGACTGTCGGCAGACCATGTGCCTGCGCTTCGACCAACAACGGGGTCATGAGGGGCACATAGACGATATCGGTCACCAGGGTGCGCTGCGGCAGCAGGTTGAGATCGAGCCAGTCGAAGCGCGTGCCATGCATGCCGATGGAGGTGGTGTTGATGACGATGCCCGTCCGCGGCGCCAGCTCGGCGAAGGCTTCGAAGCCATGGGCCTCGAATGGGCCTTCGATATCGTCGACCAGCGCCTGGGCATTGGCGACGGTGCGGTTGAGGATATGCACCTTACCGCCGTCCCGGCGCTGCAGGGCTACCAGCACCGCGCGCGCCGCTCCACCCGCCCCGAGAACCATGGCGTCATCCGGGCCGTCGGACCAGCCGGGCACCGCGGCGTCGAGATTGCCGAGAAAGCCCAGATAGTCGGTATTGCTGCCTACGACCTTTCCGCCGCGCACGACCAGCGTATTGACGGCCCCGATCTTGCGCGCCAGCGGATCGACTTCGTCGCAAAGGGCAAATACCGCCTCCTTGTGCGGAATGGTGACATTGCCGCCGGCAAATTCACCGCTCCGCAGGCGTTCGAAGAAGGCCGGCAGGTCTGCCGGCGCCACGTCGATCGCTTCGTAGCCGCCATCGACGCCATATTCGGCCAGCCAGGTGCCATGGATCAGCGGCGAGCGGGAATGATTGATCGGGTGGCCGATAACGAAGGCTTTGGTGGTCACGTGAGGGTTCCGGGGGCCAGGGTGCGCAAGGCCGCCAGCAGCGGCAGCAGCGGCAGGCCCAGAATAGTGAAATAGTCGCCGCTGACGGTCTCGAACAGGCGAATGGAAGGGCCTTCGAGCCGATAGCCACCCACCGATGACAGCACGGCCTCGCCTTCGCGGGCAAGCACGTCATCGCGCTCCTGGGCCGTGAAATCGCGCATGGTCAGTTCGGCCGTCTCGACCCCCGACCACAGCAGCTCGTCGTCGCGCACCAGCGCGACAGCGGCATGGAGCCGATGGGTCTTGCCGCGCAGATGGTCGAGCTGGGCGGCCGCCGCGGCTCGATCGACGGGCTTGTGCAAAAGCTCGGTGCCAAGACTGAGGGTCTGATCGGCCCCGATCACGATCGCGCCGGGATGGCCTGCAGCAACAGCAGCCGCCTTCTTTTCGGCCAGCAGCAAAGCCACGTCGCGGCCATCACCGCCGGCGTCGATTACAGCCACCTCGAGGGCGCGTTCGTCGATGCGGGCGGCCTCACAGGAAAAGGCCAGTCCGGCCTGCTCCAGCAGGGCTTTGCGGGTGGCGCTCTGGGAGGCAAGGATCAGCATGGCGACGATGTTTTCCACACTGTCATCCCCAGCTCAAGCCCAGCCTGTGATAATGACTCATGGTTTTGGTCGATCGTCCGATTTGTTCGACTTGGTTACCAAAGCATTAACATTTGGACTCTGCACTCGGCCCCGCCGCAGGCTGGGATAGCTCTGGGGATAACCCGTGGCGCGCCGGTTCGGACTACCAAGCGGTTTTGCACATGCCAATTCGAATCATTGACTCCGCAGGCGCCCGTTAACGTCTGCTTAAGCATTATGGCACGGACAGGGTCGATCATGATTCACAGACGCCATTAACACTCTGTTTACCATAGGCCTGCGCCGTTGTGCCGCCATGAGGGCGATTGTGGACGACGCTGAATTGGCTCAAAACACCGCTATGATAATACTGATACCAAGTAAGAAAGACTCTTTAGGGGTTTTGAAGGGAAGGGTGGCGTGACCCACAAGCCCCTGCTGGCAACCGTCCTTGGAGAACGCCAGGAACGCCCCCCGATCTGGATCATGCGTCAGGCTGGCCGCTATCTCCCCGAGTATCGGGAGATCAGGACCCGAGCGAAGAACTTCCTCGAACTCTGCTACACGCCCGATCTCGCCACCGAAGTCACCCTGCAGCCATTGCGGCGTTTCGATCTCGATGCGGCAATTCTGTTCTCCGACATTCTGGTCATTCCGGATGCGCTCGGACAATCGGTGCGCTTTGAGGCCGGCGAAGGTCCTGTCCTTCATCCGGTTGATGTCGACAGCATCGCTGGGCTGGGGAAGGCGAGGGATCCGCTGGAACGGCTGGAGCCTGTGCTGGAGACCCTGCGTCGCCTGCGGGCGGCCCTTGAGCCTCACAAGACCCTGATCGGCTTCTGCGGCTCGCCCTGGACAGTGGCGACCTACATGATCGGTGGTAGGGGCTCGCCGGACCAGGCAGCGGCCCGCCTTTTTGCCCTGCGCCATCCGGAGGCCTTTGAGGGGCTGATGGACGTGCTGGTCGAGACCAGTATCAATTATCTCGTGGCGCAGTTGGAAGCGGGCGCCGACGTGGTGCAACTGTTCGAGAGCTGGGCGCTCAATCTTGATGACGCAGCTTTCGATGCGCAGGTCATCGGACCCAACCGGCGGATTGTTTCCGGCGTAAGGGCCCGCATACCCAAGGCCCCGATCATCGGTTTTCCGCGCGGTGCCGCCGGCAATCTCGCGCGCTATGCTGCCGAAACCGGCGTCAACGCGCTGGGGCTGGACTATGCGACGCCGCTCGATTTTGTCGGCAAGAACCTGCCGCAGCAGCTGCCAGTGCAGGGCAATCTTGATCCGCTGCGCCTGGTGGCTGGTGGGGCTCAGCTCGACCGGCGCGTCGATGAGATCGTGGCAGCTTTTGCCGATCGTCCCCATGTCTTCAACCTTGGCCACGGCATCGTGCCGGAAACGCCGATCGAGCACGTGGCGCAGTTGGTGGATCGGGTCAAGAACGGCTAGTGCCGCAATGAGCTGTTGAGGAGTTCATTATGTATGAGTGGGTCAAGGCGCTGCATGTCATCTCGGTCATCGCCTGGATGGCGGGGATGATGTATCTGCCGCGCCTCTTCGTCTATCACGCCGAATCCGCGGTCGGCTCTGAGAAGGCCGAGACCTTCAAGGTCATGGAGCGCAAGCTTTATCGCGGCATCATCACGCCGGCGATGATCGCCACCTGGATTTTCGGTCTGTGGCTGGCATTCGGCTTCGGCATCGTCGATTTCTCGATGGGCTGGATGTGGCTCAAGGCGGCGATGGTGCTGGCGCTGAGTGGTGTCCATGGCTGGTACGGTTCATTGCTCCGGGCATTCCAGCAGGACCGGAACACAAGGAGCCACAAATTCTACCGCGCCATCAACGAAATCCCCTTCGTGATTGCCATTGTCATCGTCATCGCGGTGATCGTTAAGCCGTTCTGAGCGTCCTGTTTCACGTGAATCTCCGCGACCGGCGATGGTTTCGTCCTTGAAACTGCTGCCGGATCGCGCTACATGCCTCGTAACGCATCCCAAAATCTAGCCGACCTCCCCGGTCGCTGAGCGGTGCCTATCCCTCCCAAAATACCAATATATCGCCGACACGACGATTACAGTTTCCCAATAGGGTCTCCCGCTACATGCAGAATATGAAGCTCAGCGAGCTCAAGGCCAAATCTCCGGCCGAATTGCTGGTGTTCGCCGAAGAACACGAGGTCGAGAACGCCTCGACCATGCGCAAACAGGAATTGATGTTTGCCATCCTCAAGGAACTGGCCGCCCAGGAAGTCGACATTACCGGCGAAGGTGTCGTCGAAGTCCTTCCCGACGGGTTCGGTTTCCTGCGCTCCCCGGACGCCAATTACCTCCCGGGCCCCGACGATATCTATGTCAGCCCATCCCAGATTCGCCGCTTCGGTTTGCGTACCGGCGATACGGTTGAAGGCCAGATCAGGTCTCCCAAGGAAGGCGAGCGCTATTTTGCGCTGCTTAAGGTCAACACCATCAATTTCGAAGATCCCGAGGCGGTCCGCCACAAGGTCAACTTCGACACCCTCACCCCGCTATATCCCGAAGAACGGCTCCGCATGGAGTTGCCCGATCCGACCGTCAAGGATCGTTCGGCCCGGCTGCTCGATCTGGTTGCGCCTTTGGGCAAGGGCCAGCGCGCCTTGATTGTTGCGCCGCCACGTACTGGTAAGACCGTACTGTTGCAGAATATTGCACAATCGATCGCCACCAATCATCCCGAATGCTATCTGATCGTACTGCTGATCGACGAGCGGCCCGAGGAAGTGACCGACATGCAACGCTCGGTGCGCGGCGAAGTCATCTCCTCGACCTTCGACGAGCCGGCCTCGCGCCACGTCCAGGTCGCCGAAATGGTCATTGAAAAGGCGAAGCGCCTCGTCGAGCACAAGCGTGACGTGGTCATCCTGCTCGATTCCATCACGCGCCTCGGCCGCGCCTACAACACTGTCGTTCCGAGCTCCGGCAAGGTGCTGACCGGTGGCGTGGACGCCAATGCCCTGCAGCGCCCGAAGCGCTTCTTCGGCGCGGCGCGCAATATCGAGGATGGCGGTTCGCTGACCATCATCTCGACCGCGCTGATCGATACCGGTTCGCGCATGGACGAAGTGATCTTCGAAGAATTCAAGGGTACCGGCAACTCAGAAATCATCCTTGACCGCAAGGTCGCGGACAAGCGCATCTTCCCGGCGCTCGACATCACCAAGTCGGGTACCCGCAAGGAAGAATTGCTGGTCGAGTCCGACATTCTCAAGAAGATGTATGTGCTGCGCCGTATCCTCAATCCGATGGGGACGATCGACGCGATGGAATTCCTGATGGATAAGGTCCGCCAGACCAAGACGAATTCCGACTTCTTCGACTCGATGAATACCTGATCATGATGGGCGCGCCGCAT
>JBARWY010000141.1:0-17977 GCA_049647065.1 Devosia sp. | reverse complement strand
GCTATCCCGTCGACGCCAAACTCATCCCCTTCCAAATGAACTTCATAAGGGTCAATACTCTCTCCAAGAAGCCCGCTCAAAACCGCGAAGATTGTGTAGATTTCGAATTGATTTTCCTGGGATTCGGCGAGGATGGAATTTGCCTTGGCAAACTCGCGTAGTTGCGCTCGTATAACCGGATTCATCTTGGCCCCTCAAATTGTCTCGCCAATATATGTCGGGAATTTCAGGCCGTGGTATACTTAATGACGTTATCCACGCGGTTGCCTTGAAGATGAGGTCTCCCAATAACGGCGAGTCGTCGACTTCATGGATCATGCCGCGTGGCCCTATACCCTAAACAAGCACCGCCTCCAGCGCTCCCCTGTTCCGTCCCATCCACGCCGCGCTCCGTGCCCGCCACGCCATCGCCCATAGCGCCTCGACCGGACTGCTGCTGTCCGGCGTAAGCCCCGCCTCCACCGCTTCATTCGCCGCGTCGGCTATGGCCAGTTCGATCATGACCGGAACCAATCGGGTGCGGTCCGCTGCCGCCAGGCCATAGCCATCGACGATGTAGCGGAGTTTGCGGGCGCGGATGTGTGTTGGAGGCAGGCCGATGCGCAGTTGCAGGTCGTCGTCGAACAGATGCGCGTTGAGCCAGCAGAGCTGGGCCAGTTCGACCAGCGGATCGACCGGGCCGGCCTGTTCCCAATCGATGAAGCCGACGGGCTGGTGATCGCTAGCGATGATGTTCCAGTCGCCGAGGTCACCATGGCCGATGATGCGCGGTCCGCTGCCGAGGTCGCGGCCGAACCAGGGGCGCCAGACGGCATCGGCTGGGGGCACGAAGCTGGCGCTGGCGCGGTGGAAATCGGCGAGCATGCGGCCCAGGTTGAACATCGCCTCGTCGGGCCAGGGGCCGGGATGGAGCGAGACGCCGTGGATGAAGCTGAGGGTTTCGCGGCCTTCGCTGTCGAAGCCGGTGCCGACGACGCGGGGCGCGCCGTTAAAGCCCTCGGCTTCGAGATGGCGGAGCAGGGCGTGAACGGAGCTGGCCCAGGGGCCGGTCTGGCGGTGGACGACGTCGCCGATGCGGGAGACGGCATTGCGGCCGCCGCCGGTGAGGGGGATTTCGTCGGGGGTCATGGGCTCACTGGTGGTGGTGTTGCGTCGCGTTCGGGCGGAGTTCAGCAAGTGCAGAGCCCTCGGGTCAAGCCCGAGGGCGACCCGCGGCGTGGGCATTCCCGCTCAGGATGCCGTCAGGGTGGCCACCACTGCTTGAGATTGACCGGCCGATAGGCGTCCCACGCCTTGGTTTCGAGATCGGTCGCGGCGGCGCCCTGCCGCTTCATCCGCTCGAGCGTGCTCGGCGCCAGGGTGTCGCCCTCGAGCGGCGCCGGGCGCGGGGCGCGACGATAGAAACGATCCGTCCAGCCGGGGCCGGTCTTGCGATTGTCCAGGTGATCGAAGTGATCGATCAGCAGGCGCGCCGCGCCGAGCCTGGCAGCATCGAAGGCCAGGCCCTGCTGTTCCGCCCCGTCCAGAATCCAGGCCAGCGCATTGTTGGAGAGGCCCCGCCTGCCGCCGCCGCCCCCGACCGCGCCGTGTTCGCCGGGGAACCAGGACTGCTGATAGAGCGTGCCGTCGCCATGGCCGTCGTTGAGCCTGGGCAGGTTGTCCCACAGCGTCGGCTCGAAGCTGCGGCGGTTCTCGTCGACCGCCACGGCATGGCGCGCCGAATGGACGGTGCTGCTGAGCCTGGCATCGTGGAACTCGTAGCTGGCGATCTTGCCGGTGAGGGCGCTGAGGTGGAGATGCCTGGGCAGACCCAGCGCTTCCACCGTATCCCACACGCCGATATAGCGGATGTCGAGCAGGGGAATTCTCGCCACCGCCTCAGGATCGGCGCCATGGGCGATGCGCCAGTCCCGGTCTTCCGCCTTGCACACGGTGCCGGGGGAATTGTCCATGCGGAACTGCTGCGCATCATCCTCGTCGGGCAGCGCGACCTTGCTCTGGTAGAAATCGAACGCCTTCTTGATGCTGCGGCCATTGGCGCGGGGCACCACGCCGCATTTGCGTATGAGCCCGGCCAGCGAGCGGGCGGTGAAGGCGCCGCGCGAAAAGCCGAAGATGAAAATCTGGTCGCCCGGCTCGTAGTTGAAGATGAGGAAGCGATAGGCGTCCGCCACCTTGTCGAACAGGCCCCAGCCGAAGGCGCCCGCCAGACGCGTCTCGATCCACTCGTTGACCACGTAGGACGTACCCACGCCCTCGTTGTAATGGACCACCTGCGGCACGCCATCCGCGCCGGTGGACAGCACGGCCTCGGCCGCCATCAGCACATTGGTCGGCTCGTCAGCCGACATGCGGTTCCAGGTGCCGTCGCAGAAAATCGCGATGCGCTTCATCAGGCCTGCCCTTCCCGATTGCTCCGGTGGTCTGCACGGATTCGGCCGTGCCGCGTAGGTAGATGAAATACGCAGAAGGCCGGGGGAAAACCTCCCGGCCGATGTTCCTGGTGCTAGTGCGCCTCGTCCCAGTTATGTGCCGCATGGGCATCGACCTGGATCGGGACGGTGAGCCGCACCGCCGGTTCCGCGGCGCCTTCCATGACGCGCTTGATGGCAGGCATGGCCTCGTTCTCGGTGCCCGCAGGGACTTCGAAGATCAGCTCGTCATGCACCTGCAGCAGCATGTCCGCCTCGATGCCGGCCTTCTTCAGCTCGGGCTCCATGCGGATCATGGCGCGGCGGATGATGTCGGCGGCGCTGCCCTGGATGGGGGCATTGATCGAGGCGCGTTCGACAAAGCTCCGCTCGGCGGCGTGGGAGGAATTGGCGTTGGGGAAATTGATCTTGCGGCCGAAGATGGTCATCACATAGCCATCGACCTTCACCCGGCGCCGCTGCTCGTCCATGTAGTCCTTGATGCCCGGGAAGCGCTCGAAATAGGTCTTGATATAGTCGCCGGCCACCCCGCGCTCGATGCCGAGCTGGTTGGCGAGTCCGAAGGCGGAAATGCCGTAGATGATGCCGAAATTGATCGCCTTGGCGCGGCGGCGGACATCGGATGGCATGCCTTCGACGGGGACGCCGAACATTTCCGATGCCGTCATGGCGTGAATGTCGAGGCCTTCCTCGAACGCGTCCTTGAGCGCCTGGATATCGGCGATATGGGCGAGGACGCGCAGCTCGATCTGGCTGTAATCGGCCGAGATCAGCACCTTGCCGGGGGCGGCGACGAAGGCGGTGCGGATCTTGCGGCCGTCCTCGGTACGGACCGGGATGTTCTGCAGGTTGGGATCGTTGGAGGAGAGGCGGCCGGTCAGCACCGAGTGCTGGCTATAGGTCGTGTGCACGCGGCCGGTGCGCTGGTTCATGTATTCGGGCAGGGCGTTGGTATAGGTGCCCATCAGCTTGGTGAGCTGGCGCCAGTCGACGATGGTGCGGGCCAGCGGAATGCCCTTGAGGGCGAGGTCTTCCAGCACATCGGCGCCGGTGGACCAGGCGCCGGTCTTGGTCTTGGTGCCACCTTCAAGGCCCATGCGATCGAACAGGATTTCGCCGAGTTGCTTGGGCGAGCCGAGGTTGAAATTGCTGCCGGCCAGTTCGTAGGCTTCGGCTTCCAGGGCGGCGGCGCGTTGCGAGAAGTCGCCGGAGAGGCGTGCCAGGATCTGCCGGTCGACGGAAATGCCGCGGCCTTCCATGCGGGCGAGCACTGGGGCGAGGGGCCGCTCGATGGTTTCGTAGAGCGTCGTCATGTTCTCGGCCGCAAGTCGCGGCTTGAGGATACGCCAGAGGCGCAGGGTCATGTCGCTGTCTTCGGCGGCATAGCGGGCGGCGGCCGGGATTTCCACCTGGGCGAAGGTCTTCTGGCCCTTGCCGGAGCCGATCAGGTCCTTGATCGAGGTGCCGGGCACGCCGAGCCAATGGTCGCCCAACTCGCTCATGGTGTTGAACTGCGGGCCATCGAGCGAATAGCTCAGCAGCAGCGTATCGTCATAGCTGTTCACCGCGACGTCGTAGCGGGCGAGAAGGCCCAGGTCGTATTTGGCGTTGTGGAAGATCTTGAGGATCGAGCGATCGGCAAACAGCGGTCGCAGCATGTCGAGGGCGAGACGGGTATCCATCTGCCCCTCGGCCTTGCCGCCGCCGAAGATGTCGCCCTCGCCCTGGCTGTGGCCGAGCGGCAGGTAGGCGCCGTTGCCGGGGCGGGTGGAAAAGCTGAGGCCGACGAGGTCGGCGGTCTGGTTGTCGAGCCCGGTGCTCTCGGCATCGGTGGCGACGAGGCCCTCGCGATAGGCAGCGTCGATCCAGCGTTGCAGGTGCTCGGCGTCGCGGATGATCTCGTAGGCGTCGGGGTTCCAGGGAATGGCCTTGGTGGCCTCGTGCATGGCGGCGGCATGCAGCACCACCGGCGAAGTGGCGCGGCCCTCGGCCTCCTGGCGGGCAGCCCGGGCTTCGGCGCGAGCCTCGTTGTTGAAGCCGACGGGCGAGGCGGGCACGGCGGCAATGGCCGGATCGGCCTCCCAGGCGTCGGGATCGGCACCGATCAGGCCGGCGAGGCGCTTGGTGATGGTGGCAAATTCCATCGCCTTGAGGAATGGAAAGAGCTTGCCCGGCTCGACCGGCTGGCGGGTAAGGGCATCAAGGTCAAGCGCCACCGGCACCTTCTGCTCGAGCGTCACGAGGCGCTTGGAAAGTCGGGCGAGGTCGGCATTGGCGATGAGCTTTTCGCGGCGGGCATTCTGCTTGATCTCGCCGGCGTGCTCGAGCAGGTTTTCGATATTGCCATACTGGTTGATGAGCTCGGCCGCCGTCTTCACGCCGATGCCGGGCACGCCGGGCACGTTGTCGACGCTGTCGCCGCACAGTGCCTGCACGTCGATGACCTTGTCGGGCGTGACGCCGAACTTGTTGAACACTTCCTCGACACCGATCCAGCGCAGCGGCGGTTGTCCGGGGCGGGGTATCGTGTCCAGAAGACGAATGCTGCCATCGGGGTCGACCAGCTGCATCAGGTCCTTGTCGGAGGAGACGATGGTCACCTTGCCGCCGGCGGCGCGCGCCATGCAGGCATAGGTGGCGATGATGTCGTCGGCCTCCCAGCCCTCCATCTCGATGGATTCGATATTGTAGGCGCGGGTGGCCGAGCGGGTAAGCGGAAACTGAGGAACAAGCTCGGGCGGGGCGGGGGGCCGCTGGGCCTTGTATTCGGCATAGAAGTCGTCGCGGAAGGTCTTGCCCTTGGCGTCGAAGATGACCGCCATATGGGTCGGCTCGTCCTCGCCCTTGAGATCCTCCATCAGCTTCCACAGCATGTTGCAGAAGCCCTGCACACAGCCGACGGGCAGTCCGTCGGACTTGCGGTTGAGCGGGGGCAGAGCGTGAAAGGCGCGGAAGATATAACCCGAGCCATCGACAAGCAGCAGATGCATGAAACCGATTCCATTCGACGAGCGAGGCGCGACTTTAGGGGAGATTTGTCGCAGTCAAAAGACCTCGGAGGGCGGGAACCGGGGCACAACTCCGCGCGTTTGCGGAAATTGGGCGGAAGGGCCCAGCCATAGAGCATCGGTAGAAAGCGTCATGCCCGACATTGCGGACAACAACAAAGCCAGGCTCGGCGTGACCGGCCTCGACAATATCCTCGTGGGCGGATTGGCCCGCGGGCACCTCTATCTGCTGGAGGGAAGCCCGGGCACCGGCAAGACAACGATCGCGCTGCAGTTCCTGCTCGAGGGCCATGCGCGCGGCGAGAAGGGTCTCTATGTGACCCTGTCCGAAACGGAAGCCGAATTGCGGCTGACCGCCAATTCGCATGATTGGGAAATCGACGCCAAGTTTGACATCTTCGAGCTGGCGCCGCCTGAAAGCCTGCTCGATGCCGAACAGCAGCAATCGCTGCTTTATTCGTCGGACCTGGAGCTGGGTGAAGCCACCAAGGCCATTTTCGAGACGGTAGAACGCATCAAGCCCGAACGCATCGTGCTCGACAGTCTGTCGGAAATCCGGCTTCTGGCACAGAGTTCGCTTCGCTACCGTCGCCAGATTTTGCTGCTCAAGCACTATTTTGCCCGCAACGGTGCCACCGTGCTGCTGCTCGATGACCTGACCAGTGACGCCAATGACAAGACGGTGCATTCGGTGGCTCACGGCGTGATCCGCCTTGAAGAGCTGGCGCCGACCTATGGCGCCGAGCGGCGGCGCCTGCGGGTTATCAAGTATCGCGGCCAGGCCTACCGAGGGGGCTTCCACGATTTCACGATCCGGCGAGGTGGGGTGGATGTGTTCCCGCGGCTGGTGGCCAGCGAGCACCGAACGCGGTTTGATCGCTCCGCCCTCACCAGCAATATCGCCGAGCTCGATTCGCTGCTCGGGGGCGGACTGGAACGCGGCTCGAGCGCCTTGGTGCTGGGCCCGGCAGGTTCCGGTAAATCGCTGCTGACATTGCATTTCGCCCGCGCCGCGGTGGAGCGCGGCGAGAAAGCGGCCTTGTTCATTTTCGATGAGGAACTGGGCCTGCTATTCACGCGCGCCAAGGCGATGGGCATCGATCTGGAGGCGCTGCAAGACAGTGGCAACCTGTTGATCGAACAGCTTGACGCAGCAGAACTGTCACCGGGTGAGTTCGCCTACCGCGTGCGTCGCCGGGTCGATGAGGCCCAGGTCAAGACCGTGGTGATCGACAGCTTGAACGGCTACCAGGCCTCCATGCCTGAGGAGCAGTCGCTGCTGTTGCACATGCATGAACTGCTGCAATATCTCAATCGGCAGGGCGCGACGACCTTTGTCACCGTGGCTCAACACGGATTGGTCGGGGACATGAAGTCGCCCGTCGATATCACTTACCTCGCCGACAGCGTCATCCTGCTGCGCTATTTCGAAGCCGCCGGCCGGGTGCGCAGGGCCATTTCGGTGATCAAGAAGCGCTCGGGCAGGCACGAGGATACGATTCGCGAATATCGTATCGGCAGGACGGGAATTTCCATTGGCGAGCCGCTGAGCGATTTCCAGGGTGTATTGCGCGGCGTGCCGACCTACACTGGATCAAGCAGTCCATTGCTGGAGACCGAGGGCGATCCGCGATTCGGCCCGTCCAACGGAGACGACCGGCTTTGATCAGTTCGGAACGCGCGCTTATCCTGGCGCCCAAGGGGCGCGACGGCCCGGTTGCCGCCGGGCTGCTGCTGGGCGTTGGCCGGCCGGCCGATGTGACCGATACGATCGCCGGCCTGATCGACGAACTCGAAGCCGGCGCTGGTCTTGCGCTCATCGCGAGCGAGGCGTTGCAATATGCCGACCTGTCCCTGCTGCGACGCTGGATCGACCAGCAGCCGCCATGGTCGGATTTCCCCTTCGTCATTCTCAGCCAGCGTGGCGGGGGTATCGACCAGAGCGAGATGATTGCGCAGCTGCAGGGCACTCTGGGCAATGTCATCGTGCTGGAGCGGCCATTCCACCCCTCCGCGCTGCTCAACGTGGTGGAAAACGCGCTGCGCGGGCGCCGTCGTCAATACCAGGCACGGCACTATCTCGAGGACAGGAGCGCGGCGGAGCAGCGCCTGCAGACGGCCTTGCTCGCGGGCCGCATGGGCACGTGGGAACTCGACGTGGTCGAACTCTCGTTGACCGGCGGTGATCAGTTCAAGGCTTGCTTCGGCCGCCGGCCGGACGAACCACTGCTGTTTGCCGACATGGTGGAAGCCGTGGTCCTGGCCGACCAGCGGCGGGTGCAGCGCGCCTTCGATGACGCCATGGCCGGGGCCGACCTGGTGCTGGAATACCGGGTGCACTGGCCTGATGGCAGCGAGCACTGGGTCGATGCACGGGCGCGGGTGCTGGCAGACCCCCAGGGGCGGCCACGAACGCTGGTCGGAGTGATCTCCGACATCACCGCCCGCAAGGCGGCCGAGGCGGAGCGCGAAAAGCTGCTCGAGGCAGTAGCGGCAGAGCGCGAGCGCACCCAGCAGGCGCTGCGCGGCGAGCGGGCACTGTCCGGCCTGCTGCTGACCAGCGTGCCGGCCGGCATCGTTGCCTATGATACCGAACTGCGCGTGACCATCTGGAACCCGGTGATGGAACGCATTTTCGGCCTGCCGGCCCCTGCCGTGCTGGGCCGTTCGCTGGCGCGCATCCTCGGCGATGGCCAGGCCGAAACCATCGACCAGCGCCTGCGTGATGCCCTCGACGGCATTTCAGGTCCTATCGAGGAAATCGAACTCACCACCCTGGCCAGTGGCAATGTGGTGCTGGAAAGCCAGCATGCGCCGCTGCGTGGCGGCGATGGCCAGATCGTGGGCGGCGCCGCCTTTTTCCGCGAGATGACCGAGCGTCGCCGGGCCGAGGAACAGTTGCGGCAGGCCCAGAAGATGGAGACCATCGGCCAGCTGACCGGCGGGGTGGCGCATGACTTCAACAACCTGCTCGCAGCCATCCAGGGCAATCTCGAACTGCTGCGCAAGCGACTGCCCGATGACCCGCAGATTCGGCGCTTCATCGACGGCGCGCTGCAGGGCACCCAACGCGGCGCGTCGCTGACCTCGCGCCTGCTGGCTTTCGCCCGCCGGCAGGACCTCAAGCCCGAGCCGACCGATCTCAGTCAGCTGCTCGATGGCATGCGCGGCTTGATGGAGCGATCGATCGGGCCGCTGATCGCCATCGACTTCGCGGTCGAGCCCGACCTGCCCCCGGCCCGCATCGACGCCAACCAGCTCGAACTGGCCATTCTCAACCTGGCGGTCAATGCGCGAGACGCCATGCCAGACGGCGGGCGGCTGAGCTTTGAGCTGAGCCACAGGGATGGCAGCGACAGCGACCTCGACCTGTTCGGCCCCTATCTGCGGCTCGCTGTCCGCGACACCGGAACGGGCATGGATGAAGCCACGCTCAAGAGCGCAATTGAGCCATTTTTTTCGACTAAGGAACTCGGCAAGGGTACGGGGCTCGGCCTCTCCATGGTGCATGGGCTGGCCGTCCAGCTGGGCGGCGCGTTGCAGCTCAAAAGTCGCCTTGGTGAGGGAACGACTGCCGAACTATGGCTGCCGGTTGCCTCGTCGCCTGCAAAGGAGGTACTGCCCGTGGAACTGGAACAGACGCTCGCCCCGCCGGCCTCGGTCATCCTCGTGGTGGACGACGACGCGCTGATCAACATGAGCACTGTCGATATGGTCCAGGACCTCGGCCATACCGCGCTTGAAGCCTATTCGGGCAAGGAAGCGCTGCAGATTCTGGATAGCGGCCGCCATATCGACGCGCTGATCACCGACTATGCCATGCCAGGCATGACCGGCGTCGAGCTGGCGACGCGTGCCCGCGAACTGCATCCCGATCTGCCGATCCTGCTGGCAACGGGCTATGCTGACCTGCCAAGCGGCACCACCACCGACCTGCCGCGCCTGGCCAAGCCCTATCAGCAGGCCGAACTGGCGACGCAGATTTCGCGGCTGCTGGTCGGTCGTTCCCCGACGCCGGACATCAGCGGCGTCAGCTAGGCGTTGATCCGGCTTGTCGGCTAGCGCAGGCCCGCCTTGTCCAGCAGGCCGGCCCGCTTGGCATCGTAGTAATAGCCGCGGGCATAAAAGCGCACGGCCTGGTCGGGATTGCCCTTGGCCGTGACATAGGCGCCGGCGAGGTAACGCACGGCGTAGCGCAGGTTGGTCTCGGCATCGAGCAGGCCCGAGGGCGAGCCGCGATAACCCATGCCGGTCGCCGTGGCGTGGCTGATCTGCATTAGGCCGTAATAGGGGCCGTTGCGGGCGGCGGGATTGTAGCCGCTCTCGCGCACGATGACGCGGCGTACGAGCGATTCAGGCACGTCATACTGCTGGGCATAATGCGCGATCAGCGGATCGAGCGACGAACTGGCATAGCCAAGAGCGCTGGCTGCCCCCGGCACAGCGGCCGCATCGGGCACGTGGCCGGCGGGCGTTGCGAACGACGCCAGGGCGGCGGTGGCAGGGCCGGGCGCCGGCTTGAACGAACTCATCGAACAGCCTGAAACCAGCAGGGCCAGCAGGGTCGCGCCCCCGAGCAGTCTTGCGCCATTTCCGATTGCCATATGTGCCATACCGTTACTCTAGCAGATTCAGCCAAATGCGGCGATAGGGGGAAATCGCGGCAGACTGATGGCAATTTGGTGGCATCGCCTGTGCATGGACGCGAATGTCCGTTGCCATGGCCACCGTCTCCGTATTGAGTTTTCGGCAAGGCCGGGGACGGGCCGGGGGGCTTTTCGATGAGCAAGCGCAATTTACTGGGCGCGCGGCTGCGGTACGAGTTCGACAAATCCATGTCGGCCGGGCCAATCGCGCTGATCGGCTGGCTGGCCGTCCTATCAGTTGTCGTCATCGTAGTGGCGGGCGCGGTACTGGCGCTGCTGCGCATTGCGCCCGATGGCGGGGAGGGGCTCGGCTTCATCGAGGCGATGTGGGCGTCGCTGATGCGCACGCTCGACGCCGGTACCATGGGCGGCGATACCGGCTGGGGCTTCCGTGCTGTCATGCTGGCCGTCACCATCGGCGGCATCTTCATCGTCTCGACGCTGATCGGTGTCTTGTCCTCGGGCATCGAGGGGAAGCTCGACGAATTGCGCAAGGGCCGCAGCCAGGTGCTGGAGGAAGATCACACCATCATCCTCAACTGGAGCCCATCCATCTTCGACATCATCGCCGAGCTGGTGGTGGCCAACAAGAGCCGTCGCCGGCCGCGCATCGTCATCATGGCCGACCGCGACAAGGTCGAGATGGAAGACGAGATATCGGCCAAGGTGCCTGCGCTGGGCAATACCCGCATCATCTGCCGCAGCGGCCTTCCCACCGATCTCCATGACCTCGGCCTCGTCTCCCCGCAGCAGGCGCGCTCGATCATCGTGCTGTCGCCCGAGGGCGCCGACGATGCCGATAGCCAGGTGATCAAGACCATCGTGGCGCTGGTCAACGACCCGCGCCGCCGCGCAGAGCCCTACCGCATCGCTGCCGAAATCCGCGACGCCGCCAATGCAGACGTCGCCCGCGTGGTGGGCGGCAAGGAGGCCCAACTGGTGCTGGCCGATGACCTCATCGCCCGCATCGTCGCCCATTCCAGCCGCCAGGCTGGCCTCTCCGCCGTCTATTCCGAGCTGCTCGATTTCGATGGCTGCGAGATCTATACGATCGAGCAGCCAGGACTGACAGGCAACAGCTTCGGCGATGCACTGATGGCCTATGAGGCGTCGACCCTGATCGGGCTGGTCAGCCCGGAGGGACAGGTGAGCCTCAATCCGCCGATGGAAACGCTGATCCCCGCCGGTGCCCGCGCCATCATCATCGCCGAGGACGACGCGGCCATCGCCATCGACCCGGCCTCCATCGCCATCGACCCCGCCGTCATCCGTCCGGGCGAACCCCGCGCCGATGCGCCCGAGCGTGTACTGGTGTTGGGCTGGAACCGGCGGGCGCCCGTCATCATCTACGAACTCAGCCGCTATGTAGCGCCAGGTTCGGCGCTGACCATCGCTGCCGATACCCCGGAACTCGACGAGGTGGTGGCCGGCCTTTCCATCGCCAGCGCCAACCTGTCGGTCGAATATGGCCGTATCGACACCACCAGCCGCATTGCGCTCGAGGCGCTCGACATCCCGGGATACGATCATGTGCTGGTGCTGGGCTATTCGGACCTCCTGGCGCCGCAGCCGACCGACACCAGCACGCTGGTGACGCTGCTGCACCTGCGCAAGATCGCCGACGCCGCCGGCCGCCACATCAATGTCGTGTCCGAGATGGTCGATGTGCGCAATCGCGAGCTGGCCGAAGTGACCCGGGCCGACGACTTCGTGGTGTCCAACAAGCTGGTCAGCCTGATGCTGGCGCAGGCCTCCGAGAACGAAACGCTGGGCGCCATCTTCGATGACCTGCTCGACGAGGAAGGCTCGGAAATCTACATGCGACCCGCCGACGACTATGTCGAGCTCGGCCTGCCGGTCAATTTCTACACCGTCACCGAGGCGGCCCGGCAGCGGGGCGAGGTGGCCATCGGCTACCACCGTCCCCGTTCCGGCGCCAAGGCCAACGGCATAGTGGTCAACCCCTCCAAGGCCGCCGCGGTAGATTACCGGCCCGGCGACCGGCTCATCGTGCTGGCGCGCGACTAGGTTCGAGATGTCGGCTTTGGCCAGCGTGGAGGGCATCAGAGGGCAAAACGCCCGTTGCGCGGATCATCCGCTTTGGTTAGGTTGCGCCCTGTTCAGCCGGGGCCACGCTCCGCGCAACGGATGCACCCGTAGCTCAGCTGGATAGAGCGCTGCCCTCCGAAGGCAGAGGTCACAGATTCGAATTCTGTCGGGTGCGCCAACAACTGCTTGACAATGTTAGGGTATTTGGTCGGCCTGTCAGGGTGGGCGGCCTAGCCCTGGCGCAAAATAGCCACCCGATAGCCACGGATAAGGAATCAGCTACGCCGAAGTGTGGGTGAAACCGGCAACTATGGGGTGGGAAACGGGCAGGCGGCTTTTTGGCCAGCAGTTCGACAAGCCGACATTGTAAGCTCGGGCAAGACCGGAATAAGCACCATCTGCTGCCGTTCGGCTGCGGAGCACAAACCATACCTACCTTTGTTCGGGCCGGCTTACTGCAGCTTCTTGGATCAGCTGATGTAGAGCTACCAACACTGTCTGGGTGGTTGGCGCCGGCAGGGAAGACACGAGCGACACGGCGGCATGAACACGTTCGCTGCTGGTGCGGGCGATGAGCCCAAGTCCTTGCTCACTTAGAGTGAGGACCTTAACCCGCCTATCCTGTGGATTTTCTTGCCGGAGGACGAGACCCTTGTCCACTAGATGAGTTGCAATGCGGCTGGCAGCTGGCATCGGCACCTCAAGCAGTCGGGCTAAGTCTCCAATGGTCAGGCTCTTGTCCCGCTCCAACAGTTGCAATGCGGCAATTTCGCTGAGCCGCAAATCCTCCAAACGTAATGAGCGAGCCAATGTTGCAATCAGTTGCGTGAACATGGCGCGCATGAAGCCATCCAGCACCAGTGTAGCCTCAGCTTCTTTTACCCGTGCATTCGTCATTCTAGAGCAAGCTTCCATTCGCAAAACATTTTAGTTGCATATCAGCAATCATTGCGATATTGCAACCATTGTGACGGATCGTCATCCACTTGGTCAATAGCCGCGCGGCTTGGACCGTGCGGTGATCTGATAAAACACGAAAGGATAACCCTATGAATACGCGTACATGGCATGTCGAGAAGCTAGTCCCAGTCCTCATAAGCGGCGGCTTCTTTGCCCACCTGATAAACGTGGCTCGCTACTATCAGTTCGGGGAGTCGGATATCGGCGAGATTTTGCTCTGGCCTGTTGACTTCACTTTGGCTGTGATCATGGCGTACTGCGCCGTTGCGCTGATCGTCAGGCATAAGGCGATGGCGGCCGCCTTCCAACTCGACTCCGCAGCACGTCGCATCGGCTACTGGATCATCACTGGATATATTACGGCAAGTGTCCCTGGGCATCTGATTTTCCTCACCTCTGGCAACACCGCCTATTTCGACTTCTTTCCTTGGTGGTTTAGCCTCATCATCATGCCGACATACGTGCTGATGCTCGCCTACTTCATCACCTTGGCACCGCGTCCTGCTGGCACTCGTGGGCTAGTCGAGCGAGGCTCGTGATGGGCCAGAATGCAAAGTTGCTTCTGATCAATGGCATTATCCTCGGCATCGTGGCCTTTCTCCAGTTTGGCTTTGACTTCGCCAGCTACTTTGTTGGTATCGGTCCGATGGGGGCACCACTGCACGGGAACCTGGATGCTATCGGCTATGCCGAGGCCCATGGCCTCGCCGCAATCTTCGCAGTGCTTTTCGTGTTGCGACGGAACGACCAGTTCGCCGGCTGGCATGCTGTGGCTGGGTGCCTCCACCTACTGTTGGGTACCTGCAATGTGATCTTCTGGCCCGTCTTCCTGTCGGGTCCAGTTGCCTCGGTTGGCGGGCTCTTGGCCACGCTCATGCACGCCGTCTTCGCCGTCCTTCAACTCTGGGCCTTTGTTCGGTCATTCCCAGGAACGACCTCAAGATCAGTCGTACTCGTGTAGTCCTTGCTCCCGGCCAACGAGAGTTCGTCAACACGAAAGTGCGCTGCACTCTTTGAGTCTCAGCGGCCTTCAACCAGCCTAATCAACCTTGGCGCGGGAACGCCTACCGCTCCCGTGTCCGCTACACCCGCTTGCGCCCGCGCAGTGCGTCGGCGCTATCACCGACGGACCAATGGGGAAAACCATGACAATTGATGCGTCCAGAACCGATCCACCCGAGAACTTGATGGGGGATTTCGCCAGCTTCCAAGACGAGCTTGCTGATCACGGCTTTCTGGTCACCACCTCACGCGCCCTCATCACCTGGGCCCGCACAGGGTCGCTGATGTGGATGCAGTTCGGTCTCGCCTGCTGTGCAATTGAGGGGCTAATGCAGGTCTCCGGCCCGCGGTACGACATGGAACGGTTTGGAACGGCACCGAGGGCATCGCCCAGGCAGGCGGATGTAATGATTGTCGCTGGCACCCTCACCAACAAAATGGCGCCAGCGTTGAGAAGGGTCTACGACCAGATGCCGGAGCCACGGTATGTGATATCGATGGGATCATGCGCCAATGGTGGCGGCTATTATCACTATTCCTACTCGGTGGTCCGCGGGTGTGATCGCATCTTGCCAGTAGATATCTACGTGCCCGGGTGCCCTCCGACCGCCGAGGCCCTGCTGTATGGCGTGCTTCTGCTTCAAAAGAAGATAAGGCGCACTGGGACTATCGAGCGCTAAGGGCGACTTAGCGAATGGCAGCTTTGAGGGATCAATCGGATGCCTGCGAACGACCGAAATGGGGTCGGTTTCGGACTGGAGGGAACGGGGTGGGAAGCAGAGTGGCAGCATTCGGCGGCAAATCGTGAAAAGCTGACGTTCATCACGCTACGCAGGTGCCTCAGCAGCGAGGTCCTGGAAGACGATGCAGTCGCGTCCGGGCCCGCCGCAGCATACGGCGTCACACTGGGCAACGAAGCGCTGCAGGCTACGCTCAAGCGCCTTGAGCTCAGTCAGCTTGGCTTGAACCTCGCCAAGGTGCCCTCGAGCTATGTTGCCCACCTCACGGCAATCTTTGTCGGCGCTGATCGATAGACCGGCCAACTGCCGGACTTGTTCAATGCCAAAGCCGAAGTCGCGGCAGCGCCTGATGAAGGTGAGCCGCTCGAGGTCATCAGCGCCGTAGACGCGCTGACCACTCTCGCTGCGGTCGGCAGCGGGCAGCAGGCCGATCTCCTCATAGTATCGAATCGTCGGCGTGGTCACCCCTGCAGCCTTCGCGAGCTTTCCGATGGTCAGCATGGCATCCTCACTTTGTTCTTGCCCTTCAAGCTACTTGAAGGATTATACGTCTGTCCATCTCATCGAAAGGAGATCGACAATGACCACCACCAACTCTGACGCGTGCTGCTCGAGCTGCGCCTCGGCCGCCAACGACACCGCGCTGGCCATCGCATGCAGCCTAGGCGCCAGCGACTTCAGGGAGCGGGTCGCCGGCATCCGGGATCTCGCGTCCCGCCACTTGTTGTCCAGCAGACGGGAGCAGCTGGCGCTGCACCTGACCTACGCCGCCGAGGCGCTGCCCGAGGTCGAGGTCCTGGTGGCCAAGGAGTCGGACTGCTGCGCGTTCCTCGACTTCGATCTGCGCGCGGGCGACCGAGTGGAGCTGACGATCACGGCCCCAGAAAGCGCGGGCTTGGCGGCCGACGAGTTGTTCGCCCACTTCGCTCCGGAACTGGCGAGGACGGCAGCATGAACCCGAACGCCAAGAAGGGCATAGTCGCCACCGCCGGTGTCGTTGCCGCCTGCGCTGCGTGCTGCGCCGTTCCCATCGTCGCTGCTGGCGGCGTGGCCGTCGTGGCAGGGCCGGTCGGTATAGTCGCCGTGCTGCTCGCCGGTGCCGCCGGCCTGTGGGCGTGGTTGCGCGGACGTGCTAAGCGCCAGCAGACCTGACACGGAGACCGCCATGCCCATCGTCGCGACCACCGGCCTGATCTACGCCGGCGCCGCCTTGGCGGAGATCGTCGGCTGTTTCGCATTCTGGGCATGGCTTCGGCAGGGGCAGTCGCCGATTTTTGCGGTTGCCGGTATCCCGGCGCTCATTGCGTTCGCATGGTTGCTGACGTTGGCACCGGCTGAGCACGCCGGCAGAGCCTATGCTGCCTATGGCGGCGTTTACATCGTGGCATCGCTGCTGTGGCTTTGGCTCGCCGAGGGCCATTTGCCGGATCGCTGGGACCTGATCGGCGGCGCGCTGGCGCTGGTCGCTGCCTGCATCATCCTGTTCGCCCCGAGAGGCTGAACGACGCACAACGCCGGCGCACCTCGCCACTGCAGCCCTTACTCAGTGCGAACTGCAACTTCCAGGTGCTCCGCGAGAATCGCTGAATGACCGGTATGGGGTCGGAAACTGCCGGACAGGAGCGCGCGCCCATTCGGTTATCGAGCCGGGGGGCCGGCATCGAACTGTCCGCTTCGGGCGCCTGGGAAGAACTAGCTGCCGTTGCCCAAGCATTAGGTCCGCAGCTATCCTGGGGCCTCCTTCCCTACGCGCTGCGATCGTCAGGGCCGAGATAATATCAGGAGCAGGCTGGCGTCTTGGCTGGCTCCCCAGTCGCTGGGCTCAGGCCAGACGGGCAGTTCAGGACGGAGTTCAGCTTCGCCGGGCAAAAATTGATAGTGGAGCGTCGAAACACCCACGCTTAGCCCTGAATTCGGCAGGGTGAAGCGTCGGACCTCCTGCCAGTTGTTGGGCGCCGCGCCGGCGGGCTCGCCGACCAGGATGGCATTGGTCGTGGTTTTGAAGTCGACAGCATTGGTCATGGCCGCGGAGAAGGTGGCGCGCCCGATAAGGACGTAGAGCACCCCACTTTTGTTGAGCCAGGGGCGGCGCTTGATCTCTTCGACGAACGCGCGACCGGCATTGAAATCCCCGCCGGTATTGTCCCGCAGGTCGATCATGAGGCGGCGTGGATGCTGGGCGTCGAGATCCTTCAACAGGCCGTCAGCCTGGGCGGCGAGGTCGTCGTAGGAGCGCCAGTTCAAGTAGATGCTGCCGTCGGCAAGGGTCGCGGTCCAGAAACTCTCTGTACCGTTCTGCCGCCACATCGGCGCACCGCCTCCGAGGGTGGTCCACTCGCCTGCGTCGAAGGTTGCCGCCAGTTCGATCGATGTACCCTCGCCACCCGCTCCCTCGAGGGCGAGGACAACGGGGGTTTCATCGGCAAGAGCGGCGGCCGCGAGAACATCCGGATCGGCGATCAAGCGGGGCATGCTCGCGTTGATAAACCACTCGGTCTCCCCGGCTGGAATGAACGGACGCAGGCGATCGATCGCTTCCTCAACGGGCACACCATTCACCGCGACCAGGCGCGATCCCAGCGACTTCTGGTGCGGGGCGGAGACGCCAACCAGGCGCAGCCCGTCCTTGAACCAGAAGAGTTCAACGGGCAGCCGTGGTCGGTCGTGCGGCAGCGCGACCTCGGTATGGCCGTCGCCAATCAGCGCGCCGAGCTTGCGGAATTCCAGCGCGACGCCAATTCCGTCGAGATCGGGTATGGCGGCCCGAACACGCGCCACCTCGCTGTCGAACAACTGGCGCGAAATCAGGTGGAAGGGCGAGCCATGCTCGTGCATGAGGATTTCTGCCAGCCGGTCGAGATCTTCGAGCCACTGAGCCGTCGTCAGGTCCAGCGTCTGCTCGGGCGGCCGGAAAAAAGCTTCCGCGTCGAGCGTCGTGCGCTGGGCCGTAATCGCGCCTTGTGCCTCGCCGAGGGTGAAGGCGCCGGTCAAGGTATCCGCATCAATGGCCAGGCTCAGCGTTCCCTCGCCGCCGGGGCCGGCGAAGCGCCCGGTGATTGTACCGCCTTGCTGCGTCGCAACGATCTGGAATCCGCCCATGGGAATGGAGATGGTGCCCTCGACCGCCGTTCCGGCTCGGC
>JBARWY010000140.1:0-3247 GCA_049647065.1 Devosia sp. | reverse complement strand
TGCCATCACTGCCGACCAGATCGACACCTTTGTCTACACGGTGAGTGATGCGGACGGTGATCTGTCATCGACCACACTGAGCATCAACGTCGCCAATGTTACGCTGTCCTCCACAGCCGACGATGATGTCGTCGTCTATGAAAAGGCGCTTGGCACGGGCAGTGAGCCAAGCAATACCGGTGAGACGGATGCCTCCAACACGTTGGTTGGCAATGTCTCGGGCGGGACCGGCAGCTATACATTCGCCCTGTACGGTTCGGCCACAGGCAATTATGGCTCCATCGTGCTCAACTCAAACGGCACCTACACCTACACGCTGACCCAACCGTTTGACACGTCGCCAGACGCCAACAATGCCGACCAGACGGAGGACAACAAGGAAAGCTTCTTCTACACTGCCACCGACGGCAACGGGAACACGGTGACCGGTACGATCACCGTGGACATCGTCGATGACGTGCCGGTGGCCAGGGCCGATACCGATACGTTCGGAGCCAGTGCGGTCACTACCAGCATTGCTGGCAACGTGATCACCGGCGCGAACACCGACAACGGAGTGAGCGACTTGAAGGGTGCCGATGGCGCCAAGGTGAGCGGCCTCCAGCACACCAACGGCAACAGCGACACCAATGCGGCGGGTGACTTCGTCGTGGCAGGCCAGTACGGCACGCTGACGCTGAAGATTGATGGCAACTATACCTACCTGCGCAGCTCGGGCCAGGCCGGCAACGACGTCTTCACCTATTCGCTCAAGGACGGTGACGGCGACGTGGCAACGTCGACGCTGACCATCAAACTGGACAATTCGAACCTGCCCACCGCCAGCAATTCCAGCGTCACGGTCGACGAAGACGACCTGACAACGGCCGGCGGCGCCCTGTTCCAGGGCGTCGGCAACACCACCAGCACCGGCGACGCCACCACGGCAAATCCTGTGGGTTCGTTCGGCTCCTATGGTCTGGACGGTAAGGGCGCCAACGGCGGCATCAGCTTCAGCGTCCTCGATGGCCAGGTGGTCAAGGACACCAGCAACAATGACGTCGAGCGCGATGGCGCCGATCTCAAGTACTTCTGGGAAGCCAGCACCAACACGCTGTACGGCACCACCACGCCCACCGCAGCGGATGCAGCCAGCAACGCATCGTTCAAGATCGTTGTGAACCAGACGAACGCGACCTACCAGTTCACGCTGCTTAAGCATGTCGACCATGCCTTGGGCAACAATGAGAACGACATCGACCTGTCGATCGGGTTCAAGATCAAGGACAATAGTGGCGACGAGGTCACCGGAGTCATCTCGGTCAAGATTGACGATGACATGCCGACGACTGAAGGCGAGGTCCATCAGGTCGAGGCTGGCAGTGTGCAGAAGGCCGACGCGGTATTTATCGTCGACGTTTCCAGCAGCATGAACGATGACACCATTTCTGTGCCCGGCTTCAGCGATGATCGGATCGGGCTTGCTCGCTACTCCATGCTGCAGATGATCAACAACAGCACCCAGTTGCAGAACATCCTCATCGTGCGGTTCGACGGTGAGGGTCGTGATGGGGTCTGGATGGACAAGGCTGATGCCATCACGTTCATCAACACCAACAGCAACTGGAACCTTGGCAACAGCACCAACTATGATGCTGCGCTGGGAACCACCATGTCCAACTTTGCCGGCAGCCGTCCGCTCCCGACGTCGCCCGAAACCGTGGTCTACTTCCTTTCCGATGGTGAGCCATCCTCGGGCGGCGGCATCACCGGTGAAGGTAGCGGTTCGCAGGTGTCGATCTCCGAGTGGGAAGCTTTCGTCAACAACCCGACCAACAAGATCAGTGAAGTGTTCGCCGTGGGCATCGGCCCCGACGTGAGTGCCAGTGCTCTCTCGCCAGTATCCTATCCCAACACTGACGGACCGGATTCCGGCAGTGTCGAGGACCACGTGATCCTGGTTCCCAACCAGAATGACGTCCCAGCCTTTGTGGCTACGTTGCAGGGCACGATTGATACAGCGTCGATCACCGGCAACGTGCTGACCAATGACAAGTTCGGTGCCGATGGCGGATTCATAACCTCCATCACCATCAACGGGACCCCCTATACCTGGAACGGGGTGGGTTCGCCGCAACTGACGGACATCGCCACGTTCCAGGGCGGCAAGCTGTCATTCAACTTCTCGACAGGCGCCTGGTCCTACGATGCTCCCGCAACGGTCAGTCAGGATGTTGTCGACGCCTTCACTTACACGATCACCGACGGCGATGGCGATGCATCGAACGCCACGCTCACCATCAATGTAACCGAGGTCAACCACGCTCCGGTTATCACCTCGAATGGCGGCGGCAACACCGCGTCGGTCAACGTGGCCGAAAACAGCACGCTGGTCACCACGGTGGTGGCGACGGACGATGTTGGCGAAACCAAGACCTACTCGATCGTGGGCGGTGTCGACGCGGCCAAGTTCACCATCGATGCATCGACGGGCGTCTTGAGCTTTATCAGCGCGCCGGACTTCGAAACCAAGACCGATGCTGGCCTCAACAACGTCTATGACGTACAGGTGCAGGTATCGGACGGCAGCCTGGTCGATACGCAGTCGATCGCAGTAACCGTCACCAATGTCAACGAAGCGCCGACGCTGATGTTGAATCAGTTAGTCAGTACACCGTTAAGCGGCCAGTATCGGGACGAGTTCGGGGCGGCACAATATACCAACAGCAATGGCACGTCCAATTGGACTGGCAATAGCTGGAGTGAATCTGGCGATGACAACAGCGCCAGCGGTGGGACTATTCGAATTACGGGCGGTGAACTGCGTCTGGGTGACGACAGCAACGGTGGTAATGGTTCGGATACCATCTCACGCACGGTCAACTTGAATGGCGCGACTGGCGCCACACTGACCTACGAAATCCGCGAAATTGGCCTAGACAATGGCGAGGAAGTCTTTGTCTTGATTTCTTCTACCGGTGCCGCAGGTTCGTTTGTTAGCCTGCAGACAATTGACAACGACACGGACGAAACTTCTTTTACCCACGACATCTCGGCATACGCAACAGCTAACACTGTCATCCGCTTCGAGGTGCAGAGCTCGCTGGACAAGGACGAGTATGTCTATCTCGACAACCTAAATATCACCTATTCCGGCACGGTGTTGGTACCAACCTCAAGCCAGGACAACTCAGTCGACTACACCGAAAACGCTGTAGCGATTTCGATTGCTGCGGCAGGGCCGACCATTGGGGATATCGACGACACG
>JBARWY010000139.1:0-7029 GCA_049647065.1 Devosia sp. | reverse complement strand
GCGCCTGTCCGCAATGCTTGGGGCCGACAGGGATGGACGACTGCAACGCTTGCCGCCGCCACCGAGGATGACCTGCGTGCGGCGCTCGAACTGGCGCATGCCAGCGCGGTCGGCAAACCCAAGCGGAAGCGTTGACCCGCCTCACTCGCGGGGCATATCGCCGAAGGCCCTAGCGGTTCCAGTAGTGGTGCAGGGTTTCGTTAGTGAGGCCCCAGAGCAACAGGGCTGTCAGCGCGATAGCGATCGCCGTAGCGATCAGCGCGCGGCGCAGCAGGTGTGGCGTGGCCGGAGCAGCCGGTTCGGTGCCAGCGGTCACGTGTCCGACTTCGATCTGACTGCGATTGCCGATCGGCAGGACGGCCACGAAGCTCAACCACCAGATGACGAAGAATACGGCAATGATGGAGCCGATCTGCATGGGCTTTCCTTCGCGCTGCGATGCACTCTCCATACCGCCCCCGCCGCCGGCGCGAAAGCGCCAACAGCCGTTGCCTATTGCCGCAGCGGGCCCTCCCCCCGCTTTCGCGGGAGGAGGCAGGTAGATTCTAGACCCGGTGCACGAAGACCGAGACGTTGGGCTTGCGGCCCCAATAGGCGTTCACTTCGTTGCGGATGGCCTTGAACAGCGCCGAGTTCAGCACCTCGGTGTCGCTGCGGCGCTTGGGCGGCATGGATTTGAGGACGCCGGCGACGGTGTCCTCCACCAGTTCGCCCAATGACTCGTCCTCGGTCTCGGGCAGGCCTTCGATGACGAGGTCCGGGCCAGACACGACCTGACCGGCACCGTTGACGGCGAGGCTAACCACGACATGGCCGCCAAATGACAGCCGACGCCGGCCTTTGACGCCGGATTCCTCGGGCGTGCAGAGCACGAGACCATCGAGATAGAGCTCGCCCGTCCGCACCTCGGCCGGGAAGGCCAGGGGTTCGGGAAACAGGCGCACGAGGTCGCCGTTGCGCGCGTCGATGACATTGGGAATGCCAGATTCGCGGCCCAGCTTGGCATGGGCCGTCAGGTGCACCGCCTCGCCATGAACCGGTACAAGCACTTCAGGCTTTACCCAGCTGTAGAGCCGGCGCAGTTCTTCGCGGCGCGGGTGGCCGGTGACATGGACCAAGCCGTCATTCTGGGTGATGACCTCGACGCCTTTGTCGATCAGCATGTTCTGGATGTCGATCACTTCGCGCTCGTTGCCGGGAATGGCCCAGGACGAGAAGATCATGCGGTCGCCGGCATTGAGATCGATCACCGGATGCTCACCGCGCGCGATACGGGCGATGGCGGCACGGGCCTCGCCCTGGCTGCCGGTGCAGATCAATACGATCTTGTTGCGGGCGATAGACTTGTAGGCGTCCTGATCCAGCAATGGCGGCAGGCCTTCCAGCATGCCCAGTTCGCGCGCGATGCCGGTGATGCGATGCAGGGATCGGCCGGACATGACGACCTGGCGGCCGGCCTTTTCGGCTGCGCGGACGATCGAGATGACGCGACCCACATTGGAGGCGAAGGTAGTGACGGCGACGCGGTTGGGGGCCTCGGCGATCATGGCAGCCAGATTAGCGGCCACTTCGGCCTCGCTCGGGCTCTCGCCATCCTTGAGGGCGTTCGTCGAGTCACAGATCAGGGCCAGAGGGGTCGAGCGGTCTTCGCCAATCTTCTGCAGACGGGCGACGTCGGTGGGCGCGTTGCCGACGGGCGTCGGATCAAGCTTCCAGTCGCCGGTATGTAGCACGCGGCCGATGGGGGTCGAAATCAGCAGTGCGTTCGACTCCGGGATCGAGTGCGCAACGTTGATGGCCTCAATGGTGAAGGGACCGACCTCGAAGGGCTTGCCCGGACGCATGATGGTGACGTCGACGTTCTCGACAATGCCGTCCCCTGCCCGCTTGGCTGCCAGCATGGCGGCGGTGAAGGGTGTGCAGAAGACCGGCTTCTCGAAGCCCGGCCACAGGTCGAGCACGGCGCCGTAGTGGTCCTCGTGGCTGTGGGTCAGGATCAGCGCCAGCACGTCATCGGCGCGTTCCTCGAGGAATTCGGGGTTCGCCATGATGAGCTCGATGCCCGGCAGGTCGGGCCCGCCGAACGTCACGCCGCAATCGACCACGATCCACTTGCGCGAACGCTCCGGCCCGAAGCCGTATGCGCCCATGTTCATGCCGATCTCGCCAACGCCGCCGAGCGGCACGAAGACGAGGTCATCCCTTTGGTTTTTAGCCATGGGTCAGTTCAGTCCTTTCGAGCGCAGCGCCGGAGCGATCTTTGGTCGCCGGTCGCCTGCGCAGTAGTTTGTGGTCAGCTTCGGGCGCTGGCCGTTGCCCCAAAATGTACGTCGCCCGCGGTAATCGCGATGCGGCGGTTGTCGTCGGCGCGGACGATCAGGCGTCCGTCGTCGTCGATAGTCTCGAAAATTCCACGCAGTACTTCGCCGTCATGATTGACGGCGACAGGGGCGCCTATACCGGCTGCCGACGCCCGCCAATGTGCCAGCACGTCGCCAATGCCGCGGCCGTCGTTCCACAGGCCGAAGGTTTCGACCCAGGCATTGCTCAGCGCCTCGAACACGTCATCGGCCGTTCGGCTGACGCCGAGATCGGCCAGGCTTGTCGCGGGATAGGGCAGGCCCTGCGGCGCCGCAATCACGTTCACACCGAAGCCGATTGCCACGGCATGCCGGCCATTGGGAAGTTTGCTGGCCTCAAGCAGGATGCCGGCCAGTTTGGCGCCATCGGCCAATACGTCATTAGGCCACTTGAGCGCAATGCGCGACTTGCCGCCGAGCGCGTCGGCCCCGTCTATGCCGATCTTGACCAGTCCGCCGGGAAGTATGGCGGAGAGCGCGCGCTTGAGGGATACGCCGGCTACGAAACCCAGCGTTGCAGCCAAAGTGGGGTCGGCGTCGGGCACGATCAAGAGGGTGGCGGCCATATTGCCGGCCGGGTTTTCCCACTTCCGGCCGCGCCGGCCCCGCCCGGCAGTCTGATGCCGGGCCGCAAACCAGATGCCGCCCGGATCACCGGCGGCGGCGGCTTCGAGCGCCTCGGCGTTGGTCGAGCCGACGCTGTCATAGCCGCGCAGCCGGTATCCGGCCGCGCGCGCTGTGGGTCCGAGGGCGAAGCCCGTCACCTAGAACAGGCTTCCCGCAGCAGTATGGGCAAAGCTGGCCAAGGGACTGCCGACGGTGAAGTAGTAGGTGACGATAACGAAGCCGCTCACAGCCATGATGATGTTGAGCTCGGCCGGTACCGCCTCGAACTTGGCGACGGGTTCGTCGAAATACATCACCTTGACGATTCGCAGGTAGTAGAAGGCGCTGACAGCCGAAGCCAGGACGCCGATAACCGCCAGCACGTAGAGCTGCGCATCGATCGCCGCGAGGAAAGCGTGCCACTTGGCAAAGAACCCGGCCAGCGGTGGCATGCCGATCAGCGAGAACATCATAACGGCCATGACGGCCGCAACGAACGGGCGGGCCTGCGCGGCGCCGGCCAGGTCAGAGATGTTTTCGACGTAGCCCGCTTCGGTGCGCAGCGACAGGATGCAGGCAAAAAGACCTACAGTCATCGCGACATAGATCGCCATGTAGATGGCGACGCCTTCCACGCCGACCTGCGTACCTGAGGACAGGCCGACGAGGGCGAAGCCGACGTGACCGATCGAGGAATAGGCGATAAGGCGCTTGATCGACTCCTGGCCGATGGCAGCGAAGGCGGCCAAGACCATGGAAGCAATGGACAGGAAGATGACGATCTGCTGCCAGTCGTGGGTAATGCCCTGGAAGGTATCCATAACCAGGCGCACCAGCAGTGCCATCGCGGCAACCTTTGGCCCCATGGCAAAGAAGGCGGTGACCGGCGTCGGCGCGCCCTCATATACGTCGGGCGTCCACATGTGGAACGGCACGGCGGAGATCTTGAAGGCAACGCCGGCCAGCAGGAACACAAGGCCGAAAATCAGACCGATCGAACGGCCTTCACTGGCAATGGCCAGCACGATTTCCTGCAGGTTGGTGTGGCCGGTAAAGCCGTAAATCAGCGAAGCGCCATAGAGCAGCATGCCCGACGAGAGTGCGCCCAGCACGAAGTATTTAAGGCCGGCTTCCGTCGCCTTGCCGTCGTCGCGCTTGATGGCGGCGAGGACGTATAGCGACAGCGACTGCAGCTCGAGGCCGACATAGAGGCTCATCAGGTCATTGGCGGATACCATCGCCATCATGCCCAAGGTCGCGAGCAGGACCAGGATGGCATATTCGAACTTGTGAGTACCGTGCTCCTCCGCGCGTGGCAGCGCCAGCAGCAGTGCAAAGGCCGAGCCGCCCAACACCAGCACCTTCATGAATCGCGCAAAGCTGTCGGCAATGAAGACGCCGTTGAACAGGACGCCTTCCGAAGGGGCGAAGAGAAGCAGCGCGGCGACGACGAGCAGCAACAGCACAGAGCCGTAGGACACAAGGATCGAGCGTTCCTTGTTGATCGCCACTCCGATCATCAGCAGGACGACGGCGCCTACAGCCAGAAGCATTTCCGGGTAAGCGGGAGCCAGGCTCGCGAAATCTGTAACGTCTGAGTTCACGGGACTCTCCTAGTGGGCAGCAGGCTCGGCCGCAGCCGGCTCTTCGGCGGCGACAGGTTCGGCGTGGGCAAGCGGCGCCTGGGCTTCGGCCAGCGATACGGCCGGGTCGAGGCCAACCGAGGTTGCGTAGTGCGACACGAGGTTGTCGACAGCCGCCGCGGTCGTATCGAGGATCGGGGCCGGATAGAAACCGAACACGATGGTCAGCACGATCAGTGGATAGAGGATGATCTTCTCGCGAAGATCGAGATCCAGGATACCCTTGAGGCTCTCCTTGGTCAGTGCACCAAAAATGATCCGGCGATAAAGCCAGAGCGCGTAGCCGGCCGAGAAGATCACGCCGAAGGCCGCGCCGAAGGCGACCCAGGTATTGACCTGGAACACACCGATCATGGTGAGGAATTCGCCGACGAAGCCGGACGTGCCCGGCAGGCCGACATTGGCCATGGTGAACACCATGAAGGCGAAGGCGTAGCGCGGCATGCGCTCGACCAGGCCGCCATAGGCTTCGATATCGCGGGTGTGCATGCGGTCATAGATGACGCCGACGCAGAGGAAGAGCGCCCCGGATACGATGCCGTGCGAGATCATCTGGAACATGGCGCCCTGGATGCCCAGAGCGTTGCCGGCAAAGATGCCCATGGTTACGAAACCCATGTGGGCGACGGAGGAATAGGCGATCAGCTTCTTCATGTCGGTCTGCACCAGGGCGACCAGCGAGGTCACGATAATGGCGGCGACGGACAGGAAGAAGACGATATTGGAGAACTGTAGCGACGCGTCAGGGAACATCGGCAGGCTGAAGCGCAGGAAGCCATACCCGCCCAGTTTCAGCAGAATGGCGGCCAGGATCACCGAGCCGGCAGTCGGCGCCTGCACGTGGGCTTCCGGCAGCCAGCGATGGAACGGCCACATCGGCATCTTGACGGCCAGCGAAGCAAAGAACGCCCACCACAGCCAGGGCTGCCAATCCTTGGGGAAGTCATGGGTCAGCAGCTTGGTGATGTCGGTCGTGCCGCCATTCCAGTACATGGCCATGATGGCCAGCAGCATCAGCACGGAGCCGATGAAGGTGTAGAAAAAGAACTTGTAGCTGGCCTGGATGCGGGCGGCACCGCCCCAGATGCCGATGATGAGGAACATCGGTAGCAGCGTGCCTTCGAAGAAGACGTAGAACATCGCCAGATCAAGCGTGGTGAAGACGCCGATCATCAGGGTCTCGAGGATCAGGAATACGATCATGTATTCCTTGACCTTGATCTCGATGCTCTCCCAGCTCGCCAGGATCGCAAAGGGCATCAGCAGCGCGGTCAGCACCACGAACAGCACCGAGATGCCGTCGACGCCGACGCGATAGCCGATAGTATCGCCAATCCAGGCATTGTTGACGACGAACTGGAAGCCCGGATCAGACGGATCGAAAGTCTGCCACATGGCCAGCGACAGCACGAAGGTGATGACCGTCACCGCCAGAGCTATCCAGCGGATGGCACTCAGCGACGTCCGGGGCGTGAACAGCAGCACTGCCGCGCCCAGGAAGGGCAGCCAGGTGAGGACTGTGAGGATGGTATTGGAGAAATTCATCAGATCAGTCCCCCGGCCGCGATGGCCCAGGTCAGCAGCGCCGCGACGCCGATCAGCATGGCGAACGCATAATGATAGACATAGCCCGACTGGAGCTTGGTGACCCACGAGGTCACGTTCTGCACCCGGCGTCCGAGGCCCTCGGTGATCTTGTCGTCGATCAGCCAATCATCGAAGCCATGCCAGAAGGCGCGTCCGATCCACAGAGCCGGCCTGACGAAGATCGTGTCGTATAGTTCGTCGAAGTACCACTTGTTGATCAAGAACTGGTAGAGGCCCGGATTCTGGGCCGCCAGCCTGCCCGGCATTTCCGGGCGACGGATGTACATGATGTAGGCGGTGACGAAGCCGGCGAGCATCGCAATCGTGGCGCTCCACTTGACCCACAGCGGGACGTGGTGGGCAGCTTCGATAAGCTCGTGGTCGACGTAGATCGACCCGGCAAAGAAGTGCTCGATGTGCTCCACGTCGTGGAAGAACATGCCATAGAACACCGCCCCAGCCAGCACCGCACCGGCGGCCAGCACGTATAGCGGCACCAGCATGACGTTGGGCGCTTCGTGGGCGTTGTCGTAGGCCGAGCCATGGGCATGGCCATGGTCGTCGTGACCATGAGCCGTGTGGTCGTCGGCGATCGGCTCGTCATGGCTGTCGCCATCATGGGCATCGACATGGTGACCGTGGGCATGGCTGGCGTCGCGTGGCGAGCCATGGAAGGTCAGATGGATCAGGCGCCACGAGTAGAAGCTCGTGAACAGAGCGGCCACGACCAGCAGCCAGAAGGCAAACATGCCGGTATTGCCGCCGACCGCGTAGGCCGCCTCGATGATCGAGTCCTTGGAGAAGAAGCCGGCAAAGCCGAACCACTCGGTGCC
>JBARWY010000138.1:0-3743 GCA_049647065.1 Devosia sp. | reverse complement strand
CACCTCCAGCATTCTCCTTCCCAAGGAAATTCCCGTGCCAAGATTTGGCTGACCGGATCTATTCATCTCGGGCTGTCCGATGGCGCACCCCAGCGTCCCTCGGCAGAGCCTTTAGGCCAGGTTGCGGTTTCCCGAAGCGGCCGGTCCGTTCAGCGTATCGCCAGGGTCGAAAGGGGTGAGACAGCGACCTGCAGCTTCGCACTGATCACCGCGAAAGCTGTACACGCGGACATTTTCGCGCTCCCCGTTCGCCCAGGTAGTCCCCGTGCCCATATTGCGTTTGACTTCGTTTATCGTGGATTTTTGCTGATCTTGCGTGACAACGCATAAATCGCGATGTATCTACCATACAAGAAAGCTTGCCAACAGCTGGAGAACCAGCGGGCAAATGCGGAACGCACATCCGCGTCGTTGAACATGTGGTGAGAGGAGAAATTCGGTGGACTTAAGTCTTAAACGTAGGACGCTGCTAAAGTTGGGAGCATCCGCAGCGGTGCTTTCTGCAATGCCGGCATGGGCGCAAGAACGCAACCTTCGCATCATGTGGTGGGGTGGCCAGGACCGACTGAATCGCACGTCAACAGCGATCGACAGTTTCGTCGCGGCCAATCCGGGCATTGCTGTCAATGTCGAGACGTCTGGATCGACCAACGACTACTTTCCGCTTCTGGCCACCAAGGTGGCCGGCGGCAATCCACCCGACATCATGCAGTTGGGCTATAGCCAGATCGCAGAATACGCCCAGCGTGGGACGCTGGAGCCGCTGGATGGCTATATCGGCAAGGAACTGAACATCGCCGACTGGCCAGCCTCGTCCGTGGATGCATTGCGCGTGGACGGAAAGCTCTACGGCATCAACCTTGGCAACAACACCACCGCGCTGTTTTACGATCGGGACGCCTTCGCCTCCATCGGCGCAAGCGATATTGCCCTCGATACCACCTGGGATCAGTGGTTCGATATGGCCGAGCAGGTAACCAAGGCAGGCGACGGCAAATTCTACGGCATGTCCGACATGAGCGGTGGCGCCTTGGTGTACGAAAATTACGTGCGACAGAAGGGCATGCAGGCCTATGACGGCTCGGCGTTAGGCTCGACGGCGGAGGTTGCGGCCGAATGGTTCGAGATGTGGGTCAAGGCCCGCGAGCGAGGTGCCGTCCCTCCGCCCGATATCACTGCGCTTGATACCGGCTCGATAACGGAAAACCTGCTGACACTGAACTACACTGGCACCTATTTCGGTCATTCCAACCAGATCGTGGCTTTGCAGGGCACAACGCCCAAGAGCGTTGGCATGGCGATGTATCCCCAGGGCGCTGGCGATCTGAACGGCCAGTTCATCCGGCCCGCCCAACACTTGTCGATCTCGGCGACGTCGCAGTTCAAGTCCGACGCGGTCCGGCTTGCCAATTTCCTGGTCAACGATCCGGTGGGCGTGAAAATATTAGGTGTGGAGCGCGGCGTTCCCTCGTCGCCGTCCATGCAGCAGGTCCTGGCGCCCGAGCTCGATGACCTGCAGCGTGCATCGCTTGAATTCGTGGCGGCAGTGACGCCGGTGGCAACGCCAATTCCGCCGGCGCCGCCACGTGGGGCCACCGAGACGGAGGTCATGTTCGCCGAGCTTGGCCAGCGTGTATCCTTCGGCGAGCTTAGCCCGGAAGAGGCCGGAAAGGCCTATATCGAGGACGGCAACGCCATCCTGGCCCGGGCCTGACCGTGACTTCGGCCGGCGAGAACTCGCCGGCCAATCTCGCGCCTTTGATGATGGACGCCTGACAATCTCCCAGTGAGCAAGTGCAAGACCATGAATGAGATCAGCCATCCCCGCGGCACTGGAACACTCTGGGGGGCATCCGAATTGGTCCTGCGCGGCCCGGCGGACGGCAACCCTTTCCTCGAGGTGACCCTTGCGGCCACTTTCACCCACGGCACCGAGACCCGCCAGGTGCAGGGCTTTCATGACGGCGAAGGAATCTATCGCGTCCGCTTCCTGCCCGAGCTGGAAGGCATCTGGCATTATCGAACGAGCAGCAATGTTCCCGCACTGCACGGCGTTTCCGGCGAGTTGCACGTCCGAGCCGCTCGGGAAGGTGACCACGGTCCCGTTCGCGTCGCCGACACGTTTCATTTCCGACATGCCGATGGCACCCGATATCTCAACATCGGCACCACCGCTTATGCCTGGACCCATCAGGGCGACGCACGGGAAGAGGAAACTCTGGCTACGCTCAGAGATGCGCCCTTCACCAAGATCCGCATGTGCGTATTCCCCAAGCACTATCGCTACAACCAGAACGAACCAGAGCGCTATCCCTTCGCCGTGCTCAAGCGCGGCGCCAGCCAATGGCCCGGCACCATCGAAAGCTCGGGCTGGCATTTCGACTACGACCGACCCGATCCCGCCTATTTCCGACATCTCGAAACGCGTATCCGCCAACTGGGCGAGATCGGGGTAGAGGCCGATCTGATCCTGCTCCATCCCTATGATCGATGGGGCTTTTCGCAGATGACCGCTGAGCAGGACGACCGCTACCTGCGCTACGTGGTATCTCGACTTGCCGCCTTCCCCAATGTCTGGTGGTCGATGGCCAACGAATACGACTTCATGGAAAACAAGTCCCTGGAAGACTGGAACCGTATGATCGACGTCACGGCCAATGCAGATCCGCATGGTCATCTGCTGTCGATCCATAATGCCTTTCCGCATTTCGACTGGACCGATCCACGCCTTACGCATGTGAGTATCCAGCGTCCGGACACTGAGCTGTCGATCCTCTGGCGCGAACAATATGGCAAGCCAGTTTCCGTGGATGAATGCTGCTACGAGGGTGACATCTCCGAACAGTGGGGCAACATCAGCGGGCTTGAACTGGTGGATAAGTTCTGGTTGGGCATCGTCAACGGCGGCTACGTCACGCACGGCGAAACCTATTACAATGACGAGGAAGTGCTGTTTTGGGCGAAAGGCGGCCAGTTGACTGGCAGCAGTGTCGCCCGCATCGCCTTCCTGCGTAAGATCCTTGAGGCAGGTCCGGATCGAGGGCTTGATCCTGTGCTGGAAACTCGCAATCACCGCATCCTGAAGATTGGCGCCGACAACACTACCGGCCCCGAAATGTCCCGGCCCGCTCCTGGAGAGGAAAGCTGGTCAAAAGTACGCTTTCCTTATCCGATCGCCTGCGATCCGCACCGTTATTACCTCACCTATTTTAGTTATCGGCAGCCGAGGGAGATTACGGTCCCCACGCCGCCGGGCGAGACTTACGCCGCTACATTGCTCGATGTGTGGAACATGGTCGAAACTCCGCTGGCAGGGACATTCACCCGCGGCGAGGTGATCCTGGTCGATCCCAAGCCATATCAGGCCATTGTTCTGCAACGGCTGGACTAGGAACATCGTGTATGACCGAAATGGGATCGGAAGCAGCCTGCGACGGATTTGCCAAGGAACGGCGGCTTCTGGCCTTACGACCCTGAGAGCAGACAGACAGCTCCCGGCCCCTACCTGGCCCCGCTGATTTGAATGCACTCGATCTTTCAGGTGACGCCCTACGGTCACACCGTTGAGTCAAGCAGATACGTCCTCTTGGAGAAGCGGGAGCTGACATCAACAGTCCGACGCCAGCTGCTCTCCCTCGAAATACTTTGCCTTTGCAGGATAGCGGCAGCGCCTACGAGGTCGACCTCACCTAGAGGGCGACGCTGCTAAGCGACTGAACCAACGAAACGGCGGGGGATAATCC
>JBARWY010000137.1:0-2276 GCA_049647065.1 Devosia sp. | reverse complement strand
GGCCGGTCAGCAACGCGCGCCATTTCGGACGCTGGCGAAACAAGTTCATCATCCCGAAAGCCGCCCGTCCGCTGAGGCACGCCGCGCCGGCAGAAATGGGGTGGACTGCTGCCAGTCTGCTTCTGGTTTGTGGGCCATCGAAGCCGGACGTATTTTAATGACCTTAGGCGACCGTCAGCTCACCGGAACCAACCTGGGATAATCAATATAGCCTTCAGGACCATCACCGTAGAACGTGTCCTTGTTCGGCGTATTCAAAGGCAGCCCCCGCTGGAGACGCTCGGCAAGATCGGGTGTGGCGATGTAGTCTCTGCCAAAGGCCAGGGCATCGGCAACACCGGTATCGATGAAGCGGTCTCCGTCCTCCTTCGACATCAACTCGTTGGCGATAACCACACCGCCGAACCGACGCTTGATCTCCTCAAGCAAGCTGTCTTGGGCTTCAATCTCGCGAACGAAAATGAAGGCAATCTCCCGCTTGGCGAGTTCGTCGGCCACGTGGCCAAAGATCGCTTTGGGGTTGCTGTCACCCATATCGTGTTCCTCCCCTCTTGGACGCAGATGCACGCCCACCCGTTCAGCACCCCACACATCGATCAAGGCGCCGACGATTTCGAGAAGGAAGCGGGCACGGTTCTCTACCGAACCGCCGTAGCGATCCGTTCGCTTGTTCGTCTTGTCCTGAAGGAACTGGTCAATGAGGTAGCCATCGGCTGCATGCAGCTCAACGCCATCAAAGCCTGCGGACTTGGCCCGCTCTGCTCCGCTCCGAAAATCGTCGACGATGCCCGGTATCTCCTCCGTCTCGAGCGCACGCGGCACAGGGTGCGGCCGCTTCGGTCTGAGATCGGAAACATGCCCAGCAGCCGCGATGGCGCTTGGCGCGACTGGAAGCTCGCCATCAAGCAGTTCCGGGTCGGAGATGCGGCCCACATGCCAGAGCTGAAGGAAGATGCGGCCACCAGCCTCATGCACCTGCGTGGTGACCTGTCGCCAACCATCCACCTGCTGGTCGTTCCAGATGCCCGGCGTGCCCCAATACCCCACCCCCTGCGGCGAGACCGACGTCGCCTCGCTCAAGATCAATCCAGCTCCAGCGCGTTGGCGATAGTACTCAGCCATCATGGCGTTCGGCACTCGATCAGTACCGGCACGCTTGCGGGTGAGCGGGGCCATGATGATGCGGTTCGGCAACTCGAGGGTGCCGACCTTAAGCGGATCGAACAAGCGGGACATCTGCAACTCCTTGGACCAACCCCATATGGCGGCAATTATGTTCGGCAACAATTGTGCTCCAGGTTGTCAGACCGTAGACTTGAGGTGCACAATACGAGGGGATGCAGTATGGCTCTCACCAGCCCTTTCGCCGGGGTCGAAGTCTTCATCAACACGGCTAGGTTAGGCTCGTTCACTGCAGCTGCTGCGCACCTTGGCATCACCAAATCTGCAGCGGCTAAGGCTGTGACGCAGTTGGAAGCACGCATCGGGGTCAAGCTGCTGCATCGCACCACACGCCGACTGTCCCTCACACCGGAAGGCGCCGCATTCTCTGAGCAGGCCGAAGCCTCGTTTGATCAGCTTCGGGCAGCGGAAGACGCCGCTCGCTCCAAGGCCAGCACGGTGCGTGGTGTGTTGCGGGTCGACATGCCGGCGGCATTCGGGCGACGCGTCGCCATGCCAATCCTTTTGGACATCCTCAAGAACCACCCTGACCTACGCTTGGCCGCCAGTTTCTCCGATCGGGTTATCGATCCCGTGGAGGAAGGCGTGGACCTCTGTCTCAGATTTGGCGAACTGCCGGACCGAAGCGACATCATGGCTCGTCGGCTTGGATCGCAGCGCCTCGTCATCTGTGCGTCCCCGAGCTATTTGGCTGCTGCTGGGATTCCTGCAGATGTCGACGACCTGCAGCGTCACTCCTGCATCCTTGGCAGCCGTCCAGAAAGGCCGGTGTCCTGGCGCGTCGTTGATGACCAAGGTCGACCCAGGTCCGTAGAGCCCCCGGCAACTCATCTAGTGAGCGATGGAGAGGCAGTCATCACCATGGCCTTGGCAGGCTTTGGTCTGTGCCAGATGCCTCAATCATTGGTTCAAGCGTCCATTGACAGCGGCGAGTTGGTGACGGTGCTGCCGAACCGTTGTCGAGCGGAGTCCCCCTTCAGGGCTGTGTGGCCGGCGACTCGAAGAATGCTTCCCAGGGTTCGCGTCGTTGTCGATGAGTTTGTCCGGCGTGCAGAGGCTGGGCAGCTGTAGCGTGCTATCGCCTTGTTGGGGGT
>JBARWY010000136.1:0-45997 GCA_049647065.1 Devosia sp. | reverse complement strand
CATTGTCTTCCAACCGAGTGCCGGGCCGCGGCTCAGCCGCCGGCGATGGCGTCAACGGCGCCAGTGCGATATCCGCCGCTGCACGATCGGCGATGGAAAGGTTCGACATTGCAGTGTCGATATAGCCGCGCTGTTCCGCCCACGACTGTTCCGCAAAAGCGAAACGACGGTCGCCAGCGCGGGCGGTATCGAAATCCACCCGGTCCCAGGCGGTCTCGTCGCGGAGATAGGTTTTGATGTCGACGCCCCAGGTGTGTTCGGCCACCATGGTCAGCGCGCGCCCAAAGGACCGGCGCTCCGGCGTCAGCGCGTCAAAGCCACCGAAGAACCGTTGCAGCGCCCGAAATCGCGCCAGCTTGATCGGATCGCTGGCCGTGCCGTGGATCCAGCTATCGCCGATCTCCTGCTCCAGTACCGGGAACTGCTCGCGCCGAGCCCACATCTCGGCGCCGAAGGCATCGAGCGTGGACGCCACGATCTCGGCCTCGGGATTGGCATGGCGAAGGTGGCGCAGCGCCTCGACCGTCTGCCCGACGCTCTGCGGGCCGATATTATCATTGGTATGGGCAAAGCTCAGGCCGATTTCAGGACCCGCGGGGAAGTCGGTAGCTCCATAGGATGCCTGATACATGACCACCAGTTCCGAACTATCGGGCGCTCTCCAGCGGAAGATGGGCGGCACGTCGGGCACGGGACTGGCGGTATTGACGCCCAGATGCAGGAACTTGATTCCCGCCTCGGCCATCAGCGGCACCATGCCCAGTGTGTGGCCCGGCACGTCGGTCATCTTGGCGGCAGTGGTCGTCTTGCCAAAGCGGCGATCAAGCTCTTGCGCATAGCTGAGCCCCGCGCGGAACAGCGCTGGCGACATCAGCTCGGTATGCGTGGTGAACGGCAGGCCATGCCAGGTGATCAGGCCGCGTTCGATGGCGCGATCGAGCCGCTTTACGCGCTCGGCATCCTGGCTGTTCAGGTGGTCCCAGATCAGCCAGGCGCCCGTGGTCCAGATAAAGGCCGGCCGATCGGGGTTCTCGGCAAAGAAGTGCTCGCCCGTGGCGATAGCCTGGGGGATGAACTGCTCATGATATTGTCGCCGCACCCCGGCTGCGTGGTCGGTGAAGCCAATATCGAGATGGGTCTTGAAGATCAGGTGGATGCGTCTGTCGGTCATAAATTTCGTCAGCCTACAGTGCCGCGCACGACGAGCCTGGTTTGCAGGGTCTCCTGGAGCGCCGGCGCATCGGGGTTGTTGAGCCGGCGCAGGATCAGCCTGACCAGCGCGCGCACGCGCTCCGCCAGGTCGAACTTGACGGTTGTGAGATTGTAGCTCTTCCAGTGTGACTGCGCGATGTCATCGAAGCCGACAACCTTGACGTCCTCGGGTACGCGCAGGCCAAGCTCGTGCCGCAGCGCATCGAGCACCCCGAAGGCACCGACGTCATTGGCGGCGAAGATGGCGTCTGCCCCCTTCCCCACCCGGAACAGGTCGAGCGTCGCGGCAAACGCCATGTCGTAGCTAAAGTCGCTTGGCGCAACGATCGGCGGCGGCAGGCCCCTTTCGGCCATCACGGTCCGCAGCATCTGCTCGCGCGCCGTATTGGCACGCGATTTGCTGACGCCCGAGACATAGGCGATCCGTCGGACGCCATAGCCCTGCAGCAAAGCCACGGCCTGCTCGACGCCGGCACGTTGCAACACGTTGAGCCGATCATGCAGCGGACCTGCCTGTACATCATCAGCCGCATCGGGGTGCGGATAGTGGACGTAGATCGGCACGGCACGGTCGAGGAAGCGCGCCAGCGTCGTCGGCTTGACGTTCTCGACGAAGGCGATGACCGAGTCCGGATTGAATCCGCGCATATAGGCAAGAAGCTTCTCGTCCATGCTGTAGTCCGTGCGCGTCTTGAACAGCAGGGTGGCAAAGCCCTCATCCTGCAGCGCGGTTGTCAGCGCGTCGATTTCCTGGCTTTCCCAATGGCTGCACACATCAGGCACGATGATGCCCACCAGATGGGAACGCCCGCTGACCAAGGCACGCGCCGCGCGATCCGGCGTGTAATTCAGTTCCTGGGCGATGCGCAGGATGAGGTCGCGTTTTTCGGGTTTGAGCGAGGTGTGGGGATTGAAGGCGCGCGAGACGGCCACGCGGGAGACATTCGCCCGCTGGGCCACCATCTCCGCGGTCGCCCTGCCACGCGTGCTGCTTGCCTCGACCAACGGCCCCTCCATCACCAGTTCGGTGAAATCGTGTTCAATCTACTGACCTCGGGCTGTTCAACTGTCAAGCCGGGATGCCAGTAAACAGGCAATGCGGAGATGCCAGCTTGTCACAGGATCGTAGCAAAACACTGGCAGAAGCACAGCGTGGTTCAGCGCCAACCACGCCCGTCGGCGAATTCTCCGCATTGACGGTTAATGAAAACGTGTTCATTCTTGGATGGCTGCTCCCCAAACGGGGAAGCCAAAGCCGGCTACCGGAGAATTCGGAGCCATCACATGGGAGGAGTTTTGCGATGAGCAATCGTCTGCGCAGCCTTGCGCTCAGTCTGGTCGGTGCCACGGCTTTTGCCGCCCCGGCCTTCGCGGTCGATCTGGACATCACCTGTCGTTGCGTCATCGGCGGCGTCAATAGCGGCACCGCCGAGTGGATCGAGAACAGCGTCATTCCGGCCTTCGAGGCCGCCAATCCAGACATCAATGTCAATCTCAACCAGTTCGGCGGCGAAGACGCCCAGCTGACCCAGCAATTGGCCCTCGACTTCTCCACCGGCGCCGGTCCAGACGTCACCGCCTTTGACGGCTTCCTGATCCCCAGCTTCGTGGAAGGCGGTCTCCTGAAGCCACTCGATGAAGTCGCTGGCCCGGAAGTCAACGACTGGTCCGGCTGGGCTGCGCTGTCCGATGGCTCGCGCGCGCTGATGCAGTACCAGGACAAGTATTACGGCATTCCGCTGGGCACCGACGTCCGCATGATCCACACGCGCAAAGACATCCTGACCGAAGCCGGCATCGACGGCGACACTTGGCAGCCGACCTCGTGGGAAGACATCCTCGACGCCGCCCGCGCCATCAAGAAGATCAAGCCGGACAGCTTCCCGATCCAGCTCAATGCCGGTGTCGCCATGGGCGAAGCTACCACAATGCAGGGCTATTGGCTGGCGCTGTTGGGCACCGGCGAAGCCGTGACCGACGAGAGCGGCAAGTATATCGTCTCGAGCCAGGGCATCCTAGATACGCTCAACCTCTACAAGACCATCTATGTCGACGAGCAGCTCGGTGACCAGCGCGCGCAACTCCTTGCCGATGGCCGCAACCGCTCCTTCGCCAACTTCCGCGATGGCGTGACGGCACTGCTGTTCGAGGGGGACTACTTCTACCGCTCGGTGACACCGGAAGGCTCCGAATTCGCCGTGGCCGACCGTGACAATGTCATGGGCTGGGCCAAGGTGCCCGCCAAGGAACCTGGCGCCGGTATCCGTGGCCAGGATTTCGTCACCATTTCGGGCGGCACGGGCTTCGTGCTCAATCCGGCCACCGATACGCCCAAGGAAGCCTGGGCGCTGCTCTCGTTCATGAACGAACCCGAGATGCAGAATGCCTTCCAGGCCATCCAGCCGCGCATCACCGCTCGTACGGATATCGAAATCCCCAACAGCCCGTTCCTGACCGAAGCCAGCCAGGTACTGCTGCCGCTCACCACGGCGCGGCCGAATGACGAAAACTACAATGTCGTCTCGGCCGAAATCCAGCGCATGACCGAAGCGGTCGTTTCGGGCGAGCTGTCGCCGGAAGACGCCATGGCCCAGTACAAGGCCTCGGTCATCGGCATCGTCGGGGAAGAGAACACCGTCAGCCTCCTCTGACGTCACCCCGCTTGCGCCCGGCGTCCTTGGAGATGCCGGGCGCACCGTTTCGTGCCCTGAACAGAGGTCCGCATGACCATTGCCCCCCTCCCCGACCAGCCGAAGCGCAAGGTCAAGAACTTCGCCCTGCTGTCCAACAGGGCGGGCGCGGCCTTTCTTACGCCGGCGGGCCTGCTGGTCTCGGTCTTCGTCATCGTGCCCTTCTTCTGGATCATCTTCGTTTCCTTCACCAACCGCACGCTGCTGGGGAAAACGGCGCTCAACCCAGAATTCGTCGGGCTGGCCAATTATCTGACGCTGTTCGACCCGGCCAACTTCCTTCAGCGTGGGCAGTTCGGCTTCTCGCTCATTCTGACCACCCAGTTCGTGCTGGCTTCCGCGCTGCTCGGCCAGGCGCTACTGGGGCTGCTGCTGGCCTGGCTGATCCAGACCGTGCCGCCCTGGGTCAAGCGCATTACAGAGACGTTCGTCATCGCCGCCTGGATTCTGCCCGAAGTGGTGATCGGCTTTGCCTGGTTCGCTTTTCTCGACCGCGACCAGGGGACGCTCAATGCGCTGCTCGGCACCGTTGGTCTGCCACCCGGCGATTTTCTCCTGCAACAGCCGTTCTGGGTCATCGTTGTCTTCAACACCTGGCGCGGCGCTGCCTTCTCGATGATGCTGTTCAGCTCCGCCTTCTCCTCCATTCCGCCCAGCTACTTCCAGGCGGCTGACGTGGCCGGTGCCTCCTCTTGGCAAAAATTCCGGGATATCGGCCTACCGCTGATCCGCGGCCATATCGTCACCGATCTCATCCTCATCACCATGTGGACCTTCAACACTTTCACGCCGTTCCTGCTCACCAATGGCGGGCCGAGCTACCGGACAGAACTGGTCTCGATCTACAATTACCGTGTGGCCTTCAACGACTTCCAGTTCGGCAAGGGCGCCGCGGTGGGCGTCATCATGATGCTGATCAACCTCGCTTTCGCGCTGGTCTATCTAAGCATCGGCCGCAAGAAGAAGGGCTGACCGAAATGAAGCTCACTCTGCCCGCCTTCATCGGCCGCATCGCCTTCTCCGCTCTTGCCGCGCTGATCGGCGCCGTCTTTGCCCTGCCGCTGCTGTGGTTCCTGTTCGCGCCGTTCAACGCGCGCGCCGAGCTAGGCCTCGCCATCCCCGACCCATGGACGCTCTCCAACTTCGTCACTGTCTTCGGCAACAGTTTCGCCGTGCAGGCGCTGTGGAACAGCCTGATCCAATCGGTCGGCGGCGTGATCCTGGTTGGTGCTGCAGCCACGCTCGCCGCCTATGCGCTGTCGCGTTCCTCGCTGCCAGGAAAGGGGGCTGTCACCTATATCCTGCTGCTATTTTCCTCCGTAGTGTCGGGCTCTGCCGCTATGGTTCCGATCTTCCTCATCGTCTCGGCAGCCGGGCTCATCGACACCCATCTGGCGGTGATCCTGACCTTTGCGGGGGGCCTGCTGCCCACCGCCATGTTCATCCTGCGCGACTTCATCGACTCCATTCCAAAATCCTACGAAGAGAGCGCAATGGTCGCCGGCGCCTCGCCGGTGCAAGCGTTTTTCGACGTGGCGCTGCCGGTCATCCGACCGGGTATCGTGGTCGTCGTGGTCTGGAGCTTCGTCAACATCTGGGGATCTTTCCTCATCCCTTTCATCCTGTTGCGCAGCGACGACCAGATGCCGGCTTCGGTGGCCATCTACTCCTTCTATTCGGAGGCAGGCACTCCCATCGTGACCCTGCTGGCCGCCTATTCGCTCATCTATTCGCTCCCCGTCATCGCCCTCTATCTCTTCGTCAGCTGGAAGTTCGGCTTCCGGTTCTTTGGCGGCATCAAGGCCTAACGCACCATGGCATCAGTCGAATTCCGCAACGTCACCAAAAGCTTCGGCAGCTTCAATGCAGTGTCGGACGTGAGTTTTTCCATCGGCGACGGCGAGTTTGTCTGCCTGCTCGGCCCCTCGGGCTGCGGCAAGACCACGAGCCTGCGCATGATCGCTGGTCTCGAGACGCCCACTTCCGGCCAGGTGCTGATCGGCGGTGAGGACGTCACGCACTACCATCCGAAGGACCGCCAGATTTCCATGGTGTTCCAGGATTATGCGCTCTACCCGCATATGAACCTGGCCGACAACATTGCCTATCCGCTCAAGGTCCGCGGCAAGTCGGTCGCCGATCGCCATGGCCGCGCCAAGGAGGTGGCCGACGTGCTCAAGATCGGCCACCTTCTCGATCGTCTCCCCAGTCAGATTTCCGGTGGCCAACAGCAGCGCACCTCGCTGGCCCGCGCGCTGGTCTACCCGTCGCGTGTCTATCTGTTCGATGAGCCGCTTTCCAATCTCGACGCCAAACTGCGGCTGGAAGCTCGTGGTTTCCTCAATCACCTGCAGCGCGACATGGGCATGACCGCCGTTTACGTCACTCACGACCAAGCTGAAGCCATGGCGCTCGCCACGCGCATAGCGGTGATGGATCAGGGCAAGATCGTCCAATATGCGTCGCCCATCGAGATCTATCGTCGCCCCGCCACTACCTTTGTCGCCAATTTCGTCGGCAACCCGCCGATGAACCTGGTGCCGGTCGAGGCCATGCAAGGCGATGGCCAGTTGCGTCTCTCCGCCGAAGGGTTGACGCTGGGCGGGCTCTCCATGTCTTCCGGCATCGGCACGGCGCTCGGTGTCGGCAAAACGCTGACGCTTGGCATCCGCCCCGAGCACCTTTCCATTGCCGAACCCGGCGCGGCCAACACCATTTCTGGCAAGCTCTTTGCCAACGAGAATATGGGGCCCGAAAGCCTCGTCACCATCGAGCGCGCCGATAGCTCCCGCGTTACCGCCCGAATCTTCACCGATGACCATATCGAGCTGACCGAAGCCGTGACGCTTGGTTTCTCCCCCGAACACGTCCACCTGTTCGACGGAGCAGGCGTGCGCATTCCCGCCGACGGGGAGCAGAAGCTGTGAGCCAGACGATAACGGCGCGGATCACCCGCGCCGATCAGGCCGCCAGTCCCTATTTCTACATTCCCTTCGATGTGCCGGCCGGAACGACGCGGATCGACGTCACGCTCGCCTATCCCAAGGCCGACGACTGCGTCATCGACCTTGGTGCCTTCGATCCACGCGACACAGGCTACCCCACGTCCGAAGGTTTCCGTGGCTGGAGCGGCGGCGCCCGCGACCGCTACTTCATCGCCACCAACGACGCTACACCCGGCTACGTCCATGGCGAGATTCAACCTGGCCGCTGGACCGTCATCCTCGGCCTCTACAAGGTGCCTGAGGCTGGAGTCGATGTCAGCGTCGCCGTCACCCTCGACTCCACCCCTCGCACGCTGGAGCCGCAGCCCATCCGGGCCTTCCCGGTGCGCCAGGGTGCCGGTTGGTACAAGGGTGATCTCCACTGTCACACCTTCCACTCCGACGCCAAGGGTTCGCCGGAACTGCTGCACGCCGCGGCCCGCCAGGCTGGCCTCGATTTTCTCGCCATTGCCGATCACAACACCACCACCCAGCGTCGCTATTTCCACCCGCAATCCTCGCCCGATCTGGTGTTCGTGCGCGCCATGGAAGTCACCACCGCCGAGGGTCATGCCAACGCCTATGGCGTGGACGAGTGGATCGACTTTCGCATGACCCGTCCCTCAGACGCCCATACCTTGGCCAAGCTCGTGCATGACAAGGGCGGCCTGCTCTCGATCAACCACGACAAGCCGCCCATCGCCTGGGAATACGAACTGCCGGAGGCCGATTGCCAGGAAGTCTGGCAGAGCACCTGGATGGCGTGGAACTGGATCGCCCTCAACCGCTGGCAGCAGCGCCTTGTTTCCGGCCTGCGCCTCTCGGCCATTGGCGGCTCGGACTATCATCAACCAGCGCAACTCATGGCCGAAGGTCCGCTGGTGCTGGCGCGCCCGACCACCGTGTTGTGGCTGCCCGAACTCAGCGAGGACACCGTACTCGCCGCCATGAAGTCCGGCCACGGCTACATTACCGAAAGCCCCAACGGACCGTCACTGGTGATGACAGTTGACGGCCAGCCGATGGGCTCCGAAGTCGCCAATCCGCGAACCCTTCGCGTAGAGGTCAAAGGCGCCAAAGGCGACCGCCTCGTGTGGATAGATGCCACCGGCGAAATCGGCTCCATGACCATTACCGACGACGACTGGCAGCACGAAATTCCCATCACCGCCGCCCAAGGCTTCATCCGTGCCGAAATCATCGCCGATGCCAGCCGCGAAGGGCTGGGCGCCGAGTTCCTCGCTTTGATCGAAGGGCGCGAACTGCCTTGGCAGCTCAAAGGCGTCAACCTCGCCGACCAAGCGATCCGCCGGGCCCTCGGCAATCCCATCTATATCGGATCCTGATCCATGCTTATCGCCAACGCCCCCTGTTCCTGGGGCATCGCCTACCCCACCGGCAATGCCCATACCTGGCAGCAATATCTCGATGAGGTCGCCGCCGCTGGCTATCGCGGCACCGAGCTCGGCCCCTTCGGCTTCCTGCCCAAGGACCCGGCCCTCCTCAAGGGCGAGCTGGAGAAGCGCGATCTCGTCATGATCGGCGCCACCCATGTTCACACCTTTGGTGACGCTGCCTCGGCGCCCGTGCTGATGCAAACGCTGCGCGAGCTGTCCGCACTGCTGGTGTCGCTGCGCGCCGAACATCTCGTCATCATGGATGAGAGCAATTGGTATCCCGATGGTCAGGAGGGCGTGCTCGATGAAACGGGCTGGGCTGGGCTGACGCAGATGGTGCGCGATGCACAGGCGCTGGTCGAAGGCGACTATGGCCTCAAGCTCAGCTTCCATCCCCATATCGGCACTGCCGTCGAGCGCGAAGCCCAGATCGACCGCCTGCTCGCCGAAACCGACATCGACCTCTGCTTCGATACCGGTCATCACGCTTTCTGGGACCAGGACCCGCTGGCCTATATGCGGCGCGTCTTCCCCCGTATCGCCTATATGCATCTCAAGAACGTCGATGGTGCCGTGCGCCAGCGTGTGCTCGACGGCGAGCTGTCGGTGGCTGATTCCTATGGCGCCGGCGTCATGTGCCCACTACCCGATGGCGTGGTCGATATTCAGGCGGTCATGCGCCTGCTCGCCGAACGCGGCTTTGTCGGTCCCATCGTGGTCGAGCAGGACGTCGCCACCGACGCCACCGAAACGCCGCTGCAGCTGGCTGCGCGCAACCTCGCCTATATGAACGGCATCGCCAAATGATCCAGAAACTCAAAGTTGGCCTGATCGGCCTGGGCGAAGTTGCCCAGCTGATGCATTTACCCCTGCTGGCTGATGACAGCCGCTTCGTCATCGCGGCCGTTGCCGACGTTTCCCCGAGCCTCGTCGACTACATTGCCACCCGCTATGGCGTGCCGACGCGCCACGCCGATGCCGATGCCCTCATCGCCGATCCTGCGATCGACGCCGTTTTCATCCTGACGCCCGACCATCTCCATGCCGAACTGCTCGAAGGCGCCATCCGCTCGGGCAAGCATGTCTTCATCGAAAAACCGGCCTGCCTCACCGCCGACCAGCTCCGCCCCATCCTCGACATTCCCCAGCGTCCCGGCCAGGTCGTGTTCGTCGGGTATATGCGCCGCTTCTCGCGGCCATTCCTCGAACTCAAGAAGCGCCTGCCGGCCCTCGCCGACATCCGGCATGTCCGCATCCGCGACATTATCCGCGAGGCGCCCTTCTTCGTCGCCCAGACCCGCAACATCTTCCGCGCCACCGACATACCGACCAACCTCATCGCCGAGGGCCGCAGCCGCACCCAGGTCATGCTCCGCTCCGTTATGGGCGGAGATTGCCCGCCCGACGCCCTGCGGGCCTACCAGGTGCTCACCGGCCTATCCTCGCATAGCTTCTCGGCCATGCGGGACCTTCTGGGAAAGCCCAAGGGTTGCTCGTATGCGGTGCAGCACAACGGTGAAACAGTGATGGCCATATTCGACTATGGCCATTTCAGCGCGCTGTACGAGGCGGTGATCGACGACGTCTCCCGCTTCGACGCCGGCATTGAAGTGCTGACCCAGCGCCAGCACTTCAAGATCAATTACGACACGCCTTACATTCGCAATCTGCCAACACGCCTTGAAATTACCTCATCGAGCGCCAGCGATACCGGCACCGAGATCATCGGTCCTGTCTACGAAGACCCGTTCCGCATCGAACTCAATGCGTTCCACGACAGCGTCACCACCGGAAAGCCCAGCCGCACTACCCTTGCGGATTCGCTGGAAGACCTGTTGCTGTTCAAGGAAGTAGCGCGCCACTTTCACGGGGCGGCCGAGGGACCGCCTGCCTAAATATCATTTGGCCCGTACTCGCCAGGAGCTCACGCCGTTGCGAGCTTTCGTTCGCCGGCAAAAGTGCTCAGGCCCAGCCAAAGCGGCATTGTGCGCTCAAGATCGCGATCACCGACAACTGTGAGGCGGTTGCGATCGATCTCGGTCCGAACAGTGGTGAGACCGAGCCAGATGGCGGTCATGGTTCGGAGGTCGGTTGTCACGTAGAGATCGACGTCAAATCCAGGATCGAGGGAGCAGACATCGACCTCGCCACGCGCCTCGATCACCAGCCAGTAACAGCGCTTCTTCTCTGGCCGATCCGAAAATGTGAACTGCACGACGGTGCGCTGGCGCGGCAGCCCCGCTACATCGATGTTGCGGCGCATGTCCCACATCAGAAGCTCGGGATCGACATTCTGCAGCGTCGGCGCCGTTTCAACCCAGCGCTGGCCCCATATTCCCATGGCTTTGACGATCGGCTCGAGATCCCAACCGGCCGGGGTGAGGCGATACTCGTGGCCTCCAGACTTGCCGCTGATGGCAATCCGCTCCACCACGCCTGCGAGCTCAAGGTCCTTGAGGCGCTTTGAAAGGAGTGCGGGCGACATGCGGGGTACGCCCCGTTTGAGATCGTTGAAGCGCGCTGAGCCGCAAACCAGCTCGCGCACGACGATCATGGTCCAGCGGTTGCAGAGCACCTCGGATGCCATTGCGACCGGACAGAACTGCTTATAGCTTCCCTCAGTCATGGGTGGCTCCCAGGCAAGTCCGCGCAAAGGTAACGCTGGAGCGGTGCAGCCGGCTAGTACAGATTTAGTAGCGTGATCACTTCATTTCCTGAACTGGCGCTCCTGGTGCAGGAGCATGAGACTGGTAGTCACACCCAGGAGCAATCGAAATGTCCAACGCCCCGAGCCGCAGCAGCCTACCCACGGCTACACTTGCTGCCTTCGCCGACCGCCTCAACGGCACCTGCCATCTTCCGAATGATCCAGCCTACGAGGCCTGTTGCACGATCTGGAATGCCATGATCGAGAAGCGACCGGCGCTGGTAGTGCGGCCCTCGGACGAGGCCGACGTTGTTGCTACCATTGCCTTCGCGAAGGACAACGGTCTGCCGCTAGCCGTGCGAGGTGGCGGGCACAACGTCGCCGGCGCTGCCCTGGCCGACGGTGGCGTTACGATCGACATGAGCCAGCGCCGCGCCGTTACCGTCGAGCCGCAGAGCATGCTGGTGCGCGTTGAAGCAGGTGCGACCTGGAAGGATGTCGATGCCGCTACGCAGCCGTACGGCCTTGTCGTTCCGTCCGGCATCATCTCTGCCACGGGGGTTGCCGGGCTGGCCCTTGGCGCCGGGTTTGGCTGGACCTCACGGCGCTTCGGTTTCACCGCTGATAACATCGTGTCGGCAAGGGTCGTGACTCCTGACGGTGTGGCACGCACGGCCAGCGCCAGTGAAAATCCCGACCTGTTCTGGGCTCTGCGAGGTGGCGGCGCCAATTTCGCCGTAGTGACCGAATTCACCTTCCAGGGCCACCGCCATGGTCCCGAGGTCCTGGCGGGCATGGTGGTCCACCCCTTCGACAGAGCGAGGGACGTCATCCGTCTCTATACCGAATTGACGAGGGATGCGCCCGACGAATTGACGTGCCTGCTGGTACTGCGCAAGGCTCCACCCGCTCCGTGGATTCCCGAGGCCTATCACGGACAGCTAATCGCCGGCATCGCTGCCCATTGGACCGGCCTGCCCGATGAGGGTGCCGCGACGATGCAACGGATCAAGAGCTTCGGTCAGCCCGTTGCCGACACGATCGCGACCAAGAGCTTCGTCAGTTTCCAGAGCTTCCTCGATGGTGGCCAGCCGTTCGGTCGGCGCTACTACTGGAAGTCCGATGACGCGGCGACGTTCACGGACGGTCTCGCTGCCGAAGTTCACAAGGCGGCAGCAGCCATCGTGTCGCCGTTGTCTGCCATCCTCTGCATGCATCTGGGCGGGGCACCGGCTCGCATTGCCATGGAGTCGACCGCCGTCGGCATCCGGCAGGCGCAGTATGGCGTCGTGTTCCAGAGCGCCTGGACCGACCCTGCTGATGATGCAAGACAAATCGAATGGGCCCGCAACTCGGCAGCCGCGGTTCGGCCGTTCACCTCCGGTTCGACCTATGTCAACTTCATCGCTGCCGATGATGGCCCTGCCCGCGTACCGAGCGCCTATGGCGACCAGACCTATCAGCGGCTGCGCGAGTTGAAGGGAAAATACGATCCGCAAAACCTGCTTGGTGGCAGCTTGAACATTCCGCCTGTGGTCTCGGCACGACCCTGATGCACCGGCAATCGAATGTACTGAACTCCTGGTTCTTGGAGTTTCCCGCTTGACGCCAAGAAGAAATGGAATGAAGGTTCCAATATAGCTAAGGCCTCTTTGATCCGTTCCATTTTGAGAGCATGACTCTCAGGAGGTGTGCATGGAGCCAGTGCGTGACACGCTGCCGGGCACGCTCCTGGAGGCCCGTGGCATCTCCAAATATTTCGGCGCCATCATCGCGCTACATGATGTCAACTTTCATGTGGCTGCAGGCGAGGTGTTGGGGATTGTCGGCGACAACGGTGCCGGCAAGTCCACGCTCATGAAAATCCTGTCGGGGCTTTTCGTCCCCAGCGAGGGGCAACTGCTGTTCCGGGGCGAGCCGGTGCGCTTCTCGAGCCCCAAGGATGCTCAGCGGCTGGGCATCGAGATGGTCTATCAGGACTTCGCCCTGGCCGGAAACCTGCCGATCTACGAAAACATCTATCTAGGACGTGAGCCGGGACGGAAGTTCGGCCCCCTGACGCTGGTCGATCATGCCCGGGCTCGGAAGATGGCCGGCGAGCACCTCGATCGGCTCCACATCCATGTCAAATCGGTCGACCAGAATGCCGAGGATCTATCGGGCGGCCAGCGACAGGCCGTGGCTATCGCCCGGGCGACGGCTTTCGAGGCCAAGCTCGTGATCATGGACGAACCGACCGCAGCCCTCGCCATAAAAGAGGTCGGCAAGGTGCTCGACCTCATAAAGTCCCTCAAGCAGCATGGCGTCGCCGTCATCATCATCTCGCACCGTATGGACGACATCTTTTACTGCTGCGACCGGGTCATGGCCCTCTACCAGGGTACCAATTTCGCCGAGGCGCCGCTCAACGGGACCCACCGCAACGAAGTCATCGGCTGGATCATGGGCACCAAGGGACATGGGGAGGGCCTGGCGCATGACCGGATCCAGTGAAACGCGGGCCGCGCCCAACCGTCTCGACATGGCCAAGTTTCTCGAGGCATACGGCATCATCCTCGTTGTCATTGTCATGATGCTCGTGCTGGCGGCGATAAAGCCGGACGTGTTCCTGAGCGCTCACAACCTCACCAACATCCTCAAGCAGAATGCCAGTCTGGCGCTGCTGGCCCTGGGCATGCTGGTGGTGATCGTCACTGCCGGCATCGACCTTTCCGTCGGATCGACGATGGCGCTTTCCATGGTGACCATCGCCCTCGCCAGCCGCGCGGGCGTGCCATGGCCAATCGTGTTGCTTATCGGGCCGGCCGTGGGCCTCGCGGTTGGGTGGGTCAATGGCGTCGGGCTGACCTGGCTCCGACTGCCGCATCCCTTCATCATGACCTTGGGTACGCTCAATATCGCCCGCGGCCTGACTTTCCTGATAACCAACGGCGCACCGGTTTCCGGGCTGCAGCCGGAAGTGCGCTATCTCGGCCAGGCCTATTACGACTTTGGCTTTTTTGCCCCACCGGCCGGACTGCCAGCCAGCCTGATCGTCGTTGCCGTCTGCGCGGTCGGGCTTTGGTTCTTCCTGACCCGCACGTCGATGGGCCGGCATATTTACGCGATAGGCGGCAATCCCCATGCAGCGCGGGTGTCGGGTATCAATGTCGATGGCGTGCTGGTCGTCGTCTACATGATCTGCGGCTTTTTCGCCGGGCTTTCGGGCCTGCTGCTAGCCGGACGGACTGACAGCGGCTTTCCGAACGCCGGTATCGGCATTGAGCTCGACGCCATCGCTGCGGTGATCATCGGCGGCGCGTCCTTCTTTGGTGGGCGCGGCACCGTGCTGGGCGTCCTGGCGGGCGTCCTGATCATGGGCATCCTGCGCAACGGGCTCAACATCAACAATGTGAGCGCGTTCTGGCAGCAGATCCTGATCGGGGCGGTCATCATCATCGCCGTTTATATCGACGTGCTCAGGCGCCGCGCCTCGTTCCGCCATTGAAGGTGGGCGCGCGCGCAACAAAAGCGATGGAAACGCTGCCGGGACATGTTTCCCGACCGGCAGCACGAGGTGAGGGAGACCTAGGGAGGAACGACAATGAAGAAGTGGCTTTACGCCGGCCTGGCCGCCTTTGCCATGGCAGCTACGTCCATGTCCGGCGCCAATGCGCAAACCTATGTTCTGGGCATGAAAGGTCCAGGGGCGGGTAACCCGTTCTGGGCCGCCGTCGAGGCCGGAGCAAAGGCCAAGGGCGAGGAACTCGGGGTGGAGGTTGTGGTGGTTGCTCCGCCCGCCGAGTCTGACGTCCAGGCTCAGATCACCCAGATCGAAGACTTGATCGCCCAAGGCGTGGCCGGCATCGCGCTTGCACCTACTGACCCTAACGCGCTTGCTCCCGTCGTGGATGCGGCCAAGGCAGCGGGTATTCCCGTGGTGTTCGTCGATACACGCGGCATCAATGAAGGGGTGACCTTTATCGGCACCGACAATGAAGCAGGGGCGGCCCTCGCCGCCAAATATATCTGCGACAATGTCGAACCCGGTTCCGAGGTCGCGATCCTCCAGGGCCTTGTCAGCCAATCGACAGGTCAGGCCCGTGCCGACGGCGCCAAGTCCGGCCTTGAGGGCTGCGGTCTCAAGGTTGTCGCCGAGCAGACTGCCGAGTGGGACCGTGCCAAGGGACTTTCAGTCACCGAAACGATCCTCGCCGGCAATCCCAATATCAAGGCGATCTTCGGCTCGAACGACAATATGGCGCTGGGCGCCGTTGAGGCCCTCAAGGCCGCAGCCATGCTCGACAAGGTCATGGTTGTGGGCTTCGATGCCAACCCCGATGCCGCCGCTTCAATCCTTGCCGGCGAGATGAGCGCCTCAATCGCTCAGGCGCCTGAAAATATGGGCGGCTTCGGTATCCAGGCTCTCGTCGATCTGGCCGCCAGCAAGACACTTGAGGACTGGATCGATACGGGCACGGTGGTCGTCACCAGCGAGAACGCGGCCGAGTATCAGTAGGGCCGAACCGGGGAGGCGCCCTACCCGGCGCTTCCCCAGGATGCTGCAGCTGCGACACGCAACTCACGGTGGAAATGGCTAGGCGGGTTCGACCGCCTTGTCCCGCGTATGCCAGCCGTCATCGCGCCACTCGCGCACGACAATGACGATCTTGTCCGCTTCGACCGTGATGATGTTGTAGGCGTTGGGCTCGCCGCGCAATCTCGTCGAAATCGCGGAAGAGGCCTGTGCAACAAGGATCGGCGCCGACACGGCTTCGCTGACGCCGATGGGCTGCCCTTCACGCGCGGCCGACGGCGACTCGTGCTTGCGCACGTATGAAAGATGGAAGTGACCCGAAAGGACCAACCTGACGCCCAGCGCCGCGAAGGTGGCAAGGGCCTCGTCCGCTCGTTTCACTCGTTTGGTCTTTTGGATCATCGGTTGCGTCGGAAACAGTAACGGATGATGCGCAACGATCACCCGTAGCGCCTGAGGGGGCGCCTGTGAAAAACGCTCTGCAAGATCCTCAAGCTGCTCCGTGGATATGGTTCCGTGTCCCCAATTCCACTCGAGCCGGGCGCGGCGCGATGTGCGCAGGCCGACCAGGACGACACCATGCATTTCGAGATACGGCTCGAGGTCGGGAGAGATGAACCGCCGATAGAGGCCGTAGGGGTCAAAGAACCTGCGGAAAATGTTGACCGCGGGGACATCATGATTGCCCGGCACGGCGAAAATTGGCGCGTGCAGCCGATCCAGAAACTCACGAGCCTGCTGGAACTCACTCTTGGTACCCACTTGAGTAAAGTCGCCGCTGGCCACGATCAAATCGGGGCCCTGCGCATTGATATCATCGGCAAAGCCGGCCGCCAGCGCGGCGTCATGATGGCCGAAATGCAGGTCTGACAGATGAAGCATCTTCATTCAGGCAACCTCTTGGACAGTGTCGGCGCCCTGCACGATGACGGACAGTGCCTGCTTCCTGATGGAGAACTCCAGCGGGCTGTGCAGAGTTTCAACTTCCCCGTCGAACATGACCTTCAGGAGCGATTTGCGAGTATCGATGCTCACTGCTTCCACGCTCTCGATCGAGAGGGCCTCGTCGTTGCGCCACGTGCCGAGCAGCATTTCAGCGCTGAGGCGGAGCACGTCCCGCAGCGTCAGGTGGCGCAGGGTATAGAGCGTCAGGGTGCCCTGATCGAGACTCGACCTACTGAAGAACTGGCCCAGCCCCTCGTCATAGGCATTGCTGGCGACAGCGATGGCCTGGACACGCTCGATGCGGGTTGCTCCCGTAGGGGTTCGGATCACAACGGCCATACGCCGGGCTCGCGCCAGCCGGCGGGCGAAGTACCTCAAAAATCCGAGCTTGGCGGTGAGATCACGGCGACCACGGATGAATTCGCGCCCGGCCGCTACGGCGGGAATCACACCGACCACTACCTTGTGCAGAAACACCCTGCCATTGACTTCGCCCACGTCGATCAGGCGCTCCTGCCCTGCAGCCAGCGAGGCGACTGCCTGCTTTATGTCCATGGGAATATTGAGGTCCTTGGCCAGAGCATTGACCGTCCCGAGAGGCAGGATCGCCAAGCTCTTGCTTGTGCCAGCCACGGCCCCTGCCAGCGCCGTTATCGTCCCGTCACCCCCGGCCGCCACGATGACGTCGGCCGGTCCTGCGACCGCCTCGGCAATGCGCTGGGCGATAGGCAGATCACCGCGTGCATCGACCAGCGCATGCAACCCCGCCTGTTCAAAAAGCGCCTGCAGAGCGTCGGCGGTAAGCCCAAGTGCGTCCGCCGTGCCGGACTTTTCATTGAAGATCACATGGTACTGTCGATCGGTCGTCGTGGAACCGTCCAAAATCCGCCCCTGAGGTGAGAGCCCTGCAGTGACCAATGTCTGATGGGCCGATACGTTGCGAAAATCATCACCAGCGCGCGTTATGCACTGGAGGAACGTGGTCCCTCAGCCGCGTTGCCGATTGCAAAGGAGTAAATCCATGTTCACTCGATTGTCTCGGCATCGGCGCAAGGCCGGCGCTTTCTTGGTGGCTGAAGCGCCTCTGCTGGCGATTCTGGCTATCACCAGCGGATTGATCCTTGCCTTCCTGCAGATTGCCGACGAAATGATCGAGGGCGAGATGGAGGCCTTCGACCAGGCCATTCTGATGGCGTTCCGCGACCCTGCCGACCTCGACCGTGTCATCGGACCGGTTTGGGTCCACGAAATGGTGCGGGACATCACGGCGCTGGGCAGCTTTTCGCTGCTCGGCTTAATCGTGCTGGCGGTCTGCTCTTACCTCTACCTGGCACGGATGCGCTCCGCGGCGATTTTCGTTCTCATCTCGGTAGTCAGCGGGACCGCTCTCAGTACAGTTCTGAAGATGGGATACAACCGGCCGCGCCCAGAACTCACGACGATGTCAGAACAGTTCACTGCCAGCTTCCCGAGCGGGCACGCCATGTTGTCGGCAGTGACCTTTCTCACGCTGGGCGCGCTGCTCGCGCGTTTGGCGCCCAACCATCGTTTGCGGGTCTTCAGCATCTGTGGCGCGTTGCTCTTGACCCTCCTGGTCGGTCTGAGCCGGCTCTATCTGGGTGTGCACTATCCCAGTGACATTCTTGCCGGCTGGTGCCTGGGCTCGGCCTGGGCCTTGATCTGCAGCAGCGTGGCTTTGGTGCTGCAACGACGCGGGACGGTGGACGCACCTGCGGACCAGGGCGATGTGAGCGCTGGTCGCGCGGGATGACCGTCCTCTTCGAAACGCGTTGCCGGCCCCGCCGCGACGCCTCAGTCAGGAGCCCGGCAACACCGGGATCCCCTCTCGTCAGTCAGCCTTGGACTCGAAATGGCGGCCGGAAATCTGTGAGATGATCATGTAGGTCAGGGCGCCCAGGCCGTAATAGGACGAGGCCGATGCTTCCTCACGCGGCACGATGATGAGTTGGTTCTCGCGGCAGGCATGCAGGAAGCTGCAATAATCCGGTAGCACGGCTTCGAGATTCGCCTTCGCGTCGGCCGGCGTCTCCAGTGTATCGGTGCGGTAGGTGGCGAAGATGAAGTCGGCGTCCAATTCGGGGAGAATCTCGGCGCCGAAATCCTCGTAGGCACCTTCGGCGATGGCATCGACGCGGGCCGGAAACTGGAAGCCGGCATCGCGCAGCACTTTGCCCAGTGCGCCGTAGGTATGCCACACCGCCAGCTTGCCATCGACGCCCTGGATGACGTTGACGGTGATCGAGCCTGTATCGATCAGCCGCTTGATCTGGGCGACCTGACCCTCGTAGCGGGCCTTGAGCGTGGCCAGACGATCCTCGGTCCCGGTGATTTCGGCCAGCACGTCGTGCATGCCCAGATCGCCACGCTTGCTATCATCGAGCACCAGCGTCGGTGCGATGGCTGCCAGCTGCTCGACGTCGGCGGTCTGCCAAGGCGTGGTGATGATCAAGTCCGGTTCCAGCGCCGCCACGGCCTCGACATCGGCTGGCAGATTTCCGACGAACTGAATGGTGGAATTGTCGAAATCCACGCCGGTCAACACGTCGCTAGATCGGATGAAGGGCGCGCCCTCGGCCGTGGTGCGACCGTGGCTGCCCGCCGGCGTCACGCCCAGTTCGAGCAGCGGCACAGTGATGGCCAGGTCCTGCAGCGACACAATGCGCAACGGCGTGGTCGGGATGTCCACGAAGCGCCCTGAGTCGTCGGTGAAGCTGCGAGTTTCCTGCGCGATGGCGGGCACCAGCAACACGGCAAGGCCGGCCGCGGTGAGGAGGATGGTCTTGATGTTCATCTTTGCGGTCCTGGATGCGGAGGGGCGTTATGCAGCCAGCGGCACGAAGCTGCGGCCGGCAATGTTGCTCTGGATGATCGCTTCCATCAGATCGAAGGCTGAGAAGGACAGCGCCAGGGCTTCGTCGCGCGAGATGACGATGAACTGGTTGTGCTGCGGAGCATGCAGGAAGTTGGTCCAGCCAGGGGCCATGGTCTCCATCGCCTCGTGGACATCCGCGGGCGTCGGCTGGTCGGAGCCCATGGACCCGATGATGAAGTCACCGTCGAGTTGAGTCACTAGCTCCGCTGAAATCTTGGCGTCGCCCCTATCGATATGCTGGACCACTGCCGGCTCGGCGAAACCGAGTTGGGCCAGCAGGTAGCCGATAGACCCGCGCGTGGCGTGCTTATGGGCAGACAACGTCTCGCCTTCGGGCGTCACCAGCGACACAGTGATACTCGCCGCATCGGGTAGTTGGGCACGCAGGCGCTCGACCTGCCACTTGAAACGAACCTCCAGCGCGTCGTAGCGATCGAGTACGCCCGCGGCATCGGCCACCTTGCGTAGCTGGGCCAGGCCGGGATTGGTATCGCGGTTGAGCACGATGGTCGGGGCAATCAGCGACAGCTGCCCGAGCGTTGAATCGTTGTTGGTCATGATGAGGTCAGGCGAGAGGGCAGCGATTGCCTCGAAGTCTTCGCGATCGACGAACACGATGTCGCTGTTCTTAAAATCAACACCGGTCAGAGAATAACCCGCCAGTAGGTAAGGCTTCCCCTCGGCATCGGTGCGACCGCCGCTGCCGACCGGAGGCTTGCCGAATTCGATCAGCGGCAGGGTCTGGCTGATATCGTGCAGGGCCACGATACGCTTGGGATCGACTGGAATATCGGTGGTGCCCAAGTCATGCTCGAACGGCCGCATCGCGCCTTGTGCAAAGGCTGGCGCAACCAGTGTAGCCCCCGCTGCGGAAATGAGGGTGGCGCCCATGAGGGCGCGGCGTGTCAGGTTCATCTTCGGTCTCCACTGTGGTGGTGCTTCGGCAAGGCGCCGGCCTGGGAATTGGGAAGTACGGCGTCAAGGCACCAGCGGATGGTGTCCTTGCCGCCGCCTTCGGCGACGGTGCTGCAATTGCCCTGCACCAGAAAGCTCTGGGCGTGCATGTGGATAGCGAGACGATCGGGGCCGACCGCCGCTGTCAGGACGAGGGTGGTACCTTCTGGCGCGTCGTCGGGGGGCGAGGCCGGATCGAGCACTACATCATCGATGCGATGACCGTGGGTGCGTGCCCAGCCCATTGCAGCAAGTTCGGCGACCTGCAGCGGTTCCGGCTGGTCAGTGCGCCCTTTGTACGCAGGCAGGTAAACTTCGTCCTGGCCGAGAGCCGTCAGGAAGTCAGGCGCCTGTGCCGCGGTCATACGGCCATAGCGCTGGCGTTGCGGCATGACCACGAGCGAGGCGGCAAAGCGGCAGCCGCCGATGTGGGTCGCCTGCACGATATTGAAGCGGGCAGGGTCGGCTTCGGCCACCAGTGCCTTGTAAGTGGAAAAGCCGTGCCGCGCGCAGCAGGCGTCGCGGCGGCTGTCGGTGCAGCAAAGGATGGTGGAGCGCGGGTCCGGTTGGCCGGCGAACACCCTGCCCTCGACATAGTCGCGAATGGCGGCGATGAGGTCGCCTTCCTCGGCAAAGTCGGCGAAGACGTTTTCGGGGAGCGCGTGCAGCGTGGGCAGGCTGCCCTCCGCCTCGACCTTGTCCACTAGCGCTACATGCAGGTGCGCATGCGCGGCGTCGTGGAGCGTCTCCATGAGCGCCGGGCTCATGTCCACTGACTCCCAGCGCGGCGTGCGCCACTTGCCACGCGGCCAGGCCAGCATGAGGATGCGCTGTGGCGCATCCCCGGTGCCGACCAGTGGCTCTCCCCGCTCCAGGCAGAGATCGGTGCAGAAGACGTGCTTGCCCATCAGTTGACTTCGACGAACGGGGTGAAAGGGCGAGCCGCTATGTTGCTCTCGATCAGTTCGAGCGCCATTTCGAGCCCGGTCATCGTCGGGCCGAAGGTTGGGCCCGGCAGCAGGATGAACTGGCCGTTCTGGCAAGCAGTAAGCGCCTGGCACCAGCCCGGAGCGAAGGTCTCGTAGGCAGCATTGACCGAAGCCGGCGTGGCGTCGGGTTGCTGACGATAAAAGCCGAAGATGAAGTCGGCATCGAGATCCTGGATCAGCTCGGCGCTGAAATTGGTTTCATTATCAGCAAGTGCCGCGACGGCCGAAGTTTCCTTGAAACCGAGGTCGCGCACGACCTGGGCGATGGCGCCGAGGTTGCCGGCATGCTTGTAGACCCACATCTCGGCGCCCTCGGGGAAAACGAAGGTCATGGTGACCGAGATGTCCTGCGGACTCTCGATGAAGCCGCGGGTGCGGGTGACATTGTCCTGGTAGCGTTCGAGGCGAGCTTCGAAATTGCCGGTCTGGCCCGTGATATCGGCCAGAGTTCGCATGGTCTCGATGATGCCGAGCTCGTTATTGTCGATGATCAGCGTCGGGGCCACCTTTTGCAGTTGCTCTGCCACGGCGGCGTCGGTGTAGGGGCCGCCGATGATGAGGTCCGGCTGCAAGGCAGCGATAGCCTCGACGTCGAGCGCGTTGAAACCGCCTATATAGGCGATGTCCGTATTGGCGTAGTCGATACCCAGCGTATCCATCCCACCACGAAGGAAATGGCCGCCATTGGCGTCGGTGCGCCCGGCGCTGCCGACGACGTTCGCCCCCAGCTCATAGAGCGGCAGTGCCACGATCTGGTCGTTGAGCGCCACGATACGCAGTGGCGCGACGGGAATGTCAAAGGTCCCATTGGCAGCGGTGAACGAGCGCGTCTCCTGGGCAAAGGCGGGCATCAGCGCTGCAAAGACAAACGCGGCTGCGAAAAGTAGAGCCTTCGAGATGGTCATCGTCATTCCTTGAAATCCAAGCGGTGTCGGGCTCATTCCTGAACCACGTCGCGGTTCAGGTCCTCCCGCAGCAGAACCGCACTGATCTGTTCGAGTCCGTTGGTCGCCTTGCGCCACGATGAACCGACCATCGCCGCGCCATCGAGCGGAAATATCTGTCCGGCTTGTGCGACTGGCAGTGCCTTGACCAGATCGAGCGCCTTGAAGGCATCGTGGTGGCTCGGCGCGTTCAGGTCGTCGTTGTCATAGTGAAGATGAAAGATCACATCCGCATTGTGATTGCCGAGCGTCTCCCACGAGCGCTCCGTGCTGTCGCCCGGGCGAAGCGCACTTTCCTCGGCCGGACGCACCAACGGCAACTCTGCGAGGATCATGCCCATTACGCTACTGGCGTCCTGAATCTCGAAGCCGGTGCCGCGGTCGGTCCAGTACTTGAGAATGGAAACGGTGGTCGTTCCGAGCCGCTCGCCGAGCTGTGTGCGGACCTCCGCGGCCTTTGACCTGAATTCGGCTTCGAGCGCCGCGGCCTCACCCTGCTTGTTCACCGCTTCGGCAAACATGCGGAGCGCCTCGTCGAGTGGATATTTCTGCATGTCGATGACGACAACGGGAGCGATAGAGCCGTAGAGCTCGCGGTTGCCCTGTGGATTGCCCGTGGTGAAGATGAGATCGGGCTCAAGGGCCGCGACGGCCTCCCGATCCGGCTCGCCATAAAGCCCCAGCCACTCCACGTCAGAGGTGTCATAGCCTGACAGACGCCGGAAGTACTCCGTTCCATCCTTGGCGAGAGCGCCCGCGCTGCCGATCGGTCGCACGCCCAGCTCCAGCAACGGCAGGAGACCGCTTTGGTCGTGCAGCGTGACGATGCGTTGCGGATTCTCGGGAATGCAGTCCTCACCACCATGATGGAGGAACGCGCGATACCCCTGTTCGCAATCCAGGGCCGCTGCAGGAGTGGTCAAGCCCAGTATGATAAGGCCAGCTGTGGCCAGGAATTTGCTGTTCATTTGTCGTCTTTCCGAAGGCCAGAGTGTCAGGAAGAGTAGGATGCCCGGCTTCGCAGCAGCAGGGCTATGAAGAGAGGGACGCCGATCAAAGCTGTCAGCAGGCCGGCGGGAATCTGGATCGGCGCGAAGGCAGCGCGGCCAATGAGATCGGCCAGCGACACCAGCAGCGCCCCGATGCAGGCGGTGAGCAGCAGGTGCATCGCCATGCCGGCCGGAGCCATCCGCCGGGCGGCATGCGGCGCGATGAGCCCAACGAAACCCAGCGGGCCGACCACGGAGGTCGCTATCGCCGCCAGTGCCACGGCGATGCCGAGCTGCACATTGCGCACCAGCTTGACCGGGGCGCCTAGGCCGATGGCCGCCGCCTCGCCAAAGCGAAGGGCGCTCATGGTGCGGCTGATGACGAACAGCGCGGGCAGAAGCACTGCCGTCCAGATCAGCAGCGTCCAGACGTCGTTCCAGCTGGCAGCGTTGATCGAGCCGGAGAGCCAGGCCAAGGCCGCCATGGCGCGATCGATCTCGCCGTAAGTCATCATTGCCGAGGTAATGGAGGAGATGAAGGCGGAGAGGCCGATGCCCATGAGGATGAAGCGGATGGTGCTGCCGCCCTGTTTGGTGCGGGCGAGGCCTTGCACCGTGAACGCGACGACGATGGCGCCCCCGAAGGCGGCCCATGGGCGCCAGGAACTCGACACTTCCGGGAACATCACGGTGAGCGTTACCACCGCTAGCGCGGCACCTTCACTGATGCCGACCAGCGACGGATCGGCAAGGCCGTTACGCGTGGCATTTTGCAGGGCCGCGCCGGAAAGTGCCATCATGGCGCCGACCAGCACCGCAGCGAGCGTGCGCGGGAAACGGAATTCCCAGACGACGTTGTCGATGGCCCGACTGATGGTGATGCCGCGCAAGGTGTCGAGTACCTCCCCCAAGGCGACGCCATAGCTACCAGTGGCAAGGCTCACTGCTACGGTCAGCAACAGCGCCAGCAGTAGTCCGGCAAGGACGACGACCGCACGCAGCGGAAGCTTCAACGCCAGCCGTTCGCGCGGGCTGCGCCAGACCAATTGACGAGGGGCGGTTGCGGTCGGCATCAGCGTGTCCTCTGCCGGACGAGGTGCACGAAGAGCGGCGCACCCACCATGGCGGTGATGATGCCGGTCGAAAACTCACGCGGCGGGATGGCGATGCGGGCGACGATGTCGACACCGAGCAGGTAGACGGCCCCGGTCAGCGCGGCATAGGGCACGATCCAGCGATAATCCGAACCCACGTAGAGCCGCACCACGTGGGGAATGACCAGCCCGATGAAGCCGATCGGGCCTGCCAAAGCTACCGAACAGGCAGTCAGCACCACGACCACGGCGAGCAGTTGCAGCTTAAGCGGGCCGGTGCGGACGCCCAGACCCTGAGCAACCTCGTCGCCCATGGCCAACACGGTGACGCGCGGAGCCAGCAGAAGGCCTGCGACGAGCGCCAGGGCTATCCACGGCCCGACATACCAGAGCAGGCCGATATCGCGCCCCGCAAGGCCACCGGTCAACCAGACACGCAGGTTCTCGAATGTGTCTCCGCCCAGCAGGTGGGCAATGGAAATGAGCGCGCCGAGAAAGGCGCTGATGGCTGCACCTGAAAGGGTGAGGCTTAGCGGCGTGGCGCCACCGGGGGCGAAACGGGCGATGAGGTACACAACGACGGCGGCGCCCAGCGCACCCGCCATGGCAATCCACGGAATCACAGCCATGTTGGCCATGCCGGTGAATGCCGTGACCATGACCACGGCAAAAGAAGCACCAGCGGTGAGGCCGAGCAGGCCCGGATCGGCCAGCGGATTGCGGGTCACGCCCTGCATCAGCGCGCCAGCCAGCGACAGGCTGGCGCCGACGATGATGGCCAGAACCGCGCGCGGCAGGCGCAGGTTGAAGATGATGATGTGGTCGAAGACCTGGGGGTCGAAATGGGTCAGCGCCTCGATCACCGTACCCAGCGGGAGCGGCTTGGCGCCGACCGCGATATGCAGCAGGAATGCACCAACCAGCAGGCCCAGCAGCGGTGGCACGCCAGACCAGGCGCGTACCGGATGACGGATAATCCCGGCCGTATCGACGACCGTGGTCACGATGCCGGCACCAAACGGGCCGCGCGGCGTGCACTGGTGGGCACGCAGACCAGGCGGCCGCTAGCAGGGTCGCGCAGTACGCTGGCGCGCAGCCCGAACACGTCGTGCAACCGCTCGGCAGTGAAGATGTCATCCGGCTGGCCGGCACAGACGATCTTGCCGTCCTTCATCATCACCAGATAGTCGGCATAAGCGGCGGCCAGGCTCAACTCGTGCAGCACGATCACCAGCGTTCGGCCACGCTCATGCGCAAGGCCGGTCAACAGGTCCATCAGATCGACCTGCACCTTGAGATCGAGGAAGGTCGTGGGCTCGTCGAGCAGGATGAGTTCGGTTTCCTGCGCCAGCACCATGGCGACCCAGCAGCGCTGTCGCTGGCCACCCGAGAGGGTATCGACCGGACGCTCGGCGAAATCGGTAACGCCGGCGATGGCCATGGCGCCGTTAACCGCATCCTCATCGGCACGGGTCCATTGACGCAGCAGCGACTGGTGCGGGAAGCGCCCCTGCGCCACCAGTTCGCGCACCGACAGTCCCTCGGGCGCGATCGGACCCTGCGGCAGCAGGCCCAGACGTGCCGCCACCGACCTGGTGTTGAGCGCCTGGATATCCTTGCCATCGAGCAGCACGTGGCCGCCCGTGGGCTTGAGGATGCGAGCCATGGCCTTGAGCAAGGTGGACTTGCCGCAGCCATTGGGCCCGATCAGGATGGTGACTTGTCCATCCGGAATAGCAAGGTCGATGCCGTTGAGGATGTTGGTGCCCGCATAGCCGGCATCCACACCCAGTGTCTCCAGCCGACTCACGGGCACCCTGCCCGGTCGTGACCAGCGTATTTGCGCGACGCCGTCATGAGTCCCAACCCTGAATCTACCCGGTCACAATTGCGGCCTCATCCACCAGAATTTAAGTTGACTGTCAATATCATGAATTTCGACTTTCATTGGTCGCGTGCGAGGTCCCATCTCGAGGATGCGTAGAATCTTAGGTGACTTTGATCGCGGAGCCGGGCTACTTCCTTGTCATACCGGATGACGCAGGCACATTGACGCAAGCAAACTTGCATAAAACTATGCTCTTGCAAGTTGCCATGCACTTGGCTAAATTGCCCTCGAGTTGGAGGATGCAATGTCGGTACTGGAGCGCGTCAAGGAAGTCGCGGAAACGCTGACGCCGGCCGAGCAGCTGCTAATCAAGCAGGTCATTGCCAGCCCGCGCGATATTGCCCTCGGCACGGCCAGTGGCCTCGCCCAGCGAATCGGGGTGCATGAGGCCACCGCGTCGCGACTGGCCAAGAAACTTGGCTACCCCAATTATGCAGGCTTCCGGACGGCGATCCAGGAAGAATTCATTGTCCGCACCGATCCGGCGACGCGCGTGCGCAACACTTTGGAACAGACGAGCACGGGTGGCCTAGTCACCGACCTCGTCAGCCGCGAAATGGAAGCGCTGGCCGGGATGCAGCGCTATGTCAACGACGACAAGCTCATTGCGGCGGCGCAGGCGCTGCTCCAGGCGCGCCGCATCTACGTGTTTGCCCGCGGCAATGCCGAAGCGCTGGCAGTGTTGATCGATCGTCGGCTGCGCCGCATGGGGCGCGACACTGTGATGCTCCATGGCGAGGGCCGGGATCTCGCCGAACAGGTTCTGGGCATGAGCGCGGATGATGCCATCGTCGGCTTCGCCTTCCGCCGGCAGCCCACGCATTACGCCGCTTTGCTCAATCATGCGCGGGACCTCGGCGCCACATCCGTCGTCATTTCGGGCAGCGTGGGCCCATCACTGGTACCGGCCGCCAATCACCTGCTGTTTGCGCCGCGCACCGGATCGCAGGATGCGTTCCAGACGCTCACGGTCCCGATGGCCATCTGCAATGCGCTAGTGCTGGGCATGGCCAAGGAAGACCCAAAGGCCTCGCTGCAACACCTGGAAACCCTGGGCCAGCTGATCGACGCCTTCGACTAAGGGCGCGCTCGGGCGAGGAGATTTCGCACGCCCAATTTATGCAAGTTCACATGCATGTCGCACCAACAGTGCAATTGCATGTGCATCCAACAGGACGCATACCGCGTCCATTCCGGAGGAGGATATTGATGGACAAGAAGACTTTGCTGCTCTCGACCGCTTTCGTGGCGCTCGCTTTTCCCGCTTATGCGCAGCCGTTGGCGGCGCTTGATGCAATGACGCCCGAGGAACTGCTGCCACTGGCGCAAACCGAAGGCAGCGTGACCGTCTATGCATTCACCAGCCGCATCGCGGCGGTGGAAACGGCGTTCGAGGCGGCCTATCCCGGCATCGACATGGTGAGCCACGACATGAGCTCGACCGAACAGATCACCCGCATCAAGGCGGAAGCCAGCGCAGGCATCGCCAGCGTCGACGTGGTCTACATCTCGGACGCCCCGGTGGTGTTCACCGAACTGCTCGGCCCGGGTCTCGTGACGCAGTATGTGCCGCCGCGCGTGGTGCCGCTGCTCGACGACAGCGAAAAGAATCCGCTGCTGGCCCAACGCCTTTCGACCAAGGTGCTGATGTATAACGAGGAAGCCAACCCCGATGGGGCGCCGGTCAGTAATCTCTGGGAATTGACGACACCCGACTGGACTGGCCGCGTCATCATGGTCGATCCGCTGCAGCGCGGCGATTATCTCGACCTGATGACCGAGATCGTGCTGCGCGGCGACGAGATGGCTACCGCCTACGAGGCAGAGTTCGGCCAGCCCATCACGCTCGATGACGGCATCGAGAATGCCGGGCAGCAGTTCATCGTCGACCTGTTCGAGAACGACCTGATCCTCGTATCATCGACCGATGACGTGAATGCGGCCATCGGCGCGCTCGGTCAGGACAATCCGCCTATCGGCTTCACATCCTATTCGGATCGCCGCGACAACGAGGACGAGGGCTGGGCGTTGCAGGTGGCTAACGATGTGGCCCCATCGAATGGCATCATCTTCCCGGCCGTCCTTGCGGTCTCCTCGACAACGACGCACCCGGCCGCCGCGCGCCTGCTCATCGATTTCTTGATGGGCGATGACAGCGAAACCGGCGGCGATGGTTTCAAGCCGTTCTATGTGGCTGGCGACTATGCCACGCGCAGCGACATCGCCAGCCACCCTGATGCGGTGCCGCTGGCCGACTTCAAGGCCTGGTCGATAGATCCGGCGGCAACCGCCCAGATTCGCCAGGAAGTCGGCGATCTGGTTCTGTCGCTGCAATAGTCCTCCGTTGCAATGGCTCCCGGCGTGGCCGGGAGCCCACAAGGCCAATCCATCATGTCTATAGCCCGCGCGCGCCCGATGGCGCGGCCCTTCCCCATCAATGGGCGCCTGGCGCTCAAGCTGTTCGTGCTGGCCCTGCTGGGTGTGCTCGTCGCAGCGCCGCTGCTGCGCATCCTGTTCGAGACGCTGGCACCTGATGCCATCGTGGCCTGGAGCGACGTCACCAGCGGGCGACTGTCGAAGAACCTTCTGTGGCTGCCGCTCGCAAATACGCTGATCCTGGGTGTTGGCGTCGCCTGTGGCTGCGTGCTGGTGGGTGGCCTCCTCGCCTGGCTGGTGGTCATGACCGACGTGCCGTTCCGGCGCACTATCGGGCTCATGTCGACTTTGCCCTTCATGATCCCGAGCTTTGCCACCTCGCTGGCCTGGGGCTCGCTGTTCCGCAATTCTCGTGTCGGGGGCCAGAGCGGGTTCCTCGAAGGATTGGGGCTGACCATCCCTGACTGGCTCGCCTGGGGCATGGTGCCCACGCTGATCGTGCTGATTGCGCATTACTACTCGCTGGCGTTCACCGTCATTGCTGCGGCTCTCGCCACCGTCAATTCGGACCTCGTCGAGGCTGCACAAATGGCCGGCGCCAAGCGCAGCCGCATCCTGCTCGGCATTGTCCTGCCGGTGGCCCTACCCGCAGTGGTCGCCGCTGCCTCGCTGACCTTTGCTGGCGCCGTTTCCAATTTCGCGGCCCCTGCCCTGCTCGGTCTGCCGGTGCGCATGCAGACCATGGCGACACGGCTCTACGGTCTCATCGAAGTGGGGCAGACGGAGCGCGGTTATGTCATCGCCATTATCTTGATCGTGGTTTCGGCGCTGTTCCTATGGCTGGGCAACCGGGTCATTTCGGGCCGCCGCTCTTACGCCACCATCACCGGCAAGGGCGGCCGCGCCAAACGGTTCGAACTGCGGGCGGCACGCCTTCCGTTGCTGGTGGTTGCCGGACTGATCTGCCTTGTCACCACTGTCGTGCCGGTCGTCATCCTCATCGCTTCGTCGCTGGCGCCGGCCTCGTCGGCCCTGTTCTCGAACTGGACGCTGCATTACTGGATCGGGCTCTCCGATCCATCGATCGCGCAGGGCCAGGCGGGCATCTGGTCCAATCCGTTCATTGTCTCGGCGACGGGGCTCACGGTCGGCCTCGGCATCGCGGTGGCCGTCACGACCACAATCATAGGGCTTATGGTTGCCTTCGTGCTGGCGCGCGATGGCAAGGGGCCGCTGGCGGGCATCATCAACCAGATCAGCTTCCTGCCGCTGCTGGTGCCCGGCATTGCCTTCGGCGCCGCCTATATCGCGCTGTTCGGCGCACCGATCGGGCCATTCCCTGCACTTTACGGCACCTTCCCCCTGCTGCTCATTGCCGGAACAGCGTATCTCCTGCCTTTCTCGGTGCAGACCGGTCGCGCCGTGATCCAGCAGGTGTCGGGCGACCTCGACGAGAGCGCCCGCATGACCGGCGCCGGCTTCCTGCGGCGGCTCACGGCCATCACCGTGCCGCTGGCCAGTCGCGGCCTGGCGGCTGGCGGGCTCATCGTCTTCGTCAAGATCATGCGCGATCTGTCGCTGGTGGTGCTGCTGTTCACCCCGACGACACCGCTGCTGTCGGTCCTGGCCTATCGCTATGCCTCGGAAGGCTTCACCCAGTTCGCCAATGCCATCACCGTGGTGATCCTCGTGATCTCGATCGCCGCGACCCTGCTGGCCAACCAGCTCCAGGCCAAGTCGCAGCCCTGGCTCAAATCGTAAGTCACCACCATGATCCGCATTGAAAACCTGACCAAGACTTTCGGCGCCTTCCAGGCGGTCGACCACATTTCCTTCGAAGTACCGCAAGGCGCGTTTCTCGTGCTGGTGGGCCCATCGGGCTGCGGCAAGTCCACCATGCTGCGCATGCTGGCCGGGCTCGAACAACCCAGCGGCGGCACTGTGCAGTTCGGCGAGGACACCGTTTCAGACGGCGATCGCGGCTGGATGATCGACCCCGCCAAGCGCAATACAGGTCTGGTGTTCCAGTCCTATGCGCTGTGGCCGCATATGACTGTGGCCGGAAATGTCGATTGGCCACTCAAGGTCGCGGGCATGAGCAAGGCCGATCGGCAGGCGCGCGTCGGCGAGGTGCTCGGTATGCTTGGAATTGAGGGTCTCGCCGCGCGCTATCCCAACGAGATCTCCGGTGGCCAGCAACAGCGGGTGGCCATTGCCCGCATGATCGCGCCGCGTCCGGCCATCCTGCTTTTCGACGAACCGCTCAGCAATCTTGATGCGAAACTCCGCGTCGAGATGCGCACCGAGCTGCTACGGGTGCATCGCGCCACAGGTGCCACCTCGGTCTATGTGACCCACGATCAGGTGGAAGCCATGACCATGGCGACCCATGTCGCGGTGCTCAATGGCGGCAAGGTCGAGCAGTTCGGAACGCCCGAGGAGCTGGTGCAGAATCCGGCCACGGCCTTCGTCGCCACCTTTGTCGGTACACCGCCCGCCAATCTGGTGCCGGTCGCGACCTTGCCTGCCGGGCGCGCCGCTGGCCTGCCGGCCGATGCGCTGGCGATGTTTCGACCCGAGGACCTCACGGCCACGGCGAAGCCGGTGGATGCCAGCATCGAATTCGACTTCGCGGAGGCCAGTCCGGTTGCCGGTCGTACAATGCTTACGGGCATAAGAGGCGCGTTGCGGGTTACCGCCGTGGTCGATGCGGCGCCACGCCTGCAAGTCGGCGACAAGGTACATTTCGTGCTGCCTGCAGTGCCAGCCGCCCTATTTGCACCCACCGGGGAGCGGCTGTCGTGAAGCGGTTGTTGCTGGTCCGTCATGGCGAATCCGAGTGGAACGCCGTCCGCCGATTGCAGGGGCAGGCTGATATCGGCCTGTCGCTCAGGGGGGAGGCACAGGCGCTGGCGCTGGCGCCAACCATTGCACAACTCGTGCCCGACATCGTCATAACCTCGGACTTGCGCCGGGCCCGCCGGACTGCCGAACTGCTTGGCTATGCCGACGCGAGGGGCCATGCGGCTCTGCGGGAGGTGGATGTCGGGGAATGGACAGGGCTGGAAATTGCTCGGCTGATGTCGGACCAGCCCGAAGCCTATCGCGAGTGGCGCGCCGGAACTTTTGCGCCGCCGGGTGGTGAAGTCTGGACCGACTTTTCCAACCGCACCGTTGCCGCCACCCGCGCCGCTTTCGAGAGTGCCGACCGATTGCTGGTGGTCTGTCATGGCGGCGTCGTGCGCGCCCTGTTGCAGGCGCTACTGGGCCTGCCCCCCAAGCGGATCATTCCGGTGGGGCCGGCAAGCCTCACAATCCTGGCCCACAAGGCGGACGAGAGCGATATGCGACTCGAAGTATTCAACTTTACGCCCGGAGGGGTGGTCCTGGACGCACCTGATTAGTGGGATGCATGGCCCGTTTCCCCTTTTATCGCGGGAGGATGCCGTATGAGTTGCCCCACGAATTGCGGACATAGGTGCCGACCGCGAGAATCTCGTCGGCGGTCAACCTGTTGCGGAACGCCGGCATGTCGGCGCCGCCGCCGGTGATCTGGCGGATGACCGGCCCGGCATTGGCCAGACGGTCATTGCCGACCAATTTAGGGCCGACAAAGCCGCCGCCGGCTGCGCCATGGCATTCCTTGCACCGTGCCACGTAAATCGGCTCGCCAATGGCGAGCAGCTCGGCAAGCTTGTCCGCCGCGGGTGGCAATTCCTTCGCGATCGACCACGGCGACGTGACGACGAAGTGGGTGACAAACGCTGCCACGATGGCGAGGGCCGATAGCGAGGCGGCTTTCATGAGCGTCGTTCCTGACCCAGACGAGCAAATGGGCGGCTTCGAGAAGCCGCCCATTCAGTGAATTGCTGCGGATTATTCCTGCAGTTCGAGAACGACGACGCGAGCGCCACCGGCATTGTTGTTGGTGCTGAGGGCAACGTGCTTGCCATCGGGCGAGACAACGGCGCCGAAGAACTGCGAGCTTACCGTATCGCTTGGCAGAGCGATGACGCCGTCTTCGCTGACTGACGTATCGAGCATTCCCTTGGCGTCGAGGACCGCCGCCGACGGGATGCCGCCGAAGAAGCCGACATGCAGGGTACGGTCACCCGGCAGGCCAACGAGCAGGCGGCCACGCTCTTCAGCCGAGGTCAGGCCGGTAAGGCCTTCGGACTGGATCACGGCAGCGCCGTTACTGCCCCAGTCGGTGCTGAGTTCCTTGCCGGCGACGCGGAACGAAACGAGGTCCGGAGCTTCGGTAGTCTTGAAGCCCAGCGTCGAGGCCGTCGCTTCAGCGGTAGCGCCACCGTAGCCGGTGGTCACCCAGCTGCCGTCTGACAGCTGCACCGCAGCATAGCCTTCGGCGAAACCGCCATCGGCAACGAGTGGATTGAACACGGCAACGCCCGGCGTGGCGGTGAGGCCGACGGCGTCGGCCGAGGACTGCGGCGATACGAAGCCGCCGAAATTTTCGTCCAACGAACCATCGGCGTTGAGATGGATCAGGATGATGTGGTTGCGCAGCGTGTCACCAAGGTTGGTATAGCCGGCGCTCATGATCGAGCCATCGCCGGCAACGCTCACACGGCGTCCACCTTCGTTGAACGTCTGGGCCGAGTGGTAGGTGAACGGCTTGCCGCCGTTGAACGAGGCATCAACCGAGCCGTCAGCAGCCAGAAGCCGCGTGACATAGCGGTCGGCGTCAAAGCGGCCCGAACCGTCGGCGGCCGAACCATGGCCGGCGACAATGAGCTTTTCTTCGCCGCTCGAATTGTCGACCTGGAGATCCCAGGCCGTATCCTGCGGCGGGTTCTCAACGCCGGGGAATGCGTCATTGTTGGCGTTGGCCCAACCGAACACGACCTCGACCGCGCCGGTTTCGCCGCCCCAGGCGTCGCCGGTGACCTGAGCACCCGTGGCGTCGAAGCGCACGAGGTAGATCGAGACGCCGCCATCTTCTTCGGTGGCATTGATCGCCGCCACGACATCGCCATTGGCGAGCGGGGCAACGGCCAGCGACTGCTCGATGGTACCACCAGGCAGGTCGACTTCAGAAAAGCCGTCTTCGCCGAAGGTGGTATCGGGCGTACCATCGGCATTCAGGCGGCCAACGACGACGTGGGACGCCGGATCGGTTTCGGCACTCGGATTGCCGATATGGCCCGAGACATAGATCTTGCCATCGGCGCTGTAGGCGAGGCCGCGGAAGTCGTTGGCGCTGGTGGTGGTGAAATCGGCCACCGAGGTGATGTCCTGGGCCAGCGCGGTGCTGGCCATGAGGGCGGTGCCCAGGATGATGAGGCTGCGAGTGAACATGGAAGTCCTCCTGTTGGACCGGGACGAGCGACGCATGGCGCGTCCGGGCCTTCGTCTTTCTCCGGCGGGGCCTGGCGCTCGCCGGTCGAAACTGTGTTCTGGCTACATCCCCGGGACCACGACAAGCACACCGAGGCTGTTGGCAGCCTGACGCAGGTCGCGGGCGAGATCGGTAAGGGCCCGTGCCGCTTCTTCCGCGGCGGCGCGTTCGGGTGTGCCGCTGGCGGGTTTGAGGAAGCGCGCATAAGGCGCATCCATGGCGCCTACCGCGGTCGCGGCACGCTCGAAGCCCGCCTGGACCTTGGCGCCAAGATCGGCATCGGTAGCCGCCACCAGCGCATCGAGCCCGGTGCCGAAATAGACCTGCCTCGCCCCTTCGAATGAGGCGGCAAGATCGGCTTCGGAGGTCTGGCTGAAAGGCGAGGGCTGGAAGTTCTCATTGGCGGGGAACAGTCCCGCACCGATGCGGCGCAGCGGGATTTCGTAACCCAGCAGCACGGTCATGCCATTGAGAGCGCGGCCCAGCGCGTTGCGCTGGTCCATGGCTTCGACCGAGGCCCTGTAGTTGTTGTTGACGCCAGGGACCCAGGCCGCGACCAGGGTACCGATGTCATTGGCAAAGAGCTGGGCGACCGAACCGAGATATTCACCACGCCGCACGCCGGCGTCACCCCCGAAACTTGCGGCTGCCAGGTTACCGTCGGCGCCCCAAAGCAGGTATTCGGCGACATGCAGACCTACCGTGATCTTGATGGGCTGTTCGACGCGGTTCAGTCGGGCCAGAGCGCGGAAGTTCAGCGACTGCGCCGTGTCGGCGAGAACGGCGTCGATCACTTCAGGATCGACGGGCCAGCCATTGAGGCGCGGCAGTGGGCCTCCGGGCGCATCTGCCGAGACGACGGGTATGTCGACCGGCCCGGCATAGAACTGGTAGGCCTCCGTCTTGAGATAGGCGTTGCGTGCGGCAAGCCAGGCGTCGCGGGCAGCTGCCAAGGTCTCATCCGAGGGTGCCGCCCTCAGAGCATCGACGGCGTCGCGCAGGGCGATGGCGGCAGCGTGACTTGCCTTATAGGTATCGTGCACCAGGGTTGCATAGGTCGAGACCTGGCTCGAGGCGTCGTAGGCGAAAGCGCCGGCGTCCCGCGAGGCAAGGCGGAACTCGGTTATGGTGCCCAGCACCGCGCCGCCACCTTCGCCGGGGCCGCCCTCGCCGGCCGCCGCCGCCTGGGCCACCAGTGTGCGAGGACGCGTAGCCAGATTTGCGGTCGGCGGCTTGGTTTCACTTTCGAGACCCGAGGTCTGCCGGGCAAGGGCGACCACATTCGGACTGCTGCTGCCAACGAGTAAAGCCGTACCTAGACCCACCCAAATCCGCGTGCGACGCTCCACGAGGAACCTCCAAGAACAAACCTTGATGCAGCTTGCCGGCCGCGGCGCCAACGGGTAGATAACCTGATCTGTAGTGTCAACTATATATCGGTAGCACAACCACCGGGAGATTTTCTGCCATGATCCTGTGTATTGCCGACGTGCTCGACCGCAGTGCGCTGGCCGACTTGCGCGCGACGATATCCAGTGGTGTTTTCGTAGACGGAGTACTGAGTTCTGGTTGGGCCTCACGACTGGTGAAGAACAACGAACAACTTGGCGCTGGACCGGCTTTGGCCGCCGCTCAAGAAAATGTGATCGCGACACTCAAGTCTAATGCCGTCTTTTCTGCCGCCGTGCTGCCGCGGCGGTTTGCGCCACCGCTGTTCGCCCGCTACGAGCCTGGCATGCAGTTCGGCACGCACATGGACAACCCGTTGATGGGCCCCGATCACATGAGGGCCGACATATCGGTGACGATTTTTCTCTCCGAGCCCGAAGATTATGACGGCGGCGAGCTAGTGATGGAAACAACAGGAGGCGAAGTGGGTTACAAACTCGCTGCCGGTTCCGCCGTGGTCTATCCCACCACCGTGCTGCATCGCGTCGAACCGGTGACGCGCGGCCTGCGCGAAGTTGCCTGCACCTGGGCCCAGAGCCTGGTCCGCCGGGCCGACGAACGTGAAATCCTGTTCGATCTCGACCGGCTCGCTCGTTCGACCTTCGAGCGAGAGGGCAAGACGGAAGAATTCGATCTCATCAACAAGACCAGCGCCAATCTCAAGCGCCTGTGGGTCGACTCGTAAGGGACTAGGCCATGACCAAGACGTTTCTCCCCACTCTTGCCCTAGCGCTCACGCTTGTCGCCGCCCCGGCCCTCGCACAGGAACAAGGGCTCACTGTCTATACCAGCCAGCACCAGGCGCTGACGCAGGAATGGGCCGATGCCTTCGCCGCCAAGACCGGCATACCGGTCACCATCCGCAAAGGCACGGACGTGCTCATGGCCAACCAGATCGTGCAGGAAGGGCTGAATTCCCCGGCCGACATCTTCCTGACCGAGAATTCCCCGGCCATGATGATGGTGCAGGATGCCGATCTCTTTTCGCCGGTGGAACCAGAGACGCTGGCACAGATTCCCGAGCAGTTCCGGCCCGAAGGCGGCATGTGGACCGGCATTGCTGCCCGCACCACCGTGTTCGTCTACAATACCGAGATGCTTGATGAGGCCGATCTGCCGGTCTCCATGCTCGATCTGGCCAACCCGGAATGGCAAGGCCGGTGGGGCGCAGCGGCGGCGGGTGCCGATTTCCAGGCCATCGTCTCAGCCCTGCTGGAGCTGCGCGGTACCGAGGAGACGGCCAACTGGCTGGTTGGCCTCAAGAACAACGCCCTGCCCTATCGCGGCAATTTCGAAGCCATGCGCGGCGCCAACATCGGCGAGGTCGCCGGCGCGCTGATCTACAACTACTACTATTTCGGTGACCAGGCGGGCACAGGCGAGAGCTCGGACAAGCTGGCCGTGCACTATTTTGCCAACAAGGATCCGGGCGCCTTCATCTCGGTTTCAGGCGGCGGTGTGCTCAAGGCCTCGGACAATCCCGAAGCGGCGCAACAGTTCCTGGCCTTTATCACGGGCCCCGAAGGCCAGGCTGTCCTGCGCGATGGTCACAGCTATGAATATGCCATTGGCAGCGGCATCGAACCCAATCCTGCCCTGCCGCCGCTCTCGAGCATCGACAGTCCCGATGTTGACACCTCGCTCGGCAATGCGCAGGAAGTGGTGCAGCTGATGACCGCAGCCGGTGTTATCTAGACCTTATGAGCGTCGCGCTGCCTGTCCTCGATGGCGATACTGAACCAATGCGCCTCGAGCGGCATCGCCGTCGCGGCGCGCATCCGCTGTTGATTGCCGCCGCCATCATCGTGGCGGCCGTGGGACTAGTACCGGTCGGGTTCGTGCTGCTGGTACTGGTGCAGTCCGGCTGGGACACTGCCAGCGCGCTGATCTTCCGGCCGCGCATCGGCGAGTTGCTGGTCAATACCCTGCTGCTGGAGGCGCTGGCCCTGCCGATTTCGGTCGGGCTGGCGCTAGCGCTGGCTTGGCTTACCGAACGTAGCGACCTGCCCCTGCGCTCGCTGTGGCGTTGGTTGGCCGTCGCGCCGCTGGCTGTCCCCGCCTTCGTCCAGGCCTATGCCTGGGACAGCACGATCCCGATCCTGCGGGGGCTGTGGCCGGCGGTGATGGTGTCGGTACTGGCCTATTTTCCGCTGGTCTACCTGCCGATCATCGCGCAATTGCGCCGACTGGATCCGGCCATGGAAGATGTGGCCGCGACGCTGGGCAACCGTCCGGCCATGGTATTCCTCAAGGTGGTGCTGCCACAGCTGCGGCTCGCCATATCAGGCGGCGCATTGCTGATCGCGTTGCATCTGCTATCGGAATACGGCCTCTTCGTGCTCATCCGCTACGACACGCTGACCGTCGCCATCGTGAACCAGTTCCAGGCCGTTTATGACGGCCCGGCCGCCAACCTGATGGGCATTGTGCTGGTGGTGCTGGCGGTGGGCCTGTTGGCGCTGGAAGCCTGGGTGCGCGGCGACCGGCGCTATGCGCGGGTCGGCAGCGGCGCAGCGCGAGCCGCGCCCAAGGCAACACTGGGCAGGTGGTGGCCGGTCTGGATGGCGCTGCCGGTGCTGGTGGCCTTCCTGGCTGTCGGTCTGCCGGCGACGACGTTGCTTCGTTGGCTCCTGATCGGCGGGCCCGAGGACTGGAACCTGCCGGCGCTTGCCTCGTCCGTCGGGCAGACGGCGTATTATGCAGTGCTGGGCGCAGCATGCGTTTGCCTCGTCGCCTTGCCAACCGCCTGGATGGCGGCGCGGACACCGGGACCGTTGCAGCGCGTACTCGAAAACATCCACTTCCATGTTGGGGCCTTGCCAGGCGTCATCGTCGCCCTGGCGCTGGTCGCCATCACCGTGCGGGTCGCCCTGCCGCTCTACCAGACGGTCGCCACCATGCTGGTCGCCTATATCCTGCTCTTTTTGCCGCGGGCCATCGTTTCAGTGCGCGCCAGCCTGGCGCAGCTGCCGGTGGAGCTGCAGAACGCCGCCATCGCCCTTGGGCGTTCACCCCTCCAGGCAGCCATCGGCACGACCCTGCGCCTCGCCATGCCCGGCATCGCCGCCGGGATGGCGCTCGTCGCCATGGGCATCACCACGGAACTAACTGCCACGCTGATGCTCAGCCCAATAGGCACCGACACCCTCGCGACCCAGTTCTGGGCCCGTACCGGAGAATTCGACCACATGGGCGCCGCCCCCTTTGCCTTGGCCATGGTGATCCTGTCCGTGCCGCTGTGTGTCATCCTGCATCGGCAGGCCATGGGAGTGATCGGCCGATGAGCGTACTGACCATTCGTGGGCTGGGCAAAAGCTTCGGCACCACGACCGCGCTTGCCGATCTCGATCTCGACGTGGCGCAGGGGTCGCGCACCGCCGTGGTCGGCCCTTCGGGCTCGGGCAAGACCACGCTGCTGCGCCTCATTGCCGGCTTCGAGGCGCCGGACAGCGGCGAGATCCGCCTTGCCGACCAGGTCATTGCCAATGCCGAGGCCGGCGTGCCGGCCCATGCGCGCAGCATTGGTCTCGTCATGCAGGAAGGGGCGCTGTTTCCCCATCTGAGCGTCATCGAGAATATCCGTTTCGGCATCCGCCGGCAGGGCGATGGCCATGCGCGCGCACTCAAGCTGATGGACCTGGTGGAGCTCGACCGCAGCATGGCCGACCGCCAGCCGCACCAGCTTTCCGGCGGCCAGCAGCAGCGCGTCGCCCTGGCTCGCGCCCTGGCGCGTCAGCCTAGGCTGATGCTGCTCGACGAACCCTTCTCGGCGCTCGATACCGGTCTTCGTGAACAATTGCGGGAGGCCACCGCCAAGATTCTCGCCGAGGCCGGCGTCGCCACCCTGTTGGTGACGCATGACCGCGAAGAGGCCATGAGCTTTGCCCACCAGCTGGTGGTGCTGCGCCAGGGCCGGCTGGTGCGGGCCGGCAATCCGCGCGCGCTTTATCTCTCGCCCGGCGACGCCGTCACCGCCCAGTTCCTCGGCTCGGCGATCATCCTCGATGCCGCCATCCATGACGGGGTTGCGGATTGCGCCCTGGGCCTCGTCCCCACCGACGGCGCGGACAATGGACCGGCCTCGATTCTGGTGCGGCCCGAGCAGGTTCGTATCGAGCCTGCCGGTGCGGCAGCCATGCCGGCCTGGACCATCCTGTCAGTGACCCAGGTCGGACCCAGCGCCCGCCTGCGCCTCCAACGGGACCAGGGCAAACAGCTGGAATTTGAGACCGCAACGACACTGCCGCTGCAGCCTGGACAAAAGGTCAACCTGACTGTGGTGGGCACGGCGCATCGGCTGGGACCTTCAGCCTAGGGCCGGCTACCGAAGGGGCGAAACAACCCTCGCTGCTCTCGTGACGTCGCCGCTCCAGCCAGTACGAAAGACCACACACCACCGCGACTTTGGTCCGTTGCTGGCATTCGTGCCTTGCAGTAGCCATTAACAACGATGCCAACGAAGTCTTGCGGGCCGCGCCCGACCTGCTTCGCGATCGGACTTTGGACAGTTGTCTGACGCCGTACAATTGCTGCTGTTTTGCATGTACTTTCCTGAGGGGTGTAAAATGTCAATTCGGCGCATTGGGGACGAGTTTGCGGTTGATGCACCGGGCGCGCCGGGCACCGACCAGGCCCAGACATTGATCCGTCTGTCCGGGGGCGGATTTCTGGTCGCCTGGACCGCCCTCAACCAGGATGGTTCCAGCGATGTCCGCGTTCGCGTTTTTGCGGCAGACGGATCGGCGACACCCGCCGATCTTTTTGTTGGCCCGCCCGAAGTCGCCGGCAAGCGGCTGAGCGCCATCACGGCCCTGCCAGACGGTGGCTTCGCGGTGTCCTGGATCGAGGACGGCAGCGCTGCGACCTGGGCCCAGCTTTTTTCGGCCGAAGGGACCGCGCAGGGAACAGGTTTCACCCTGATCGAGGGCGAGGCGGTGCTGGGCTTTGCGCTGACCGCCCTGGCAGGCGGCAACCTCGCCTTGAGCTGGATGGCCTTCACCGCCGAGACCATCGGTCGCGATATCGTTGGCGCCGTGGTTTCCCCGGATGGGGAGCCAGTCCTGCCGCCAACCATCATCAACACCACAACTGCAGGCGAGCAGTTTCCCGGCAGCATCATTGCCCTGGCCGACGGTGGATTCCTCGTGACATGGAGCCATGAGGCACCGTCTTCTGCCTATTCAGCGCATATGCGCATGTTTGACGCCGATGGCAGCCCGCGTGGACCCGATATCGTCGTCAGCGACGGCGGCCCGCAGGACTATAGCCTCGATGGCAAAGCCGTCGCACTGGCCGGCGGGGGCGCCGCCGTGGCGTGGCCCCGCTTCCACAGATCGACGGGAAGTACCGACGTCATGCTGCGCATTTTCGATGCGAACGGCACCCCGCTCGACGCGCCCGCTGCGATCAACGGCACGGCCGGCGACAGGGGCGAGCCACAGCTACTAGCTCTGTCGGACGGCCGCCTCCTAGTAGCCTGGTATTCGGTGGAAGACGGCACTGAGATCCGGGCCTGCATCTATTCGGCGACGGGATTGGCGTTAACACCCGAAATCCTCGTCACGACCGGCCCGGGCAATCACACCACACCCCGGTTGAGCGAGCTTTCCGACGGCAGGCTGGCCATTGCCTGGTCCACTGAATCCAACGAGGGCACGGATTACGACAATTTCGCCCGGATCTTGGCTGCCGACGGCACGCCGCAGGATGGACAATTCCGCCTCCATCCGCCGGCCGCCGGCTATCAGTTTACCCCCCAGATCGTGGCCCTGCCTGACGGCGGGCTCGCCGCGACATGGTGGGACTTTGACCAGGCGAGCGGCTCCTCAGTGCGGCTGCAACTTTTCGACACCGCGGCGGACAACGCCGCCCCGACCATCGTGTCGGGTGGCGGCGCGACGAGCGCTGCCTATTCAGTGACCGAGAACTCGGCCGAGGTCGCGGTAATCGTGGCCGATGAGATCGACCTGGGCCAGCAGCCGGTGTTCAGCATTGCCGGAGGTGCCGACGCATCCCGGTTCGAAATCGATGCGCAAACCGGCGCGCTGCGCTTCATCGCCGCGCCCGATTACGAGGCCCCCAACGATATCGGCGGCGACAATGTCTATGACGTGACCGTGGCGGTGAGCGACGGAGCGGGCGGCAGCGATAGCCAGGACATCGCCGTCAGCGTCGCCAATATCGTTCCGGGCGTGGACCGGAAGGTCAATACGATCACCGAGGATGTCCAATATCTGTCGACGGTCGCAGCGCTGGCTGATGGGGGCTTCGTCATTACCTGGAGATCCCAGGGCAATGTGGCCGCGCAACGCTTTGATGCGACCGGGGAAGCCGTAGGGGGCGAGTTGGCGTTTGCGCTGGCCGGTGGCGCCACCGTAACGGGGCTGCCCAATGGCGGCTTCGTCATCATCCTGCACGGGTTGCCGGATGGCTTGCAAGGAAGAGTCTTTGCGGCTGACGGCTCATTGATCAATGCCGGCTTCGCCATCGCTCCGACGGCCGGCATCGCTTATCCGTCCAGCAACGCTTTCGACGACGGCAGCTTCCTCGTCACCTGGCGGGCGCTGGCGCAGGACGGCATCGGCAACGATATCTACGCACGCCGTTTCGACGCCGCCGGAGCCCCCCTGGAGAACGAATTTCGGGTCAATACCCTAACCGAAGGCTCGCAGAGCGACGTAGAGTCGGCGACCCTGGCGGACGGGGGTTTCCTCATAACCTGGACGTCGCCGGGGGAACCCCGCGGTGTGTTCGGTCAACGCTACGACGCCGACGCTACGCCGATCGGACCGGAGTTCCAGCTAAATGCCGTGATGCAGGGCACCGAGCAGGAAACAGCGATCGCAGCGCTGTCGGGCGGTGGCTTCGTGGTGTGCTGGGTGGTCATCAATGAAGCGTCCGCGCAATACGATGCATACGCTCGCATCTTCGACGCCAACGGCGAGCCCCTGGGTATTGAGTTCGAGTTCAAGCCGTCAGAGATAACCCAGCGCCACGTTAACGTCGTGGCAACGCCAGACGGTGGATTCATCATCGGCTGGACCACCCGGGACGATGACGATTCCGGCTACGCCTATTACGCGCAGAGGTACGACGCTACCGGCGTCGCCATCGGTGAGCAGTTTTCGCTCAGCCATGCGACCCTGGGCGATCAGAGGCACGAGGCCGATCGAACCGGCGGCGGCCTTGCCATCCTCACCTCCGGCGATCTGGTCGCCACCTGGCATGGCGATCCGGTTGTTCCTGACCCGGACGACGAAGGCTCCGACGAAATCTACATGCGGATCATCAGCCTGGGTGACCCGCCGAACGCTGCGCCGCAAGCACCGCCGACCAACACCGTTGCCACCGACGAGGACGCCCCTTCGGCCTGGGTCGCCGTCGGCGCGACCGATCCGGAAAACGATGCGCTGGTCTATTCCCTCAAACCTGGCTTCCTGCCGGCCAGGGGATCGGTCCAGTTCGACGGCGACAGCTTCCTTTATACCCCCAATGCCAACGCAAACGGCGCCGACAGCTTCACTATCGTGGTCGCGGACGGCAATGGCGGCACTGTCGAACAGGTCGTCTCCGTCCTGATCGACCCGGTGAATGATGCGCCAACCGACCTGACCATCACTGCGACCTCCATTGCCGAGAACGCGGCGTCCGGAACCGTGGTGGGTGTGCTTGGCGTGGCCGATGTCGATACGGACGACACGCACAGCTATTCCCTCGCCGACGATGCCGAAGGACGCTTCGCCATCTTGGGCAACCAGCTGGTGCTCGCCGAGGGTGCATCGCTCGACTTCGAGACTGCTTCGTCGCACGACGTCGTGGTTGAAGTGACCGACAGTGGCGGTCTGACGCATTCCGAGACCATTACCATCGACGTCGTCGATGCCAGTGAAGCCCCGACTGACATCCTGGTTGCCGGCGGCGCAGTCGTCGAGAATGCGCTTTCCGGCACCGTGGTTGCGACGCTCGATGCGGTCGACGCCGACCAGGACGACACCTTCACCTTCGCCATCGTGGCGGGAGGAGAGGGACTGTTCGAAATCGTAGGCGACCAGGTTCGCGTCATGTCCGGTGCGCAGATCGACTTCGAGACGCAGTTCGAGCACCAGCTTACCCTGCGGGTGACCGACGCGGCGGGCGCCACCTACGAGGAATCCGTCTTCATCTCCGTGCTCAACGTCGCCCCTGTCATCATCGGCACAAATGCGGCCAACACGCTCAACGGCACCGGCGAGGAAGACGAAATCTACGGTCGTAATGGCAACGATACGCTGTCCGGCCTGCTTGGCGCCGATCATCTGTTCGGTGAAGTCGGCAATGACCGCCTGATCGGCGGCACGGGCGCCGACGTGCTGGAGGGCGGCGCAGGCAACGACACCTATGTGCTGGCCGACGCCACCGACGTTCTAGAGGATACCATTGTCGAACAGGCGGACCAGGGTACCGACACGGTCGAAGCCAGTGCGACCTACAGCTTGTCGGCCAATGTCGAAAATCTCATCCTGATCGGCTCCGGCCACCATGCCGGCACCGGCAACGACGCCAACAACGCGATCGTGGGCAACGTCGGCAACAATGTGCTCGATGGCGGAGCCGGCATCGACACCCTCACCGGCGGGCAGGGCGACGACGTGTATTACGTGGATGTCGCGGGTGACCGGGTGGTCGAAGCCTCCGGTGGAGGCAACGACGAAATACGCACCACGCTCAATACGCACACCCTGGCGGGCCTCGGCAATGTCGAGCGTCTGACATTCATGGGCAGCGGCAATTTTGTCGGCAGCGGCAACGGCCTGGCCAATGTCGTCACCGGCGGCAGCGGGGCCGACATCTTGGATGGCGCCGGTGGGGCCGACGTCATGGTCGGCGGTGGCGGTGACGACACCTATTCGGTGAACATCGCTGGAGATCAGGTGGTCGAGGAGGACGGCGCCGGCACCGACACGGTGCGCAGCACGATCTCCTACACGCTCGGCGCCTTCATCGAAAATCTGGTGCTCACCGCGGGGGGCGGCCTGCAGGGTTTCGGCAATGCATTGGCCAACAGCCTGACCGGTGGCGCCGGTAACAACCTGCTCGATGGCGGCTTGGGAGCTGATTCCATGGTCGGTCTTGCGGGCAATGACAGCTATGTCGTCGATAGCTTGGACGACCTCATCGTCGAGGCGTCCGGGCAGGGCACGGACAGTATCCTGACCGCCCTCGACACCTATGGGCTGCAGCCCTTCGACAATGTGGAAAATCTTACCTATACGGGCACCGGCGACTTTACCGCAACCGGCAACGGCCTCGCCAATGTGGTGACCAGCGGTGCTGGGAACGATGAGCTTTTCGGCGGCGACGGCAACGATACCTTGGTTGGCAATGCCGGGGCGGACTTGCTGGATGGCGGCATCGGCGACGACACCATGCGCGGCGGCGATGGCGACGATACCTACCATCTCGATGCAACCGGCGACCGCGCCGTGGAGACCAGCAACCAGGGAACCGATGGCGTTATCGCGTCGATCAATTTCACTCTTGGCTCAAACATCGAGAACCTCACTCTGACCGGCAGCGCCACCACAGGCGCCGGCAATGGCCTCGCCAACACCGTGACCGGCAACGCGCTGAACAACAGTCTCAATGGCGTCGCCGGCAACGACACTCTCCTGGGGGCCGAGGGCGATGATACTTTGACGGGCGGCTCCGGCGACGACATTTTGACCGGGGGCGCCGGGCACGACACCTTGGCCGGCGGCACCAATGCCGATCGCTTTGTGTTCCTCTCGCCGGGGGATTCACCCAGCGGCGCCGGGATGGACATCATCACCGATTTCCAGGATTCTGGCGCCGACATCATCGACCTGGCGGCCATTTTCGATGGTACGCTTAACTATCGCCACGCTCAGGCTTTCGATGGCGTTGGCCAAATCCGCATCGATGACGTGGTCGGCCCCAACGTATTGGTTCGGGTCAACCTGGATGCCGACCTCGCCACAAGCGAGCTCGATATTCAGCTGAGCGGAACCACGCTCGCCGCGATGGCGGCAGGCGATTTCATGCTTTGATCCTGGCGCGAGGAGAAACCGAGGCTGGGTGCTGGGATCGGTAAGGCCCTGGTAAGGCGACCCGGAGCCGTGATTTTCTCACCAATGCCTATCCTGGCACTCATGTCACAAAAGAACACATTAATATCTTGATGCCGCTCTTACCTGGGCTCTCGATGGACGCAGGTTCCGAGCCACCTCTGGCATCGAGATAACAACGACCTCATCATCTTGGTGCCAGCACAGGATGGCGCAACTGTCTCGCGTGCTTGAGCGGCCGCTCCCGGCGTCGGCCTCATTCCAGTCGGCTGCGCCCTAAATAATCTTTTGCGGAGAATACAATCATGACCCCCGCCCATCGGGAAATAACGCATCCCACCCCTCACGGGACTGGACCGGAGCCGCTGTGCTGTTGGCCATCGCCTCAGCGCTGGTGGCCGACAAGCTCGCCTTCCAGTTCCCGGCAGCGCCGGGGGCCTGCTTCTGGCCGTCCCGGCCATCAGCGCGGCCATTGCCTGTGTACGATCATTCACGGCCTGCTTAGCGCCAGCCTCCTCGTCCTCGCCGTGTCAATGGCGCTCAGCTTTGATGTAGGTCTGCTGTGGCCCGTCGTTCTCTTGGTCGTCGCCGTTCTGATCATTGTCAA
>JBARWY010000135.1:0-59233 GCA_049647065.1 Devosia sp. | reverse complement strand
CTCGCTGCTCGACGCCCTGCCGAGCTTTCCCTCCGGCGTCCTGATCGGTACCTTGCTGGTCGGCTTCGTCGTGGCGCTGCTGCGCTTTCCTGTCGTCGCCAAGCTCGTCGCCGGCTTCCTGGTACTGGGCGTGCTGTTCGTCTTCATCGGCTGGTCCGGCAGCTACCTCACACCCGAGGGCGATACTTTCGCCCGCGTCTCGCCCGGCGCCGGTTTCTGGCTGCTGGTCTTTGCCTTCGCCTTGCTGGTGACCGACGCACTGACCCGCCTGCGCTTCCGGCCCTTGGTCCGCATCGGCATCCTGCTAGCCGTCTGCGCCGCAGCCGCCGCGCTGCTGTGGAGTGGCGCCTGGAACGACCTCTCCCTTCTCAAAGAGTATGCCACCCGCGCGCCCGCCTTCTGGGCCGAGGCGCGCACCCATCTGGCACTGGCCTTCGGCTCGGTGGCGATTGCCACGGTGGTTGGCGTGCCCGTTGGCATCCTCTGCTACAAGGTCAAGCCGCTGCGCGCCGGTGTGCTCAACGTGCTCAATATCGTCCAGACCATTCCCTCCATCGCCCTTTTCGGCCTCTTGATCGCGCCACTGGCCTGGGTCGCTGCCAACATTCCCGGCGCCTCCGCCATCGGCATTTCCGGCATCGGCGTGGCGCCGGCCATGGTTGCTCTCTTCGCCTATTCGCTGCTGCCCATCGTCTCCAACACTGTGGTCGGCCTCCAAAGCGTGTCGCCATCAGCGGTCGATGCCGCCAAGGGCATGGGCATGACCGGCTCACAGCGCTTGGCTGGCGTAGAACTGCCGCTGGCCTTTCCAGTCATCCTCACCGGCATCCGCATCGTGCTGGTTCAGAACATCGGCCTCGCCACCATCGCGGCACTGATTGGCGGCGGTGGTTTCGGCGTCTTCGTATTCCAGGGCATCGGTCAGACGGCGATGGATCTGGTGCTGCTGGGTGCCGTGCCGACTGTGGCTCTTGCCTTTGCCGCTGCCGTGGTGCTCGACGCCCTGGTTGAAATGACTTCGCGTGGGGAGCGCCGCTCATGATCGAAATCGACGACATCACCAAGACCTACAATACGACGACGGTGGTGGATCGGGTGAACCTCACGATCGAGCCCCGCAGCATCTGCGTTATCGTTGGCACTTCCGGCTCGGGCAAGACCACCCTGATGCGCATGATCAACAAGTTGGTCGAGCCGACTTCAGGCCATATCCGCATCGACGGCGAGGACATATCAGGCATTCCCGCCTACGAGTTGCGCCGCCGCATCGGCTACGCCATCCAGGGCCACGGCCTCTTCCCTCACCGCACCGTGGGCCAGAATGTGGCGACCGTGCCCAAACTGCTCGGCTGGGACAAGGCCAAGATCGCGAGCCGCGTCGATGAACTGCTCAGCCTGTTCCAGCTCGATCCAGCCGAGTTCCGCGATCGCCTGCCCCATGAACTCTCTGGCGGCCAGCAGCAGCGCGTCGGCGTGGCTCGCGCATTGGCGGCGTCGCCCAATATCCTGCTCATGGACGAGCCCTATGGGGCCCTCGACCCGGTCATTCGCGCCAAGGCCCAGGAAGACCTGCTCGCCATCCAGCGCAAGATGGGCACCACCGTCGTGCTGGTAACCCATGACATGGAAGAGGCCATCCACCTCGGCGACACCATCGCGGTGATGGACAAGGGCAAGCTGCTGCAATGCGCCAAACCGGCCGAAATCATCGCCAACCCAGCCACGCCCTTCGTGGCTGAGCTGATCGGCACCAGCGAGCGCCCGTTCCGGCTGTTGTCGCTGGCCAAAGTCGCCGACCATATCGAGACCGGCGACGTCACCGGCGAACCCATCGAGGCCAGCGCCTCTTTGCGCGACGCCTATGCCGAACTGCTCTGGTCCGGCCGACCGGCTCTCCCGGTGCGGCGTGACGGCCAGATTGTCGGGCAGGTGACGCTCAACGCCTTGTCGCGGCTGGCGGCGCGGCCACAATGACCGCGGGCAACCTCATACGGCTGGTTGTGCTGGCGATCTTGCTGCTGTTCCTCGTCAGCCCCGACCTGTTCAGCGGCTTCTTCGAGATATTCACCAAGAACAACCAGCCGGCCATCTACAATCAGGGCAGCCTGCTCGACATCACACTGAACCACCTGGCCATCGTGCTGGTTGCGACCGTTGCATCCACCATCATCGCCGTGGGCCTAGCCATCATCGTCACACGCCCGTTCGGCGCCGAGTTCCTGCCCCTGTCGCGCAGTCTCGCCAATGTCGGCCAGACGTTCCCGCCCGTGGCCGTGCTGGCCCTGGCCGTGCCCATGCTCGGCTTCGGCACGGCCCCGACCCTGGTGGCGCTGTTCCTTTATGGCCTGCTGCCGATCTTCGAGAACACCCTGACTGGCCTCACCAACCTCCCACCAGCGGTGACTGACGCCGCTAAGGGTGTCGGCATGACCGGCTGGCAGCGGCTGCTGAAGGTCGAGCTCCCGCTGGCACTCCCGGTCATCCTCGCAGGTATCCGGCTCTCAGTGGTCATTTCTCTCGCCACCGCAACCATCGGGTCCACCGTCGCCGCGCGCACGCTGGGCGAAGTGATCATCGCCGGACTGCTCTCGAGCAACACCGCTTTCGTGCTGCAGGGCGGCCTGATTGTGGGCGTGCTCGCCGTGTTGATCTACGACGCCCTCTCGGCACTGGAACGTTGGCTGATGGCTCGTACTGGGCAATTAGGGAGGGCGGCTGCGTGAGCCTTCTGATCGTGCCCACCGGCACCCTACCAACCTCCCCCACAAGGGGGGAGGTCCCGCATACCGTATCGGGCACTATCTTGCCCGATCCGCCGGCCCAGCACCTCCCCCATGATGGGGGAGGTTGGGAGGGGGTGCTGGGAGCCACGATGCCAGACTTGGAATACTGACAAAATGTCCGATTTTGATCTCGTCCTCTCCGGCACAGTGGTGCTGCCCGACCTCATCGTCGAGAACGGCTACGTCGCCGTCCGCGACGGCAAGATCGTCCATGTCGGCGAAGGGAAGGCCCCCTCGGCCAAGACGCGCCACGACCTCGGCAATGCGTTGATCCTGCCGGGCGCCATCGATGCCCAGGTGCATTCGCTAAGCCAGAAAAACCAGGAGGATTTCATCTGGTCGACGCGCTCTGCTGCAGCCGGCGGCGTTACCACCATCGTCGACATGCCCTATGACGAGGGCAATCTTGTCTGCTCCGCCGAAGCCGTCCGCATCAAGGTCGCCCATGCCGAGCCGCAGGCGCGCGTGGATTTCGCGCTCTACGGCACGATCAACCCCGAAGAGGGCGCCAGCCGCATCGCCGAGCAGGCCGAAGCCGGCGTCGCCGCTTTCAAGTTCTCGACCTTCGGTACCGACCCGATCCGCTTCCCCCGCATTCCACCGGCACTGCTGGAGGAGTGCTTTGCCGCCGTCGCCAAAACCGGCCTGACCGCAGGCGTCCACAACGAAGACGACGAAATGGTCCGATCAGCCATGGCCAAGGTCGAGGCATCAGGCATCACCGACTACCGCGCCCACGCTTTGAGCCGCCCGCCGCTGACTGAACTGTTGGCCTCGCTGCAGATCTACGAGACCGGCGTCGCGACCGGTTGCCCCGCCCATGTCGTGCACTGCTCGCTGGGCCGCGGCTACGACATCGCCCGCAGCTACCGCGACCAGGGTTACGCAGCAACTATCGAGGCGTGCATTCACTACCTGACGCTCGACGAGGAAAACGACGTCGCCCGCCTCGGCGGCAAGGCCAAGATCAACCCGCCCATTCGTCCCCGGGCCGAGGTTGAAAAGCTCTGGGAGCATGTGCGAGCAGGGAACGTGACGATGGTCAGTACCGACCACGTCAGCTGGTCGGAAAACCGCAAGAATAATCCAAGCATGCTCACCAATTCTTCCGGGGTGCCTGGCCTCGAAGTCATGGTGCCGCTCTTCGTCATGGGCGCCCTCAAACGCGATATCCCGCTGACTTGGGCCGCCAGACTCATGGCCGAGAACCCGGCCAAACACTTCCGCCTCGGCCACCGCAAGGGCGCCCTGACATCAGGCAAGGACGCCGACATCACCGTGCTTTTCCCCCGCCCCATCCGCTACGACGCGGCGGCGAGCGGCCACAACGTCGTCGGCTGGTCGCCCTACAACAATATCGAATTGCCATGGACGGTGGGCCTCACTTACCTGCGCGGCCAACAGGTCTTCGACGGCACCAATGTCGCTCTGCCCGGAACAGGGCGGTTCATCCGGCCGGAGCCAAGTCATTGATTCCGAACTCAAAAATTCGCGCTGACCGCATCGGTGCCGATATTGATGCGCTGGCTGCCATCACCGAGCCCGGCCGCCCATGGACCCGCCGCGCCTTCACCCCGATGTTCCTCGAAGGGCGCAAATGGCTGGAAAAAGCCATGCGGGACGCGGGCGCTGTCACCCATATCGATGCATCAGGCAACCTGGTGGGCACCATTCCCGGCAAGCGGCCAGAACTGGGCACCATCATGCTCGGCAGCCACTCCGACACCGTGCCCGAGGGCGGCCGCTTCGACGGCATTGCCGGCGTCATCGCCGCGCTGGAGGTCGCAAGAGCCCTGCATGATCAAGGGCTTGTGCTGGAGCACACGCTTGAAGTGGTGGATTTCCTGGCCGAGGAAGTCTCGATCTTCGGCGTGTCCTGCATCGGCAGCCGCGGCATGAGCGGCACACGTCCGGCCGAATGGCTGAAGCGCGAAAATGATGGACGGACGCTGGAACAGGCCATCGTCGCAGTCGGTGGCAATATGGTTCACCCCGCGCAGCGCGATGACATCAAGGCCTTCCTCGAACTGCATATCGAGCAGGGCCCGGTGCTGCAGGATGAAAAGCTCGACGTGGGTGTGGTGACCGCGATTGCGGGGATCACGCGGATCGAGATCATCGTCGATGGCCGGGCCGACCATGCCGGCACGACGCCAATGGCCTGGCGCAAGGACGCCCTGACCACGGCCGCGTGGATCACCCTCGGTGTCGAGGAACTGGGCAAGGCCCTGGCCGCCGGGGAGGCCCACTTCGCTGCCACCGTCGGCGAATTCGAAATGACGCCCAATGCCGCCAATGTGGTCCCCGCCCGTGTCCGCATGCTGATCGACGCGCGGGCCGAACTGCGCGACGACATGGAGCGCTTCGTCGACGAACTCGACAAGGGCGTGGCCGCGATTGCGGAGAAGACAGGCGTGAGCGTTTCCGTTCCGCGTATCGTCTCCGACAACCAACCGACCCCGTGTGACGCCCAATTGCTCGATATGCTCGACGCCGCCTGTGAAACGGCAGGGGCGCGGCACCGGCGCATGGCCTCGGGGGCGGGCCACGACACCGCCTGGATGGCGCGCATCGCCAAGGCGGCGATGATCTTCGTGCCCTGCGTCGGTGGCCGCAGTCATTCGCCGGACGAATTTGCCACCACCCAAGATATCGCGCTCGGCGCGGCGGTCCTGCTGGACGCCGTGCTGGCGCTCGACACCAAGCTGCAGGGGAATATCTGATGGGGCGCATCCTGACCGAAAAGGACGTGGAAGCAGCCGTGCGTGGCGGCTCGATCTATGCGGCGGGCGGCGGCGGCTGGGCGGATCATGGACGCATGCTTGGCAAGGCCGCGGTCAATGCTGGCAAGCCCGAACTGGTGAGCATCGAGGAACTCGATGGGGATGACTGGGTGGCGACGGCCGCTGCCATTGGCGCTCCGGCTTCCACCACGCCGTGGGAGATGCAGGGCGTTGACTACATCAAGGCCGTGCAACTGCTGCAGGATGCATTGGGAGAGAAGCTCAGCGGGCTGATGGTGGGGCAGAACGGCAAGTCATCGACCCTCAATGGCTGGCTGCCCTCGGCTATCCTGGGCACCAAAGTCGTGGATGCCGTGGGCGATATCCGCGCTCATCCCACCGGCGACATGGGCTCCATCGGCATGGCCGGCTCGCCCGAGCAGGTGATCCAGACAGCGGTGGGCGGCAACCGCGAAGAGAACCGCTATATCGAACTGGTGACGCGCGGGGCGACGGCCAAGGTGTCCCCCATCCTGCGCACCGCGGCGGACATGTCGGGCGGCTTCATCGCCTCCTGCCGCAATCCCCTGCGCGCCAGCTACGTGCAAAAACATGCGGCTCTCGGCGGCATCTCGCTGGCGCTTACGCTGGGCGAGGCCATGATCGCTGCCGAAGGCAAGGGTCCCGGTTCGATGATCGACGCCATCGTCAAGACCACAGGTGGCGCCATCCTCACCAAGGGCTACATCACCAACATCGATGTGATCTATACCAAGGAGGCCTTCGACATCGGCAAGGTGACGATTGGAGAGGGCGACAACGCCACCGTCCTTCACATCATGAACGAGTACATGGCGGTCGAGGATGCCGGCGGCACCCGCCTCGCGACCTTCCCCGATGTGATCACCACGCTCGATGCAGCCGGACAGGCCCTATCTGTCGGCCAACTCGGACGCGGCATGTACATCTTCGTGCTGCACGTGCCCAAGACCATCATCCCGCTGAGCTCCTCCGTGCTTGATCCTGCGGTCTATCCCTTCGTCGAGGAGCGCATGGGTATCGACCTGTCGACCTATGCGCTGAACCTGGGCCGTCGCGCCGACGACCAGCACTGACCGAGAAGCCCCATGCCCACACCTAATCCTCGCCATCCTAACTTCCCCATTCCCGGCGGCCCCGCGCTCCGCGCCAAGGGCTGGCGCCAGGAAGCGCTGTTGCGCCTGCTGGAAAACGTCCTCGCCGTCGGCGAGAACCCGGACGAACTGATCGTCTATGCGGCGCTGGGCAAGGCGGCGCGTAACTGGGCCAGCCACAAGGCCATCGTCGAAACGCTGCTGCGCATGGACGAGGACCAGACCCTCATCATCCAGTCCGGCAAGCCGATCGGTCTGCTCAAGACCCATGCCAAGGCGCCACTGGTGATCATGGCCAATTGCAACATCGTCGGGCAGTGGGCCAGGGCCGAGGTGTTCTATGAACTGGAGAAGAAGGGCCTGATCTGCTGGGGAGGACTGACCGCGGGCGCCTGGCAATATATCGGGTCTCAGGGCGTCATCCAGGGCACCTATGAAATCTTCATGCGCATCGCCGAGAACCGCTTCGGCGGTTCGCTGGCGGGCCGCTTTATCCTCACCGCCGGCCTCGGCGGCATGGGCGGTGCGCAACCGCTGGCCGGGCGCATGGCGGGCGCCGCGATCCTCTGCATCGACACCGACGCCGAGCGCGCCCGCAAGCGCAAGGAGATCGGCTATCTCGAGGAGATCGCGCCGGATCTCGATACTGCTCTGGCGATGATCGACAAGGCCGTCACCGAGAAGCGCGCCACCTCCGTCGGGCTCGTCGGCAACGCCGCCGAGATCTACCCCGAAATCGCCCGCCGCGGCATCGTCCCCGATATCGTCACCGACCAGACCTCCGCGCATGACCTCGTCTATGGCTATGTCCCCAAGGGCATGTCGCTCGACGAAGTCAGGCGCCTGCGCGTCGAGGGCCCGGGCCAGCTGATGGCCGCCAGTCGCGCCTCCATCGTCGCCCACGTCCGCGCCATGCTGGCCTTCCAGCAGGCCGGCTCGGAGGTGTTCGACAACGGCAACCTGATCCGCACCCATGCGAAGGCCGGCGGCGTCGAAAATGCGTTCGACATCAAGATCTTCACCGAGGCCTACCTGCGCCCGCTCTTCGCCCGCGCTATCGGCCCATTCCGCTGGATGGCCCTATCAGGCGATGCCGAGGATATAAGCAAGATCGACGACAAGCTGCTCGAGATGTTCCCCGACAACAGGATCGTCACCAACTGGATCGGCCTCGCCCGCAAGCATGTCCCCTTTGAGGGCCTCCCCGCTCGCATCGCCTGGCTCGGCCACGGCGAACGCGCGGCTTTGGCGCGGGCGGTCAACGCCATGGTCGCCGATGGCACTCTCGCCGGTCCGATCGCCTTCAGCCGCGATCATCTCGACGCCGGCGCGATGGCGCACCCCAACATCATGACCGAGAACATGAAGGACGGCTCGGACGCCATCGCCGATTGGCCACTGCTCGATGCCATGCTGCTCTGCTCGTCCATGGCCGATCTGGTCGTGGTCCATTCGGGCGGCGGGGGCTATGCCGGCTACATGACCTCGGCAGGTGTCACTGTCATCGCCGATGGTACGCCTGATGGGGATGAGCGGCTGCAGCATGCACTGACCAACGACACCGCATTGGGTGTGATGCGTTACGCCGACGCGGGATACGAAGAGAGCCTCGACGAGATCGCGAAGAAGGGCATAGGCCATATCGCCGTCGGCTGAAGAGGAGGGTTGATAACCCAAACTTGAACGGCTCGAGGCAACGGTTGGGCGGGGCGGGATGTTTTGTCTCCACCGTGTCCGATGTCGCGAGCCTCGTTCCGCGGCCATCGAGACGTTCCGAGCGGGACGTAAGCGTCCGGCTCCACGACCGATGGAGTTTCCCATGATCCGCATTTCCCGATTGCTCACCAGCACGCTGCTCTCGTCGGCCCTGCTGGCAGCGCCCGTTCTTGCCCAGTCTGAACCCGCGGAAACGGCGCCGCCCAATGCGCCGGACCAGACGCCCGCCTTCGAAGGCCAGACCCGCGCGCCCCAGCCGGCTGAGCCGGCTGCGGTCACCCAGGAGGTGGTGGCCGATGGGCTCCCGCATCTGTGGTCCATGGAATTCCTGCCCGACGGTCGCATGCTGGTCGCGGCAAAGGCTGGCGCCATGCATATCCTTGGCGAGGACGGCACTGCGGGTCCGGAGATTGCCGGCGTACCGGAAGTCGATGCCGACGGCCAGGGTGGGTTGCTCGATGTGGCGCTGTCGCCCGACTACGAGAGTAGCGGCCTCATCTATTTCTCGTTCTCCGAACCGCGCGACGGCGGCAACGGCACCTCGGTGGCCTCGGCCAAGCTCGCGCCGGACGAGGCGGGTGGTGGCGCGCTGGAGGACGTCACGGTCATCTTCCAGCAGATGCCGACCTATGATGGCGACAAGCACTTCGGCTCACGCCTCACCTTTGGCCCGGAGGGCGAACTCTATGTCACCGTCGGCGAGCGCTCCGATGTAGAGCCGCGTGTGCAGGCCCAGGATATTTCCAGCGGCCTCGGCAAGGTGTTCCGTATCGACGCGACGGGAGCCGCCTTGCCGGATAACCCCTTTGTCGACGAGGAGGGCGCGGTGCCGGAAATCTGGAGCCTGGGACATCGCAATATGCAGGCTGCGGCGCTTGATGGCGAAGGCCGGCTGTGGACGGTGGAGCACGGACCCAAGGGCGGCGACGAGCTCAATCGCCCGGAGGCCGGCAAGAACTACGGGTGGCCAGAAGTAACCTATGGCATCGATTATAGCGGCGAGCCGATCGGTGAAGGCATTACCCAAAAGGCCGAAACCGAGCAGCCGGTCTATTACTGGGATCCGGTGATCGCACCCTCGGGCATGGCGTTTTATGAAGGCGAGGAATTCCCGGGTTGGGAAGGTGCCTTCCTTATTGGCGGTCTTGTCGCCGAGGGTGTCGTCGTGGTGCATCTCGAGGGCGACCACGTAGCTTTTGAGGAGCGTATTCCGCTCGACGCCCGCGTTCGCGACGTGAAGGTCGGCCCCGAGGGCGCAGTCTACGTGGTAACCGAGAACCCCGACGCGGGCACCTCCCAGATCATTCGCCTCACCAGCGCTAGCTGATCAGGCCGATAGAGCATCCGGCTGGCACGCCGCCTGCCGGATGCGCAACGCGTCGCCGACCGCGAAGATCGTCGGAGCGGATAGCGGGAACACCTCCACCGCCCTGACAGCTTCGCCGACCGTCCCGCGCCATACCTGTTCGTCGGCGCGGCCTACGTTGCCGGCGATGATGGCAGGTGTGTCCAGCCCCATGCCCTGGGCGCGGAGCTGGCTGACGATCTCGGGCAGGGTACGGCGCGACATGTAGTAGACGCTGGTGGTCGCGGCGTCGGCGAGCGCGACCCAGTTCAATGTGTCCGGCAGCACGCCCTTGCGCGAATGGCCGGTAACGAAACGCACCGACTGGGCATGATCGCGGTGTGTCAGCGAAATGCCGAGACGGCTGGCCAGCGCCAGCGCGGCGGTGACGCCGGGCACGACGGTCACGGCGATGCCGTGGCTTTCCAGCATCTCGATCTCCTCGCCGGCCCGGCCGAAGATCATGGGGTCGCCCGACTTGAGGCGGACGACGTGCTTGCCCTGGCGGGCCAGCGTCAGCATCATCTCGTTGATGTCTTCCTGGCGGCAGCTTTCGCGCGCGGCACGCTTGCCGACCAGCATGCGCTTGGCCTCGCGGCGGGCGAGTTCCAGCACTTCCGCAGAGACCAGGTCGTCGAACAGGATCACGTCTGCGGATTGCAGCGCCCGCACCGCCTTGATGGTGAGGAGGTCCGCATCGCCCGGCCCCGCGCCGACCAGCGTGACGCGGCCAACTGCCGGCGCGGCGGCTACGGCTTCGATGTCGCCATCCATCGCCGTAGGCTCGGCATCGCCAAAGGCATTGTCCACCAGCCGCTCCCAGAACGCCCGGCGCTGCGGTCCGGCTTCCAGCTTGTCCATGACGCTGGCACGGACATTCTGCGCCAACCGCGCCCATGCGCTGAGGGTGGCCGGCAGCAGTGTCTCGATGCGGCGACGAACAGCCTGGCCGAGGATAGGCGCCGCCCCGGCGGTGGAAATGCCAACTACGACGGGCGAGCGGTTGACGATGGTGCCGAACTGAAACTGGCAATATTCGGGACGGTCGATGACATTGTAGGGCACCGAGGCGTCGCGGGCGGCCTCGACAAACGCGAGCGCTTCCTCGTCATCTTCGATGTCAGCCACCGCCAGGGCGGCGCCCGACAGATCCGAAGGCGACCAGTGGCAATCAACGAGGCTGATCGTGCCAGCCGCGGCTCCGCTCTCGGCCAGCGCGATCAGATCGTCGCACCACTCAGCGATGGGCGCCAGCACCTGCACGTGAGCGCCGGCCGCGGCCAGCAGTTCGATCTTCCAGCTCGCCGGTTCGGACCCGCCGATGGCGACGACGCGCTTGCCGATCAGGTCGAAGAACACAGGCAGCACGGCCAGTGGTGCAACCCGGTCGGGGCGAGACTTATTCTGCTGCCTGGAGACGATGTGCATCGATGATCCCTCTGATTTCGGCGCGGCAGGAACCGCAATTGGTGCCGGCCTTAGTGCAGGCGCCGACGGCTTCGACGGTACCGCAACCTTGCTGGTTGACGGCCGATGTGATGGTGTTGATGCCCACGGAAAAGCACGAGCAGATGATGGCGCCGCTATCAGGCATGTCTGCGCCGGGACGCCCGGCCAGCACGCCGATGGCGCCCAGGTCATCGGCGCCCAGCAGGTCGGCTGCCCACTGGCGCGACACCAGTACCGGGTCGGGGGCGGTGTAGAGTGCCACGATCAGCTTGCCGTTTTCGACCAGCGTAAAGCTGCGGCGACCCGAGCGGGCATCGAGCACACTCTGGATATTAGCGCTGTCGCCCAGTCCGAACGCAGCGCGCAGCCAGGCGGTGAGGTCGGCGGGTTCGTTGAACCAGGCCAGTTCGCCGCGCCATCCGCCGATGGCCTCGGCCACGGCCCAGTAGTCTGCATCGAGCGCTGGTCGGGTCTTCGAGACGAAGAAACCGTAGAGCCTGGTATGCGCCGGCTCGGCATGAACCTCTGCCATCTTGAGGGCCGGCTGGGCCGAGACCGGATCGACCTTGGCGGTGACCAGCACATCGATCCGGCCGTTCGAGGCGAACTGGTCGGTCCAGTGCATCGGCACGAACAGATGCCCCCGCCGCTGACGATCGGTCACCAAGGCGCGGACCACGACGCTGCCATGATGATTGCTGAGGCGGACTAGCGTGGCGCGAGGAATGTTGAGTCGGTCCGCATCCGCCGGATGGATCTCTACGAAAGGCTCGGCATAATGCGCGGAAAGGCGCGCCGTCTTGCCGGTGCGCGTCATGGTGTGCCAGTGGTCGCGCACGCGGCCGGTATTGAGGATGAAACTGCCCGGCGCCGGGGCGAACGGGGGCGGCGGCAGCACGGGTGCAAAGCGGGCTTTGCCATCGGGCGTGAAGAACCGGCCATCCCCGAACATGCGGGCAGTGGGCTTGCGCCGGATCGGCCATTGCGTCGGAGGAAGTTTGGCATAGTCGGTGTCGGCGAGCCCGGACAGATCGAAGTCGCGGGTACCGTCGTTTTCGAAAGCCGAGAGCGCGACGTGTTCGGCGAAGATCTGCGCCGGGTTTTGATAGCCGAAGGCCTGTGCAAACCCCATGCGCCGAGCGACTTCCGAGATGATCCACCAGTCGGGGCGCACTTCGCCGGGCAAAGCGAGGAACGGCCGCTGGCGCGAAATGCGGCGCTCGGAGTTGGTGACCGTCCCGTCCTTCTCGCCCCAGCCGGCGGCGGGCAGGCGGACATGGGCCGTGACGCCGGTATCGGTGCGATCAGACATGTCGGAGACGACGACAAAAGGGCAGGCGGCCAGCGCCGCGCGCACTGCATCGGCCTCCGGCATGGAATCCACTGGGTTGGTCGCCATGATCCACACGGCCTTGATCTCGCCGCGAGCCATGGCCGCGAACAGGTCGACGGCCTTGAGCCCGGGCGCGGTCGCGACGCGGTCGCTGCCCCAGAAGCGACTGACGCGATCGACGGCCCCGGGGGTGAAGTCCATATGGGCGGCCAGCATGTTGGCGAGCCCGCCGACCTCGCGACCGCCCATGGCATTGGGTTGGCCGGTGACTGAAAACGGTCCCATGCCCGGCCGGCCGATGCGGCCGGTGACCAGGTGGCAATTGATGATGGCGTTGACCTTGTCGGTGCCCGAGGCGGACTGGTTGACGCCCTGCGAGTAGACCGTGACCACATTTTGGGTGCGGGCGAACCAGTCGTAGAACAGCTCGACGGCCATGGCGGGGACGCCGGTCGCCTCAGCCACGCGTCCGATCGGCCAGTCCTCGGCAACGAGCAGGGCGGCGTCATACCCGCTGGTGTGATCGGCAACGAATTCGGGCGCGCTGACGCCGTTGCGTGCCAGGTGGGAGAGCAGGCCGACGAATAGCGCGCTGTCGCCATCGGATTGCACGGCGAGGTGCAGGTCGGCGATATCGGCGGTGACGGTGCGGCGCGGATCGATGAGCACCACGCGCATGTCTGGGCGTTCGGCCTTGGCCTTGGCGATGCGCTGGTACAGCACCGGATGGCACCAGCCCAGGTTGCTGCCGACCAGCACGATGAGGTCGGCTAGTTCCAGGTCTTCGTAATTGCCCGGCACGGTATCGGCGCCGAAGGCCCGCTTGTGGCCGGCGACGGACGATGCCATGCAGAGCCGCGAATTAGTGTCCATGTTGCCCGAGCCGATGAACCCCTTCATCAGCTTGTTGGCGACGTAATAGTCCTCGGTGAGCAACTGGCCCGAGCCATAGAAGGCCACGGAATCGGGGCCGAACTCGGTGATGGCCTGCTTGAAGGTATTGGCGACGCGGTTGAGCGCCTGGTCCCAAGTGACTCTGGCACCTGCGATTTCCGGATAGAGCAAGCGACCGTCGAGCGACAGCGTTTCGCCCAGCGCCGAGCCCTTGGAGCACAGCCGACCGAAATTGGCCGGATGGTCTGGATCGCCTGATATGGCCACAGAACCATCCGCCTGCGGCGTCGCCAGCACGCCGCAACCGACCCCACAATAGGGGCAGGTGGTGCGGACAGTGGTGCCGGTGACGGGGGCGGTCATGGCTATGCCGCCTCGACGAAGCGGTGGCGTTCGTAGAGGAACTTGAGCACCGCCTCGCGGCTTCGCAGGTAGGTGCGATCACCGGCCAGTTCGATACGGTTGCGGGGCCGTTCGAGTGGAACCTCCAGCACTTCGCCGATACGGGCGGCAGGGCCGTTGGTCATCATCACGATGCGGTCACTCAGCAGCACCGCCTCGTCGACGTCATGGGTGATCATGATCATGGTCGAACCAAGCCGCTTCTGGATATCCATGACGGCATCCTGCAGGTGGGCCCGGGTGAGGGCGTCGAGCGCGCCGAAGGGCTCGTCGAGCAGCAGGATCTTGGGCTGCATGGCCAGTGCCCTGGCGATGCCGACGCGCTGCTTCATGCCGCCGGAAATCTCGGTCGGGCGCTTGTCCCTGGCGTGGCTCATCTGCACCAGGTCGAGGTTCTGCATGATCCAGTCGTGCCGCTCGGCGCCGGTCTTGGTCCGGCCGAACACCTTGGCGACCGCAAGGTTGACGTTCTCGTAGACCGTGAGCCACGGCAGCAGCGAATGGTTCTGGAACACCACGGCGCGGTCGGGGCTCGGTCCGTTTACTTCGTGTCCCTCAAGCTGGATGCCTCCGGACGAAACCTCCGTGAGCCCGGCGATAAGGTTGAGCAGGGTGGACTTGCCGCAGCCGGAATGGCCGATGATCGAGATCACCTCGCCTTCGGCGATGTCGAGCGACACATCCTTGAGCACCTCGGAGCGTTGCCCGCCGCGGTCGAAGTGCTTGTCGACATTTTCGATCTTGAGATAGGTCATTGCAGGGCTCCTCAGTTCGCGGCTGTGCCGCGGGTGACGAAGGTGCCGATGGCCGCTACCAGCCGGTCGAGGACGAATCCCACGACCCCGATATAGGCCAGCGCCACGATGATGTCGGAGAGGCGCGAGCTGTTCCACGCGTCCCAGATGAAGAAGCCGATGCCTACGCCGCCGGTCAGCATTTCCGCCGCGACGATGGCGAGCCAGGAGAGCCCGACGCCGATGCGTAGCCCGGTGAAGATGTAGGGGGCCGCGGCCGGGATCATGATCTTGAAGAAGAACTCGGCCTGGTTGAGCTGCAGGATGCGCGCCACGTTGCGGTAGTCCTGCGGGATATTGCGCACGCCCACGGCGGTGTTGATGATCACCGGCCAGACCGAGGTGATGAAGATCACGAAGATGGCGGAGGGTCCGGCATCCATGAACGCGGCCAGCGACAGGGGCAGCCAGGCCAATGGCGGCACCGTGCGCAGGATCTGGAATATCGGGTCGAGCCCGCGCATGGCCCAGATGGACTGACCGATGACGGCACCAACGGTGATGCCGACCACGGCGGCTATGCCAAAGCCCATGGCGACCCGCTGCAACGAGGTGAAGACGCGCAGCCCCAGGCCAATATCGCCCTGGCCGTAGTCGAAGAACGGGCTGACGATCAGCTCGCCCGCGTCCGTCCAGACCTCGCTGGGAGCCGGAAGCGAGGCGCCAGGGCTGGCGCAGAGGATCTGCCAAAGCACCAGCACGAAGGCGATCACCATCAGCGGTGGCACGACATTGGCCGCGATACTGGCCAAGGCCTTGGACCATGAATTGGGCCGTGACGCCGGTCTGGGCAGGGTAAAGACCTCGGCCTGGCCAACGGCGGAAGGCGGTGCCGCAGAATTGGGCAGGAGCTGGACGGTTGCGGACATGATCGTTTCCTTTCGGGGCAAGGCCGGGAAAGGGCGCGGGGCTGTCCCCGCGCCGGAGTTGCAGGGTCAGGCAAGTGCCTTGATGGCAAGACTGTCGAGATAGGCCGACGGGTCCGTCGGATCGAACACCTTGCCATCGAAAAAGGTCTCGGCACCGCGCGAGGTCCCTTCGGGGATATCGGCGGCGGCCACGCCTAGCGCGGCGGCCGCCGAACGCCAGATATCCTCACGGTTGACCGCATCGACGCTGGCGACAATGTCGGTCGTGGCGGGCAGATAGCCCCAGCGCACGTTCTCGGTCAGGAACCAGGCGTCGTGGCTCTTGAACGGATACGAGGCATGGTCCTTCCAGAACTTCATTTCGAGTCCGGTCGCGGTGGCGAGGCGGCCGTTGCCGTAGTTGATGTCCCCTTTGAGACGGCCGGCGACGTCGGCCGCAGGGATGCCGAACCAGCTGCGTTTGCCCAGAATCTGGGCGAGCTCGTCCTTGTTCTCAAGCGCGTCGGCCCATTGTGCCGCTTCCATCACCGCCATCAGGATCGCCTCGGTGGCGACTGGATTGGCCTCGATGAAATCACTGCGCAGGCTGAGTGCCTTTTCGGGGTGGCCCTTCCAGATTTCACCGGTGGTGGTGGCGGTGAAGCCGACGCCCTGGTTGACCAGCTGCTCGTTCCACGGCTCGCCGACGCAGAACGCGTCCATGGTGCCGACCTTCATATTGGCGACCATCTGCGGCGGCGGCACGGTGATGAGGGAGACTTCACTGGTCGGATCGATGCCACCAGCGGCGAGCCAGTAGCGCATCCACAAGTCGTGCGTGCCACCGGGGAAGGTCATGGCGACGTTGACTTCTTCGCCAGTTGCCTTGCGCTCGGCGAAGACCGCCTTGAGCGGTGACGAGTCGATGCCGGCGCCCACGTCCTTGTACGCCTGGCTGACCGAGATCGCCTGGGCATCAAGGTTGAGCCGGGCGATGATCGACATCGGCACGGGTGTGCCGCCGGTAATGGTGCCGGCGCTCATCAGGTAGGGCATGGGTGTGAGAATATGTGCGCCGTCGATGCCGTTGGCGGCACCACCGAGCACAAGGTTGTCGCGCGTCGCGCCCCATGAGGCCTGCTTCTGCACCTGGACATCAGGAACGCCATGCTTGGCGAACAGGCCCTTCTCGCTGGCAATGATCAGCGCCGAAGCGTCCGTAAGGGCAATGAAGCCCAGCTTGGCGCCTGTGACTTCAGGGCCGTTGCCCTGGGCAAAAGCGCCTGCAGGTAGCAGGGCCCTTGCCGCGATCAGCGTGGCGGCCGTGGCCGTTGCGCCTCGCATAAATCCGCGGCGGGTCGTCGTGGTCTGCGTCATGTAGTTCTCCATCTGCACCGAGGGAAAAACAAAAAAAGCTGCCAACGGGCTAGCATCGGTCGCGTGACCACATGCGGAACCTGTTGGCAGCTTTGCCTGGGTGACGCCCAGCTTTGGACGTCGACTTGAAGAGCGTCTTGGGAGGAGCCCGTTCGATCAGGACATTGCAGGAAGCATGCCAAGTCGCCGGGCGGTCGATTTATCGAGCGAAGTCAGAGACTTGATAAAACGTCGGTATTGCCGAGTATGGCCGGCCACAACATGGAAGGGATCAAAACTGCGCCAAAGTGCCTATTATCGCGTCAAATCTTTGATATGCACAGTTTTAGATCACGCCCCGGCTCTGACTGGCAATGTAGGCGTCCAGCGCAGCAGGGTCATAGGTCTGTCCGTCGAAGAAGAGGTCCGGGCCCATGGTCACGGTGCCGCTCTCGGCAGCAATGTCGCCGGGCCCGGCGCGCGTGCCGTCTGTCTTGTAATCGGCTGCTGGCGCCGGTGCGGCAATGGGTGCGAGCGCCGCACGATAGAGATCGGGCCGGAAGCTTGCGGCAGCGGTGGCGGCATTCGCGGGGCTGGCGGCGACCTCGCCCCAGCGCACCATCTGCGAATAGTACCAGAGCGCATGGCTCTTCCAGGGGAAGTTCGCCGCGCTTGCATGCGGGATGAAGTAGTCGGGGACGTGGCGAATTTTCTCGCCGCCAACATCGAGCGCCCCGGTCAGGGCGCGGCCGACAATCTGGCTGCTCGCATCGAGATAGGCAGGCGCCGCCATGATGTCAGCAGCCTCGGGGTGGTTGGTCGGGTCGGCGCACCAGACGCCGGCATGGTAGATGGCACGCACCACCGCCGACACGAGATCGGGGTGATCCTTCGCCCATTCGGCGCGCATCCCGATGACCTTGTCGGGACTGGACTGCCAGATCAAAGCCTTCACCGTGGCGATATGGGCGCCCTTGGTGGCGACGCCGATGCTGTTCCATGGCTCGCCAACGCAATAGCCGTCGATGCCGCCGGTGCCCAGGGCATCCGGTAGCAGGGGTGGCGGCAGCACGACGATCTCGACGTCGCGGTCCGGCACGATGCCGCTGGCGGCGAGCCAGTAGCGCAGTTCGTAATTGTGCGACGATGTCTGATGCACCACCCCGAAGCGCAGCTTGCGGGTCGATTCGGCGACAACCTTGGCGAGTGCCGCGCCAGCTGGGCCGGCGGCCAGATCGCCGGGGGCGCCGTGCCCGGCCATGGCCTTCCACAGTTCTGCGCTGACCGTGATGGCATTGTTGCCCAGGCCGAGAACGACCGGGGCGATCATTGGCGTGGCGATCGGCGTCAGCCCGAGGCTGGCCGCCAGCGGCATGGGTGCGAGCATCTGGGCGATGTCGAAATGCCCGATGGCGGCACGGTCGCGGATGTTCGCCCAGCTGGTCTCGCGCACCAGGTGCAGGTCAAGCCCTTCCGCTGCCGCGAAGCCCTTCTCCCGCGCCAGCACGAGCAACACGCTGTCGAGCAGGGGCAGGAATCCGGCGGTGAGGTGTGTGGTGGACATGGCGGCGGTTCCTATGGGCCCAGGAGTGCGGCTGCGGTCACAAGGCTCTGGGCGATGTCGACCATCCTTCGGTTCTGGTTCATGGCGGTGGAGCGGAGCAGGGCATAGGCGTCAGCCTCGCTGAGGCTGCGCGTCCGCATCAGGATGCCCTTGGCCTGCTCGATGAGCTTGCGGTCTTCGAGTTCACTCCGCGCCTGTTCCAGTTCGCGCGTCAGGCGGGAGAAGGCGTTGAAGCGCGAAATGGCCATGTCGAGGATCGGTTTGACGCGTTCCTTCTTCAGCCCATCCACCACATAGGCGGAGACACCGGCCTCGACCGCCTTCTCGATCATCGCGCCATCCGATCGGTCGACGAACATGGCGATGGGGCGCTGGATGGCGCGCGATAGCGAGAAGAAATGCTCAAGCGTATCGCGCTTGGGATTTTCGAGGTCGATGACGATGACGTCTGGCATCGTCGACTGGATGGTCCGGGCCACCTCGTTGACGTCGTGGATCACCGTGACGCGGGAATGCCCCGCCTCGCGCAGTCCATCTTCGATGATGGATGCGCGAATGCGATTCTCGTCGATGATCAGAATGGAGAGTTCAGGGCTGGGCATCGGCGGCAGTTATGCCGTTGCCCAGAAAAAGCACAAGAGCCGGCTCTGCACATTTCGTATGCAATTTTGTTAGTGCGGTCTCAGCTTCGCGTTGTCACTTCGTTGCGCCAGCTATATTGTGGGGAATAACCCAGCAAACGCTTAGCCTTTTCGATGGATAGCAAGGTGCCGTTGGCGGTCAGGTTTCCCTTGGTCGGAACATCGGGGAAGACCTCGGCGAGCAGCGACATGTTGGAACGGCTCATTACGCTATCGGCATTGGCGATGATGAAGGCCTCAAAACCTGTGAAGTCCGCCTGAATCGAGCGGCGGACGGCCTGTGCGCCATCGCGTGCATCGATATAGGCCCACAGGTTCCACTTGCGGCTGTGCGGGTCAGCGTCAAATTTTGGAAAGGCGGCGTAGTCGTCCGGGTTCATCACATTGGAGAATCGCAGGCCAACGATGCGCAACGAGGGATCCCAGCGGCAAAACTGCGCCGCCATGGTCTCGTCCAGCAACTTGCCCAGCGAATAGGCCGATTCCGGTCGCGGATAGTATTCCTCGTCGACCGGGGCATAGGGCGGCGGCGTTTCGAAGGGCAGGCCGAGCACGGTTTCGCTCGAGGCAAAGACGATGTTCTTGATGCCGGCCAGCCGGCTTGCCTCGAAGACGTTGTAGGTCGTGGGGACATTGTTGGCGAAGGTGCGGGCATTGGCGGCAAGCCCCGGCGCCGGAATCGCCGCCAGATGCACCACGGCATCGAATGGTCCCTTGCGCTCGTCCACGCCGCCCAGAATGGCGGCAGCCACCTCGCCGAAATTGGTCAGGTCGATACGTACGCTGGGGCAAATGGGTTCGGGCAGCGGCTGCTGATCGATGTTGAGGACGTCATAGCCATGCGCCACCAGGTCACGCAGCACGGCGCGCCCGAGCTTGCCGCTACCACCCGTCACCAGAACCTTAGGCATGCGAACCTCCTAATTTTGCACGCGATTTTACTCTCGCTATGCCGGGTAGCCTAAGCCGGAACGGGGTCTCTGCCAACCGGCTCCGCTGCGTTTGCGATGGTAAACGAATGATGAATGAGCGTCTCAGGGGCGGTTCAAGCGCGGAGGCGCAGAACTGACGGCATGGTCGATGACAGACATCGGCATGGCCGCACAGGCGGTCCCAACACAGGAGACGACAAATGCTCAAGACCACCGTTCTGGCCGTTCTCGTCGGCCTAGCTACCGCCGCCACTACGCTGCCGAGCGCAGCGCAGTTCCTAGCCGCCAAGGTACCCGGCGGGCCGAACTATCCCGCAAGCGCCGACGATGACGAAGAATGTGCCTACCAGCTCAACTACATGCCCCGCGTGACTCGGGCTCACATCGAGTCGATCGGGCACCAGCACGTCTATCTGATTCCCGTTTGCGAAGACGGTCTGATCGGTCGTAACGACGACTATGGCTGGCTGTTTACCTCAGGCAATGTTGGCACGCTGCGCCTGCCGATCGCCCGCAACCAGACACTGATGGGCGCGCTTGTCGCCGAGGGCTACGACCACCAGGACGTCGTCTCGCTCCGCTTCGGCAGTGACGACAGCATCGTCCTCTATGTCCATCAGCGCAGCCTGCGCTGAAGTGAATGCTGCGACCCTGCCCGCAAGATGAACGGTTTCTGAACAGCGATCTCACGATCGGTTCAACCCGGATCGGGCAGGGTGAACTCAACAAACGAACTGTCCAGGGGGACAAGATGAACAAGCAACAGGAAAAAGTTCTGGTCGCCACGCTCTGCGGCCTCGTGATTACGGCAGCCGGCGCCTTCGCCGTGCAGCCTGCCATGGCTGCCGGCTACCAGGTCGACCAACTGGCCCAGGTGACGGGCGTCGCCCACTGGGACCAGCTCAATGTGCGCAAATGGCCGGCGTCCTATTCCCAGCAGGTAGGCGCCTTCACGCCCGGCTCGCATGTATGGGTCGAGCGCTGCATCGAGGCCAATTCCGGCGCCGACTGGTGCTTGGTGGGCGCGCAGAACACGACGGGTTGGGTCAATTCCCGTTACCTCACCGTCGTCCACGACTGGGATCTCTGATCCCGGGGACTTCCAATCCCCTTCGTCGGCGACGGCGGAGGCCCGGCCAGCTTGCGGTTCAACGTGTCGCCGCAGATCGAGACTGCCAGCCGTTCGGGTCTCCACCCTCGCCGATGCGAGCGTTTCGTGCGTACCTCCTTCCCATGCTCTGTTGACTTTTCCGGTCCTGCGCTGTTCTCAAGACGGCTTGGACCGGAGTTTTTTCTGATGGATGCCAATCCCGTTCTTGCCGAGACCATTCGCGGCAACTGGGTCGAAAACCGCCACCGTGGCGCCTATGTCGTGATCGACGCCGATGGCCGGATCATTGCCTCCGCCGGTGACATCGAGCGCCCGATCTTCCCCCGCTCAGCCATCAAGTCCATGCAGGCTTTGCCCATCTTTGCCCGCCATGCCGAGGGCAAGTTCCATCACACATCCGAAGAACTGGCGCTGGCCTGTGCCTCCCACCACGGTGAGGACGCGCATGTCGCCACGGCTGATGGCCTGCTGACCCGGATGGGCCTGTCCGCAGCCGATCTCGAATGCGGCGCCCACGCGCCGACCAATGCTGCAGCGCGTGAAGCCTTGCGCGCGTCGGGAGCCCAACCAAGCCCGCTGCACAACAACTGCTCGGGCAAGCATTCGGGCATGCTGAGCGTCGCGCTGGCCATGGGGGTGCCGACCGCCGGCTATGTTACCCGCGAGCATGAAGTGCAGAAGGCGGTGCGCGCCGCGGTCGAAGCGGTGATTGGCGAGAGCTTGACCGAAGGCAAATGCGGTACTGACGGGTGCTCGATCCCCACTTTCGCAGCGCCGTTGCGCGCCTTCGCCTATGGCTTTGCCCGCATGTCGACAGGCCGGGGCATTTCATCTGAGTTCGCCAGCGCGGCACGCCGGCTGTTCGACGCCGCCACCAGCCATCCCCACCTGGTCGCAGGCACCGGACACGCCGATACACTGCTGATGACGGCATTCAGGGGCCGCCTGATGCAGAAGATCGGCGCCGAGGGCGTGCAATGCGGCGCCATCAGGGACAAGGGCTGGGGCTACGCGCTCAAGTGCGATGACGGCAATATCGCCGCGAGCCAGGCCATGCTGGCCGGTGTGCTGCTGAAGTTGGCCGACCCTGACGTCGACCAGCGTGGCCTGCTCGAAACGCTGGCACACCAGCCGATCAAGAGCGTGCGCGGCGCCGAGGTTGGCGAAATGCGGACGACGGTCTAGCCCAGCGAAACATTGGGATAGTTGATGGCATTGGCGACAAGGTCGGTCTCGATCACGTCGGTCCATGCCAGTCCGACGATGGCGTGCTGGCGGGCCACTACCGCGTTGCCCCCGATATGCACGGCGCCCGCGCCCTCGACGACGCTGACTCCGATGCCGATATCGCTCTCGCTGACGACGTTGGCGCTGATCAGCACATTGCGCAGGAACGTGCCGTAGCCCGCCGCGATAGCAATGCCGGGCACGCCCTGCACCGTATTGCCGGTGATCGCGGCCTCGGCCTCGGCGAAGATGCCTATGGGGATGGTATCGGGGTTCACCGCCGAGGTCGGCGTGATATTGCGCACGATATTACCTGAGCACACCGCGAGCTGCCCACCGGTATCCAGATTGGTGATGGAAATGCCGGTGGCGGCCCCATCGATTATGTTGTTGGCGATAACAGAGGCGGAAAACTCGAACTCGGAGAAGATCGCCACTTCGCCCGAGCGCAGGCAGGTATTGCCGCTCACCTGGGTGTTGTTGGTGGTGTTGAGGCGAACGGCGGTGAAGGCGCAATCGGCGATGTGATTGTCGGCGACGATGACTTCATCGGCATTGAACACGTTGATGCCATTGCCGTTCTGGCCATTGCCACCACCACGCCAATCGATATTGGCGATGCGGTTGGCGGTGACGATGGAGCCATCCGGACCGCGCTCGCCGCGCCAGATGCGAATGCCGGCATTGCCGCAGCCATCGATTCGGTTGCCTGATATCAACAGCCCGCGGCTGTCCGAGGCGTGGATGGCAGCATCGCCGATATCGCCGAATTCGCAGTCGCGAATGGTGACGGCGGCATCAACGATATTGACCGCAACGCCAGGTGCGCCGCGGAAGACGCAGCGCTCAAGGGCGATGCTGTCTGCATATTCGAACGACAACAGGCCCGACGTCCCCTCGGCAGTGCCGCGCCCGGAAAAGGTGATATCGCGCAGCACCAGCGCGCTGTGCTCGTGAATGCTGCCAATCATGCCGCCGCTGAAGGGCGAGATGGTGGTGCTGCCCGGAACGCCCTCGATGACGAGACCGCCGGGAAGGTCGAGGCCCTGCGCATAGATGATGCCCCGCGGCAGGCGGAGCACCTGGCCGCTGTCGGCTGCCTGGCCGAGCGCATGCTGCAGGATGTCGCTCTGGTCGGCTTGCGAGTCAGGAACAAGGCCGAGCGTCGTTGCGTCCAGCACGCCTTGAGCGCGCGCAGGCGTCGCGGTCGCGAGGAGAGCGAGGCCGGCAAGCACCTGTCGGCGGGTTGTAGCGTTGATCTTCATCATGTCGCCATTGTGCCGCGCTCCGCCCGATCCCGCCATTGCCAATGGAAAACAGAGTTACGAGTTGTCCCGGAGTGATGCGGACGGCTATAAGAACCCAACTCAAAAAATGGCGGCGCCGATGCTCGTTGACGACAAGATCTTTCTCGGAAGCAGCACGCATCCCGAATACCTTGCACTCAAATACGGCAATCGGCATGGCCTCGTGACTGGGGCTACGGGTACCGGCAAGACGGTGACGCTGCAGGTGCTGGCTGAGGGCTTTTCGGCCGCCGGGGTGCCGGTCTTTGCTGCCGATATCAAGGGTGACCTCAGTGGTGTGGCCAAGATGGGTGCCGCGCAGGGCTGGCAGACCCAGCGCGCCCAGGACATTGGCTTCACCGAATACAAGGATGACATCTTCCCTGTGATCTTCTGGGACCTGTTCGGGCGGCAGGGGCATCCGATCCGTGCCACGATTTCCGAAATGGGCGCGCTGCTGCTGAGCCGGATGCTTGAGCTCAACGACACACAGGAGGGCGTGCTCAACATCGCCTTCAAGCTGGCCGATGACGAGGGCCTGCTGCTGCTCGACCTCAAGGATCTCCGTGCGCTGCTGGTGGATATCCAGGAACGGGCCAAGGAAATCTCCACCCGCTATGGCAACGTCACCACAGCCTCGATCGGCTCGATCCAGCGCGCATTGCTGGTGCTGGAACAGCAGGGGGCGGAGAGCTTCTTCGGCGAACGGGCGCTCGAAATCGCCGACCTGATGCGGACCGACCGCGATGGCCGCGGCTTCATCTCCATCCTTGCTGCCGACGAACTGATGCGCGCGCCACGTCTCTATGCGACGTTCCTGTTGTGGATGCTGAGCGAACTGTTCGAGGAGTTGCCCGAGGTCGGCGACGCGGACAAGCCCAAGCTGGTGTTCTTTTTCGACGAAGCGCACCTGCTATTCGACGACGCACCCAAAGTGCTGGTCGACAAGGTTGAGCAGGTGGTGCGGCTGGTGCGCTCGAAGGGCGTCGGCGTCTATTTCGTGACGCAGAACCCGGTCGACATTCCCGAGACCGTGCTGGCGCAACTGTCCAATCGGGTGCAGCACGCGCTACGCGCCTATACGCCGCGCGAGCAGAAGGCCGTGCGCGTGGCCGCCGAAACATTTCGGCCCAATCCGGAATTCTCGACCGAGGAAGTGATTACCCAACTCGGCATTGGCGAGGCTCTCGTGTCGGTGCTGGAAGACAAGGGTATCCCCTCGATGGTGGGGCGCACGCTGATCCGCCCGCCCTCGGCGCAGGTGGGACCGCTGCTGCCCGAGGAGCGGCGCTCCATCATCGCCAATTCGCCCGTGGCGGGTTTCTACGATTCTCTGGTGGACCGCGATTCGGCATTCGAAAAGCTGGCGGGCAAGGCGCGGGACCGGCAACTGGCCGAGGAACGCCAGCGCCAGGACGATGACGCGCGCAAAGCCGAACGGACCTATCAGGATGACCGGCCGCGTCGCACCTCGACGCGCCAGACGCCTGCCGAGGCAGCGATGAATTCGCTTGCCCGCACGGTCGCTAACCGACTGGGAAGCGCTCTCGTGCGTGGCATTCTCGGTGGCTTGAAGCGCGGCCGATGAGCATGATGGAGCCCAACGCAGCCGCGCCGACCGTCGCCGTCTTTGCCTCGGACAAGGGGCCGGGCGACCCCGAACGCGCCTCGATCATGAGCCAGGCGGGGAGCTATTTCGCCAAGCGCGGCGCGCGCATCGTTTGCCTGGCCGAAAGCGGGGTTATCCCGGTGCCGCTGATTACCGCCGCGCGCACCGCAGGCGGTAATGTGCAGATCGTGGCGGATACGACCATCGTGCTGCCGCCAGCCCTGGCCGGCGTGTCGATGGAGGTGTTTCCCGAAAAGAGCGACCGGCTGAGGCGTATTGCCGAACTGGCCGGAGCCTATGTGGCCCTGCCTGGCTCGCTGGCTTCGGCCTCGGCCCTGTTTGGGACCTGGGCCGCGGCCAAGGAGCAGGGTCGCACGCCGCCAGTCGTGATGCTCAACCGGCACAAGGCCTATGAAGTAATGCGCGGATACGCGGCCGACGTGCTGTCGCCGGGCCTGGCCGGCTATGACCGGGCCGTGCAGTTCGCCGACACGATCGAGGACCTGTGGGCGCGGCTGAGCCGCCTCCTCGCCGAGAGCTAGCCGTCCAGCCCCGGGTGACGCGGCTTGCGGCGGTCGGGAAACAGCGGGATGACGTTGTCAGTGGCCCGTCGTGTGGGCACGACATGCGGCTTTGGCAGCAGAGCGCGATTGCGGCGTTCGGGACCCCGATAGCCCCCAAGCACGCCGACGATACTACGACTGCGCAGCCGCGCCTGGATGCGCTGCAGCAAATGGCGGGGCGACATCGGCTTGATGATGACTTCGTCGATGCCGGCACTGATGGCCTGATGACGCATCGGTGGCGTGATAGTGCGGGTCAGCGCGATGACCGGCACTTCCTGGCTGATGAGATCACCATTGAGACGGATGGATTCGACCATCTCATAAGCCGGGCGGCCCTCGCGGTCGAAATCGCAGACCAGCATATCGAGCGGCGCGATCCGCATATAGGCGATGAGGTCGATGTCGCTTTCGAACTGCCGCACCTTCAGATGCGTGTCTCCGGCCACCACCATCGCCAGCAACGACGACAGCGCGGTATTCGCCGCAATGATGGCAACGACCTTGGTCGGCTCGGACACTGACTTCCCCATGATAGTAAACGAACCGTTACCACGCACCAACCGGGGCTAGAAGGGGCCGGTTCCGGAAATGGCTAATGGCCGGGGGAAAAGGGGCGAGGCGGGCATGAAAAAAGCCCGCCGGATGGCGGGCTTAATCGGGGGCTTGATGCGGCGTGAGATGGGTGCCGCTGGCGTCTAGCTGGCTTAAGCCTTGGCTTCGTCGAACAGCAGCTCGACATGTTCCCAGTTCACGAGATTGTCGAGCCAGGCTTCAAGATACTTCGGGCGGGCATTGCGATAGTCGATGTAATAGGAGTGCTCCCACACATCGACGCCTAGAATCGGCTTGCCGCCATGGACCAACGGAGATTCACCGTTCGGGGTCTTGGAAACTTCGAGCTTGCCGTCCTTGAGGGACAGCCAAGCCCAGCCCGAGCCAAACTGAGTGGTGCCGGCGGCGATGAAATCGGCCCGGAACTTGTCGAAGCCACCGAGGTCCGAATCGATAGCCGCCTGCAGCTTGCCCGGCAGCTTGTTGCCGCCGCCATTGGGCTTCATCCAGTTCCAGAAGTGGACGTGGTTGTAATGCTGGCCGGCATTGTTGAAGAGGCCGGCATTCTTGCCGTAGCTCTCCTTGACGATGTCCTCCAGCGGCAGGATCTCGAGGCCCGAGCCTTCCAGCAGCTTCTCGCCATTGGTGACGTAGGCCTGGTGATGCTTGTCGTGGTGGAACTCGAGGGTTTCCTTGGACATGTAGGGGCCGAGTGCATCATAGGCGTAAGGCAGGGGCGGCAGGGTGAACTTGGTCGACATGGTGGCCTCCGGTGGGCTGGTCGCTGATAAAATTCCGCCCAAGCTATAGGCCGATTATGACGACGGAACAATTCGTTAGAAGCGGATGATCCTTCCAAAGCGGCCCTGCGCAACGCAAGAATTTGGCAGGGCCGCAGGGATCAGGAGTTGGATCAGGAGGCGGGCTTGGGCTGAACCAGTGCCAGGATCAAGATCAGGGCGGCGAGAACAGCGGTGAGCATCATGTTGGTCGTGGCCGAATAGGTGTCCACGATATAGCCGCCGACCAGCGCGCCGGTGGTGATGGCGACCTGGAAGGAAACCACCATCAGGCTGCCCGACGTCTCAAGCGCATCCGGTGACGCGCGCGAGAGATTGGCCTGCAATGCGACGGGCGCCATGCCGAAGGCAAAACCCCACAGGGCCACGAAGGCAAAGGCCGCCGAGACACTGGCGCCCCACAGCACCAGGGCGACTGCTGCCAGCGCCATGATCGCGCCGGTGATCGCCAGCGTCCGGCTGGCATTGGCATCGGCGAGCCGCCCAGCGGCCAGGTTGCCCAGGACAGCCGCCCCGCCAAATCCACCCAAAGCCAGGGCAATCATGTTGGTCGACAGGCCTGTCACCTGTTCGAGGAAGGGACGCACATATACCGAGCCGGTCATGTGTCCGGCCATCAGCAGGATGATGGCCAGCATGCCCAGCTGCACGCCGCGACGCCGCAACAGGCGGAACACGTCGCCAAGGCTGTTGCTGGTCGAAGCGGGCAGGCTCGGAAGGCTGATCAGCTGCAGCACGAGCGCCACGCCGGCCAATCCGGCGGTGATGGCCATCGCACTGCGCCAGCCCAGCCAGTCGCTGACCAGGGCACCCATCGAGGGTGCGGCAATGGTGGCGAGCGAGACGCCAAGGCTAACCAAGGCGACGCCGCGGCCGAGCGAATTGGTGCCGACCAATCTGGCGACAACGGCAACCGACAGCGCCCAGAAGGCGCTGAGCGCAATGCCCAGCCCGGCGCGGCCCACGAGGAGCAGCCAGAAATCATTGGCAAAAGCCGCCAGTAGGTTGGAAGCGATGGCGAGGACGCTGAGGCCCACCAGCACCAGCTTGCGGTTGAGCCTGCCGATGACGATGTTGCTGAGCAAAGCTGTGACGGCACCGACCAGGGCGGTAGCGGTCACGACCTGACCGGCCGTGCCCTCGCTGATGCCGAGGTCGCGGGCCATTGGCGTCAGCAAGCCAGCCGGCAGGAATTCCGCCGAGACCAGGGCGAAGCTGGTGGCCAGCATGGCGAGCATGGCCAGCCATGTGGTGGCGCTCCAGCCAGCCGCCGGCGGGGAGTCGTCGAAATCAATGGCGGTGCCATCGAAGGGGAGGGGGGTATCAGTCACGAAACTATCTCCAAATCTGGAGCCAGTTTCATAGAAGTGTTCAATAGGACGATATGTGTCTTAGAATCCGAATTCCATATCCATTCGTCCGGAAACGCTGCGGCGCACTGCGCCGGGCGAGGCGCTGGTGATGCGTTTGAAAGCTCGGGCGAAGCTGGCCTCCGATTCATAGCCGAGCCGCGAGGCGACTTCGGCGACCGGCAACCCGTTCTGGCTGAGCCATTCCTGGGCCAGTTGCATGCGCAGGCGTGCCAGGTAGCGCGCGGCGCCTTCGCCCAGCACGGAGCTGAACCTTTCGGCAAACACCGAGCGGGACTGGCCGGCCAACACGGCCAGGCTTTCCAGCGTCCAGCTATTGCCCGGGTCGCGATGCATGGCGACCAGCGCGCGGCCGATATGGGGATCGCGAATCGCCGCCAGCCAGCCGGTGGTCGAACTGTCGTGGCTCTTGACCCAGCAGCGGATGAGACGCGCCGTCAGGAGATCTGCCATCCGGGACAGGATGGTGGCGCTGCCCATTCTTGGCTGGCTGGCTTCGCTGGCCATGGCTTCGAGCAGTGGATTGACCATCGGGTCGTTGCCCGCCACGTCACGACCGCGGATGATGGTTGGCATCAGGTGGATCAGCGGGTGCAGGGCGTAGGCGCCGAGCGCCATCGAACCGCAGAATACCATGCTGACATCGCCATCGCCCTGCTGCACCACTTCGCAGACATTGCCGCCATGCTTGGTGATCTGGCAGTTGGTAATGGAATTGCCGATCACCGCGGGCGTGCTGGCCAAGCGGTGCTCAACGCCTTGCGGCAGCAGCACCAGATCGCCCGCACCCAGCTCCTGCCAGCCCTCGGCATCGGTATGGATCCAGCACGGACCCTCGCTGACAAAGTGAAAGCGCAACAGCGGCTGTTCCGGAAAGGTGATGCTCCAGGGATGGCGCATTTCGCAGCGGCCATAGCTGACGCCGCTCAGCCGAAAATCCTGCAGAACTTCGCTCAGTGCATCGAGCGGGGCGTTGGTCTGGACGTGCTGGTCGGACGAATGGTTGAGCATCCCGGGAATTTACCCATCATTCGTCCGCCAGACAAGCGCCTAGGCTTGGTCGAGACCGCATACCTGCAACGCAAAGGCGTAGCATTCCGCGGTTTCCTTGAGCCGGTCGAAGCGCCCGGAGGCGCCGCCGTGGCCGGCACCCATATTGGTCTTGAGATAGAGCGGCGCCGTATCTGTCTTGGTGGCGCGAAGCTTCGCCACCCACTTGGCGGGCTCCCAATAGGTGACGCGCGGATCGGTCAGCCCGGCCAGGGCAAAGATCGGCGGATAGTCCTTGGCGGTCACCTGCTCATAGGGCGCATAGGCGGCGATGCGGGCATAGTCCTCAGCCGAGGCCAGCGGATTGCCCCATTCGGGCCATTCCGGCGGCGTCAGCGGCAGCGTGTCGTCGACCATGGTGTTGAGCACGTCGACAAACGGCACCTGGGCAAGGATGCCGGCCCAGAGATCGGGTCGCAGGTTGGCGATGGCCCCCATCAGCATGCCACCGGCCGAGCCGCCCTGCGCAACGATGCGGCCCTTGGACGTATAGCCCTTGTCGACCAGCATTTCGGCCGCAGCGATGAAGTCGGTGAAGGTATTGGTCTTGTGCTCGCGGCGGCCCTGCACATACCAGCGATAACCCTTCTCCATACCGCCACGGATGTGAGCGGTGGCATGGATCATGCCGCGATCCACCAGCGACAGCGCCGAGATCGAGAAAGCCGACGGCATGGACATGCCATAGGCGCCATAGCCATAGAGCAGGGCAGGGGCCGAACCATCGAGCTTTGCGCCCTTGCGATAGAGCACGGTCACGGGGACCAGCTCGCCATCGCTGGCCTTGGCAAATAGCCGCCTGGTCTCGTAGTCATCAGGATTGTGGCCGGATGGCACTTCCTGCTCCTTGAGCAGGGTACGGGTGCCGGTCTCGAGGTCCACGTCATAGGTGCGCGACGGCGTGGTCGGCGACGAATAGGTGAGGCGGAACACCGAGGTGTCGAACTCGTAGCCGACCGACATGCCGAGCGAATATGCCTCCTCGTCGAACTTGACGGTCTCTTCCTTGTCGGTACGCAGGTCGCGCACGACGATGCGCGGCAGGCCCTCGAAGCGCTCGAGGCGCAGCAGGTGGTTGCGGATCACGATGGTATCGAGGATCAGCACGCCCTGCTGATGCGGGACGAGGTCCGTCCAGTTCTCGGCGTCGGGCTTCTCCACTGGCGCGACCGCGACCTTGAAGTCCTCGGCGCCATCGGCGTTGGTTCGGATGTAGAGCAGGCCATCGCGCTCATCGATGTCGTATTCGCGGTCGGTCAGCCGTGGCGCCACCAGCCGTGGCGCGCCACCATGCTCGGCATCGATCAGCCAGCATTCGCTTGTCTGGTGGTCATGCGCGTCGATGACGATGAACTTGTCCGAAAGAGTGCGGCCAACGCCGACGAAGAAGCCCGGATCCTTCTCTTCAAAGATGATGGGATCGCTGGCCTGGTCTGTGCCGATAGTGTGCAGCTTGACCCGGTAGGGGCGGTGGTTGTCATCATATTCGGTATAGTAGATCGCCTTGCTGTCATTGCTCCACACATAGGAGCCGGCGGTCTCGGTGATGACCTCTGCGCTGTCCTTGCCGGTCTCGAGGTCGCGGATGACGATGTCATAATATTCCGAGCCGGCGCGGTCGGCGGCCCAGGCCAGATAGCGGTGCGACCGGTCATGCTCGGCGCCGGCAAAGCCGAAATAGGCGTCGCCCGCTTCCACGTTGCAGTCCAGCAAGACCGTCTCGGGCCCGCCATCGCGCGCGGTGCGGACGATCAGCGGATATTGCTTGCCCTCCAGCATGCGCGAATTGTAGGCGAAGGGACCATCGGGCGAGGCAATGCCGCTGTCATCCTCTTTGATTCGCCCGCGGATTTCCTTGTAGATCACCTCCCGCAGCGCCTCGGTCGGCTTGCCGAACTCGGCCTCGTAGAATTCGTTCTCGGCATCGAGATAGGCGCGGATTTCCCCATCCAGCGTCTCGGGCTTCTGCATGACTTCCTGCCAGTTTTCCGCGCGCAGCCAGTGATAGGGATCGTCACGCCGGATATTGTGGAACGTGGCGGCGTGAGGCTTCCTGGAGGCGACGGGCGGAATGGGCTTGGTCATGGCGGGATCCGTAAAGGCGGGCTCATTCACATAGGGCGGGGCGATCTCGAAAGGAAGAGGGCGGCCATCCCCGGAAGGAGAGGCGGGTAGGTGCGACCTTCGTTGGACAAAGACTCCTGCGGGCCCGTTTTGCCTTGTCCTGAGGGGATCATCCGCTAAGGTCTTGCCGCAAGCCGACCAGCAGAGTCGGGGGCGCGGGGTATTGTCCGTTGGGGTCTGGCATGGATGCAAGCATAGCGCTGGTGGCGCTTGCGCCATTTATCGCAGCTTTACTGGCACCGCTGGTGCATCGGCTCGCCAAACCATTTGCCGGATGGGTGCTGGCGCTGGTGCCGGCGGGGATATTCCTGTTTCTGCTGACGCTGATCGAGCCCGTTGTTACCTCCGGCGCAGTATCGACGCGCATCGGCTGGGTGCCGGCCTTCGAGCTCGACCTGTCCTTCTTCGTCGATGGCCTGAGCCTGGTCTTCGCGCTGACTATCTCAGGCATCGGCACGCTGATCGTGCTCTACTCCGGCGCTTACCTCAAAGGCCACCCGCATCTGGGGCGCTTCTTGGGTTTTCTCTTGGCCTTCATGGGCGCCATGCTGGGGCTGGTGCTGGCCGATAACATGCTGGCGCTGTTCATGTTCTGGGAGCTGACCTCGGTCACTTCCTTCCTGCTGATTGGGTTCGACCATACGCGGGAGGCCGCACGTCGCGGCGCCATCCAGGCGCTGGTGATTACCAATATCGGCGGCATGGCCCTGCTGGTCGGCGCCATCCTCGTCTATCAACTGACCGGTGCCTGGGACATGAGCGCCGTGGGCGGTGAGGTGCGGGAAAGTGCCTTTTACGGCCTGGTGCTGGCGGCATTCATCGCCGCGGCCTTCACCAAATCGGCGCAGGTGCCGTTTCACTTCTGGCTGCCCAATGCCATGGAGGCGCCGACCCCGGTTTCCGCGTTCCTGCACTCGGCAACCATGGTGCAAGGCGGCGTCTATCTCCTGGCCCGCACCATGCCGTGGCTCGGCGGCACCGAGGCGTGGACGCTGATCCTCGTCTGCTTCGGTGGCGCGACGCTCCTCTGGGGGGCGCTCGGCGCCATCAGGCAGACCGACCTCAAGCAGATGCTGGCGCAAACCACCATTGCCTCCCTGGGCTTGTTGGTCTTGCTGATTGGCCTGGGGACGGAGGCCGCGATCGCGGCCATGCTGCTCTATTTCGTGGCGCATGCGCTCTACAAGGCCGGACTGTTCATGGTCGTCGGCGCCATCGATCACGAGGCGGGTACGCGTGACATCACGGTGCTGGGCGGGTTGGCGGATCGGATGCCGGTCACGTTCATCGCTGCAGCCCTGGCGAGCCTTGCCATGATCGGTCTGCCGCTGACGCTCGGTTACTTCGCCAAGGAAGAGATGTATCTGGGCCTGCTGAACTGGCAGTGGCCAGACATCGCGGTGCTGCTTGTCCTGCTGGCGGGCAATGCCATGCTCGCCGGTATCGCCATGCTGATCCTGGTCCGGCCGTTCCTGGGTCCGGTGCTGCCGACCCCCAAATCGGCGCACGAGGCGCCGGTTGCCATGCTCGCTGGTCCCGTCATCCTTGGCGCGGCCAGCATTGTTGCCGCGGTGATGCCCGACTGGCTGGGTCGCACACTGGTCGAGCCCGGCGCAACCGCCATCCTCGGGGAACAGGTCGCTAGTCATCTGAGCCTGGCTATCGACCCCACGAACCCACTCCTCTGGCTGTCCATTGTCACATGGCTGCTCGGCTACCTTGTCTATCGACAGGCGGCAGCGGTGCGCACCTTGCTGCGGCGCCTCGAAACCAGCCTTGGCTGGACCGCCGATACCGTTTTCGACGCGGCCATGTTCGGGGTGATCCGGTTCTCCGGCGCGGTGACGCGGCTACTGCATCATGGTCGGCTGGAAATTTATCTGGTGACGGTATTCGTCGCGCTGGCTTTGGCTTTGGTCGTGCCGCTGTTGCTGCTCAAGGGCTATGATGTGCTGCTGCCCACCGCCGAACTGGGCATCTGGTCGGCCAAGCTCGTCTGGCCGGCGCTGCACCTCTATGAGTGGGGCGTGATTGTGCTGGCCCTGATCGGCCTCTTTGCTGTGCTGCTGGCGCCCAACCGGCTGGTGGCAATCATTGCCCTGGGCATCCAGGGGACGGCCGTTGCGCTGATCTTCCTGCTGTTCGGCGCGCCTGACCTGGCCTTCACCCAGTTCATGGTGGAAGTGCTCTCCGTCGTGATCCTGGCATTGGTGATGACCCGCCTGCGGCTGGACGAACGCGACCATCGGCAATTCGAGGATTTGGCGCGCGACGGCACGCTGGCACTGGTCTGCGGCGTCGGTGTCAGCCTGCTGCTGATGGTGGTGCTATCAGGAACGCTCGATACACGCCTCTCGGATCTGTTCGCTGCCACCAGCGTCCCTGTCGCCCATGGGGCGAACATCGTCAACGTGATCCTGGTCGACTATCGCGGCTTTGATACGCTCGGCGAGATCTCGGTGGTCATGGCTGCCGGCATTGCCATCATGGCGCTGCTGCGGCGCCGGGCAAAGCCGGCAATACCTCCGGTTGCGCCGCCACGTCGGCGGAGGGTCGTGCCATGAACACGGTCATCTTTCGCACCATAGCGCCGGCCATCGTGGCCATCATGCTCGTCTTCTCGGTCTATATCTGCCTGCGCGGCCACAACGAGCCCGGCGGCGGCTTCATCGGCGGGCTGATTGCGGCCTCGGCCATCGCTATCCTCGGCATGTCCAGTGGCGCTGAGGCGACGCGCCAGGCCCTGCGCGTCGATCCCTTGTCCATCGCCGGATTCGGCGTCTTCATTGCCGGCCTGTCTGGACTGTTGTCGCTGTTCACTGGCTCGCCCTTCATGACCAGCATCTGGCTCTATCTGGAACTGGGACAAACCACCGTCCCGCTGTCGACGCCCATGGTGTTCGATATCGGCGTCTATTTCGTGGTTTTCGGCACCATCTCGGCTATCGCGCTGGGGCTCGAAGGTGATGGTGGGGAGGATCCCTGATGGACTATCTGCTCGCGGCTTTGGTCGGATGTTTCGTGGCGCTCGGCGTCTACCTGCTGCTGTCGCGCTCGGTCATCCGCATGCTGCTGGGCCTCGTGGTGTTCGGCAATGGCGTGAACCTGCTCATCTTCACAGCCGGGCGGCTGACGCGTGAACTCGCGCCGATCGTTCCTGCCGGTCTCGCCCAGCCCGAGGGACCCATTGCCAACCCGCTGCCACAGGCGTTGATCCTCACCGCCATCGTCATCGGCTTTGCGATGTTCAGCTTCCTGCTGGTGCTGGCTTTCCGCGCCTATCAAACTCTCGACGCCGACAACACCGATACGATGCGCGTGGCCGAACCGGTCGATGAGCCCAACCCGCCGCTGAGCTACTGAGATGGTCGAACTGGTTTTACCCCTCGCCATGATCGACACCCTGACAGCCGCTGCCGATTGGGTGGTGGTGCTGCCGCTGGTCCTGTGCCTCATGGGCGCCGCTGCAACGCTTATGCTGCGCAAGTCCGGCGGCCTGACCTTCATGTTTGCCGTGCTGATCGTCGTCGCTGTGATGGTCTGCGAAGTGACGCTGCTGTTGCGCGTTGTGGAGAGCGGGCCGCTGGCTATGACCATGGGCAAGTGGCTGCCGCCGTTCGGCATCAGCTTTGCCGCCGATATCTTCGGCGCGGGCTTCGCGCTCGCTGCCTCGGTCGTGACCTTGGTGATATTGATCTATGCCCAGGCAGAGCGCGGTCCCGACGCTGGGAGCGATGGCTTCCATTCCATGGTGCTGCTGCTGCTGGCCGGCGTCACCGGCTCGTTTCTGACCGGAGACCTTTTCAATCTCTACGTCTGGTTCGAGGTCATGCTGATCTCCTCGTTTGGCCTCATCGTGCTGGGCGGACGCCCGGCGCAGCTCGACGGTGCGGTGAAGTACGGTTTCATCAATTTCCTCGCCACCACGTTCTTCCTGCTGGCGCTAGGGCTGCTCTATGGCTTGCTCGGCACGCTCAACATGGCCGACATCCTGCGTGTAGCGCCGTCCGCCAATCCGGCGGCGATGGCGGGTGTCGCCGCGCTGCTGCTGCTGGCCTTTGGCATGAAAGCGGCCGCGTTCCCGGTCAATGCCTGGTTGCCCGCTGCCTACCATACGCCTCCGGCGGTGATCTCCGCGCTGTTCGCGGGGTTGCTGACCAAGGTCGGCATCTACGCCATGCTGCGTGCACTGGTCGTCTTGCTGCCCTCAAGCCGCGATCTTCTCGAGCCGGTGCTGGTTGCTGTTGCCGTGGCGACGCTGCTGATCGCGCCGCTGGGGGCCATCGCCGAAACCAATCTGCGCCGTGCCGTCGGTTTTCTCGTCATTGGCGGGGTCGGCTCGGTACTCGCGGGTATCGCCATACCGTCGCTGGCCGGCGTGAGTGGCGCTGGGCTCTACGTGTTCCACGCCATCCTGACCATGACGGCGCTCTACCTGGTCGCAGGGCTGGTGGAATGGCAAACGGGGCAGACCGATACGCGTCGCATGGGCGGGCTCTACGCGGCGAGTGCGCCGACTTCCATCCTCTTCCTTGTCCTGGTGCTGGCCACTGCGGGCGTGCCGCCGTTCCTGGGGTTCTGGCCCAAGCTGCTGCTATTGCAAGCAGGATTGGGTGATGGGCGCTGGGTGGGAGGGCTCGTTGCTGCTGCGCTGGTGATAAATGCTGTGCTGACGCTGATTGCCGGCTCACGGCTCTGGGCGCATATCTTCTGGCGGTACACGCCAGATGGTGTTGCCGTGATCGCGGCTCCGCCACGCTCCGGCGCCTGGACACGCCTTGGAGCAACGGGCGTGCTGGTCGCCGTCATCGTCGCCGCCGGCTTGTGGCCTAACAGCCTGTTCGAGGCGCTGCGGTTGGGCGCCCCTGATCTCATCGATCCGTCGCGCTATGTCGCGGCCATCGGGCTCGCAGGAGGTACGCCATGAATCCGGCCATGACCGTCGTCGTGCTGGCCCTTGCCTGGGCCGCGATTACAGGCACCTTCACCGGGCTGAACCTGCTGCTCGGCGGCGCTATTGGCACCCTTGTCGTTCTTTTGCTGCGGCGAAATCTGGCCCAGCCGCGCGGCCTTCGCCGTGTGCAGAGAGTGGTCTCGCTTGCATTGTTGTTTCTCTACGAGCTTGGCGTCAGCGCCGTGCGCGTGGCGATCATCGTGCTGAGCCCCAACTTGAAGGCCGCGTTACGACCCGCAATCGTCGCATTCCCATTAAGCGTCAAATCCGACGCCGAGATAACCCTGCTCGCCAATCTCATTACCCTGACGCCCGGAACACTGAGCGTCGATGTCAGCGAGGACCGTAGCCTGCTCTATGTCCACGTCCTGACCATAGGCACGCGCGAAGCGCTGATCGCCGACATTGCCGGCGGCTTCGAGGCCAAGGTACGGGAGGTCTACGCATGACGTCAGCCGATCTCCTCTCCTGGGTGACACTGATCGCGCTGGCGGTGCTTGGCCTCGCCCTGCTCATTTCGGTGGTCCGCATCATTATCGGACCCACCCTGGCCGACCGGGTGCTGGCTCTGGACCTGATGACCGTGATCGCCATGGGTTTTGTCGCCACGATCGCCATTCGCACGGGCCTGATGCTTTATCTCGATATCGCCATCGCCCTTGCTCTGCTTGGCTTCCTCGCGACGATAGCATTGGCGCGGTACATCATGTCCCGAGCGGCCAGAACGACTGGTGATGCCCCATGATCGCCGATATTGCCATCTATGCTGGTTGCTCCATGCTGTTGCTGGGTGCCCTGTTCAGCCTGGTGGCCGCAATCGGAGTCCTGCGCTTTCCCGACCTCTATACACGCATGCACGCCGCCTCAAAGGCCGGTGCCGTTGGCGGCGGACTAGTGTTGATCGCAGTTGCTCTGGTGTGTTTTGATGTTGGCGTGGCATTGCGGGCAATAATCGGCTTTGTATTCCTTTTGCTCACTACTCCGGTTGGCGCTCATCTTCTAGCAAGGGCAAGTTATCGCGCCAGTGGTCAATCACTCATGAACATGGTTTTTGATGATATAAAGTCAAATCCTGAACAAAAGCCTGGGTCATGACTAGACCTTGGTAACCCCTAATTGGGACGTATTGGGTTGCGGACGACAATAAACAGTCTTAGGAATAATCATGGTCGTGACTCTTTCCGGTCGCCGCCCAAAGAAAATAATGAAAGGTTGAAATATGAGTGACACCGCCGGCTCGGCGAACGGTTACGAGCACGATTTGATCGAGCTCAGCACCGAAATCGTCTCAGCCTATGTGAGCCACAACTCCGTGAGCACGACCGATCTGCCCAAGCTGATCGCCGACGTTCATGGTGCCTTGCGCTCTCTGCAAGCCAATGAAGTGCAGGTTCCCGTCGAAGAACTGAAGCCTGCCGTTCCCGTGCGCAAGTCCGTTGCGGCCGACTACATCATCTGCCTCGAAGACGGCAAGAAGTTCAAGTCGCTGAAGCGTCACCTGCGTACGCACTACAATCTTTCGCCGGAAGAATACCGCGAGAAGTGGGGCCTGCCGTCCGATTACCCGATGGTTGCTCCCAACTACTCGGCAACGCGCTCCAAACTGGCCAAGGACAACGGCCTAGGTCGCAAGGCCGCCTAAAGCGCGCCGAATCACACCAAGAGACGTCGCGCTCAATTCGGGCCCCGGCGATAAATGAGTCCAAACGGTCGCCCTCAGGGCGGCCGTTTTGGCATCTGCACCGTACTTATCCCCGTCGGGCTTTACTCATCGCAGTATCTAGGAATAAATTCCTTGATAGCGATGAGGCCGACTATGTTCCCCGTTCTCTCCACATTCCAGAACCGCTGTCCCGCTTGCCGGCAGGACCGGGGATATTTTGACTGCGACGATGTCATCGCGCTGGTGGCGCGAGAGAGAAAGCTGCCGATTCGCTTGATCGCGAATGAGCATCGTGGCCGCGTGCCGGTCGCACGAGCGCGCCAATTGGCAATGTATCTGTCCCATGTCGTGCTCGGTCGCTCCCTGATGGAGATCGGTGAAGCGTTCGGCCGAGATAGGACAACTGTCTCATATGCCTGCGCGCTGATTGAAGACATGCGCGATGACAGGCACTTCGACGACGAGGTAACCGTGCTCGAGCGGCAGATCGAGGCGGCCATGGATCCGGCCGAGGCCGTGCACCATGCCGCATAACCCCCGCGACGACGACCCACTGGCGCGGCTGGCCACCGGCCGCAACGCCTCGGAGCCCGCGTTCCTCGCACCGCATCATGTGGCGGCGGCCAGCCGCTTCGAGCAACTCGTCCGCCGGGCGCAGCTCACGCCTCGGGTGACCATGTCCTACAGTTCCGCCAATGTGGGCGGCCGGCATGCCGCCAACGGCGTGGAGGCAGCGTCGGAAGCGGCCGCCGATGCAAGGCTCAGGCTCAGTCGGATCGCGTCCTCGCTGCCGGCGGATTGCTGGGGTGTGCTGTTCGACGTCTGCGGCCTGGGCAAGGGCCTGCAATTGGTGGAGACCGAAAGGCGTTGGCCGCGGCGCAGCGCCAAGTTGGTGCTCCGCATCGGCCTTGACCAACTGTCCCAGCAGTTCGGCCTTTCCGCCCAGGCCACCGGCGCCGAACATGGCCCGACGCGCGGTTGGCTGCACGAGCGCCTACCACTGATCGCCGAGGCGGACTTTTAACTACGTGGCGAACGGTAATAATCAGGGCGGCCGGCCGCATGCTAGAAACAGGCATGCGGCAAAAGTTCATCACGATCCAATACCTGCGCGGGCTCGCGGCCATGCTCGTGCTGGCGTCGCATGCGCTGCTCTATCCGCTGCTTGGAGAACATCTTGCCTTTGGCCGACTCGGTTGGCTCGGGGTCATCCTGTTCTTCGTGATCTCAGGCTTCATCATGGTGGCAGTCACCGGCGAGGGGCGGTTTTCTGCTCCGGGCTTCCTGCGACGGCGTTTTATCCGCATCGTCCCGATGTATTGGGGCGCGACGCTGCTGGCCGCTGCGCTGGCCCTGATGGCGCCGCAACTGTTCAAGACCACGGTCTATGACACCGGCCAGTTGTTGTTGTCGTTGCTGTTCGTGCCCTTCTACAATCCGGTGAGCGACGGCATTCACCCGCTCTACAAGCTGGGCTGGACCCTGAACTACGAAGTCTTCTTCTATGTCTGCTTCGCACTGCTGGCCTTTCTCGGCGCGCAATCGCGGGTCGTCTGGCTGACAGCGGCCTTCACGGTACTCGCGGTGCTGGGCGTGCTGTTCCAGCCCGAGCCGGCCATTGCCGAATTCTACACGAGCTTTATGCCGCTCGCCTTCTGCGCCGGTGCCTGGCTTGGCCTCGCGACGCTGAATGGCCGGCTCGGTACGCTATCGAGCGGCGCGGCTTTTGCCGTCCTTGGCCTGGGCGTCGTCGGTTTGGTGGAAGGCTTCTCGTTTGACCGCGGTGTCATCGAAGACGGGTTCGCCTTCATTGGGTTCGTCGCCGCGGCGTCAGCGCTGGTGCTGCTCGCAGTGAGGTTCGAGCCTGGCCTGCCCCGCATTGCGCTGTTCGAGCGGATCGGCGACGCGTCTTATTCCATCTATCTGGTGCACATCTATGAGGTGGCGATCCTCGCCGGACTTGCCTTCAAGCTGATGGACCCGGCTGACCTCTGGGCAGACTATATCGTCGCTGCAGTTTCGATCGTCGGCGGCACCATTGCAGGCATGGTGCTCTATCGCTGGGTGGAACAACCCGTTCTGCGGTTCTGCAATGCCAGGTTCAGCGGACGATCAGCGAAAGCGGTTCAAGCGCCGGCCGAATAGGTCAGCTCAGCGCCTTGCCCTCGGCCCGGATGCGGTTGACCATGGCCACCAGGCCATTGGAGCGTTGCATGCCCAGATGCTCGCTCAGTCCGACCTTCTTGAACCAGGCGATAGCGTCCGTTTCAGCGATCTCAGCAGCCGGGCGGCCCGAATAGAGCGCTACAAGCACAGCCACCAGGCCCTTGGTGATGATGGCATCCGACTGGCCGCGGAAATTCATGACGGGAAGACCGCCGGAGCGGTCCGTGCTGGACACCAGCCAGACATTTGAAACGCAACCCTTGACCTTGTTTTCGGCCGTCTTGTCGGTCTCCGGCATGTCGGGCAATGCCTGTCCAAGCTCGATGACGTAGTTCAGCCGGTCTTCCCAATCGTCGAGAAAGGAAAGGTTGTCGGCAATGTCCTGGAAGGCCTGGGGTTCGCTCATGCGGATTATCTAGTCAAAGCAGGGCGCCATTACCAGAGCCGGTGTATCGGCTCTGGTGGCCGTTCAGGCCATGGCCGCTTGCTGCATGGCGGCCGGATGGAATGGCGGCCGGAAGGCGCCATCGCGGCGATTGCGGGAACGGCGCGCCCTCGAGCGCTTGATGTCGCTCTTGCGCGGCAGCGGGAATTCGGCGCTGCGATAGAGGGCAGCGAGGTCGTCGCCGGCAAATGTCGCGTCGCCGAGCTTGAGCATGGCGCCATGCAGGCTCACCGGAGCGGCTTCTTCGAAGGCGAAACGGATGGCTTGGGCGGCGGTAGCAAAGGTGCGGGCACCCTGCGCAATAGCAGTGTGCCGGTCGCTGCCGAGATAAAGCTCGGCGCGAGCGTGGTAGTCTTGAAATGTCATTATTGTCTCTAATGGCCCGGGCTAAGCCGCAGGGCCTCGTCTATGCCTTGGCCAATGGCCGGAAGGCGGCCGAGCCCGCTGGTAGCGGGCCCGGCACAGGTCTTTACTTAAGGAGCGTCAGGTTCGCGGCCGAAGCCTTGCCGTCGCGACCGGTCTCGAGCTCATAGGTGACCTTGTCACCTTCATAGAGCCCGGCAAGGCCGGAGCGCTCGACAGCCGACACATGGACGAAAGCGTCCTTGCTGCCGTCTTCGGGAGAAATGAAGCCGAAGCCCTTGGTGGAATTAAAGAATTTTACGGTGCCGGTGATCATGGCTGGTATCTTTCAGGTCGTGCCCCGGCCAAATGGCCAGAAAGCATCATTGCTATCCGGCAACATGCCGGACAGGCCTAAACGCTCTCAAAAACAGGGGGTACAAAGACCGGCAAGCCGGGATCAGATAGCCATGTAGCTCAAACGTATGAGCAACATATAGGGGCAGACGGTGTCGATAGCAAGGCAGTCGCTGCCGTGGCGCCTGCGGGGAAAGAAAAAGCCGCAAGCACGGGGCAGCGTGCTTGCGGCTAAGGCCAGGGGTCGCTGGAGTCGTCGCTTGGGGAAGTGACGCGATCCCTGGGGTCTAGATCGGGGCCCGGGCAGGGCTCCCGCTATCCCGCCCAATCCGGCCGGGGCCGAGGTATCGGGGCCGGACCATGTGTCGGCAACTCATGCATGGGTGAACCGACGAGCGGGGAAGACTGGAGCGCGGCGGCGGCAATGGCCTTGCCGCCAACGCATTGGATACTGTCGCATTCGATGGCCTGAATCTGTTCGGCAATGACCCGCTGGCCCGCTGCCATAGCCTGCGCGGACACGGCCTGGGCATCGACAAAATCGACGCCAGGCTTGATCACCATATAGGCGACCGTCAGCCAGAAAACGGAGCGAACGACCAGAAACATTGCTTCTTCCAGAACCTCGGACAGGTGACGAATGACCTGCATGGCCGAGACTAGACGTGGCCTGTTAAGCGCCGCTGGGACATTTCTATAAAATTTTAGTCAAATGCACGGTGTGGTCTTCGGCAGGGCAACACCTTGTTTACGCTAACCCGAGAAAGGCCAGCGCAGATCCCAGGTAAGGCCCTGCCAGTGATGGGATTTAAGCTCGCCTTCAACTCTTGGACCGCAGGGTAGCCGCAACGAGACCTGAACCCATTCAGGCCAGAGATGCCCCTTGCATCTGTAACTGCTGGCGTCGTGATAGTGAGTAATGCGTAATGCGTAGGCTGTTCTCTTTCGGCGCAAGCAAAGAGATGTCCCTGGCCGTCGCCGGCACCGGCCATCGGCCGGAAATGCTGCGTCGCAAGACGCTCGCCAACAATGCCCGCATCCTGATCCTGCTCAGCGCCATCGCCATGCCGTTTGCCGTCTATGCACTGGTAATCGGCTCCGCGTTTCCGTTCGCCGTTGCGGCCATCGTGCTGGCCGGTGGCATGACCACTTTGTCGCTGCACCAGCGCAAGTTGTTCGAGCAGGCGGCTGCGGGCCAAGTCTATATCCTGCTGATTCTCGGCGCCATCCTGGCGCTGGCCGACGGTCGTCTCGGCGATACTGGCCTGGCCGTGGCTGTCATGGCGCCGATCATGGCCTCGCTTGTGGGGCGCCAGCAGCTCCGCCGCCAGAGTTGGGCGCTGCTAACAGGCGTTGTCGGCATTGCTGGTCTGGCTGCTGCCTTCGGTGGCCCGGCCATCCCAGTTCCCCCTGCTGATCTGATGGCGACTGCCATCGCGGCTTTCATTGCCAGCGTGAGCCTCGTTGCCCATACCGCCAACCGCATCAACGCTGCCTACGAGGTCTACGACAAGGCACAGATGACCGCCTATCGTCACCTGATCGAGCATGTGCAGGACGGTGTGATCCGCTTTTCCAGCGACGGCGAAATCCTGCTGGCCTCGCGCTCGTCCGAGCAACTCTTCGGCTGCCGCCGCTATGAGCTGTCGGGAGGCGGGCTCGGCGAACGGCTGCATGTGCTGGATCGCCCCGCCTATCTCACCGCTTTTGCCGATGCCAACCAGGGCGGCAAATCGCGTGTCATCGAGGTCAGGATGCGCCAGGACGATCCGCGCGCCGCCAATAGTGTACCCCATTTCATCTGGGTTGAAGTCAGCCTCTCCCCGGTGCAGGATTCCGAGAATATCGGCCTGCGGCACGAAGTGGTGGCGCTTTTCCGTGACATTACCAGCCGCAAGGACAATGAGATTGCCATGGCGGAGGCGCGCCGCGCCGCTGAGGAGGCATCAAGCGCCAAGTCGCGCTTCCTCGCCACCATCGGTCATGAACTGCGCACGCCGCTCAACGCTGTGGTCGGCTTCTCGGAGATGATGACCAGTGGAATCGGCGGCGAGCTGTCGACCACCCATCGCGAGTATGCGGGCCTTATCCACCAGAGTGGCAAGCACCTGCTCGAAGTGGTGCGCATGCTGCTCGACATGTCCAAGATCGAAGCCGGCAAGTTCGAGCTTCAGACCGAGCCCTTCATGGTCGAGGACATGGTGGAGCCCTGCTTCAACATGGTCGAGACGATGGCCAGCGAACAGCAGGTAACGCTTGTCGCCGATATTGCCGCGGGCATGCCCATGCTGGTGGCCGACGAGCGGGCCTGCCGGCAGATTCTGCTCAACCTCCTGTCCAACGCCATCAAGTTCAGCCATCCGGGCGGCCTCGTCACCGTGAGTCTCAAGCGCCAGGGCCAGAGCCTCAACCTGTCGGTCAGTGACCAGGGCGTGGGCATGGCACCCGAGGCGCTTAACCGGATCGGCGAGCCCTTCTTCCAGGTGCAGGATGGCCTGTCGCGCCGCTACGAGGGCACGGGCCTGGGCCTCTCCATCGTCAAGGGGCTGGTCGATCTGCACCAGGGCACCTTGCGAGCAATGTCCGAAATTGGGGCAGGGACAACAGTGACTGTTTTGCTGCCTATAAACGGTCCGGCAATAAAGACCGAAGAAACTGCCTCGATCACACCGATCCGCAAAGAGCCCGCCGTTACCCCGATCCCATCATGGCAAGACGAAAAAAGAAAAGCGCAATGACGGCAACCACCTTCTCCCGCCTGCCTCTGCTGGCGGGTACCGCCGTGGCAGCCTCACTTGGCCGCGCCGGCCTCTGGACGATGTCCCGCTACATGCGTGCGCCGCTCGCCTCGACCGGCATGCTGGCGTTGGTGACGCTGACCGCCCTGGCAGCCAGCAATGCCCTGTATTTCCAGACAACCCGGCATCCATCGCCCTTCTTTGCCCCACCCGTTGATGTCTCGCTGGTGCAGCCCCAGATTGCCCCCGAGCCGATGCCGGCCCCGGAGCGGCAGACGGCAGTAGCCATCCCGGCGACGCCGGTGACGCAGGAGACGACCGGCAGCGTCGCAACGGTGCCGCCGGTCATGCCCGGCGCTCCCGTGGGCAATACCGACGCCTTCGCCGTGCAGAAGAAGCTGACCGAACTAGGCCTGTTCAATGGCACGGTCGACGGTTTCTACGGCCCGATGACTGCCAATGCGATTCGGGCCTTCGAACAGCGCAACGGCCTGACGCCGACCGGCGCCATGACGCCCGACGTCATCGACGCAATCCTGCGGGCCGACACTGCCGGCATGGTGCCGGTGGCGCAGCCGGCTCCCGTCGTGCAGCAGGCCGCCGTGCAGCCAGTTGTCCAGCCGCAGGCCGCGGTCCAGCCCGCGCCGCAGCCTGACAGGGTCGTGGCGCGCCTGCCCACGCTGTCGCCGGTCGATCAGGCTGTCGACACCATCGGCAACGCCGCGGCGCAAACCATTGATTCCATCGTCGCCGCCGTCGATGGTGGCCGCACGACGCCACCCGCACCGGCGGTCAAACCCGTCCCGGCGCTGCCGCTGGTGGCGACGCCGCGGGCCCAGCAGATGCCGGCCCCCGTCCAGGTTGCCTCGCTCGAACCGATGGCCGCGCCGCGGCCGGTGACGGCAGTGCAGGCCGAGCCCGTTCCTGACCAGATGCTGGCTGCGACTACGACAGTGGCGCCGGCCAACAATGCGCAGCTGGTGGGTACCATCCAGAAGGGCCTCGCGAGCCTGGGCTTCTACCATGGCTCGATTGATGGCCATCCGGGCGACGCCACGGCCAAGGCCATCCGCGAATTCGAGAACTTCCACAGCTACCGGGTCACCGGGCAGGTGAACCCCGATCTGGTGGGCCTGCTGCGCCAGGCCGGCGCCGCCATCTAGCGTGAGCACGCTTCGCAGCGATCTGTGGTGTGGGGTTTTTGTTCGACGTCACAATGACCTGGGCCACATGTGCGTCGTCGCCCGCCGCGGCGATCCCATTGCCGGGCAGGTATTCATCGAGGTCGATCACCTCGACGGCACGCGCTCGCTGTTCACCCCGGCGCCGATGGCCAGCCGCAAGGACGACGCCAGCCTGGTGTTCCAGCGCCGCTTCGACCATGTCGAACCAGCCAAGGTCATCGACCGCATTGCGCGCGAGATCGAATTCGATCCCGATCTGTGGGTTCTAAGTATCGACCTGCGCAGCGATGACCTCGGGATCGAGGTCATCTAGTTCCGGAAGAAATCCGCAGGAAATCAGCCGGCGCGCCGGGCGCCGATGCGAGCCAAAGCCTCGATGGCCTGATCGACAACCGGATTATGCGCCGGCGCCAGAACGTTGCTCGGCGCACGGCGTGCGGTCTCTACGAACGGCTTGTATTCCGGCTTGTTGAGCTCGAGCAGGTTCACCTCACCGCGCCACGCGCCCATCAGGTAAGCCATTGATTCGGGCGTAACATTGCCGAACAGTGTGGCGAAGTCGGCCAGGGCGCGGGAGCGCTCGCTATCGTGGCTGGTGGCATGGATCAGCACCTTGAGCCCATCATAGGCACTGCAGCCAAAGGCGCGGAGGATAACAAAGAGCGAGGCGCCGGTGACGTCATGGGCGATCTGGCCGCAGCGCACTTCATCGAGCCCGGTAATCTGGGAAAGCAGGCGCGTGACCTCGGGGCGGCGGTTCTCGGAGAACAGCTTCATCAGCGCCTTGGTCAGTTCCTGATTGGCGACGGTGAGCTGCTCTATGGTCTTGCTGATCGGCGCCTTCGGGGTCTGGCGGTGGGCGAAGGCCTGGATGACCTTGACGCGATCCACGTCGGAAAGATCGAAGAAGGCGGGCGCCAGCAAGGCGGCATCGAAGTCGGCACGCTTGGCCAGCGACTCGGCAACCATGTGATCCATCTGCGCTGACCGGGCGAGGGCGCTGAGATAGGCGCCGCGCGGCACGATCGAGGTGTTGGAGGCCAGCGCCCGGTAGACCTTGCGTGAATTCATCTGGAAGAGCTTGGCGAGGACGACGTTGGAGAGGTCGTCACGGGCCGCGATGGTCGCCGCTGCAGGCACGTCATAGCGGGTGATGATCTCGAGCATGGTTGGCTCGGAGAGGTCAGCCGCGCCTGCGAGGAACCCGATGAGGTCTTCCCCGATATGGTCGACGACGAGTTGTTCGAGGGCCGGGGACAGCATTTCCGCACGGCCGAGAATGGCTGCGCCCTTGGCACGTGCCTGCGGACCGGCGATCGGGAACAGGCGTCCCGCCAGGGCCTCGAACTGTTCCATTTCGGGAGGGGTCGGCTTGCCGCGCCGCGCATAGGCGTCGCAGGCGGCTATCAGCAAGGTATTCGTACGGTCGACGCCACCCGTCTCGATGAGCAGTTGAAACGTCTCGTAGGGCTGAAAACCAAGCATGTCTGAGGGACCGTCTATTCGGAATCGCATCACATTCGATGCACATTCACTCTTGCCGCCAATTCGTTAGCAGACTGTTAACCTTGACGATCTCTTAATGCGGTCATGAGCAAGGGGTGCGAGGGCGTCACACCACCGATTTGCAACGCGAACCGCGGCCTCCATTGGGATTGGAGGAGCGAGCCAACTGGAGGACAGCTTGGGAAAGCTCGTCAAATTTGATCAGCGGTCAAAGGCCGTAAAAAGCGGGGCAAGAGAGCCCGGCGATGCCCAGATCCTGATATTTACCGGGGTGCGTTATGAGCGCGGGTTGTCGCAGCCGCCGAATACAAGGCTCGATCCTACGCGGCCAAAGCGCAAGCGTGGATAGTTTTTATCGCCTGGCCGGGGCACTGGCCCTGACCGCAATCCTGGCTGGCTGCGTTGCGCGGCCGGTGGGTGATTTCGGCCGCGCCGCGCCGAGCTGGACGCATGACACTGCCATGCCGGCCGCTGGCGATTTCATCGCCGCCAATCGGGGCGAGCCCGTCTCCAGCTTCAACAAGACCGACCAGGAAGAGGAGATGCATGATCGCGTCTGGCGCTTCCTCGTTGCTCCTCATGCCAAGGACTGGCAGTTCGACAGCGCCGTGGAACTGCAGCGGACCCGCATCGTACGTCCGCGCGACGAGCGCTTCACCATCGAGCGCTATTACCAATGGCTGAGCCGCACGGAATATGCCTCATCGCGGACCCGCTATTCCACGGTTGGGCGTCATGTGACGGCCGATATCGATACGCTACCCACCACCTTTATCGCCATTTGCAAGGTGATCGAGATCGACCGGCAGCGCGCCATTGCCTATGACGGCCTGGGCCATGACCTGCCGCCGCGCATCGGCGAGGAAGTCGCGGCACGAAAATACGAGAACGACGCCTTCATCGACTGGTTCGTGCGTGCGCTGAACTACCGCTATTCCAGTTATGACTTCGCGCTCGACAACCTGCTGGTAGAGACACCGCATGAACAGTCGCTGGCGGTGGACGACGCGCTGCACCGCATGTCGGCCTATGTGACCAGAGCCAATCGCCGGGATTTCTGCGCCGGTGTGGATGCCAGCCACGGCAATGGCGGTGTCGTCATACCGTCACGCTACCAGCATACGGGCGACACCGAAATCGTGCTGCCCAAGTAGGCGGCGCCGGCGGGGGCAGGTTTGGAAGAAGTAGCGGCAAGGACTGGCTCGGCCCGCGAGGTATTCCTCGCCTTCCTCAAGCTGGGCCTGACCTCGTTTGGTGGGCCGATCGCCCATCTGGGTTACTTCCGCGACGAGATCGTGGTGCGGCGGCGCTGGCTGGATGAAGCCGAATATGCCGACCTCGTGGCCTTGTGCCAGTTCCTGCCCGGTCCGGCATCGAGCCAGGTCGGCTTTGCACTCGGGCTGTGGCGAGCAGGGCCGCTGGGAGCGCTGGTGGCGTGGGTTGCCTTTACCCTGCCATCGGCAGCGTTGCTGGTAGCGTTCGCACTCGGTGCCGCGGCGCTGGATGGACCGGGTCCACAAGGCGTTCTGCACGGACTGAAGCTCGTTGCTGTCGCCGTGGTGGCGCAAGCTGTGTGGGGCATGGCGCGCACGCTGGCGCCTGACCGGCAGCGGGCGATGATTGCCGTGGTGGCCGTGGCGCTGACGATCCTGCTCGCCGGTTCACTGGGCCAGGTTGCAGCCATCGTTCTCGGCGGGCTGGCCGGGCTGGTCTACTGCCGCGACGGCGGGACTGCGGTAGCGGCGGCGATGCGGTTTCCAGTGAGCCGGACGGTGGGAATGGCGAGCCTTGGGCTTTTCGCGGTGCTGCTTGTCGGCCTGCCGATCGCCGCTTCGGCGGCAAATGCCCACGGACTCGATCTCTTCGATGCCTTCTATCGCGCCGGGGCGCTGGTGTTCGGGGGCGGGCATGTGGTGCTGCCGCTGCTCGACGCCGAAACGGTAGCGAGTGGCTGGATCAGCAAGGACGCCTTTCTTGCCGGCTATGGCGCGGCACAGGCGGTGCCGGGACCGCTCTTCACCTTTGCCGCCTATCTGGGAGCCGTCGGCAATCTGGCGCCGAACGGGATCACCGGTGCGGCGATTGCGCTGGTCGCCATCTTCCTGCCGGGCTTCCTGCTGCTAGTGGGTGCGCTGCCCTTCTGGGATGCCTTGCGCACCGTGCCACTGGCACAGGCCGGGATGCGCGGGGCGAATGCTGCCGTGGTCGGGATACTCGGCGCGGCGCTCTATGATCCGGTGTGGCTGAGTGCAGTACTCAGCCCGTTCGATTTTGTGTTGGCACTGGCCGGCTTCGTGGCGCTGGTCGTTTGGAAGGCCCCGCCCTGGACGGTGGTGGTGGCACTCGCCGCGGTGGGTGGCGTTGCCGGGCCTATGTAATCGCTGACGCAATTGTGCCCATGACAACGCACCGGGGCTCCGCTACGGTTTTTTGCATCACTCACGCGGACAGCCATGAGCCACGACTTTCAAGAAGATATCGACGCCGTCGGCCGCATTGATGCCGTTTCCACCATTCTCGACGTAGTCTGTCGCCTGACTGGCATGGGCTTTGCTGCCGTGGCGCGGGTCACCGAAGACCGCTGGATCGCCTGCCGGGTGCTTGACCAGATCGCGTTCGGCCTCAAGCCGGGCGGCGAACTCGAGGTGGCGACAACCATCTGCAACGAAATCCGCCAGACCGGGCGGGCGGTGGTGATCGACCACGTGTCGCAGGACGACGCCTTCTGCGGTCACCCGACGCCGGCGCAGTATGGCTTCGAGAGCTATATTTCCATGCCCATCGTTCGCCGGGACGGCTCGTTCTTCGGCACGCTTTGCGCCATTGACCCCAAGCCAGCGCAGCTCAGGAATCCCGAAATCATCGGCACGTTTGAGCTATTCGCCCAATTGATCGCCGCACAACTGGACGCCGCGGACAATGTGGCAAAGGCTGAAGCGGGCCTGGCCAGCGAACGCCGCATGTCCGAGTTGCGCGACCAGTTCATCGCCGTGCTCGGGCATGACCTGCGCAACCCGGTGGCAGCCATCGGCGCGGGCGCCGGCATGCTGCTCAAGACGCCGCTCAACGAACGGGCCGTCAAGATTGTGACCCTGATGCAGGGTAGCGTGATCCGGATGGCGTCGCTGATCGACAATGTCATGGACTTCGCCCGTGGCCGGCTTGGCGGCGGCATCGAGCTGGTCCGCCAGCGCGGCGACATAGCACCGACCTTGCGGCACGTGATCGATGAACTGCAGGTGGCCAATCGGGACCGCCAGATACTGGCCGATATCGCGGTCGCGGAGCCGGTCGATCTCGACCCGACGCGGTTGGCGCAGCTGTTGTCCAACCTGCTGGCGAACGCGCTGACCCACGGCGATCCGGCGCAGCCGGTGCGGGTTGAGGCAGGCTTGAGCGATAGGGCGTTCGTGCTATCCGTCGCCAATGGCGGGGACCCGATCCAGCCCGAGCAGCAGGCGGCATTGTTCGAGCCGTTCGCCCGACCCAATGGCAGTGCCGGAAAGCAGGGGCTGGGCCTCGGCCTCTACATAGCCAGCCAGATCGCAGCCGCCCATGGCGGCGGCATCGACGTTACCTCGGACGCGGCCGAGACACGGTTCACGCTGACCATTCCCCTTCGATAGGTAAGGGTGGCCTCACACTTCCGGGCTAGGTCGCGAAACCATGCGTGGGCGGCAACGGCGCCGGCAGATTTTGTTCGCCCAGCGCGGCCCGGAGGTCGATCTCGATGTCGCGGCAAATCTGGCTGATCGGCACATCATTCGCATTGCCCTCGAACGGGTTCGAGGTGCTCTCGCCGACCTGGTCGAGCGACATATACATCCAGCCCAGCAACGTGCTGAAGGGGATGGTCAGCCAGATGGCGACTGCGCCGAGGATGCCGCCCAGCGTGCTCAATTCGGCAAATACCGGAACGGCGCCGAACGGCAGCAGGGTACAGAATATGGTGACGAACATCGTGCCGACGATGGCGTATTGCCGGGGGTAGGGACTGTTCTTGATCCGGTCGCAGCGGCTTTGCTGGTCATGCAGGTCGCGCACCGATTTCATCAGCTCGCTATAGACCTGGGTTGGTACGGCACTGGTCTTGAGCAACTGGCCGACATGGTGCGTTTGTGCATCAAGCAATTGCAGCGCCGGGTGGCGTGCCGCCAGCATCGTTTCGGCGTCTGTGCCGAGCAGCGTTTCAAGCTCGGCGCGCAGGGAACTGGTGTCTTCCACTATGTGGTAGCGCTTGCGGAACTCGGCATTGGCGGGGCGGCTCATGGTCTCCCAGGGCATGGGCCGGCGCAGCGAGAAGCGCAGGGCGGTAAGCCAGGCCAGGTGCCGGTACACCAGCACGCGTGCCGTCTCGGCATCGGTAAAGTCGCGACAGAGACTACCCCAGATGCGGCTGCTGGCGGCGATCTGGGCGAAGAGCTGCAGAGCCTCGGCACTGCGGGAAAGCACCTGCGCGTTCTTGAAGCCGGCGACCAGAGATACTGTGGTACCCAGCACGACAATCACCTGCCAGGGTATGGCAAAACCGGCAATGCCCGGAATGTGGTAGGTGCCGATCGCCAGGAGACTGACGACGATCATGTAGATCACGCTGCGGCGCGACCAGAGCACGAAATCGATCAGCCGATAGGACCGCCCCACATGCATTCTCTGTCCTTTCGGATGCTTGGTCGATGCGTCGATCCGGCATCTGCCGGGCGCCGCTGGACGTTCTTGCCATGTGGCGAGGTATGCCAGCAACAGCTTCGTGTCGCGGTCAGCTCCGTGTGCCGCACTCCACCTCGGACAGCTCCTGTTCGAAGCGTTCGCGCATCGCCTGATGCGGCGGCGCCAGGCGGACCAGGATCAGCAACTGGTCGCTCGACGATTCGACCACCAGCAGGCCCTCGGCGATGTCGAGCTGCTGCTGGGCGAGAAGGCGGGTCTGGGCGGCATTGAAAATGCCCAGTTCAAGCGTCTGGCCGATGCCGTCGCGATTGGTGGTTGAATAGGTGACTATGCCCGACGGATCGAACAGCGCCACCGACCAGAACGCATCGGGCAGGACGCCGCTGACATAGGCGGGACCGTCGGCCAGATCGACGCGGCACAGGCCGTAGACCAGTTCGGGATCGAGGCCCAGCGGGTTGGGCTCGCCGGCTACGACCTGCGGCAGGATGATCATGTCATTATCGGCTTCGAGCGTTGCCACACGGCTCCACACCGACTGCTCGGCGAGCGCCGGCAGGGTAAGGATGACGATGATATGGATGATGCCACCCAGCACAACGCCGCCCAGCAGCCAGAGCAGGAAGCGGATCACGCGCATTCCCCCCTGATGATAACCGGCATGGAGGCATCGCTGGAAAAGCCGGAGAAGACAGCCGTGTCGTAGAGCGTCAACACCAGCTTGAACGGCCCCTCGCCGCTGAGCTCGAGCCAGTTTTGCGGCAGCAGCCGCGTCCCCACATTGATATTGATGGAGCCGTCATCGGCGCGGGCGATACCCGTGCTGCGCATCGCAGGTGCTACGTCGGGGGCGGCGATGTTGATGCCGGCCTCGTCGAGGGCGACCAGTGTCCAGAAGGTGGCAAGCGGTGTTTTGCCGGTGATGCGATAGGTGCAATCACGCGTCAGCGGTTCACCGTCGCTATCGGCAATGGCGGTAAACTGCAGACCCTCGGACTGGCCGAGTTCCAGGGCGGCGGTACGGGCGAGGTGGCCGCGCGTATAGGGATTGGGCGCGTTGGCGCCGACATCGGGCCAGGCATGCCAGGGGCCGACCTGCGCCACACCGAACAGGCGCCCGTCGGTCAGCGCATAATAGCTGAGGCCGAAGCCCACACCCAGCGCCACGGCGATCATCACGAGGAGATAGAAGACAAAGCGCACGGTTCAGCGGCTCGGAGATGCAATAGACGGCATGGGCGGCGAGACCTGCGCGCGGAGTGGCTCGTTCGCTTGTAGCAAGGGGGGCGGGGAGGCGGAAGGGCGAAGTGCTACAGTGGCGCGGTTGACGCAGCTTCCTGTGCACTTGCCTGATCGGCAGGCGGCGTGGCGCCTTCCAGCGTAGCGGCGAAGCGATCGGCAAGGTCGGCCAGCTTGCGCGCGGCAGCGGGGGTGAGGTTGGGCGGGCGCTGGATGATCTCCTCTTCCAGCGCATCCGGATCGGCCTCTGCCACGATGGGAGGCTCGATGACGAAATCGACACCGAAGACCGGCAGGATTTCGATGTTGGTGTGGGCGTAGGCCATGAATTTCTGCCAGGCGATGGCCGGCAGGGTGCCGCCGGTGAGGTTATTGGTGGCGTGGTAGTCATCATTGCCGAACCAGACGGCGGCCACGTAATTACCGGTGAAGCCGCAGAACCAGGCGTCGCGATAGGACGAGGTGGTGCCGGACTTGCCGAGCACGGGTACGCCCGCGATATCGGCGCGGCGGCCGGTGCCGCCGGTGACGACGCCGCGCAGCATGGAATTCATGTTGGCGACCGTGGTCTCGCTGAGGACGCGTTCATGGGTGGCGTTCGGATCGACCTCGTAGACAAGTTCGCCATTGAGCGTGGTCATGCGGGTGATGCCATAGGCGGGTGTCTTGTAGCCATGATTGGCCAGCACCGCATAGGATGAGGTCATGTCAAGCACCGAGACCGATGCGACACCCAGGGCCAGCGAGCGGGTGACAGGGTAGTCGGCCTGCAGGCCCATGCGATGGCTGAGCGCGGCGATGGGTTCGCGGCCGGTCTTGATCGAGAGCGTGACAGGGACGGTATTGAGCGACTGCGCAAAGGCGCTGGCCAGCGTCACGGTGCCCTTGTAACTGCGACCGTAATTGACCGGGCACCAGTCGCCAATGCAGACGGGGCGATCGGTGATCATGTCGGCGGGCGTGAGGCCGAGCTGCTCGAAGGCTTCCGAATAGACGAAGATCTTGTAGGCCGAGCCGGGCTGACGGGTAGAGACGATGGCCCGGTTGAACTGGCTCTTGGCATAGTCGGTGCCGCCCACCATGGCGCGGATGGCGCCCACGGTATCGGTGACCACCATGGCCGCCTGGCTGACATCGTACTGCTCACCCTGCTCAAGCACGGTCGAGACGACGGCCTCTTCGGCATATTTCTGCAGCGTGGTGTCTATCGTGGTGCGCACCACGAAATTGTTGCTGTCGTGGTGGTGCGCCTCGATCAGGTCCTTTGATTGCTCGAAGGCCCAATCGAGGAAATAGTTGGGCGAGTTGGCGTCTTCCGCCCGGCTGATCGGGGTGGCCGGATGACGGCGGGCTGCAGTGACCTGGCCTTCGGTGAGGAAGCTGGCGGCGACCATGTTGGACAGCACCAGATTAGCGCGGCCGCGGGCGGCGGCAAGATCGACATGCGGGGCATAGCGCGTCGGCGCCTTGAACAGGCCCGACAGCATCGCGGCTTCGGCGAGGTTGATGTCCTGGACCTTCTTGCCGAAGTAGTAATCGGCCGCGGCGACCACGCCGTGGTTGCCGCCGCCCATATAGGCGCGGTCGAAATAGAGCTTGAGGATCTCGTCCTTGCTGTAGTGCCACTCGAGCCACACGGCGAGAAACGCCTCGTTGATCTTGCGCTCGAGGTTGCGCTCGGGCGTGAGGAACAGGTTCTTGGCCAGCTGCTGGGTGATCGAGGACCCACCCTGGGTGGAGCTGTCGCCCTGCGCATTGTTCATCAGCGCGCGTAGCGTGCCCACGATGTCGATGCCGAAATGCTCGTAGAAGCGCCGGTCCTCGGTCGCGAGGGTGGCCTTGATCAGATAGTCGGGCATGTCGTCCAGCGCGACCGAATCGTCCGAGCGAATGCCGCGGCGGCCGATCTCGGCGCCGAAGCGATCGAGAAACACCACCGAATAGTCCTCGGCGGCATTGAACTCGCCTGACGCCGTGGCGTCGAAGGCGGGCAGGGCCAGCGCGGTCATCAGCACGCAGCCGATGGCGAAGAAGGAGAGGCCGTCGCTCAGCAGTTCCACGAACAGGCGCTTGATGCCGGCGACGTGGAAGATCGACATGAAATCCTGGAAACGCGTATAGCCGCGACCCAGCGCTTGCCAGAACTCGTAGAGCGAGGAATCGAGCCACGCATCGGCAGCGAGCATGCCGCCCGATTTCTTGCGCTTTTCCTTGGTATAGAACGGATCCTGCACCAATTTTCCTCGGAGCTTGGTTCACGGACTGTTGTCCGCAACGGGCGATCAACGCAACACAATCGCTGGAATATGATTGCGCTCTGTCGCCGACAAGAGCAAACCGGCAACAAGCTTAGCAGCAGTGGATTAAGATGGCCTTCTGGGACGAAAAAACACTGGACCAGATGACCGACGCGGAGTGGGAAGCGCTCTGCGACGGCTGTGGTCGCTGCTGCCTGATCAAGCTGGAGGACGAGGATACCGGTATCCTTATCACCTCTGATGTCCGCTGCCGGCTGCTCGATGGCGATACCTGTGGCTGCACCGATTATCCGGGTCGGCAGGCCAAGGTGCCGGACTGCATCAAGCTGACGCCGCAGAATGTCACGGAGATCAAATGGATCCCCACCACCTGCGCCTATCGCCGCATTGCCGAAGGCAAGGGACTGGCGTGGTGGCACCCACTGATCTCGGGCGATCCGCAGACGGTGGTGGATGTGGGTGTGTCGGTGAAGGGGCGGACATTCCTCGAGACGGACGTCGAACCCGACACCTGGGAAGAACACGCGGTCGACTGGCCGGAGTGGGAACCACCCGAGCAGCTCTAGGCATTTACCCACCGTTAACCATCTTGTGGCCTGATCCGGCGGTGCGCGAGCCTAGGATGGGCGACAACCATGACCGATACCGCGATTGCCAAAGAACAGGCCGACTCCTTCTGGAGCCGTGTCCGGACCACGCTGGACGCGTTGCGACCGGCGCGGCAGGAGCGCATGCCGGCCTATGGGCAGGCCGCTATCGCCCGCTCGATGGGCATAAGGCCCAAGCTTGGTGAGCGGATCGAGCATGAACTGGCGCTAGGCTGGAACCATGCTGCGACGCGGCATGTGTCGCTGAGCCTGCTGGTGATCGAAATCGACCGATTCGCCGACTATGTCACAGCCTATGGCCGCGGCGAGGCCGACCTGTGCCTGCTCGCCGTGATGCAGGCGATAACCGATGCGCTGCCGCGCGAGGGCGACACCTGCCTGCGGCTGGGTAGCGCCAGCTTCGTCATCGTGCTGCCCGACCTGCCGGCGCTGATGGCGCGGGCCAGCGCCGCCAAGATTGCCGACGCTATCAGGCGCCTCGCCATGTCGCACAAGGAAAGCCATGCCGGCATCGTGACGCTGAGCATGGGCCTGGCTGTTACTAATCCACGCGGCGGTTATGACCGGAAATTCTTCGAAGCGGGCGCCGAGGCCCTGAAGAAAGCGCAGCGCAAGGGCATGGGCCGCATGGAGGGCGTGGACCTGCGCCCGGCGCTTGAGAGAATGCGCAAGCCACGGGCGGCTTGATACCTGGCCGCTGCCTCTTTCCCTTCTCCCCTTGCGGGAGAGGTTGCCCCAATATTCATTGAAGCATGGGCGTGCCCGAGCATTCGAGCGTAGCTCTCATGGCCTTCTCGCTTCAAATCGCTCACTGGAACGATTTGCCCTGCGGGACAGCTCGAAGCCCGTCGCCCTGATCCTTCCGCTGAACGCAGAATGGTCTTCCCTCTCCCGCAAGGGGAGGAGAACCGTGTGGGCAGCCGGTTGCCACATCGAGTCTGAGTCTCTAAGAAGCCCGTCCCTCTGCGCTGCCCGGGCGCATTCCATGATGGATGGCATGCCATGACCCTTGTTTGCGGCCTCGACTTCGGCACGTCCAATTCCACTATCGCGCGCCGCGACGGCGTCGGCGCACCGCAATTGCTGAAGCTGGAAGACGGGCGCGAGACCATTCCCAGCGTCATCTTCTTCGGCTTCGAGGACGACAGCATCCATTTTGGCCGGCAGGCGGTGGCCGAATATGTAACGGGCGCCGAGGGCCGGCTGATGCGTTCGCTCAAGAGCGTACTGGGCACGGCGTTGATCGGCGATACCACCCGCGTCAAGGCGCGCAGCTACGGCTTCATCGACATCCTGGGGATATTCATTGCCGAGCTGAAGCGACGCGCCGAAGTGGAACTGGGCGGCGAAGTCGATACGGTCGTGTGCGGCCGGCCTGTGCATTTCGTTGACGACGATCCGGTGGCGGACGCTGCGGCGCAGAGCCAGCTCGAGGGTGCGGTGCGGGCGCAGGGCTTCCGCCATGTCGATTTCCAGTTCGAGCCGATCGCGGCGGCACTCGACTATGAGCGGCAGGTGACGCGCGAGCGGCTGGCGCTGATCGTCGATCTTGGCGGCGGTACCTCCGACTTTACGGTGATCCGAGTCTCGCCCGAGCGCGCGAAGTCGGTGGACCGGAGTGGCGACATTCTCTCGACGGCCGGCGTGCATGTCGGTGGCACCGACTTCGACCGGCTGCTGTCCATGGGCAGGGTGATGCCTGAACTGGGACTGGGCACGCTGACGCTCGACGGCAAGCGGCACCTGCCGGTGGCGCCTTACTACGATCTGTCGACCTGGCATCGGATCAACCGGCTCTATACGGCGCAGACGCTGCGCGATCTGCGCGGCACCAGCCGGGAGGCGCAAGCGCCCGAGCGGGTGAACATGATGATGGAACTGATCGAGGACCGGCTGGGGCACCGGCTGGTCGGCGCGGTGGAGGCGGCCAAGATTGCCCTGTCGGATGCCGATGCCACCGAGTTTGCCTTTCCGGTGAGGGGCCGGAGAATCGAGACGGTAATGACCATTGGCGACCTGACCAAGGCCCTGCACCATTCAGTCGAGCGGATCGAGCACACTATTGCCGAAACGCTGAAGCGGGCCGGGGTGGTAACACGGGCGATCGACAGCCTGATCCTAACCGGCGGCTCGACCCAGGTGCCTGTTATCGCCAACCGCCTGCGGGCGCTATTTCCAGAGGCGGAACTGGTGCGCACCGACGTGATGGGCAGCGTGGGGCTGGGCCTGGCGATGGATGCGGCACGAAAGTTCGGGTGAGAGGCCCCTCACCCTGACATTTTCTGAACGCAGAAATGTCGCACCTCTCCCGCAGGGGACAGGGGGAACTCCACTCTGGCCGGTTTGGCAGGCCCGATGAACCCAAAATGAATGAGCAATTCGTGGTCGGTTCAGTCCGGGGGTGGCATTTGCTCGGTCAACCAAGTCCAATCACGCCGAGCTGCACCCGATGCGAGCCTGGCAATCGTCAGGAGACGACCATGACCATCGTGAAAACCATCGCCGCCGCCGCGCTTGCTCTATGTGCCGCTGTTCCCTCTTTCGCCCAGGACCTGACCCCTGAAGGTACCTGGCAGACCACCACTGGTGAGTCGCGCTACTCGGTGAGCTATTGCGGCGACGGTACCGAACTTTGCGCCAAGCTCATCTGGCTGCGCAAGGACGCCCAGACCCCGGAAAACCTGGCGCTCATGAACAAGCATGTAGTGCACGCCGCCCGGCCGACGGCCGAAAACAAATGGCGCGGCACGGTGAAGTATGACGGGCACACCGTCTCCGGTTCGGTGACGCTGGTCGACGAAGATCAGTTGAGCCTCCGCGGCTGCCAGTTGATCGCCTGCCAGAAGGTAGATTTCGTCCGGATTTGATTTTCACGCCTCCCGCGTGTCAGGCCCGTTTTGCGCAAGCAAGGCGGGCTTTTCTTTGCGGCTTCGTGCCACGCAGAAACGGATCACCGGAACAAACTTATCCATCTTATCCCCGCGTCACGGTGATCAGTATAGTTCAGGCATGGTCACGAAATTGGGTCACGAAGACGACCCCGGTGGCGGCGAGCAGCGAGACAGATATGAGCCTGAACCAAGCATCGGAGCCGCAGGCGCCGATCCGCTGGGATGCCATTCGCTAGGAATATGAAGGTCGTCAGTTTCTGCCGGCGATGATCTGCAAGCGCCACGGCATTACGCCGACGCAGTTGCGGCATCGGCGCGAGGCCGAGGGGTGGCCACCTGATCATGGAAGCGCTTGCCGTGCTGTTCCTGCGTAAGGGTCTGAAAGGGGGATATCGGCCGGGCGTGAGCATTGCGTCGAGCGGCGGCAGGCACGATACTACGTGCATGAGGATTTTCCACGCCGCGGCGTGATGAGCCTGATTCCAGAGGGGCCAAGAGCTTGTGATTTGCGCTTTGCCTTATTCATGTCCCATTCAGCAACCTCCCCCTAAGTTGGTGACATGAAAACCCTGACCTCAAAGTTCCTCCTTACTATCGTCGGTG
>JBARWY010000134.1:0-58890 GCA_049647065.1 Devosia sp. | reverse complement strand
AACTCGAAAGTAGTGCGCAGTTCCTCGCCCAGCGCCAGCGGCACGCCGATGCCATGGGCGACGCGGACCTGGCCTTCGAGGTTTTCCGGCTGCACCGGCGCTTCGGCGAAATAGAGGTTGTGGGCTTCCAGCCGCCTGATCAGCCGGATGGCTTCGGCGGCCTCGAACTTCCAGTGCAGGTCGACCATGATGTCGATATCGGGTCCGACTGCTTCGCGTAGGGCCGCCATTTCGGCGACGATGCCTTCGTCGGAGACGGCCGCGGCAAACTTGATGCCCTTGTAGCCCTTGGCGATCCATTCCAGCGCCAGGTCGCAGCGTTCCCTGATTGTGGCGCGCGGCAGGCCGGAGACATAGGCCGGGATGGTGTCGTGGCGGCGCCCGCCCAGCAGGGTTGAAACCGGTACACCGAGCACCTTGCCGGTGAGATCATAGAGCGCGATATCGACGCCAGCCAGGGCATCCAGATAGAAGCCGCCAAAGAAGCCGCGCACGCGCATCAGATCATAGAGATCTTCGTGGATCACCACGGCATCAGCGGGGTCGCGGCCGATGATGACCGGCCCCAGCACGTCATCGATGATGGCCTTGGTCGCCTCGGGCGCTACAATGCCATAACACTCGCCCCAACCCACCGTGCCGCTCTCGCCGGTGACCTTGACCAAAAGCGTCATGTCGGTGGACGGGTAGATCGTGCGATTGCCCTTGCGCACCAGGTAGCCGCGCTCGTTGATCGCCTCGCCCTGCTTCAGCGGCCCGAGATAGGGCACGTCGCGCGGGATCGAGATGATGAAGGTTTCGACCTTGACGATGGCATCTACGATATTGGGCATCAGACGGGCTTGTGGTTGGAATAGGGCAGATCGGCCTCGGCCAGCAGCAGCGCCAGTTCGGCGCGGTCGCCGTCATCGAAACTGGGGCCCTTGCCGCGCACGAAGGTATGCTGGATGACGCCACGGCGGCGCAGGACTTCCTTGGTCATGTGCATGCGAAAGATGGCCTGGAAATTGAGCAGCGGCAACGAGACGTTGTAGAGCCGACGCGTGGTGACAACGTCGCCGGCCTGCCAGGCATGGATCATCTGGGCGTGGATATCGGCCAGTTCAGCGGCCGGCATGGTGCCCGCCGCGCCGCGGGCCAGTTCGTCGGTCACGTAGCGCCCGCCGGCGCCGCCAAAAATGGCGTCCACCGAGCCGTTTGCCGCAGCCTTGATCCGGGTCAGGTTCTGGCCGCAGGGTGCAGTCTCCTCCTTGATGTAGCGGATTTCCGGCACGGCGTTGGCGACGGCGGCAACCTCTTCGGGCAACAGGCCCGCGCCGATCGGCTTGGGCTGGTTCTGCAGCATTATCGGCACCCCTGCCCCGGCAGCAACGGCTTTGAAATAGGCAGTCTGCGCGGCAATGTCGTTGCCGATGGCAAAGGGCGCGATGACCATGGCCGCGGCGGCGCCGATTTCGGCACCGAGGGCAATGTGGCGGGCGGCCATTGCAGGATCAGGATCGCTGGCGCCGATGATGATCGGAATGCGCCCATTGATGCGCTCCGCCAGCAGCTTGACCTGGCTGCGGCGTTCTTGGGGAGTCAGCGTATCAACCTCGCTGGCGACGCCGGGATAGACGACGCCGTCGACATCGCTTTCGAGGGCAAAGTCGATCACCGATATGAAGTCGGCAACATCGATCTGGCCGTCGTCGCGGAACGGGGTGGGCAGTACGGGAAACGCACCGGCGAGGGGTTTGGTCATTTGACGGCTCCGGCGGTAACGCCCTGGATGAAATAACGCTGAAGGAACATGAAGGCGATGACGATGGGTGCCGACGCCATTAGGGAGGCGGCCATGGCGCCGCCCCAGTCGGAGTTGACCTCGTTAAGATAGGTCAGCAGCAGGCCCGGCCCGATGGTGCGCTTGTCGTCGGAAACGATGAGGGTCATCGAATAGAGCAGGTCGTTCCAGCTCCACATGAATGAGTAGAGGAAGACGGTAACGATGGGCGGGATCGAGATGGGAATGACGATGGTGTGGAAGACGCGCAGGTCGCTGGCGCCATCGGCTCGTGCGGCGTCGATCAGCTCGTCGGGCACCTGGGCGAAGTAGCTGTAGAGCATGTAGGTCGAGACCGGCAGCGCGAAGACGATGTAGCTGAGGATCAGCCCAAGTTGGGTATCGAGCAGGTTGAGGCTGCTCATCATCGGATAGATCGAGATCAGCAGCAGCCCAAAAGGGAACATCTGGGCGCTCAGCATGAACAGCATCACCGGCTGGCGGCCGAAATACTTGTATTTGGCAAAACTGTAGCCGGCATAGATGGCCAGCACCGAGACCAGCGTGGCACTGGCGCCCGAAGTGATCAGCGAATTCAGCAGATACATCGGCAGCTTGCCGCCGGTGATCGCCGCGATGAAGTGCTCGAGCGTCGGCAGGACGGGAAACGGTGTCGGGATGATCTGGTAGAGCTCGGCATTGCCCTTGAGCGAGGAGATCACCAGCCAGTAGAGCGGGAAAAACAGGAAGAAGCCGATAAAGGCCAGCACCAGCCCGAAGACCACCTTGGCTGAAGTTGAGGACAGATCGAACATCAGTTGTTTCCCTTCACCAGCATGCGCAGATAGAGGAAGGCCGGGGGCAGCAGCGTCGCCACCCAGAGCACGCCGATGGCCGAGGCAATGCCGATATCCCACTGCTCGAAAGCGCGGCGATAGACTTCGACCGAAAGCACGGCCGTGGCACGCACCGGACCGCCTCCCGTGAGGGCATAGATGGTATCGAACTGCTGCAGATTGCCGATGACGCCCAGTACCACGACGATGATCAGCACCGGACGCAGATGCGGCAGGATATGGTCGCGCAGGATGGGCCAGTTACCCGCGCCGTCGACGCGTGCCGCATCGATCTGCTCGCGGTCGAGGTTCTGCAGCCCGGCCAGGAAGAAGGCCATGAACAACGGGATGGACAGCCAGATCTTGGTCAGCACGACGGCCAGCATGGCGCCTTGCGGCGTCGACAGCCAGGCTTGCGGATAGTCGATCAGGCCCATCTGCATCAGCAGGGCATTGAGCACGCCATAGCGTGAATTGAAGATCCAGCCCCATATGAAGGCCGACACCGTCGAGGGCAGTACCCAGGGCAGCAGCGACAGTGAACGCAGCACGGCGCGGCCGCGGAAAGGCTGGTTCATCATCAAGGCCCAGCCCAGGCCCAGCACCAGTGTCCCGGCGGTAGTGAGCGTCACGTAGATGGCGGTGGTGGCGAAGGAACCCCAGACGGCAGGGTCGCTCAAGAGCTTGGAAAAATTGCCGAAGCCATTCCAGCGTGGCGACATCATCTCCACGGTGTACTCGAACATCGAGAGGCCGAGCGCCTGCAGGAACGGGTAGAGGATAATGGCGGCGAACGCGATAGCCGCAGGGAGCAGCATCAGCAAGCCGACGCGCGACTGCCCGGCCTTCAACCCGCGCCGATTGGCCGCCGGGGAGACGGGATAGTCGGAAAGATTGTTGTCGATGGCCGCCATGTCGATCCTCGAAAATGGTGAGCCGGCCGCCATCGGCGACCGGCGGGTTTGATCGGGCAGATCAGCTGGCCGGAGTGGCGTTGGCCATGGATTCCGTCAGACGGGTCTGCATGGCGGCAATCGCGTCATCGACCGACTTCTGGCCGAGCAGTGCGCCCTGCACTTCTTCACCGATGATAGTGGTCATGTCGGCGGCATTGGACCAGATACCGACCTCGTTGGGACGCGAGGTGCCAGTCGCGGCGGCCCAGGCGGTGAGGTAGGCGTCATCGGCCACGGCGGCGCGGGCCGAATTGGTCACCGGCAGCGCGCTCATCTTGAGCGGGAAGTCGGTCTGGACCGCATCGGACGTCAGGTAGGTCAGGAACTTGTCGGCCGGATCTTCGGCAGTTGCGGTGCCGCCCGGTGCGAACTGCACCAGCAGATGGCCCCACTGCACCGAGGTCGAGGCATCGCCTTCGTTCAGCACCGGCGTCTTGAGCGGCAGCACGTTGACGTCGAAGGCTTCGCCCTGGCCGGAGAAGTCACGCAGGAACGTGCGGGTCTGGGGTGCATCGAAGTAGAAGGCGGATGCACCTTGGGCCAGCAGGCGGCGGCTGTCGGGACGATCGATTTCCGGCGCGGCGAGGCGTTCGTTCAGCAGGTCGACCATGAACTGCAGGGCCGCACGGCTCTCTGCGCTATCGACAACGGCCTTGCCTTCGGCATCGATGATCGAGCCGCCATGGACCCAGTTCCAGATCATGAAGTCGATCAGGATCGAGCCATTGTTCTTGGTGGCCATGGTGTAGGGCACCGAATTGGGCACGTTGTCGCGCACCGCGATCAGCGCATCCTTGAACTCGCCCAAAGTCGTCGGCGCTTCGACGCCCGCCTGTTCCAGCACGGCCTTGTTGGCGACCATGCCGATGGAGCCTGAAATCAGCGGCAGCGCGAGCTGCTTGCCGTTGATGTTGCCCATGGCTAGCGCGTCCGGTGCGAAGGTGGCCGCGAGGTAGTCGGCCCCATAGACGGTGTTGAGATCGACCAGCGTATCAAGGCTGGCAAAGGTGGGCAGCCAGCGCTCCGAAAGCTGCGCCACGTTCGGTAGGGTGTTGGAGCGGGCGCGCAGGAAGATGTTCTTCTGCATGTCCCCCCAGGCAAAACCCAGCGGCTCCACAGCGAGGCCGTCGGCGGCGGTGAAGCCGTCGAGCAGCGCCTGAACGGTCGCCGTGTTGGCTTCCTCGGCAAAGGTAAAGCTCATGAAGCTGAGGTCCTGTGCCTGTGCGGCGCCGATCCCCATCGATCCGATCACGGCAACGGCGCTGAGGGTCCTGGTAAGTCTGTTCATTTTGGTTTCCTCCCAATGATTTTGTGGAACTGTGTTTCAATACGTCCATTGGACGGGCGACCGCGTTCCCCGGGCCGCAAGAGCTAGACGACGCCTCCATCGACAATGAAGGTCTGCGAAGTGATGAGGCGTGAGTCATCGGCGGCGAGGAACAAAGCCATGCGGGCGATGTCCGGCGGCAGAAGATGTTCCTTGAGGCATTGCGCCTTGAGATATTCGTCGAACTTGCCGTGGTAGATGGCCTTGGCCCGCACCACCTGCCGCTCGGTCAGCACCCAGCCGGGCGCGATGGAATTGACGCGGATATGGCGATCGCCGAGCTCGCGTGCCAGCGACTTGGTCATCCCCATCACGGCTGACTTCGCCGTGGTGTAGAAAATCAGCCCCGCCGCGCCGCGCATCCAGGAGATCGACCCCATATTGATGATGGAGCCGCCGCCGGCCTGCGCCATGCCGCCGATCACCGCCTGCACCGCGAAGAACTGGTGGCGCAGATTGGTCGCCTGGCGTTCATCCCAGTATTCCGGGGTTACGTCCTCGATCGGTTTACGATCGTCGTTGCCGGCATTGTTGACCAGCACCGTGAACGGGCCAATCTTGGAAGAAATTCGCAAGATCTCTGCCTGCATGCCTGCCGCATTCCGCAGGTCAGCCACTGCGTATTCCGGCCGCATACCTGTCGATTTTTCGACTACGTCGGCGCACTCAGCAGCGACATCGGCGTTGAGTTCGATGAACCCCACGCGGCAGCCCTGCCCTGCGAAATGCTCGACCAGCGACGCCCCGATGCCCGATCCGCCACCGGTGATCAGCACCGCCTTGCCAGCAAGGCTGGGATAGCGGGCGACCGCTACCTCGACCTTCGCGATCAATTCAGGATGGACGGTCATGCCGCCTCCAGCGCGACTGGTCGCGCCGAGGCTATGGCTTTACCATCGCTGGAGAAAACGTGGATCATCTCGGGATCGAAGGCGATCCCGATTGTCTCGCGGCGCTTCACCGCGCGCTCGCCGGACAGGCGCACGACGAGCATTTCCTCGGTGCCGGACAAAGACACGTAGGCATAAGTGTCGCTGCCCAAATGCTCGGTCATGCTCACCACACCGGTCAGCGCGTGCGGCTTATCGAGGTCGACCAGTTCAAGATGCTCGGGCCGAATCCCGATCTCGGTCGGCGAGGCTGAAAGTCCTGCTGGAACAAGGACATCACCGCCCGGCACTACGAAGCGACCATTAGAGGCTGCGGCACCGAGCGGCAAAAAATTCATCTTGGGCGAGCCGATAAAGCCCGCAACAAAGCGGTTCTGCGGCTTGTTGTAGAGATCGAGGGGCGAGCCCACCTGCTCGACGCGGCCGGCATTGAGCACAACGATTTTGTCGGCCAGGGTCATCGCCTCGATCTGGTCATGGGTCACATAGACCATGGTAGTGCCGAGCCGCTCCTTCATCCGGGCGATCTCGATGCGCATCTCGACGCGCAGCGAGGCATCCAGGTTGCTCAACGGCTCATCGAACAGGAAAATCCGCGGCTCACGCACGATGGCGCGGCCGATGGCAACGCGCTGGCGCTGGCCGCCCGACAGTTGGCGCGGCTTGCGATCTAGGTAATTGTCGATGCGCAGGACCTTGGCGGCGGTCTCAACGCGCGCCTTGATCTCGTCTTTGCTGGTGCCGGCGAGGCGCAGGGCATAGCCCATGTTCTCGGCCACCGTCATATGCGGGTAGAGCGCGTAGCTCTGAAACACCATGGCGATGCCACGCTTGGCCGGCGGGACGTCATTGACGATCTGCCCGTCGATAGCCATCTGGCCGGCTGTGATCTCATCGAGACCGCAGATGAGCCGTAGCAAGGTAGACTTGCCGCAGCCGGACGGGCCGACGAAGGCGACGAATTCGCCTTCCTCCACCGTCAGGTCGATGCCCTTCAGCACCTCGGTGGAGCCGAAGGATTTCTTGATGCCGCTGAGTTCGAGCTTGGCCATGAAAATACTTTCAGTCAGCCGGCAAACATCGGGTCGGGCAGACCCTTGATGCCGGTATCGATGGCAAAGACGCTGCCAGATAGCGGCGCGTCGGCGAGTTGGGCCGCCGAAAGGCGGATGCGAGCGGTAGTGACGAACAATGTCTGCATTTCTGGGCCGCCGAAGACGCAGGAGGTGGGGCGCGGCACCGGCAGGTTGATCACCCGCTCAACCTTGCCCTCTGGATCGTAGCGCGTGACGCACCAGCCATCCCAATGAGCGCTCCAGACAAAGCCCTCGGCATCGACCGCCAGACCGTCGGGCTTGCCTTCGGATTCGGGAATATTGGCAAACACCCGCCTGTTGGCGATGGCTCCGCTTTCCAGATCGAAATCATAGACATAGATGGTCTGCTTGGCTGTGTCGGTGAAGTAGAACTTCTTGTCATCCGGGCTCCAACCCAAGCCGTTGGCAACGTGGAAACCGCGGTCCATCTCGTGGGTGCGACCATCCGGATCGAGCCGCCACAGCCGGCCCTGGTCGGGCGCTGTATCGATGGCGAGCGAGCCGGCCCATAGCCGTCCCTTGCGGTCGCACTTTCCGTCATTGAAGCGATTGCCGGGGCGGTCGGCCTCGGGACGGGCTATGGTGGTTATGCTACCGCTGGGCAGGTCGAGGCCGCGGATCTCGCCATGCATGGCGGTGACGAAACCGCCGCGGGTACGCGGGATAATGAAGCCGACCAGTTCCGGCACCGGCAGGCTGGTATAGGTGCCCTTGTCCGTATCGCCGGTGTGGACTGCGGGCGCCAGGATATCTACGAAATAGAGCTTGCCGTCGCGCTCGGACCAATGTGGCCCCTCCCCCAGGAAAGTGCTGGCGGGGATAACGCAGCGCACGTCGGCGCGATCGACGCCCAGGGGGCGCGGCTGAATGCCAAGCGACATGGCGAACTCTCCGAAATTGCCGGATGTGCGGCGTGCCGCTTCAATGACTTCCCGACCGAGCGCATGCAGACGATCCGGGGGCAGCCGGAACGATGGCCCGATAATACCGATGGCGCCTATTGGCTCGCCACGGTGGTTGAGGACCGGGGCAGCGACCGAGGAAATGCCGATATTCTGCTCGTCGATCGAGACCGCGTAACCACGGGCCTTGGTCAGGTCGAGCTGACGAATAAGTTCGTCGGTATCGACGATGGTATTGGGCGTAAGCCGCTCAAGTGGCGTATCGGCCAGGAGCGCACGACGCTTTTCCAGTGACAGATGCGCCAGGATCGCCTTGCCCAGGCCGCTGCCATGCGGCGCTGCACGGCTGCCGACGCCGTTGTTGAGGCGCAGCGGCTGGGGCACTTCGCGCTGGTCGATGTAGAGGACGCTGTCGCCATCCATGACGCCGAGGCGGATCGCCTCACCGGTCAGGTCGCGCAGGCGTTCGAGCTCGGGCTCGGCGGCGCCGCGCAGGTCGAAATCGTCCCACACCTTGTGCGCCCACTGGAACAACCGCGCCGCGAGGCGATAGGTCTGGTTGCGGGCGTCGAAGCCGAGCAGCCGCTCTTCGACCAGCGCCTGCAGCAGGCGATGCAGCGTGCCCTTGGGCATGCCGGTCTGCTCGAGCAGCTCGGTAAAGCGCAGGCCGGTGGGCGCCGAAGCGACGATATCGAGCAGCTGGATGCCGCGGGTCAAAGCCTGCACGCCGGGAGTCGAATGACCTTCGGTCTCGACCTCCTTTTCGGAGGTGCTGATGCTCAACTGGGGCTTGCCCATGACCTCTCCCAAGACCGGTGTTTTCCGGTCAATTGCTACGACGTTTACGCGCCGTGTTGCCATTCGAATATCTTGGAACTAAGTTCCATGTCAACACAGGAAGCGCGAACAATGTCGCGGCTGGAGGAAAAGTGCGCATAACCAAGGTCGATCACTGGCTGATCCGAATGCCGTTTACCGAAGATATCCTGTGGGGTTCGGGGCGACGCATCGGCACCACGCGGCTCGTCTGCCGAATCGAGACCGATGCCGGAATCAGCGGCTGGGGCGAGACCATCTCGCTGATCGCAAATGTGCCAGCGGTGTTTGCCGAAATCGTTGCGCCGCTGGCCGTCGGCTATCCCGTCGCCGATGTTGAAAGGCTGCATCGCCACGTGCTGGGCGCCGGCTTCTATCATCACAAGCGCGCGGCCGTGATGGCCATCGCTGCACTGGAAATGGCGATGTGGGATGCGCTAGGCAAACAGGCCAAGCTACCGCTGTATGCCCTGTGGGGCGGCAGGTGGCGGCAGGATGTCGAAGCCGCCGCCTATCTCTTCACCAACGAACCCAAGGGGCTGACCGAGCGTCTGCAGCGCTTCCTCGACCAGGGCTACGAGACGTTCAAGGTCAAGATCGGTTTCGACGAGCGAACCGACATCATCCTCGCCGAGACGGCCCGCAAGGTCGTCGGCGACCGGCCACTGCGCCTCGACGTCAACGGCGCCTGGTATCCAGGCACGGCTAAGCGGCAGCTCGAAAAGCTGCGGTCGTTCGACCCCGCCTATGTCGAGCAGCCGCTTGAACTGGACGACCTGGCTGGTCACGCCGCGCTGGTTGCCAACTCGCCGGTTCCGATTGCGCTGGATGAAAGCGCCTATACCCTGGCCGATGTCGGCAACATCGTGCGGGCCAGTGCGGCCGACGTGGTGTTGCTCGATCCGCATGAAGCAGGTGGGTTGTGGCAGACCATCAAGGCCGCCGCGATCTGCGAAGCCGTCGGCATTCCGGTCACCCTTCATTCAGGCGCCGAACTGGCCCTGTCGCAATCGGCCTATATCCACCTTGCCGCCTCTATCCCCAACCTGTCGCTGGCCATCGATACCGAGCGGGCCTATCTCGGCGGCGACATCAGCCCAAATCCACCGGTGCTCAATAGCGGCCGCTTTGCCATTCCCCAGGGGCCGGGCCTGGGCGTCGAGGTCGATGTAGAGGCGCTGGAGCGCTACAAGGTCGACGGCATCGCCGGCGCCTATTTAGATACGTCCCGCAAGGACTGGTTTCCCATCAAACCCGCCTATTGAGCCCTGACATGTATATTGCGATCGAATGGACCTCGTCGGCTTTTCACGCCTGGGAGATGCGGGCAGACGGAACGGTGGCGGCGGAACGCCGCAGCCCCGCCGGGGTCAATACCGTGCAAGGCGACGCCTTCGAGGCCATCTTGCGTGCCGAACTGGGTGACTGGCTCCCCGACGCCGAGGCGATCCTGCTGTCGGGCATGGTGACGAGCCGCACCGGCTGGGTGGAATCGCCCTTCGTGATGGTTCCGGCGGGCGCAGCCGACCTCCTCACCAAAGCGGCGCGCCGGGACGTGCCCGGCCTGCCGTCGCTCTACTTCCTGCCGGGTCTGGCCCGTCTCGAGCCCCTCCCCGACGTAATGCGTGGGGAGGAAATGACCATTTTCGGGATCGACGGGCTCCTGCCGGATCTGGTCGTGCTGCCAGGGGCGCACAGCAAATGGGTCCGCACCGACGGCCAGAAGATTATCGACCTGACGACCTACATGTCGGGCGAGATCCTCAATCTGCTGAGCAAGGACTCGCTGGTCTCCAGACTGATCCCGTCGGACTACGTACCCAATGATACGGCATTTGACCGCGGCGTCGAAATCGCAAGGGACAAGTTGGCATTGCCCGGCGGCGTGCTGCAGCGCGTATTCTCCGCTCGCTCACTGGTGTTGTTCGACCGTTTGCCGCCCGCAGATATTCCCGACTACCTGGCTGGTGTCGTCATCGGCTCCGAGATCGACGAGGCGCTAGCGGGCATGGCCCGGCCTGGCGCCATTGTGGTGCTCGGCCAGACGCCGACAGCAATATCCTACAGGCGCGCTCTGTCTTGCTTCGGCATTGCCAGCCCCTTGACAAGCAGCACCCCTGATCGCGGCTTTGCGCAGATGATCGCCATGCTCGCAAAGCGGTGAGGGCTTGGACCCGATAACGCTGACCGCTGGCCCCTATCGCCTGGTTGCAACACCGGAAGGCGGCGGGCTGCTGGAGTTTTCGATCGCCGACGGCGACCGGAGGCGCGATATCCTGCGCCCCGCCGGCGCAGTTCCAGCGGAACCGCTTGATCGCGCGATGATCGTCATGGCGCCATGGTGCAACAGGATCGGCGGTGGTGGCTTTCACGTCGGCGACCGGTTTTACGCCATGTCGCCAAATGTGGCGGGCTTCCCGATGCCGCTGCACGGCAGTGCATTTCAACGGCGGTGGGCGGTGATCGAGCAGCGGATCGACCTTCTGGAACTGCAGCTGAGTGTCGCCGGATCGCCCGACTTCAACTACAGGGCAGATTTAGTCTACGCGCTCATCTCAACCGGACTGTCGGTTGAACTCACCGCCATCAATATGGGTGCCGATGCGATGCCGTTCGGCATCGGACTGCATCCCTGGTTCGCCAGCAACGATCAGACACGGGTGGAGTTTCACGCCAATAGACAAGTTCTGACCGACACCACCGGCCTGCCTGTGCGGGTGAGCGGAGTCATCCAGGACTTCAGCACGCCGCACGTTCTGCCGGCTGGCCGCGTCGACAACACGTATCTCGACTGGGAAGGCACGGCACTGCTTCACCACGAGGGCAGCACCGTGCAACTGCAATCCACGGCACCCATTCTGCATGTCTTCTCGCCAGCTTCGTCCGCCGGCTTCTGCTGTCTCGAACCGCAGACTGCCGTGCCGAACGCTGCCAATTTCGGGGCCGACGGCGGGAACCTGCTCTCGCCAGGCGAACGAATGTCCGTCTCCATGAGCATCTCCTGCGCTTAGCTGCGCGGTCCGTCTGGATCGTTTCTCCGGTTCAGTTCGGTGATCCCCAGTTCTGAGGATGTTGTCGTGCGGCGGCCGTGAGATGTTGCGGCAACATTCAACAAGCGCTCGGATTTCATCATGATCGCCGATATCATCACGCTTCTGCTTTCCAATATCCTGCCATCATGTTCGTCGCCGCCTTGCTCGTGGCTGCGCTTACGAAACGGCCAGCTTCGGCGCCGGAGCGCTATTTCACCTGGCTGCTGGTGCTTTCGGTGGGCGTGGAAGCTTTGTGGGGAGGACTGTTTCATGTCTTCATGCCGCAATTGGCCTCAGCGCAGATCGGTTGGCAGCCAAGCCCCTATGAGTTCGAAATAGGTATTGCCGATATCTCGCTGGGCCTCGTGGCAATTGCTGCCTTCTGGCGCAGCCTGTCATTCAAAAGCGCGATCGCGACCTTCTCCGTGCTGTTCGATGCGGGCGTGCTGATCGGCCACTTCCAGCAGGCCTTCACCGCGAACAATTTCTCCCCAGACAATTTTGGGCTAATGCAGATCGTCACCGCACTGCACGTCATCCTGCTGCCAGTCCTGCTGTGGGTGATCTGGCGCCGGCCGCAGGCATCGGGCGTAGCTGCGCCGCCTGTGCGGGCCTGAACCATGTTGGACGAGAACCAGCGCCTAGTCATGTTCAGCGACAGCGTAATCGCCATTGCAGACACCAAAAGCCGTCCATCCGCTGTCAGCCCCTACCCCGCTCGTCGGTGTCGCGCCCAATTCCGGTCGTCCAGACAACTCCGACCAAGTTCCAAAGCAGACATGCACTGCGGGCAACTTGGGCGTCCAATTTGGGGTGGGAGGCGGACCGGCAGCTTTGGAGCGCGCTCATGGGAAAGCGGACACCCACGACGGCGCTTCGCTGGCCAGTGAATGCAGTGGCGATTGGGACGGTGGATGAAGCGCGCCGGACAGGGCGGAAAATGCTCAGCGAGAACAGAACCAGTTCAAAAAGTTGAACCTCGGCCAGCAGAAGAGTTGAAGCTTTTAGGAGTAATACGCGCAAACCCAGGAAAGGGTGGCGCGAGAGACGGGGCTCGAACCCGCGACCTCCGGCGTGACAGGCCGGCGCTCTAACCAACTGAGCTACTCCCGCAGCGCTTGCGAACAAGTCATTCGCGCAACGTGGCGTCCGTTTACCCAGCCCTCTGAACCAAGTCAAGCGAGCAAGTTCGGATCGACGCGACATTTTCATGAATGTCGGCAATGAGTGTGGAAAAGTGCCGGATGAACAGCAGCTAATAGGGAATTGCTCACGTGCAGCGTGAGAATCGTGCGGCTTTCACGCATGGGCCGATAATGTCAGCACACTGTTAGCGTTGACGGCCCGGAGAGGGGAATGGTGGGCGATGACGGGCTCGAACCGCCGACATCTTCGGTGTAAACGAAGCGCTCTACCAACTGAGCTAATCGCCCGCAGGACCGAACGGCCCTTGCGAAGTCGGCCCCTGATTAGGGCCACTGCCCGCCAGCGTCAACCGACAAATGAAATGGCCCCGGCGCAAAGCGCTCGGGGCCCGATCAGCACGCCAATGCGGCGTCTTAGTTGATCGCGTCCTTCAGGCCCTTGCCGGGCTTGAACTTGGCCTGGTTGGAGGCCGGGATCTGAATCTCGGCGCCCGTTGCCGGGTTGCGGCCGGTCGAAGCCTTGCGAGCCGACACGGCAAAGGTGCCGAAACCGACGAGACGAACTTCTTCACCAGACTTCAGGGAGCCGGTGATTGCCTCGAACACTGCGTCCACAGCTTCAGCGGCCTGTGCCTTGGTGATCGTCGCTTTGTCGGCGACGACGCCAACCAGATCGTTCTTGTTCATAGCGTTTCCTCACAGTGAATTGCCCGCCCTCGCTGGCGAAGCTCAAAACGCGGCCACCCTTGGTCGATTCTGCGTGAAAGGCAAGGATTGCCGGGGTTTTTACGAGGTCGGACGGTACAAAGCTGTTAATGGACCGGAAACTTCGACCTCGCAAGTCCGGATTCTCAGTTTTCGCCGGTTTTCCGGGCTTTCCTGCCGGTCGCGGGGCTATTCACCCGCCGCGGGTGCCGGCAACACCTTGCGTCTGATTCCCAGCATAAGGGGTAATGCCAACAGGTATATCCCCGCTCCGATGATCCAGATCAGACCCGGCCAAGTGCCGCGAACGGCAAAATAGGCGAAGCTGAAAAACAGCGGCCCGAACACGGAGGCCAAGCTCACCAGACTCGCGAGCACGCCCTGCAACTGCCCCTGCTTGTCAGGTCCCACCTGAGTGGTGGTGAGCGACTGCAAAGCCGGCATGCCGATACCGCCCAGTGCAAACAGGGGCGCCAGCGCGAAGAGTACCCAGCCCTGGGTGGCGATGCCCATGATGGCCAGCGCGGTCAGTTCGCAGCCCATGCCCACGATCAGCGCCCAGCGCTCGCCCAGCCTTGCCACCGCAGGTCCGGTGAGGAAGGCCTGGGCGCCGGCGTGGAAGACGCCGAAGGCGCCCAGAGACAGGCCAATCATGAGGCCATTCCACTGGAAGGCGTCTTCGCCGAACAGGGCCCACATGGTGCCATACATGGTGCCGACGAAGTTCATGATGACGAAGATGGCCATCAAGGGAATCAACGCCGTGAAGGTCAGCGCCCATTTGAGCGGCTTGAACGGGTTGAGCGTGTCCCAGGTGAACCTGGCGCCGGACGTGCCCTTGCGCGATTCCGGCAGCACGAACAAAGCCAGGGCGAAGTTGACGCCATTGAGGAGGGCCGCGGCGATGAACGGTGCACGAACCCAGAAATCACCGAGAATGCCACCGAGCACCGGGCCGATGATGAAACCGATGCCGAACATTGCGTGGAACAGGCCGAAACGCTTGGCCCGCTCCTCTTCGGTGGAGATATCGGTGATGTAGGCGGTCGCGACCGCCATGTTGGCACTGGTGACGCCGGAAATGGCGCGGCCTAGCACCAGCATCCAGAGTTCGGGAGCGAAAGCCATGACGAGGTAGTCGATGGCGGCGCCAGCTAGCGACAGCAGCAGCACTGGCCGACGACCAAAGCGGTCACTCAGCACGCCGAGAATGGGTGAGAACAGGAACTGGCAGGCCGAATAGAGCGCCAGCATGATGCCGAGCAGCGTGGCCACCTCGGAAATGTGCCCGACGTCGCGCAGCAGTGCCGGCAGTATCGGGAAGATCAGGCCAATGCCGACAGCATCGAGCGTGACGGCGGCGAGAATGACGACGAGGGCCTTGTTCACGGGATGCTCCTGTAGCTCCGCCAGCCGGCAAAGGGACGTAGGGTGTTCACGGGCGCGTTACAAGCCCGGTGTGCTTATGACGGATGGTGCGACAGGACGCGACAGGAGCGAACGGGCCCTTACTGGTCCGACCTTGCGGCCCGACCCAATCCGTCGCAGCGGGAGCATGACCTCGCTTGCCTGCGGCAGGAGCCCTGTCTTAAATATCGGTCGCTGCCGCGCTAATATTGCTTGCTGTCACGACGGTTTTCGGGGAACGGCGTACAGTGAGGAGAATGAAATGGGTATGCGTGCAAAGGGACGTCTTTTTGCGTTAGCGGCCGCCAGCATATTTCTGAACTCAGTGACAACTAGCATAGCCGCAGAGGTGGACTTTTCGTCCGTCCTTTCCGACGGTCCAGAACTGGTCGTGCGATCGCTAAGTGCTGACAAGGCGCCAGACGACTCCGATGTTCAGGCAATTCTGGAACTCGACAAGGCATTTCTGCAAACACAGGTCGACAAGGATATCGACGCCTTCACCAACCTGCTGAGTGAGACAATCATCTCACTGACCTCCGCCGAAGATCCCGAGCGCCCCGGACAACCCATGATTGCCAAGGGAACAGAGGTTGTGGGGCGGCTAAACCGGGATTTCTTCGAAGTCACGCCCAATCTGCAGGGCACAACCCGACCGACGGACATCGTAATCTCCGGTTCGGGAGATCTGGCTTATCTCGTCGGCGACTATGTGATCACTTTTGACCATCCTGAACGTGGCACCTTGATGGATCGCGGTCGATACATGTTCACCCTGGAAAAGATTGACGGCGAGTGGGAGGTGGGTGCTCATGCCGGCTCAGCCTCGGTCTGGAAAGAGGTCGATGGTGACAGCGGCCCTGCATCAGGCGGGCTGAGGGTGGAGCACCCCGCCGCTACGCCCGTGAGCAACTAGAAAATAAACTCGCGTCGACCTCTGGCTAGTTGAGCCAAACAAAAACGGCGGCCCTTGCGAACCGCCGTTTTTCATTCATTCCGACTCGATCAGTGCGGCAGGCCGGCGGTCGCGTCGTCGGTGCCCGCTTCGACCGTGGTCGAGACAGTCGCGGGGGTCTCTTCGAAGTTCCACTCGATCGGTTCCGGCTTGCGCACCAGGGCCCGCTCGATGACCTGGTCCATGCGGCTTACCGGCACGATTTCCATGCCTTCCTTGACGATGTCAGGGATCTCGGCGAGGTCCCGGACATTCTCTTCAGGGATAAGCACGGTCTTGATGCCGCCGCGGAGGGCTGCGAGCAGCTTCTCCTTGAGGCCGCCGATCGGCAGCACCCTGCCCCGCAGCGTGATCTCGCCGGTCATGGCGACGTCGTTGCGGACAGCAATGCCGGTCATGACGGAGACGATGGCAGTAGCGAGGCCGATACCAGCCGACGGACCATCCTTGGGGGTGGCACCTTCGGGCAGGTGGACGTGGATGTCGCGCGTGTCGAACATCGGCGGCTTGATGCCGAAATCGATCGAGCGCGAGCGAACATAAGCCGTTGCCGCGGTCAGCGATTCCTTCATCACTTCCTTGATGTTGCCGGTGACCGTCATGCGGCCCTTGCCCGGCGTCATCACGCCTTCGATGGTCAGCAGCTCGCCGCCGACCGAAGTCCAGGCGAGACCGGTCACCAGACCAACCTGCGACTCGGCTTCGATCTCGCCGTGCTTGTAGATGTCGGCGCCGAGATACTTGGTGAGCAGCTCTTCATCGATGACGACCGACTTGACCTTGGTCTTGACGATTTCGGCCACGGCCTTGCGCATCAGCTTGCTGATCTCACGCTTGAGGTTACGCACGCCCGCTTCACGGGTGTAGCGCTGGATCAAGGCGGTCAGCATCTCGTCGGAAAGCTCGAACTCGCCGTGGGCGAGGCCGTTTTCCTGGAGCGTCTCCGGGATCAGGTGCTGCTTGGCGATCGCGTGCTTTTCCTGCTCGGTGTAACCCGAGAGACGGATGATCTCCATGCGGTCCATCAGCGGGCCCGGGATGTTCAAGGTGTTCGAAGTGGTCACGAACATCACGTCGCTCAGGTCATAATCGACCTCGAGGTAGTGATCGGCGAAGGTGTGGTTCTGTTCCGGATCGAGCACTTCGAGCAGTGCCGAAGACGGATCGCCACGAAAATCCTGGCCCATCTTGTCGATCTCGTCGAGCAGGAAGAGCGGGTTGGACTTACCGACCTTCTTGAGCGACTGGATGACCTTGCCGGGCATGGAGCCGATATAGGTACGGCGATGGCCACGGATTTCGGCTTCGTCCCGAACGCCGCCAAGCGCCATGCGCACGAATTCGCGGCCGGTCGCCTTTGCGATCGACTTGCCGAGCGAGGTCTTGCCGACGCCGGGAGGCCCCACGAGGCAGAGGATCGGGCCCTTGAGCTTGCCGACCCGGCCCTGCACCGCCAGATATTCGAGGATGCGTTCCTTGACCTTCTCAAGGCCGTAGTGATCCTCATCCAGCACCTTTTCGGCGAGGACCAGGTCACGCTTGACCTTGCTCTTCTTGCCCCAGGGCAGGCCGAGCAACGTATCGAGATAGTTGCGGACGACGGTAGCTTCTGCCGACATCGGGCTCATGGACTTGAGCTTCTTGAGCTCCGCCTCGGCCTTGGTCTTGGCTTCCTTGGAGAGCCGAGTCTTGGCGATGCGCTCCTCGATCTCCGCGATCTCGTTGGAGCCCTCTTCGCCGTCGCCCAGTTCCTTCTGGATCGCCTTCATCTGTTCGTTCAGGTAGTACTCGCGCTGCGTCTTTTCCATCTGCCGCTTGACGCGGCTGCGGATGCGCTTTTCCACCTGCAGCACGCCGATCTCGCCTTCCATCAGGCCCAGGATCTTCTGGAAGCGCTCGGCGACCGAAATGGTCGAGAGCAGGTCTTCCTTCTCGTTGATCTTGATGACCAGGTGGCTGGCAATGGTGTCGGCGAGCTTGCTGTGGTTCTCGATCTGCCCGACGGCAGCGACTACCTCGGCCGAGATCTTCTTGTTGAGCTTCACATAGCTCTCGAACTCGGTGGTGGCCGAACGGCTGAGGGCCTCGATCTCGGTGGCGTCTTCCGCCGGCTCGGGCAGGATGGAAGCCTCGGCCTCGAAATAGTCCTCGGTCTGCAGGTAGCGATCGATGACCGCGCGGCTCAGGCCCTCGACCAGTACCTTGACGGTGCCGTCGGGGAGCTTGAGCAGCTGCAGCACGGTGGCGATGGTGCCGGTGGCATAGATCTGGTCCGGTGCCGGATCGTCGTCCTGTGCATTCTTCTGGGTCACGACGAGAATGTGCTTGTCATCGCGCATGACTTCTTCAAGCGCCTTGACCGATTTCTCGCGACCGACGAACAGCGGCACGATCATGCCGGGGAAAACGACGATATCACGCAGGGGGAGAACTGGGTAAACCCGGTCCCGGCTTGCATCGCCAGTGGCGGGGGTGACGTCCGTCATCTCGTATCCTTTCCGGGGCGCGCGGGGGAAGGGAGATGGTGCGCGCCCGTAGTAGACAGCTCCAAGCAGCGAGGCTGGGCTGATTCCGGTTAATAAATAGGTTCGCCTATGGGTGGCACAAGTCAACCTTCGCGGTTTTGTGACGGTTAACTGGTGAACGCACAGGAGATATGCGAACGGGCCCGGGAACAGTGGTGTGCCTAAGGTTTGCGGTGGATGTGGGCCCCCCATGGTGTTTGCCCCGCCTACCCCACACTCCGCCGGGCTTTGAGCAGGATACTCGTATCCGTGGACGCAATGCCGTCGATCTGCCTGATCTGTCGCAGCAGGTCATCGAAGGCTTCGACATCCGGCGCTTCCAGCTCCGCCACCATGTCCCAGCGCCCATTGGTATTATGGAGCTGGCGCACCTGGGGCATGCCGAGCAGGCGCTTCATGACGGCGGCCTCGTGCTTGCCGTCGACCTCGACCATAGTGATGGCGCGGATACCCTGGCTATGCGCTGATGCCATGACCACGGTGAAGCCCGCAATGGCGCCGCTCTGCACGAGGCGGTCGATACGGGCCTTGGCGGTGGCGCGGGAGACGCCGAGGTCAAGTGCGAGCTTGTTGACCGGCGTTCTGGCATTGGTGCGCAGCAGCGCGATCAGGCGGTAGTCCAAGTCATCCAGAGACATTGTGATATCCAAGACGTGACAAAATGCGCATTCGACTGCGCATATCTAGCACTATTCCGGCTTTTCTTACACATCGCCTCGCCTCATGCTGATGGCTCAATATGAGGAGCTGTCCAATGAGCCACGCCACCCACGCCATCGACCTGTTCGGTATACCCAGCGACGCCGGGGCATCCTGCCGGGGGAGCGGCATGGGACCGGAGGCCATGCGGGTGGCAGGGCTGCTGGAAACACTGGCAACGCTTGGCCACACGGTGACTGATCGTGGCAACATTACCTGGGGCAATCGCGCCGTTGGGGAGACGCCATGGCGGCTTTCTGACGAACGCAAGGCAGAAGTGCTCGCCATCGCGCGGCAGAGCAGCACGGTGGCGCTGGCATCGCTTGGCGCCGGGCGCCTGCCGGCGTTTGTCGGTGGCGACCATAGCCTGTCCATGGGCACCATTTCGGGCGTGGCGCGTCACTGTGCGGCGATTGGCAAGCCACTCTTCGTGCTGTGGGTGGATGCGCATGGCGATTTCAACACCCCGGCGACCTCGGAGTCCGGCAATATCCACGGCATGCCGCTGGCGCTGCTGTGCGGCGAGCCGGATTTCGGCCCGGAATATGACGGCGACTGGCGAGGGCTGGTCGATCCGCGCAATGTTACCATTTTTGGTGCCCGCTCCATCGATCGGCCCGAGCGGCAGTTGCTGGAGCTGCGCGGCGTCAATGTCGTGGACATGCGCCGTATCGACGAGATGGGCGTGGTGGCGCTGATGCGCGAAGTGCTGGCCCGGGTGGAAGCCGTGGGCGGGCACCTGCATGTGAGCCTCGACGTCGATGTGGTCGACCCCTCCATCGCACCCGGTGCCGGGACGCCGGTGGCCGGTGGGTTGACCTTCCGCGAGGCGCATCTGGTGATGGAGATGATCCATGACAGCGGAGCCATGGGCTCCCTCGATATCGTCGAACTGAACCCATTTCTCGACCACGCGGGCATGAGCGCCCGTCTGCTGGTCGACCTGACGGCGAGCCTGTTCGGCCGTCAGATCATGCCGCGCCGAGTGGCGCGCGTGGAGATCAGCCAAACCGCAGCAAGCATCTAGGGAGCGCCAGCAATGACGCAATTCATCGGAGTCGAAGACATGAGGAGGCTAGTCCGGTCCACCGGCACAAAGGCCTTCCTCTCGCAACTGGCCGGATATGTCCGGCATGACTTTTCGCGCTGGGCGGAATTCGAGAAATCTGCCCGCGTCGCCAGCCACTCGAGCGACGGCGTGATCGAGTTGATGCCCATTTCGGACGGGCAGCTCTACAGCTTCAAATATGTCAACGGACACCCCTCCAACCCCAAAACCGGCAAGCTGACCGTCACCGCTTTTGGCGTGCTGGCGGATGTGGCGACCGGCTATCCGCTTGTTATCAGCGAGATGACGCTGCTGACGGCCCTGCGCACGGCCGCCACTTCGGCCTTTGCCGCATCGGTGCTGGCGCGGCCGGACAGCCGGGTGATGGCGCTGGTCGGCGCCGGGGCACAGTCTGAATTCCAGGCGCTGGCCTTCGAGGCACTGCTCGGCATCGAGGAAATCCGGGTCTATGACCCCGATGCATCAGCGGTCGACAAGTTCATGGCCAATGCGGCCGGCTTCGGCATGAAGCTGATACGCTCCGCCTCGGTCGCGGACGCAGTATTCGGCGCCGATATCGTGACCGTTTGTACGGCGGTCAAAGGCATGCAGGCGGTGGTCGATGCCGCCATGCTGAGCCCGGGCACCCATATCAACGCCATCGGCGGCGACTGCCCGGGCACGACGGAGCTGCATCGAGACATCCTTGAGATCGGCAAATATTTCGTCGAGTTCACCCCGCAGACGCGGGTCGAAGGCGAAATCCAGCAGGCGGGCCCGGACTATCCGGTGGCCGAACTGTGGGAGGTGCTTGCCAGCGTCAAGGATGGCCGGACCAGCGATGCCGATATCACGGTGTTCGACTCGGTAGGCTTTGCCATCGAGGACTTTTCGGCGCTGCGTCTGGTGCGCGACCTGACGGCGGGGAGCCGGCGGATGGTCGATCTAGTGCCGGAGCTGGACGATCCGAAGAACCTCTACGGCGAGTTGGTTGGGATGCCATTCGCGGCAAAGCTGCTTGAGACCGCCTGACCGCCGACTAGGCTTTCTCGCCCACGTAGCGTGCGCGAGGCCGTATCGTCTCGCCGCTGGCGATCTGTTCCATCATGTGGGCCAGCCATCCGACGGCTCGGCCCAGCGCGAACAGGGTCAGGCCCGCGTCAGGAGGAAGGTCGAAGCGATCGGTGAGCGCGGCAAGGGCGAAGTCGATATTCGGCAGGTCTCCGGTGAGTGATTCCGCCGCTCCGCGGTAAATCCGGAAGGTTTCCGTCGGCTCGAAGCTGGCAAGCAAGGCCCGGCAGCGTGGGTCGCCGAGCGGATAAAGCTGGTGGCCCATGCCCGGCACGTGACGCCCCTCGCCCAGCCAATCCCGCAGGCCCTCTGGCGCAGCGTCCGGAACGTGCCTCAGGTCTTCGGCAAGCGCTGATATCTCGCGTGAGGCGAGGCCGTGGCGTGGTCCGGTCAGGGTTGCCAGTCCCGTCAGTGCCCCCGCCCACAGGGAGGCGCCGGTCGATACGGTAACGCGTGCGGCGAAGGTCGAGGCGTTGAGTTCGTGATCGGCCAGCAGCACCAAGGCGCGCCGGAGAATGTCGGCCGCTTCCGGGCGGTTCCAGTGCCTGGCGAGCCGCCTATGTAGCGGTTCATCCGCTGGTCCTTCACCCGCCAGTGCTTGGGCGATAGCGCCAAGCACCAGCCCGGCCTGATCGGCGAGGATGGCGGGAGACCTGCCAATGGCCCCCGGCTGGGCCGCCCGCGCCGCCAGAGCGGCAAAGGCGGCGGCGAGACCCTGTCCCTGCACTGCCAGCCCATCGAGCGGCGCTGGCGCCTGCCACAGCAGTGTTGCGACATCCTCGATCGTCGCAGTCTCGGCCAACACACAGGCATCCTGCCCTCGATAAAGCAGCTGCCCACCGACAACGGTTGAAATGCTGGTACGCAGCACCGGCTCGCCCCAGTACATCGCCTCCGTCGCTACAACTTCCTGTCGGCGGCGTCCGGAAGCGCGGACGGCCATTCGACGCACATCATCGCCCCGATAGAGGCTGCGGCGGCTATCAGCGGGGTCCGGCCGCGCCTTGATGCGACCCCGACTGACATTGGCGTAGAGCGTCTGCGGCTGGGTCCCCAGCAAGGTCAGCGCTTCGGTGGCCGTCAGCCAGTCCATGACATTGATCCAATCGATCAAGATTGACGTCAATATTAGCACGCCTACCCTATCGGGCAACAACCACAGGAGAGCATCATGAAGAGTGGTCTCGAAGACGTCGTCGCGGCACAAACCGTGCTTTCGGATGTCGACGGCAAGAACGGGCGGCTGATCGTGCGCGGCGTGTCCCTGGACGATCTGGTCGCCACCAGCCGCTATGAGGATGTCGTCGCCTTGCTATTCGACGGCTTCCTGCCCAGCCCGGCGGACCTGCGCGCAGCGCTCGGCGCTGCACGGGTGGAAGTCTTTTCTCACCTCGCCGACGCGGCCGGGTTGATGGACCTTTCGCCAGTGGAGGGCATGCGGGCGCTGCTGGCGCGGCTTGCCGATGGCGACGGGCTGGTCACGGCCCTTGAGCTTGTTGCGGCGCCTGCCGTGTTCACTGCGGGCCTGTTGCGTCTCAAGACCGGACTAGCGCCCGTGGCCCCCGATCCGGACCTGTCCATGGCCGCAGATACGCTACGCATGGCGAAAGGGGCCTTGCCGACGCCGGAACAGGTGGCCGCGCTCGATCGGTACTTCGTCACTGTCGCGGATCACGGCCTCAATGCTTCGACTTTCGCGGCGCGGGTGGTGGCATCAACACAGGCCGGCCTCACCTCTTCGGTACTGGCCGCGCTAAGTGCCCTCAAGGGCCCGCTGCATGGCGGGGCACCCGGGCCGGTGCTGGACATGCTGGATTGTATCGACTCGCCCGCCAATGCGGGCCAGTGGCTGGAGGACGCCCTTGCCAGCGGGGAGCGGTTGATGGGGTTCGGGCATCGCATCTATCGTGTGCGCGACCCGCGGGCGGATGCCCTCAAGGGGGCCGTGCGGATATTGGCGGCGTCCGGCGCTATCGATCCGGCGCGGCTGGCACTGGCCGAGGCAGTAGAGGCGGCCGCGCTTGACCTGCTCAAGCGCCGGAAGCCCGATCGCCCGCTCGACACCAATGTGGAGTTCTACACGGCGCTGCTGCTGGAAGCGCTGGGCTTTCCGCGCGACGCCTTTACCTGCGTCTTCGCGATGGGGCGCGTCGCGGGTTGGATTGCGCATGCGAAGGAGCAGGCTCTGGACGGACGGCTGATCCGGCCGATGTCGCTTTATGTTGGGCCCGTGCCGCAGGTGGCGGCTTGATCGTCACGCCCTACCGAGCGTCATCGCAACACTCAGCGAGGTGAACTCAACGCCGCTCAGTTCGGCCCTGACCTTGTCCTTGAGAGGCAGCAGGTACGTTCCATTCCTCGGAAACAAGGATGTGCGAAAAATCACGCCGTTGATAGCCGCTTCGACCGGAATGACACCCCAGCCATACGAGACGGCACGGGATCGTTCGGCGATCTGTTTGCCGATCTCAGCCGGGATGACTGCAAAGTAGAAGGGCGCGGGCCCGCGCCAATGAATGACTTCTGCGTCAAAGGTGAATTCGGCCATATCCGCACCCTCCCAACAAAAAACGCCGGGCTCATCGCCCGGCGTTTTCGATTCTGTTGCACCGCCATTCAGGCATGGCCCTCAAGGCCTTCTAACCTCAAATCGCTCCACTGGAGCGATTTGCCCTGCGGGACGGCTCGAAGCTCACGCCGTTGCGGGCGCGTCTTCCTTCTTGCGCTCGGAGTAGATGTAGAGCGGACGGACGTCCTTGCCGTTCACCACCTCAGCGCTGATCACCACTTCCTCGACGCCTTCCAGCGACGGGAGGTCATACATGGTGTCGAGCAGGATGGCTTCCATGATCGAGCGGAGGCCACGGGCGCCTGTCTTGCGTTCGATGGCCTTCTCGGCGATCGCCTTGAGAGCGTCCTCGTGGAAGGTCAGTTCGACTTCTTCCATCTGGAACAGGCGCTGGTACTGGCGCACCAGGGCATTCTTGGGAGCCGACAGGATTTCGATCAGCGCGGGAATGTCGAGGTCTTCAAGGGTCGCCAGCACGGGCAGACGACCAATGAATTCCGGGATCAGGCCGAAACGGACCAGATCTTCCGGAGCGACATCGGCAAGCACCTGGCCGACGCGACGGTCGTTGGGGTCCTTGACGGTGGCCGAGAAGCCTATGCCCGAGCCTTCGCCACGGGCCGAGATGATCTTTTCGAGACCAGCAAAGGCGCCGCCGCAGATGAACAGGATGTTGGTCGTGTCCACCTGCAGGAATTCCTGCTGCGGATGCTTGCGGCCGCCCTGGGGCGGAACGGACGCCACGGTGCCTTCCATGATCTTGAGCAAGGCCTGCTGCACGCCTTCGCCCGAAACGTCGCGGGTGATGGACGGGTTGTCGGACTTACGGGAGATCTTGTCGACTTCGTCGATGTAGACGATGCCGCGCTGGGCCTTTTCGACGTTGTAGTCGGCAGACTGCAGCAGCTTGAGGATGATGTTTTCCACGTCCTCGCCGACATAGCCGGCTTCGGTCAGCGTGGTGGCATCAGCCATGGTGAAAGGCACGTCCAGAATGCGGGCCAGTGTCTGGGCCAGCAGGGTCTTGCCCGAACCGGTCGGACCGATCAGCAGGATGTTGGACTTGGAAAGCTCAACATCCTGGTTCTTGGTCGCGTGGTGGAGGCGCTTGTAGTGGTTGTGGACGGCCACGGAGAGCACGCGCTTGGCGCGGTACTGGCCGATGACGTAGTCGTCGAGCACCTTGCAGATATCGGCAGGTGTCGGCACGCCATCGGAGGACTTGACCATACTGGTCTTGTTCTCTTCGCGGATGATGTCCATGCACAGCTCGACGCATTCATCACAGATGAACACGGTCGGACCGGCGATCAGCTTGCGAACCTCATGCTGGGATTTCCCGCAGAACGAGCAATAAAGCGTGTTCTTTGAGGTTTCGCCGTTCGTTGTCTCTTTGGACATCTTGTCACTCCCGGAGGCAGAGCGCCCCCAAAACTCAGCGTTATCGGAAACCGTAACGCTGAAGGCATAAACAAAGTCTAAGCCGAAACGATCCTAGAGACCGTTCCGGCTTGGTGCAATTGCGCGCGGATCACAGTCCACGGCGCATCGGCATTGTGCTTAACGCAGGCCAATCAGCTTGCGGCGTCCGGGACGGCGCGCTTTTCGAACACGCTGTCGATGATGCCAAAGGTCTTTGCCTCTTCCGGAGACAGGAAGTTGTCACGCTCGAGAGCGCGCTCAACTTCCTCGTAGGTGCGGCCGGTGTGCTTCTCATAAATCTGATTAAGACGCCGCTTCAAGCCCTCGACTTCCTTGGCATGAATCATGATGTCGGTGACCTGGCCCTGGTAGCCGCCGGAGGGCTGGTGGACCATGATGCGCGAATTCGGCAGCGAGGTGCGCATGCCCTTTTCGCCGGCGGCGAGCAGGAGCGAACCCATCGAAGCGGCCTGACCCATCACCATGGTGGCGACGGCCGGGCGGATGAACTGCATGGTGTCGTAGATCGACAGGCCCGAGGTGACGACGCCGCCAGGCGAGTTGATATAGAGCGCGATTTCCTTTTTCGGGTTTTCCGATTCGAGGAAAAGCAGCTGAGCCACGATGAGCGAGGCCATGTTGTCCTCGACCACGCCGGTCACGAAAATGATGCGCTCGCGCAGCAGGCGCGAATAGATGTCGAAGGCACGTTCACCGCGGTTGGATTGCTCCACCACCATCGGAACGAGCGTGTTCATGTAGATATCGTGCGGATCCCGCATATGATGCCCCTTTGCTGTGCCGGGTCGCGGACCGGGCTAGCAGGTTTTCTAGATTGGAACACGATCCCTTCCCGAACTCGGACATCGGGGGTTCGGGGATCATGCCGAATATCGAATCGACGCGACGGTCGATTGCAGCCTACGCCGCCTTAAGAGCGGGTAAAGGCACAGATAGGCGGCATTGAGCCGAGCTTCAATAGGGGGCGTGGGCGATGTGACGGAAGGGTGAATGACTGTCCAAGCCGTTACCGCCGGATCGTCGCCCTGAGCGGTGAATACCCGCTTACGCAGAGAAGCTGACCGCCACGCCCTTCTTCTTGAAATAGGACTGCATGATCTTGCGACCCTGGCGGTTGGACTGAGCCAGCTTGGCAGGCTCGAACACCGCCTCCTTGGCGCCTTCCTTGGCCATGGCGGCCTTAAGGGCGGCAATGTGGACGTCCAGATCCTCGTTGTTGTTCTTGATCGACGCGTAGATATTGTCGATGGCTTGGCTCAGGGTCAGGTCGCTCACAGCTCGGCACTCCTTGGGTCTGCACTCTCCACTAGCGATTTTTGCCGCAAGGGCAAGCCGCCGATTGCATTGCGATTGCGACCTCGTAATGTCGGACATCCATTTTATGTCCGGTTTTATCCCCGCCCATGGCCGCTATTCTCCAGCTCAAGCCGATCACCGGCGTTCCCGCTCATCGCTGCGCCAGCGCCGAGCCGCGCGATCCGGCATTCTTCCAGAATCCTTATGCGTTCTATGACCGACTGCATGCCGACAACCCGACCTTCTTCTGGGAGCAGTATGGTCACTGGTGCTTTGCCGGCTTCAAGGATGTCAGCGCCCTGCTCCGCGACAAGCGTTTCGGCCGAGAAATCCTGCACGTGGCGACGCGCGAGGAACTCGGCATGCCCGAGCCCACGCCGCATACCGCGGCGTTCGACCTGACCGAGAAGCATTCGCTGCTCAATCTGGAGCCGCCGGGGCACACGCGGCTCCGTACGCTGGTCAACCGGGCCTTCGTGTCGCGGCATGTCGAACAGCTGCGGCCGCGCATCGTCCGGCTGGCCAACGAGATGATCGATAGCTTCGAGGGCGAAGACACGGTCGATCTCATCAAGGCCTTCGCCGCACCGATTCCGGCCATCATCATCGCCGAGATGATCGGCCTGCCGGCCGAGAGCGCGCCGCAGCTGCTGGCCTGGTCCAACCGCATGGTGGCCATGTACATGTTCGGGGTGAGCGAGGAGACCGAGCTCGATGCCAACCAGGCCTCGCAGGACTTCATGGATTTTGTCGGCGACACCATCCGGGAGCGGCGAAAGCAGCCGCGCGAAGACCTGCTCAGCCACATGCTGACGTCGGACCGCGATGGCGATGTGCTCAGTGACGAAGAGGTGATGTCGACCGCCATCCTGCTACTGAATGCCGGGCATGAGGCAACGGTCCACACCACGGGCAACGGCGTCAAATCCATCCTCGAAAGCGGTATCGATCCGGTTACGCTTTTCGCGAGCGATGAGCAGACGGCGGCGACGGCGGAGGAATGCCTGCGCTTCGACGCGCCGCTCCATCTGTTCACGCGCTATGCCCTGAGCGATCTCGAATATCACGGGCTGCACCTGCGCAAGGGTGACGTGATCGGGCTGATGCTGGGCGCCGCCAACCGCGACCCGAAGCGCTTCACCAGCGCCAATACATTTGATCCGTTCCGCACTGATGGAGCCAATGTGAGCTTCGGCGCCGGCATCCATTTCTGCATCGGCGCGCCGCTGGCGCGGATCGAGCTGCAGGTGGCGTTCAGAGAGCTGTTCCGGCGGCTGCCGCAGCTGCGGCTGGCCGAAGAGCCAAGGTACAATAATGTGTACCACTTCCATGGGTTGGAGCGGCTGATGGTGAGCTGGTGAACTACGGTCGCTCTGCCAAGTGGATCGGCGTCGCCTCACTGGTGCTTCGAGTAGACCTACAAGCTCGCGAGTACCCCCGGCACCAATAGTGGCAAATCTTCGCTGATCAGGCCCGGGCCGCCAAACCGGTTGGCCGCCTCAGCATGGAGCCATACCGCTGCGCAGGCGGCTTCCCAACCGGGCATGCCCTGCCCCATCAGCCCGGCAGTCATGCCCGCCAGCACGTCGCCGGCGCCGGCAGTGCCGAGCCAGGCGGGAGCGTTGGCGTTGATGGCACAGCGGCCGTCCGGGCTGGCGATCACCGTATCGCTGCCCTTGAGCACGATGATGGCGCCCGAATGCTCGGCCGCTGCACCGGCCTGTTCCAGCTTGCCGCCGGGCACGTCGCCAAACAGGCGCTGGAACTCGCCGTCATGGGGGGTCATCACTACCGGACGGCTATCCCCCTTGATGGCGGTGAACAGAGCGTCAGCATTGCCCGAAAAGCTGGTGAGCGCGTCGGCATCGAGCACTGTGGCAGCCCCGGAGCCGAGCACTGCCAGAACGCTGGCGCGCGTCTCTTCGCCGACGCCGGCGGCGGGGCCTATAACGACGGCATTCATGCGCTTGTCGGTCAGGAGTTCGGCCAGTGCCGCGGTATCTTCCGCGGGCTTGAGCATCACGGCCGTGACGTGGGCGGCATGGATCATGAGGGCGTCCTCCGAACCGGTCAGCGACACCACCCCTGCCCCGACGCGAAAGGCGCCCATGGCCGCCAGGCGCGCTGCACCGGTTTGCAAGGGGCCGCCGGACACCACGACAACATGGCCACGGTGAAACTTGTTGTGCCCGTTGCTCGCCTCGGGGATCGACCAAAGATTGGGCGTGTTCTGCCAGACAGTTGCGGCGATCGGCTCAAGAACCGATTCCGCAATGCCGATCTCGGCCAGCACCACCTCGCCGCAACGGTCGCGTCCCGGCTGCAGCAAGTGGCCCGGCTTGAGGCGAAAGAAGCTGACGGTCAGGTCTGCTATCATGGCCGTACCCCGCAAGGCGCCGGTAGCACCGTCGATGCCGCTGGGCACGTCGATGCTCACCACGGGACGGGTGCTGGCATTGACGGCCTCGATAATCGCCGCAAACGGTCCGTCGACATCGCGGTCGAGCCCGGCGCCGAGCAATGCATCGACGATGAGGTCGGCGCTGCCGATATCGGCAGCGACAGGCGCTTCGATGCGGCCTGTCCACTGCTCGGCCATGGCGGCGGCATCGCCCTTTAGGGCAGCTCGCTCGCCGATCAGCCGGAGTTGCACCGGCCAGCCCTTCTGCTTGAGCAAGCGGGCGACCACGAAGCCATCGCCGCCATTGTTGCCGGGGCCGCACAGCACCAGCACCGAGCGCTGGTAGTAGCGTTCGGTGATCGCCTCGGCGACGGCCTTGCCGGCGGCCTCCATGAGCTTGAGCGACTTGACGCCCCCCTGGATGGCCAGGCGATCGGCCTCTGCCATCTGGCGCGGCGTGAGCAGGATGTCGGCGGGAGCGATGGTCATGTGACGCCTATCTGTCGGTGATCGTCATTGCCTGGCATGCGCGGCCAACCCGTCCGGCAGGCGGAACAGTCAGGACAAAACAAAAAGCCGCCCATTTCTGGGCGGCTTCGAATGCTGCGTCAGTTCACCTTAGTGGTGGTGCTCTTCCGGAACCTCGTCCTCGTCGGCCTGGATCAGCTTGGCCAGCTCGGCGCGGGACATCTTGGTCTCAGTGATCTTGCCCTTGTCGGCAACGAAGTCGACGACCTTGTTCTCGAAGACGGGGGCGCGGAGACCGGCGAGAGCCTGCGGGTTCTTGCGGTAGTAGTCGTAGACCTGCTGTTCCTGGCCGGGGAAGCGACGCACTTCGGCGATCAGCGCCTGCTGGTGCTCTTCCTCGGTCACGTTCACTTCGTTCTGGTTGCCGATCTCGGCGACCACGAGACCCAGGCGCACGCGGCGCTCGGCAATCTTGCGGTACTGCTCGCGAGCGGCTTCCTCGGTCGTGCCTTCGTCTTCGAAGGAACGGCCATGGCCTTCCACTTCATGCTGCACGCGGCTCCAGATGGTGGCGAATTCGGCTTCCACCAGCTGTGCCGGCACGTCGAACTTGTGGCCTTCGTCGAGCGCATCGAGAATCTGGCGCTTGATGTGCTGGCGGCTCATCGAGGCGAGAGCGGCTTCCATCTGGGTCTTGACGGCGGCGCGCATGGCTTCGACGTTCTCGACGCCGAGGCGCTTGGCAAAGTCGTCATCCAGGTCGCCCTGGTTCGGGCCGTCAACATGCAGGATCGTGACTTCGAACTGGGCCTTCTTGCCGGCCAGTTCTTCGCTCTGGTAATCCTTGGGGAAGGTCACTTCGATCTCGCGGACCTCGCCCTTCTTCATGCCGATGAGCTGCTCTTCGAAGCCCGGGATGAATTCGCCCGAACCCACGGTCAGGTGCGCATGGTCGGAGGTGCCGCCCTCGAAGGGCTTGCCCTTGATCTTGCCGACAAAGGTCAGACCGAGGCGGTCGCCATTTTCGACAACGGCATCGTCGCCCTTGTCGGTGTAGCCACGGTTCTGGGCAAACACGCGGTTGACTTCGGCGGTGACTTCCTCGTCGGTGATGTCGATCACCGGCTTGTTGAGCTTGACGCCCTCGAGCTTCATCAGCGCGACGGGCGGAAGCACTTCATATTCGACTTCGAAGGCCAGGTCGGCCTTGCCGTCAAGCACGTCGTTGATGACGGCCTGATCGTCGGGCAGATCGACCTTTGGCTGGGCAGCAGCGCGTTCCTTGCGCTCGTCCAGCGTCTCGGAGACGGTAGAGTTGATGGCATCGGTCATCACTTCGGACATGGCCGAGCGGCCGAACATCTTCTTGATGTGCGCCAGCGGCACCTTGCCGGGACGGAAGCCCTTGATGTTGGCCTGGCCCTTGAGCTCTTCGAGCTTGGCGCCGAGACGCGTATTGAGGTCGGCGGCCGGAATGGTGACGCTCAGCTTGCGCTTCAGGCCTTCATTGAGGGTTTCGGTAACCTGCATTCGGTTGTGTCCCGTATTCATTGATATCAGGGCCTGGTCCTAAGTGGTGCGGGTGAGAGGACTCGAACCTCCACGCCTTGCGGCGCTGGAACCTAAATCCAGTGCGTCTACCAGTTCCGCCACACCCGCAAAAGGACCCGTTGGCCGGGTTGGCGTTGCATCTATATGAAGATGGAAAGCCCGTCAAAGCCTAGAGTGGGGATTTGGCGGGAATGGCTGATGCGGTGGATGGGAGTATCTTGCATCACGCCAGTGGCGCAATTTGCATCAACTCGTCCAACGGGCGGTGCCAATTAACCGCCGCATATGCACAAAATTTATGCAGCCTGCTGACGTTTTGACCGATGCACAGTACAACTCGCTTGCAGGTCGGGCGTGCCGTTGCACTTAAGTCTCTATTCGGTCACGCCTTTTCTTCTCTTTGGCAGGGTGGCACACCCCGTGCATACGGGTGTGCGGTATCCGCCGACAGCAGCTTTGGAGGCTCACAATGAAAAAGATCGAGGCTATCGTAAAGCCGTTCAAGCTCGACGAAGTCAAAGAGGCGCTTCAGGAAGTGGGCCTGCAGGGCATCACCGTGACCGAAGCCAAGGGTTTCGGGAGGCAGAAGGGCCATACCGAACTCTATCGCGGCGCCGAATATGTCGTCGATTTCCTGCCCAAGGTTAAGGTCGAGGTCGTGTGCCCGGACGAGTTGGCGGAAAAGGCGATCGAAGCAATCCGCAACGCGGCGCAAACCGGTCGCATCGGCGACGGCAAGATTTTCGTCTACTCAATCGAGCAGGCCATTCGAATCCGTACCGGAGAATTCGGCGACGACGCGCTCTAGGGACGTGCCCTAGACGCGACGAGCCGCAATAAAACATCAACAGCATTCCGATTTAGACAGGGGAAGACCTAATGACCACCGGAGCTGACCTCCTCAAGCGCATCAAAGACGAGAACATCAAGTATCTCGACCTGCGTTTCACCGACCCGCGCGGCAAGCTGCAGCACGTCACGCTCGACGTCTCGATCGTCGATGAAGACCTGTTCGAAGAAGGCACCATGTTCGACGGTTCCTCGATCGGCGGCTGGAAGGCCATCAACGAGTCCGACATGGTGCTGATGCCCGATCCCAATTCGCACTACATGGACCCCTTCTTCGGTGCGTCCACGCTGGTAGTGAACTGCGACATTCTCGAGCCCCTGACCTACCAGCCCTATAGCCGCGATCCGCGCACTACGGCCAAGAAGGCCGAAGCCTTCCTCAGGGCCTCGGGCATCGGCGACACCGTCGTGTTCGGCGCCGAGCCGGAATTCTTCATGTTCGACGACGTGAAGTACTCCAACACCCCGTTCAAGGTCGGCTTCGAAGTCGACCATCCGGAACTGCCGTCCAATAACGACACCGCCTATGAAGCCGGCAATAACGGCCACCACATCGGTCTCAAGAAGGGCTACTTCCCGGTCCCGCCGCTGGACAGCGCGCAGGACATCCGTGGCGAAATGCTCGCTGCCATGGCCGAAATGGGCGTGGTTGTCGAAAAGCACCACCACGAAGTGGCCTCGGCCCAGCATGAACTCGGCATCAAGTTCGCGCCGATGATCAAGGCTGCCGACGACGTGCAGATCTACAAGTACGTCATCCATCAGGTCGCCAATGCCTATGGCAAGACGGTGACCTTCATGCCCAAGCCGATCTTTGGCGACAACGGCTCGGGCATGCATTGCCATCAGTCGATCTGGAAGGACGGCAAGCCGCTGTTCGCCGGCGACCAGTATGCCGGCCTCTCGATGGAGGCGCTGTACTACATCGGCGGCATCATCAAGCATGCCAAGGCGATCAACGCATTCACCAACCCGACCACCAACAGCTACAAGCGCCTGGTGCCGGGCTTCGAAGCCCCCGTGCTGCTGGCCTACTCGGCCCGTAACCGTTCGGCTTCCTGCCGTATCCCCTTCGGCCAGTCGCCGAAGGCAAAGCGCGTCGAGATCCGTTTCCCCGATCCGCTGGCAAACCCGTACCTGGCCTTCTCGGCCATGCTGATGGCTGGCCTCGACGGCATCAAGAACAAGATCCACCCCGGCGAGCCGATGGACAAGGATCTGTACGAACTGCCGCGCCAGGAACTGATGCAGATACCCCACGTCTGCGGCTCGCTGCGTGAAGCTCTGGGCGCCCTAGAAGCCGATCACGAGTTCCTGCTCGCCGGCGGCGTGTTCGACAAGGACCAGATCGACAGCTACATCGAGCTGAAGATGACAGAAGTTGTGAAGTTCGAGCAGACCCCGCATCCGGTCGAATACGAAATGTACTACTCGGCCTAAGCTGGCGGACGAATAAGAAAGGGCCCCGTCGCGGGGCCCTTTTTCTTGCGCGGTGGATGCGCCCGAATTCGCTACTCGGCCGACTCGTCGAGGCTGGTCATGGAACCGGGCGGCTCCACCAGCATCCGCTCCAGGTCCTTCAATTCGTGCACGGCGATAAACTCGATGGCGAAGCCCACCTCGAGCCTTCGCACCACGCGACCGATCAGCGAGCCGATGGCTACGGGCGTTCCTTTGCCGGGCAATATTGCCGCGGAAATGGCGGCGCCCGACCGAGAAATGTCGATCACGAAACAGGGATACCGCTTGCCATCGGCCATGGTCATGACCGACCGGGGATGGCGCGGCATGAATCGGGGAAAATCCCGCTTGTCAGGCGTATGAGCCTGAAGATTGCTGCGCTTCCAGCGGATTTTGGACGCGAGCTTTTCGCGACCGTCGTCATCGAGGTCGAGATCGGCCACGAAGCCGGTCGGCAGTTCCCGCGACGCCTTGGCGTGAAGGAGGCCGAAATCATTGAAATGCATTGCTATAGTCTCGCCCGCCTGCGCGCTTACGGGCGCGACAAGAACGGCCTGCATCGGTGAGATCGAGCAAAGACGGCAGGCATAGACAGGGATTTCGTCATTGTCGTCATGACGCTCCGACAACGAGTAACGGCCAGTCAGCGCACCAATAAACCGAACATTGTCAGCTCGCCGCGGTTTATGGGCCGAGACTATTGATGGGGTAAACAAAGGCATATTACACCCCCCGGTTACGACTACATTCGTTACAATATACGCCAAAAAATAAACAAATTCTATACTGGCTTAACTACAAGTATTACCGCTCCATTCGCCATACGATGGAGGATGTCCGCCGGTCGAAGTTGATGGTTGAGGCTGCTTGGGCTGGAGGCTGGTTGCGCCGCAATAGCAACGCCAGCGTCTATTCGGCCGGCGGCGCCATCAGTATTTCCAGCTGGTCCAGTGCCTGGAGCTGGACGAACTGCAGGGCAAAGCCAACATCGAGATAACGCACGACGCGACCGACGAGCTTGCCAATCGCCATGGGAGTACCGATAGCGGGCCATATCTCGGCGGAGACGGCAATGCCGGATTGGGAAACGTCAATGACGAAGCAGGGCATTTGCGAGCCGTCCGCGAGGGTCAGTAAAGTGCGGGGGTCCCGCGGCAGGATGCGCTTGTGTTCGCGCTTGTCGGTGACCTGGTCGTGAACCTTCTTCTTCTGCCAGACGATCTTGCCACCCAGTTTGTTGCGGTCGGCATCATTCAGCAAAAGGTCCAGGACGAACCCTGATGGCAGCTTGCGCGTGATCTTGCCGCGCAACATACCGAATTCGTCAAAGTGGGCGGTTACGGTCTCGCCCTCGCGACCCGTCACGGGTCCGACTACAACGGCAAGTCTGGTCGAGATCGAGCAAAGGCGGCAAGCATAGACCGCGACCTTGGTGTCGCCGCCAGTGCGACGCTCGGGTAAGGCATATCGTCCGGCCACGGCCCCGATGAAGCGGACGTCATGCCAGTCAAAGTGCGATCGTGACGATGGTTTACCGCCATCCTCGCTCTGAAACATGGGCCCCCTCGCTCCCAATAATTCGTAATCGGAACATAAAACGCAGATATTAAGGACTTCTGCCGGTTTTCAGGCGCGATGGGCCCGATTCCTTGATGGTTAGCGGCACCCTAAGGCGCCGCCAACCTCAGGACGCTTCACTGGCCATAGCGGCGAAATGCGGCTCGGGACTATCCACTTCGCGCAACCGGCGATTTTCGATCAGCAGGAACCGGTTGCCGAGCCCCCGGACGAAGCTGCGGTCGTGCGACACCAGAATGCAGGTGGCTCCATGAGTGAGTATCTCGTCCTCCAGCCGCTCCTGCCCTGGAATGTCCACATGATTGGTTGGTTCGTCCAGCAGGTAGAAATTGGGCTCCAACAGGCGGATAGCCAGCAGACCCAACCGCGCGCGCTGGCCAAAGGATAGCTCGGCGATGGGCCGCTCCTGCTTTTCGACGGCGAAACCCGCTGCCGCCAGCAGACTTTTGCTGCGCTGATCACCTTGATCGAAGCGGCCGGTGATATAGCCGAGCGGCGAGTCCTTTGCAGGAAGGAAGCCCATGGCCTGGTCGACATAGCCGGGCACCACCTGCGGGCTGACCCGGATGCCCGGCGCTTCGACGCCATTCATGGCGCGATGCAGTAGGCCGATGAACTGCGACTTGCCGGTGCCATTGCGGCCGAGGATGACCAGCCGGTCGCCCTGGAAGATGTGCAGCTTGTCGATGTGGAACAGCTTGTCGCCGACCGGGCTGGTGACATCGACCTTCTCGATGGCCAGCATGACCCTGGCGTTAGCACCGCTATTGCCGAGCTTGATGTCGCCGCTGCGTTCCTTGTGGATTGAAAGGGCTGCATCCTCGATCCTGGCCGCACGATCCCGGAGATACTTGGATTTGACCACCAGCAAGTCACTGCCCGAATTGATACCGATATTGGTGAGCTTGGCGGCCTGCTTGCGCAGCCGGCTGACCTCCTTGAGGTCCTTTTCGCGTTTCGCCTCGGCCGCTTCGTCGGCCTCCGCCAATGCCACCCGGGCCTTGCTATAGGGCAAGGCGAAGTAGTGGCTGGCATCGGGGCGCAGGAACAGAGTGCGGTTGGTCGTGGCGTCGAGGAATTGCCGGTCGTGGCTGGCAATGACTACCGGGATGTTGCGGGCGGCCTGGTTGATCCAGTTTTCGAGCTGGAACAGCTTGCCGAGGTCGAGATGGTTGGTCGGTTCGTCCAGCAGCAATGCGTCGGGTTGCAACACCCAGCAGCGGGCGATCAAAGCGATGCGCTGCCAGCCGCCACTGAGTTCGGTCAGCTTGCGGTTACGCATGGCGTCGGGCGTCTCGAATTCGTCGAGCACGACGTCGATCCGCCAGCTGTCGGTGTCGCGGTCGGCGACCGGAAGGGCTTCGAGCACGGCATCATAGAGGGTCAGGCCCATGCTGGCGGCGGGCATGTCCTGCTCGACATAACCAACGGTGAGGCCACGGGAGCGGACGATATCGCCCGTGGTCAGTTCACCCTGCCCGGCCATGGCGCGCAGCAGCGTGGTCTTGCCGCGGCCATTGCCGGCGACGAGGCCGACGCGGTCGCCTTCGCCGATGACGAAGCTGAGGTTGGAAAAGAGAGTATCTGATGCCACGAGGCCGGCATTGCGGAGGCTGATGGAGCCCATTTCTGTCTCACTGGTGCGGCGCTAAGCGCCAAGTGCCGTCAAGAAGCGGTCAAGACCGCCATGAAGGGCAACCAGAATGGAGGAGACAGAAACGAGATGTCCGTACCAGTACCGGTCAGCCCTGCAGCTGATGCCACAGGGCGTGAACAGGGCCACGAGAGCGGTGCTCGAACATGAAAGTCATTGCGCCCTCCTCGGTTAGCGTGCGGGGTGGCCGATCATTAGCGGCGGAACCGGCGGAAATCAATCGCAGCGGTCAAAGGAAGTAGAACATGGCGGCGACAAGCGCCAGCACCCCGGAACGTGGGGCGGTGAGCTTGGCCAGCCGGTACGCAATACTTGTAAACCCGGCTTGCGGCCAAACACCGAAGACAACCGAACCAGCAGAGACCTGGTACGCAGAACGAGGATCCCGGTCGGTTCGCATACGGCAACTCCAGACAAAAACCGTATGGGATAGTTCTAGCAGCGCGCGTTTAAGAAAGTGCTTTCAAGAAGCAAACGGAACGTAAATCGGGCGCCCGATCTTGGGACGGGTTTGTATCGAAATGGATATCTACCGGACACGACCCTGGGCTCCTCTCTCCCGAGGGAGAACGTTATCCTGCGGGCCGGAGCTGGCTACGATCCTCGATACGGCCGGTGCAGTAGTTAAAATCGAGCAGGTAGACCCAGCCGTCACGGGTGGCCCGAACTTCGACATGCTTGTCGTTCATGACGTTGAGATAGATATTGGTGTAACCGCGGTCGGCCACCGCCTGGCGGATCTGATAATCGCCCATGCAGGTGATGTGCTCGGGGAAGAAGTCGGACTCCTCGTCGCCGAAGAAGATGCCGAAGCTGGTCGACTGTGCCTGGGCAGGTATGGTGACGCTGGTGCCGAGCAGCAGCGCCATCAGCGCAATTGCGATGGACTTGGTCATGACGCCTCCTGTCATTGGTGCGATCTGACACTATGGCGTGCCCGCCTTGAACCGAAGCGCAACCGGTCGTTCATCCGGCGTTCAGCTTTGTGGAGAAAGCACGGCGCGGCATCTAGTTCCAGCACGGCCCGGCAGCCGGCTGGGATATGCTAAAAGGCGGAATCGCCCGATTCGGGCGCAAAGACGGAATGTGCATGTCGCAAGCAGAAGACCTATTCGGCGGCGGAGACGAGCCCGAGCGCCGCAATATCCAGCCCGAGCCGATCAAACCGGCGCCCAAGACAGTGGCGACTACCGGCTCCTATTCGGCCGCAGATATCGAGGTTCTGGAAGGGCTTGAGCCCGTGCGCCGACGCCCGGGCATGTATATCGGCGGTACGGACGCCAATGCGCTGCACCACCTGTTTGCCGAGGTCATCGACAATTCGATGGACGAGGCCATTGCCGGCCATGCCACCCGCATCGAGGTGCATCTGGGCGCCGACGGCTTCATCACCGTGACGGATAATGGTCGCGGCATCCCGGTCGAGAACCACCCCAAATTTCCGGGCCGCTCAACGCTGGAAATCGTCCACACGGTGCTCCATGCCGGCGGCAAGTTCGATTCCAAGGCCTACGAGACCTCGGGGGGGCTGCATGGCGTGGGCGTCTCGGTGGTCAATGCGCTGTCGGACAGCCTGATTGTGGAAGTGGCGCGCGAGCAGCAGCTCCACCGGCTGGCCTTTTCGCGCGGCAAGCCGCTGGGCGATGTCGAGGCGCTGGGCCGGGTGCAAAACCGGCGCGGCACCACGACGCGGTTCCATCCCGATCCGCAGATATTTGGCGATCATGCACATTTCTCGGCCGCGCGGCTCTACCGGATGACGCGCGCCAAGGCGTATCTCTTTGCCGGAGTCGAACTGCGCTGGAGCTGCGACGAGTCGCTGGTGACCGAGGACGCGCCCGCCAAGGCGGTGTTCCACTACCCCAATGGGCTCAAGGACTTCATGACGGCCCGCATTGAGGGCGAAACACGCATCGTCGACGAGCTGTTCTCCGGCAATCACGGTAAGCCCGGCACCCATGGCGCGGTCGAGTGGGCCATTGCCTGGACGCTCGGAGATGGCGGGGTCTCGTCCTATTGCAATACCGTGCCCACGCCCGATGGCGGCACGCATGAGGCGGGCCTGCGCACCGCCCTGCTCCGCGGCCTCAAGAGCTATGCGGAGCTGACCAAGAACAAGGGCGCAGCGGTCCTCACGGCCGAAGACATCTTCGCCCATTGCAACGCCATGCTGAGCGTCTTCGTGCGTGAGCCTGAATTCGTCGGCCAGACCAAGGACAAGCTGGCTTCGGGCGAGGCTACGCGCATCGTCGACAATGCGCTGCGCGACGCCTTCGACCACTGGTTGGCGGCATCACCGAACCAGGCCGGAAAGCTCCTGGACTGGGCCATCGAGCGCGCCGAGGAACGGCTCCGCCGACGCAAGGAAAAGGAAATCGACCGGGCCAGCGCCACGCGCAAGCTGCGCCTGCCCGGCAAGCTCGCCGACTGCACGCAGACAGCGGCGCAGGGCGCGGAACTGTTCATTGTCGAGGGTGACTCGGCTGGTGGCTCGGCCAAGCAGGCGCGCAACCGCTCCAGCCAGGCCGTCCTTCCATTGCGTGGCAAGATCCTCAACGTTGCTGGCGCCAGCCGCGAGAAAATGCAGGCTAGCCAGCTCATTTCCGACCTGATCCAGGCGCTGGGCTGCGGCACGCGTGATCGCTACCGCGAAGATGACCTGCGTTACGACAAGATCATCATCATGACCGACGCCGACGTTGACGGCGCCCATATAGCCTCGCTGCTGATCACCTTCTTCTTCCAGGAGATGCCCAGGCTGATCGATGGCGGGCATCTCTACCTGGCGCTGCCGCCGCTCTACCGCATCACCCAGGGCGGCAAGACGCTCTATGCGCGCGACGACGCCCACAAGACCGAACTGATGGAGACCGAGTTCACCGGCAAGGGCAAGGTCGACATGACCCGGTTCAAGGGCCTGGGCGAGATGCCATTTGCGCATCTGCGCGAGACGACCATGTCGCCGAAGTCCCGCACGCTGCTGCAGGTGAAGGTGCGGGACGATCTCGACGCTACCCGCATCAGCGTCGACCGCCTGATGGGGACCAAGCCCGAGGCCCGGTTCGACTTCATCCAGGAAAATGCCCAGTTTGTGACCGACCTGGATGTGTAGAGCGGTTGAGGAGTCCCTGTTGGGGTAGCTTCTCCGCGACTAAACATCCGCCCCGCTAACCCTACCGTCCGTAAAACCGTTGACAGACAAGGGCTTTGCGCTATGGTCCGCGCCGCTGGAGCATTTCTGGCTTGACGGCTTTGTCATCATGACATCACCCGCCTTTGCCAGACTGCCTCAGGGCCACTCCGTAGCTGCACTTGCTGCATTCCGTTCGGTGGCCGATCCAGTTGTGGACGCGTTCGCGTATTTTTTGCCTTTCCAGTCCACCACTGAAGACCCCGGCGCACCGTTCGAATGTCTCGGACTGGACCTGGCCCCGGGCCACATTTCTGAGTGGAATTACCGAACTTGACTGATGATTTTTCCGGCCTTGGCCTGTCTACCAAAGTAACCGAAGCGGTTACTTCCGCCGGCTACAGCAAGCCAACTGAAATCCAGGCGCAGGCGATCCCGCACCTTCTGCAGAAGAAGGACCTGATCGGCATCGCGCAGACAGGCACCGGCAAGACAGCATCGTTTGTGCTGCCGATGCTGACGCTGCTGGAGAACGGTCGCGCTCGCGCCCGCATGCCCCGTACGCTCATTCTCGAACCGACGCGCGAACTCGCGGCGCAGGTCAGCGAGAACTTCGAGAAGTATGGCAAGAACCATCGACTCACGATGGCGCTGATCATCGGCGGCGTGTCGTTCGAAGACCAGAACAAGAAGCTCGATCGTGGCGTGGACGTGTTGATCGCGACTCCAGGCCGGCTGCTGGACCAGATCGATCGCGGCAAGATCATGCTGAACGGCGTCGAGATCCTCGTCATTGACGAGGCGGATCGCATGCTCGACATGGGCTTCATCGACGATATCGAGAAGATATGCTCGCGCCTGCCGCCGCGGCGCCAGACCATGCTGTTCTCGGCCACCATGGACGCGCAGATCGAGCGGCTGACGAAAAAATTCCTCAAGGACCCTGTGCACGTGCAGGTGTCGCGCGCTGCATCGACGGCCGATACCATCGACCAGAAGCTGATCAAGGTATCCTCGAAGCCCGAAGACAAGCGCGCCGCGCTGCGCGACCATATCCGGGGCGCGACCGGGCTGACCAATGCCATCATCTTCTGCAATCGCAAGCGCGACGTGGCGACCCTCGCGCGCTCGCTGGAGCGCCACGGCTTTTCGGCCGGTGCCCTGCACGGCGACATGGACCAGAAGAGCCGCACCGAGACGCTCGATGCGTTCAAGAACAATCGCCTGACTCTGCTGGTGGCCAGTGATGTTGCGGCACGTGGCCTCGACATTCCGGCGGTGAGCCATGTATTCAATTTCGACGTGCCTGTGCACGCGGAGGACTATGTGCACCGCATCGGCCGTACCGGCCGCGCCGGCCGTTCGGGTGTGGCCTATACGCTGGTGGCGCCCGCCGACGGCAAGCATCTGGAGGCCATCCTGAAGCTGACGCAAAAGCCGATCGAGTATCTCGAGACCGGCGGCCGGACTGCTGCCGCACCGACCCCTGCCAGCGAAGAAGGCGAGGAACGCCCGGCGCGTCCCGCCCGCTCGCGTCGCGGTGGTCCGCGTACGCGCCCGGAGGCGGAGCCCGCCAAAGCAGCAGTGGAGGCCGATGCTCCCGTTGAGGCCAAGGCTGCTGTCGAAAAACCAGCTCCCACAAAAGCCAGGCCCGACCGGTCACGGCCCAAGGCTGCGCCCGTTCAGGCCAAACCTGCCGCGGCGGACGAGACCAAGCCAGAATCGGCAAAGCCCGAGCGGAGTAACCAGAGGCGCGGTCGCGGTCGGCAGCGACCCGAGGCCGAGCAGACTGATTCGGATGGCGGCAGCAGCGGTTCGCCATTCGGAAATGACGGCCCGATCCCGGCGTTTCTGCTGCGGCCAACCCGGGTTGTCAGCTAGCCGGACGAATTTCACTGTGTACGTCTTGTCTTTATTGCTCCGGCGCAGTTGCGTTAATTAGCGCCGGGGCGGTATTTATCGGGATGACTTTGGCCCACCAGCTATAGTCATGCCCGGTTTCAGCGCAACGACGCGCGAGGGAAGCAGTGTCACAACAGGAATTCAAACGCGCGCTCGGCTATGCGAATTCAGCATTTGACCTGCTGAAGCGCAGTGAAATTCCTCCCTATCCCCAATTCTATGAGCTGCTCTACACCTATGCGACAGGTGTAAATCCGACACTGAACAGCCGCATCAATGCGATTTTCCGCAATGGTGACCTGCCGTCCACAAGCCTGGCCGAGACGCTGTACAACGAGTTTCTCAAGTCCGACGTCACTGATCGGATGTCCAACGTCTCCGAACGCATGCATGCGCGGATAGAGGCGGTGTACGAAGCCATCGATTCCGCCATGACAACGGCAAACGCGTATTCCGGCTCGCTACAATCGGCCAGCGGTGACCTCGAGCGCGACATTTCCGCTTTGGCAATGAAGGAACTGGCCGACAGGCTGCTGTCGGAAACCCGTCGTATGCAGGAAACCAATCGCGCGCTCGAACAGAAACTCGAGGCTTCGCGCGATGACATTTCCTCGCTGCAGCGCGACCTCGACGACGTGCGGCGCGAGTCCCTGCTTGATCCGCTGACCAAGATCGCCAACCGCAAGAGCTTCGATGATGGGATGGAGGCCGCGATCGCCGAGGCCAGCACCGGCGGCGGCCCACTTTGCCTGATGATCATCGACATCGATAACTTCAAGAGTTTCAATGATACCTATGGCCACCAGACCGGCGACCAGGTGCTGCGACTCGTGGCTATGACGCTCAAGTCCAATATCAAGGGCAAGGATCTGGCGGCCCGGTATGGCGGCGAAGAATTCGTGGCCATCCTGCCTTCGACGGACATGGAGGGCGCCGTGATCGTGGCGGAAAATATCCGTCGCGCTATCCAGGCCAAGGAATTGTTGAAGCGCTCGACCAACGAGAAGCTGGGACGGATCACTGCCTCGTTCGGCGTCGCCGCCTACCAGTTGGGCGATACGTCGGCGATGCTCATTGAGCGTGCCGACCGCTGCCTCTATGCCGCAAAGCATGCCGGCCGCAATCGCGTCATCAGCGAGACCGAGCTCGCGGCCATGCAGGCGGCCGCGGCCGAAGCCCAGGGCGTGTCCGCCGCCTAAGCTGTCGCCTGAAGTTCCACACCCAATCCCGCCAGCATGTCCCAATAGCCCGGATAAGTCTTGCCAGTGCAGGCTGGGTCGAGAATGACGATGCCAGGAATGCGCAGGCCGGCCAGGGCAAAGCTCATGGCTATGCGGTGATCGTGATAGGTCTCGATCTTGGTCCGGGCATTGCGACCGCCGAGCCTGAACGCCAGGTTCGGATCAGACGCGACCAGCAGATCATCCCCCTCCTCCGTGCCGAGACCGGGCAGGATGCGGTTCAGTTCGTTGGCTACGGCGCGGATACGATCGGTTTCCTTGACCCGGAGGTTGGCAATGCCGACGAAACGCACCGGGTAGTTGTTGAAGGCGGCGAGCACAGCAAGTGTCGGCACAGCGTCCTGCATCTGCGAACCGTCGATGACATCAGGCATGTTCGGGAACTGGGCGATGATCGCCTGCGCCGCTGCGTCGGGCTGAGTGAAGGCATCAGCGGCAACGCCGAGGTCGATCTTGCCGCCCGTCAGCACCTCAGCACCCCAGAGATAGGTTGCGGCCGAAGCATCCGGCTCGACCAGCAGGTCGGTGGCGGTATAGCCGGTCGGTTGCACCAACCAGGTGCCGGCATCGAGCTGTTCCACGGAGGCTCCAAAGCTGCGCATGGCGGCCAGCGTGAGATCCACATAGCCCCGCGCGCCAATGTCCTTGCCTGAGAGCGCGACAGTGATCGGGCCGTCGCCGAGGGGCGCGGCCATCAGCAGGGCGGAGACATACTGGCTGGAGAGCCCGGCATCGATCTCGACGCGGCCCGATCCGAAGCTGCCGCGGCCATGAATGGTAACCGGAGGACAACCGGTAGGGCTACTGGCGTCGATGCCGAGCGACTGCAGCGCCGTGACCAGAGGACCGATGGGGCGTAGCCGCATTTCCTCGTCACCATCAACCACAACCTCGCCGTCTACCGTGGCGACGGCAGCCGCGAGGAAACGCGTGGCCGTGCCGGCATTGCCAAGGAACAGCGGCCTTTCAGGCTTTTGCAGGCGGCCGGTGCTGGTCACCACGAAGCTGGTGGCGTCTGGCTCGTCGACGCTCACCCCCATCTGCCGCAAGGCGGCGGCCATCAGCACCGTGTCCTTGCTTTTGAGCGCGCCCGTCAACCGGCTGGTGCCATTGGCAAGGGCGGCCAGGAGCAGGGCACGATTGGTGATGGATTTGCTTCCTGGCGGCGAAACGCGGCCGACAAGCGGGCGATTGGGCGGGATGATGGCGAGAGCGGGCGGGAGCGGGCTGAGCATGATGGCGGATCAATGCCTCAGGGGATTGATCTGCGCAACTGGATATCCGAGGCCTAGGCCCCTGCCCGCGCCTCGGCGATGGCCTTGAGGTCGGCCGGCTTGAGCTGGACGCTCTCGCCGCAGCCGCATTCGCCAGTCTGGTTGGGGTTCTTGAAGGTGAAGCTTGAGCTCATCTTCGCCGTCTCGAAATCCATCACCGTGCCGAGTAGATACATGGTCGCCTTGGGATCGATCCAGACGTTGACGCCCTTGTCGGTGACATGGTCATCGCCTTTGACCGGCTCGGCGACATAATCCATCGTATAGGCGACACCGGCGCAGCCGGCATTCTTGATGCCGACGCGCAGACCAATCACCGGCTTGTCGGAATCTTCGATGATCTCGTTGATGCGCTCGGCGGCGGCATCGGTCAGCGACATGATCTTGAAGGCCATGGACAACTTTCTATCGGCATTTCACGATATATAGCGTGAAACGCGCCGAATTACCACCAGTTCAACGCCACCTGGGCTTCTTCGCTCATTCGTGAAGCGTCCCACGGCGGATCGAACACCATGTTGACGGTGACGTCCTGTACGCCCTCGACGGCGCGGGCGGCGTTCTCCACCCAGCCGGGCATTTCGCCGGCTACCGGGCAGCCCGGAGCGGTCAGCGTCATGTCGATGACCAGGTTCCGGTCATCATCGAGATCGACCTTGTAGATGAGGCCCAGCTCGTAGATGTCGACCGGGATTTCGGGGTCATAGACGGTCTTGAGCGCGCCAATGAGGTCCGACGTGATGCGCTCGACCTCGGCCTCAGGCAGTGCCCCCGAGACATTGGGAGTGATGCGATTCTCGGGAATCGTGGGCGCGGGAGCGATTTCGGGTTCGTCGGTCATAAGGTCCTCGCCTAAGCGAAAAATTTCTGGGCGCGTTCGATGCCGTCAACCAGCGCGTCCACGTCATCCTTGCCGTTATATAGGGCGAAGGAGGCGCGGCAGGTAGAGGTGACACCGAAACGTTTGAGCAAAGGCATTGCACAATGCGTGCCGGCGCGGACGGCGATGCCGTATCGGTCGAGAATGGTCGAGACGTCATGGGCATGGGCACCCTTGATCTCGAAGGAGAAGATGCCGCCCTTGCCAGGCGCGGTGCCGATCAGGCGCAGAGAATTGATGCGGCTGAGGCGCTCGTGAGCGTATTCGGCGACGTCGTGCTCGTGTTCGGCGATGGCGTCCCGGCCCAGCTCGTTCATGTAGGTCAACGCAGCGCCCAGCCCGATGGCCTGGACGATGGGCGGGGTGCCGGCCTCGAAGCGGTGCGGCGGCTCGTTGTAGGTGACAGTCTCCATCGTCACCACGTCGATCATCTCGCCGCCACCCTGATAGGGCTGCATCTCGGCCAGCAGGTCATACTTGCCATAGAGCACGCCGATGCCGGTGGGGCCGTAGAGCTTGTGGCCGGTCATAACGTAGAAATCGGCGTCGAGGTCCTGCACGTCCACTGTGGTGTGGACGGCGCCCTGGCTGCCGTCGATCAGCACCGGAATACCGCGCGCATGGGCAATCTCGATGATCCGCTTGATCGGGTTCACCGTGCCCAGCACGTTCGACATATGGGTAACCGCGACGATACGCGTGCGATCGGTTAATGCGGCTTCGAAGGCATCCATGTCCAGGCTGCCATCGTCGCGGACGTCGACCCATTTGAGGACGGCACCCTTGCGCTCGCGATGGAAATGCCATGGCACGATATTGGAGTGGTGCTCCATGATGGAGAGCACGATCTCATCATCCTCGCCGATGCGCGGGCCGGCGAAGGACTGGGCGACGAGGTTGATGGCCTCGGTGGCTGACCGGGTGAAGATGATCTCTTCGGGGCGGGCCGCATTGAGGAACTTCTGCGCCGCATGACGGCCGCCCTCGTAGGCCTCGGTGGCGCGGTTGGCGAGGGTATGGAGACCGCGATGCACATTAGCGTATTCGTGCCGGAAGGCATGATCCATGCGATCGAGCACCTGCACCGGCTTCTGCGCCGAGGCACCGCTATCGAGATAGACCAGCCGATGCCCGTGGATCTGCTCGGACAGTATCGGGAAATCGGCGCGGACTTTGGCTAAGTCGAAGGTCATTGGTTGGTCCTATTGAACCCGCGAAATTTCAGTCGACACCCTCCCCCTTGTGGGGAGGGATCAAGGGTGGGGGTGGTTTGGCCCCGATATCGAGCTCCCGTGACCACCTCCCCCATCAAGGGGGAGGTGCCGTCGGTGGTCGTGGCACCATCATTGCCACCTAATAACTACTTCCCGAGCAGCCACCCATCGATCACCCCATGCAGGGCCTCGGCCAGCGCATCGTCCTCGATCGGATCGACAAGCTCTTCAAGGAAGCCGCGGACCAGCATGGTTTCGGCCTCTTCCCGGGCGATGCCGCGGCTCATCAGGTAGAACATGCTGTCTTCGTCGAGCTTGCCGCAGGTGGACCCATGGCCGCAAACAACGTCGTCGGCGTAGATTTCCAGCTCAGGCTTGCTGAGGATTTCCGCCTCGTCCGACAGCATCAGGCCCTGATGCATGAACTTGGCATCGGTCTTCTGCGCATCGCGGGCCACGACCAGGCGGCCCTGCACCACGGACTTGCCGCGGCCGCGGGCAATCGACTTGAACAGCGGCTGGGACGAGGTCTGAGGCACGGCATGGGTCGCATCCATGGTGATGTCGGCATGCTGTCCGTCGGACACCAGGTTGAGACCGGTGACGTCGCCATGCGCGCCCGCACCTTCATAGCGCGGGAAGAGTTGGGTGCGGCTGAGGCCCGCGCCGGCATGGATAACCAGCGTACGCAGCGTGGCGCCCTCGCCCACATGGTATTCGTTGGTGGCGAAGTGACTTGTAGCCCGCGACGACAGATCGACGGTGATGTGGGTCAACACGGCATTCTTGCCGAGCGCAATATAGGTCGCGTGATTGCCGACATGGGCGGCATCGGAACCCGAGAAGGTTTCGAGGATAGTGGCGGAAGCGCCGTCGGCCACGAAAATCTTGAGCGAGTCCGCGACATGGGCAGCTTCGCCCTCGGCACGGCGATCGATCTGGATCACCGGATCGACGCTGCTCTCGAGCGTCAGGGTCAGGCTTTCCTTGGCGAAGGCACCGTTGAGATGGACCAGCACGTCGTCGCGGGTAGAAAGCACGCCGCCATGCGCCATGCCGACGATGACACCGGCCGGAGCTGTTGAAGCGGCCTGGATGACGCCGTTGGCGATCATCAGTTGATAGGCCCCAGCGACGCGCAGGGCCGGAGCGCTGGCTTCATTGGCGGCCTGGGCCAGCGGCGGGATAGCCCGCAGCAATGTCTTGAGGTCGGTATAGTGATAGCTTTCCACCCGGCGCGTCGGAAGGCCGGCGACGGTGATCCGCTCGGCCGTGGCGTCGGCTCCCACGCTCTTGAGCTGGGCGATGAGGGTATCTTCGGCTGCTCCGAGCCGGACGGGCATGGTCTGGCGCATGGGTCAGGCCGCCGTCGCGTCGAAGTCGGCATAGCCCTTGGCTTCGAGCTGCAGCGCCAGGTCCTTGTCGCCGCTTTCGACGATGCGCCCGTCGCTGAACACATGGACGACGTCCGGCACGATGTGGTTCAGGAGGCGCTGGTAGTGGGTGATGACCAGCATCGAGCGGTTGTCGGCCCGCAGCGCGTTGACGCCGCGCGAAACTACCTGCAGCGCGTCGATATCGAGCCCGGAATCGGTCTCGTCGAGCACGCAAAGTGCGGGCTTCAGCAAAGCCATCTGCAGGATCTCCGCACGCTTCTTCTCGCCGCCAGAGAACCCAACATTCAGCGGTCGCTTGAGCATTTCGCTGTCGATATTGAGCTGGCTGCCGGCTTCCTTGACTGCTCGCATGAAGTCGGGCGTCGTCATTTCGCTCTCGCCGCGGGCCTTGCGCTGGGCGTTCATGGCCGCCTTGAGGAAGGTCATGGTGGCGACGCCGGGGATTTCGATCGGATACTGGAAGGCGAGGAAAATGCCGGCCACGGCGCGTTCGTTCGGTTCCATCTCGAGGATATCAACGCCATTGAGCAGGATTTCGCCCTCGGTGACCTCATAGTCCTCCTTGCCGGCGAGCACATAGCTCAGCGTCGACTTGCCGGAACCGTTGCGGCCCATGATGGCATGGACCTGGCCCGCAGGAATGGTGAGGTTCACGCCCTTGAGGATTTCGCGCTCTTCGATGCGCGCGTGCAGATTACGGATTTCAAGGATCGGGGTGGTCATCGGTCGGTCTCCAGATAGTCGCTGGCGCAGCGCGCCAAATGGTTGTGTCGGGACGGTGGGCGTCAGGCGCCGGGTTCGCCGTCCCAGTAGTCGATGTCATCCTGGCCGGTGCGATGCATGTGCCGCACCTTGCCGATTTCGGACTGCCGTCCATTGGGGCGGCTGCTGACCAGGATCTTGTCGGAGTCCGGATATTCGCAGACGTCAGTTGCCGACATGGTCGAGACGCCGAGATAGCGCAGTACGCCAGCGCCGGTGTTGAGAATTTGGTGCGCTTTCTCCCGGCCACCGGCCGGAGCGCCCAGCACATCGCCGGCCTTGAAAGAGAAACGCTCATCGCCGAAGCGATAGGTGCCCTCGCCTTCCAGCACGATGAACAGCTCGTCTTCCACATGGTGGTTGTGGAACGGGCAGCTCGATTTGCCCGCAGGCACCTCGTTATAGCTGATGCCCAGATCGCGCAGCCCCAGCAGCCGGCCGAAGGACGTATCGGCCGACTTGTAGAGGGCTCCCCGCTCCCACGCATCAAGCGCGAGGTCAGCAAGCGAAACCACCGGGTTGCGCGTCGCGTCAGTCATCTTAGCCGACGCTGCCTTCGAGACTGATGGCGATCAGCTTCTGGGTCTCGACCATGAATTCCATCGGCAGGTGCTGCAGCACGTCGCGGACGAAGCCGTTCACGATCAGCGCCACGGCATCCTCTTCGGAGAGGCCGCGCTGCTGGCAATAGAACATCTGGTCGTCGGAAATCTTGGACGTCGTGGCCTCGTGCTCGAACACCGCCGTACCATTGCGGCTCTCGATATAGGGCACCGTGTGGGCGCCGCACTTGTCGCCGATGAGCAGACTGTCGCACTGGGTGAAGTTGCGAGCATTGGTGGCCTTGGCATGGGCCGAGACCTGGCCGCGATAGGTATTGTCCGAGAAGCCGGCGGCGATGCCCTTGGCGATGATGCGGCTGGACGTGTTCTTGCCCAGATGCAGCATCTTGGTGCCGCTGTCGACCTGCTGGTGACCGTTCGAGATGGCGATGGAGTAGAACTCGCCGCGCGAACCGTCGCCACGCAGGATGCAGCTCGGATACTTCCAGGTGATGGCCGAACCGGTTTCCACCTGGGTCCAGGAAATCTTGGAGTTGGCGCCGCGGCAATCGCCACGCTTGGTGACGAAGTTGTAGATGCCGCCCTTGCCATCCTTGTCGCCCGGATACCAGTTCTGAACGGTGGAGTATTTGATCTCGGCATTGTCGAGGGCGACCAGTTCCACCACGGCGGCATGAAGCTGGCTCTCGTCTCGCATCGGGGCGGTGCAGCCCTCGAGGTAGCTCACATACGAGTCCGCCTCGGCGATGATGAGCGTGCGCTCGAACTGGCCGGTCTTCTTCTCGTTGATGCGGAAATAGGTGCTGAGCTCCATCGGGCAGCGGACGCCCTTGGGGATGTAGACGAACGAGCCATCGGTGAAGACGGCCGAGTTCAGCGTTGCATAGTAGTTGTCCGAAACCGGCACGACCGAGGCCAGGTACGTCTGTACCAGCTCGGGATATTCGCGGATGGCTTCGGAGATCGAGCAGAAGATGATGCCGACCTTGCTCAGTTCCTCGCGGAAGGTTGTGACGACGGAGACGGAGTCCATCACGGCATCGACAGCAACCTTGGGGCGCTCGACGCCAGCGAGGATTTCACGCTCGCGCAAAGGCACCCCGAGCTTGTCGTACATGGCGATCAGCGCCGGATCGACTTCGTCGAGACTCTTGGGTGCCGGCGACGACTTGGGCGCCGCGTAATAGTACATGTCCTGCAGGTCGATCTGCGGATAGTGCACCTTGGCCCAGGTCGGCTCGGTCATGGTCAGGAAGCGGGCGTAGGCTTCCAGCCGCCAATCGAGCATCCATTGCGGCTCGTTCTTCTTGGCCGAGATGAAGCGGACGGTATCCTCGCTCAGGCCCTTGGGGGCCATGTCGGATTCGATGTCGGTCTCGAAGCCGTACTTGTACTTGTCCACGTCGAGAGAGCGCACCGAGTCAACGGTGGCGCGATCGATGTTTTCCTTGAGCGTCGGGATATCGGCGTAATCGTCGGCCATTGCGGCTTCTCCTACTCGCCCATCGGCGATTCAAGGTCGCCGCGAGCCGTCTAAACTAGTCGGCGGCCTAAGCCGCCTGTCCCTGCCGCGCCCGATGGCGCTCAAGGATCGATTGGTAACCGGCGACGAAAGCATTGACGTCGTCCACCGTGGAATTCCAGCCCAGGCTGACGCGCAGGGCACATTCGGCCAGTTCGGGCGCAACGCCCATGGCAGCAAGCACGTGGCTCGGCCCGACCTTGCCGGACGAACAGGCTGAACCGGACGAGACGGAGAGGCCCAACAGGTCCAGCCCCATCATTGACGTCGCATTCTTGACGCCGGGCATCGCGAAATTGGTCACGTTGCCCAGGCGGTTGGCGCCAAATACGACGACGCCCGGCATAGCCGACGTCAGGTCGGCCTCGAGGCGGCCAATCAGCCGCGGCACGCCAGCAGCGGCGTAGCGCGCCTCGATGGCGGCAGCTGCAGCGCCAAAAGCCGCGATGAGCGCCGCAGCCTCAGTACCGCCGCGACGTCCCTGCTCCTGCCCGCCGCCCGGAATGAGGCGGACGACATCGGCATGAGCCTTGACAAGTAACGCACCGATTCCCGCCGGAGCGCCGATCTTGTGGCCGCTTATCGCCATCATATCGGGTGCTGAGGCGGCAAAATCGAGGGGTAGCTTGCCGAAAGCCTGAACCGCATCGATGAACAGCGTGTGGCGCGTGGGGCCAACCAGGGCGTTGATGCGGGCGATGGGCTGCACCACGCCGGTCTCGTTGTTGACCCAATGCAGCGCGACCAGCAGGTTACCTTCGGCCGCCGCAACAACGCTCGCCAATTGATCGAAATCAATGCCGCCGTCGCTCAGTAGCTCGATGGTGATGACCGGCAAACCCGTTGCCTCGGCCGCCTTGGAGACCGCAGCATGCTCACCCGCACTGATAACGACGGCATCGGCAGCAAATGCACGCGCACCACCAACGATCGCCTGGGTGATCGCCTCGGTGGCCGATCCGGTGAAGACGACCTGTTTGCGCTCGGCACCGGCAAGTGCGGCAACCTGTGTTCGAGCTGTATCTATAAAATTGCGAAGAGCGCGCCCGTGACCGTGGACAGATGACGGATTGCCCACCAGATCGAGGGCAGCGATAAGCGCCGACCGCGCTTCGGGCAGAAGCGGGGACGCGGCATTATGATCAAGATAGATCGCCGGTCTCGTCATCGTTTCCCACGTGGCGCATGCGCGCCGATCATGCCTTCCATGCCCGGGCCGGGGCGCTCACGCGCCTGCTGGCTCAAACACTTCTTGAAATTTGCAACCCAACTTCATTACAAGGGGCGCTCTTGCAGGCCGCAGAGCGGCTGAAAACCGAGTTTCGAATAATTCTAAACTAGATTTTGCGAGCCATGTTTTAGGAGGCTGGACCGGCTTAGTCAAGCTGCCACGCCACCACGGGCCCCTCGCAAAACCACACCAACAGAGCCTAACGGCCGGAAGAACAAGACCATGCCAGAAGTGATCTTCAACGGACCCGAAGGGCGTCTCGAAGGCCGGTACCAGCCGGGCAAGGAACCCAACGCGCCAATCGCGATCGTGCTGCATCCGCATCCGCAATTCGGCGGGACGATGAACAACCAGATCGTCTACAATCTCTTCTACATGTTCGCCGAGCGCGGCTTTGCCGTTTTGCGGTTCAATTCGCGCGGCGTGGGCCGGTCCCAGGGCCTGTTCGATCACGGCATCGGCGAGCTCTCAGATGCCGCCGCAGCCCTCGACTGGCTGCAGGTCATCAACCGCGAGTCGCGTGGCTGCTGGATCGCCGGATTCTCGTTCGGCGCCTGGATCGGCATGCAGTTGCTGATGCGCCGCCCGGAAGTGGAGGGCTTCATCTCCGTCGCTCCGCCGGAAAACCTCTACGACTTCTCGTTCCTGGCCCCCTGCCCGTCCTCGGGCCTGATCATCCATGGCGACAAGGACCGCGTGGCGCCGCCGACCTCGGTGCAGAAGCTGGTCGACAAGCTCAAGACGCAGAAGGGCATCGTCATCGAGCAGCAGATCGTCGAGGGCGCCAACCATTTCTTCGAAGGCAAGATCGACGAACTCACCACCCGCTCGGCCGATTATCTCGACCGTCGCCGGCAGGAGATCGCCGCCGGCGGCGGGCGCTAGTTTCGAGCGCTAAACTGCGATCAGCACCCCACCCACTGTGTCATTCCCGCCCTGGCGGGATGACACAGAGCAATGTCTGACCCGGATCGCACCCGATGACCAAGTTCAAATCCGATTTCCTGCGCGTTCTCGACGAGCGCGGCTTCATTCACCAGATTTCCGACCCCGAGGGGCTGGACGCCCTCGCCCTCAAGGGGCCAATCACCGGCTATGTCGGCTACGACGCCACGGCCACGTCGATCCATATCGGCAACCTGATCACCGTGACAATGCTCTACTGGCTGCAGGAAACCGGCCACAAGGCGATCAGCCTGATGGGCGGCGGCACTTCCATGGTGGGCGATCCGTCATTCCGCGACGATCAGCGCAAGCTGCTGACGGTCGAGCAGATCGACACCAATATCGAGAGCATCAAGCGGGTCTACGGCAATATCCTGAACTATGGTGGCTCCAACCCGGCCATCATGGTCAACAATGCCGACTGGCTGCTCAAGCTCAACTATGTCGAATTCCTGCGCGACGTGGGTCGCCACTTTTCGGTCAACCGCATGCTGAGCTTCGACTCGGTGAAGCTGCGGCTCGACCGCGAGCAGTCGCTGAGCTTCCTCGAATTCAACTACATGATCATGCAGGGCTACGACTTCACCGAGCTCAACCGGCGACATGGCACCGTGTTGCAGATGGGCGGGTCGGACCAGTGGGGCAACATCATCAATGGTGTCGACCTCAACCATCGCATGGGTGGCGAGCAGCTCTATGCGCTGACCACGCCGCTGCTGACCAAATCGAGCGGCGAGAAGATGGGCAAGTCGGCCTCGGGCGCCGTGTGGCTGAATGGCGATCTCTTCAGCCCCTATGATTTCTGGCAGTATTTCCGCAATACGGAAGATGCCGATGTCGGCAAGTTCCTCAAGATCTTCACCCGGCTGCCCTTGAGCGAGATCGCCAAGCTCGAAGCGCTTGGTGGCAACGAGATCAACGAGGCCAAGAAGGTCCTGGCGACCGAAGTCACTGCCATCGTACATGGCCGCGCGGCAGCCGAGCAGGCCGCAGCAACCGCGGCAACGACCTTCGAAGCCGGCGGTATAGACCTGTCGCTGCCGACTACCGAAGTCGGCGTGCTGGTGCTCAAGGAGGGCCTCGGCATCCTCAACGCGCTGGTGGCCGCCGGGTTGGCGGGATCGAACGGTGAAGCACGCCGTCATATCCAATCGGGTGCCGTGCGCGTGAACGATGCGGCGGTCGAGGATGACAAACGCTTGCTGGTCGACGCCGACCTGCTGTCGGAAGGGGTCATCAAACTGTCGGTCGGCAAGAAACGGCATGCACTGATCAAACCGGTCGATATCTAACGTCTAGCGGTTGAGCATCCGCCCGGCCAGCACATCCAACTGCATGCCGTCAAAAGCCGGCGTGACATTGCCCGGCGTCCCGGCCTCTGTCTGCGCATAGTCGAGATCGATATGCATGTTGGTGAGGATTGCCTGCTTCGGCGCGAAGCGGGCAATCCACTCCAGCGTCTCCGGCAGGCTGAGATGGCTGGGATGCGGCGTGGGCCGCAATGCGTCGACGATCCAGAGGTCGAGGCCCGAAATTGCAGGGAATGACGCCTCAGGAAATCCGGAGAGGTCACAGGAATAGGCCAGGTTTCCCACGCGGAAACCCATCGAGGCGATGTTGCCGTGGATCTGTTCGAACACGGTGACGGTTATCGACCCGCCCGGCCCATCCACTTCGAATACATCGCCGGGCGCGATCGTGTGGGCGTTGAGGATGGGCGGATAATCGCTGCCCTTGGGCGCCTCGAAGCAATAGCCGAAGGCCTGGCGCAGCCGCTCGCCGGTCTCTGAATCGAAGTAGACATTGACGCGGCGGCGATTGTGCAGGGCCAGCACGCGCAGGTCGTCGATACCATGGGTATGGTCGGCATGGGCGTGGGTGTAGAGCACGGCATCGACGCGATCGACCATGGCCACCAGCATCTGTTCGCGCAGGTCGCAGCCAGTGTCGATCACAATGCGGGTGGGCGCTTCGCTGCCCTCGCTCCACCCTTCGAGCAGCAGGGAACAGCGCAGGCGCCGGTTGCGCGGCTCATTGGGGTCACACTCGCCCCAGACATTGCCGATGCGCGGCACGCCGCCGGAGGACCCGCAGCCGAGGATGGTCGCGATTATCCTCTCGGCCTGCGCCATGGTCAGAGCCCGGTTTTGTTGAAGAGCCGCGCGAAGTTGGTCGTGGTCTCCGCGCCGAGCTGTTCGAGACTTATCCCGCGCACCTCAGCGAGTTTTTCGGCGGTGTGGCGCACGAAGCTGGGTTCGTTGCTCGCGCCGCGATGGGGGATCGGCGCCAGATAAGGTGCATCAGTTTCAACGAGATAGCGGTCGGCCGGCACGAATTTGGCGACGTCGCGTATCTCTTCGGCGTTCTTGAAGGTGATGATGCCGGAAAACGAGATGTATCCGTCGAGGTCCAGTGCCGTACGGGCCAGGCTTTCGCCGGCCGTGAAGCAGTGCAGGACGAAGGGGAAGGTCCCCTGTGCAGATTCTTCGCGTAGGATTGCCGCCATGTCGTCGTCACACTTGCGGCTGTGGATAACCAGTGGAAGACCGGTGATCCGCGACGCTGCGATATGACGGCGGAGCCCGGTGGCCTGCGCCTCGCGGGGGGCATTGTCGTAGAAGTAGTCCAGCCCCGCCTCGCCAATGGCAACGCAACGTGGATGGACACTTAGCCGGACAAGCTCATCTACTTGTATATGCAGCTCCTCGTCGGCGTGATGGGGATGGGTCCCCACCGAGCACCAGACGTTCGCATAACGTTCCGCAATGGCTGCATATGTGGAGAACTTTTCCACATATGTGGATATCGTCACCATTCCGGACACGCCGGCCGCCTCGGCGCGGGCCATGACCCCGTCGAGGTCGTTGGCCAGCGCCTCGAAATCGAGGTGGCAATGGCTGTCGATCAGCATGCTAATCGACCTTGCGTTCGAGGCGGGCAAACACGCCCTGGGGTAGCGGGAGGGGCGTATTGGCTAGCAGACTGTTAGCATTTCGAGCGTGTGCAAGCGAACGCTGGTCATCCGGAACGGCGAGCTGATCGAGCAACCGCGCAGCCGAAGCGGGCACGAAAGCCTGCATCGGGATGGCGAGACGGCGAACGGTGTCAGCCGTAACGTAGAGTACGGTTGCCATGCGGTCCGGATGTGTCTTCTTCAGCGCCCAGGGTTCCTGGGCGGCGAAGTAGTTGTTGGCCGAACTCAGCGCCGAGATGATCGCGCCGGTGGCCTCATGGACGAGTTGCTCGTCCATGGCCTTATGTGCCGTCTCGATCGCCTGGCCCACCTCGGCAATGATCGCGTCGTCGGCTTCGGTCAGCGGGCCTGATGTCGGCACCTTGGCGTCGCAGTTCTTGTTGATCATCGACAGCGAACGCTGGGCCAGGTTGCCCAGGTTGTTCGCGAGGTCGGCGTTGACGCGCAGCACCAGCTTCTCGTTGCTGTAGTCGCCGTCATTGCCAAACGACACTTCACGCAGGAAGAAGTAGCGCACCGCGTCGACGCCGAACTCCTCGACCAGCGTAAAGGGGTCGATGACGTTGCCGAGCGACTTGCTCATCTTCTGACCGTCGACGGTCAGGAAGCCATGGGCGAAGACGCGGTGCTGCACCTCGATGCCGGCGCTCATCAGGAAGGCCGGCCAATAGACGGTGTGAAAGCGGATGATGTCCTTGCCGATGACATGCAGGTCCGCCGGCCAGAACTTCTTGAACAACTCACTGGCTTCGTCGGGGAAGCCGACGCCGGTAATGTAGTTGGTCAGCGCATCGACCCATACATACATAACGTGCCCAGGCGCGCCGGGGACCGGAATGCCCCAGTCGAAGGTGGTGCGGGAGATCGAAAGGTCCTGCAGGCCACCTTTGACGAACGAGATGATCTCGTTGCGGCGTTCCTTGGGCGCGATGAAATCGGGGTTGGTCTCGTAGAGATCGAGCAGCTTCTGCTGATAGGCCGAGAGGCGGAAGAAATAGGTGGGCTCTTCGACCCAGGTTACTTCGGCGCCAGAGGGGGCAAACTTCTTGCCGTCCTTCTCCGTCAACTCGTCCTCGTCGAAATAGGCCTCGTCGCGCACCGAGTACCAGCCCTTGTAGGTCGACTGAAAGATGTCGCCGTTGTTGCTGGCGGCCATCTTGTTCCAGATCGCCTGGCTGGCCTCGTGGTGGCGCTTTTCCGTGGTGCGGATGAAGTCGTCATTGGAGATGTCGAGCGCTTCGGCCAGCTTGCGGAATTCCGCCGAGTTCCGGTCGGCCAGTTCCCGCGGCGTCACGCCCTGGGCGGCGGCCGTTTGTACCATCTTGATGCCGTGCTCGTCGGTACCGGTGAGGAAATAGACCTCGCGGCCTTCCAGACGCTTCCACCGGGCGATGGCGTCGGTTGCGATCATCTCATAGGCATGCCCGATATGGGGCGCGCCATTGGGGTAAGAGATCGCGGTAGTGACGTAAAACGGCTTGGCGGTCATGGGTGCTCAGCGGAAACGGGGGCGGTCATTGAAACATGCTTCCTGATCGCGTCGAAAATGGCGACGAGGGTCTGTTTCATATCCAGATTGATATCGTCGGCCTCGGCGAAAAGGGCGTGTGCCTTGTCCCATAGCTCGTTGGCAGAGGCAAGGCGGATGCGGCCCTGCGGCTGCATGGCGGCGTTGCGGGCCTCGTCCGCCATCCAGTCATCCAGCATCTCGCGGGCGAAGCTGAGCTCGGTGCTCTGCGTATCGGCGCCGAGCGCATCGGCCAGTTTCATGGCCACTCCGGCCGGGTGCTGCGCCGGGTTCGTCAGCCAGGCTTGCAGCGCGCCCAATGCCGATTCCGGCTCCAGCGCCAGGGTCTCGAAAGCGCGCCGCGGACGACCACCGGCCAAGGCGATGGCGCGATCAAGCTCAGCCTGCCCCAGCGCCGGATCATGCTCCAGCAGCACGGCCCGCACGTCGTCAGCGCCAACCGGCCGCAATGCCAGATTGTGGCAGCGTGACCTAATGGTGGGCAGCAGCTGGCCGGGCCGATGCGAGACCAGCAGGAAAATGGTCTCGGGCGGCGGCTCTTCCAAAATCTTGAGGAGGGCGTTGGCGGCGCTGGCATTGCAATCATCAATGCTGTCGATGATGGCGACCCGGTAGCCTCCACGCCCGCGCGTCTGGTGCAGCCGATCGCGCAGCGGGTGCGTGTCGCCCGCCTCCCGTCGGCTGATCTGATCTACGGCAATGACGCTGCTTATCTTGGTACCGCTCTTGTTGAGCGTGCGCCGGACGACGAAGAGGTTGGGATGCGACAGCGAGGCAACCTGCTCGTCTACGCGGTGTCGGTCCTCGTCCCCCGTCGCAGTCAGTATTGCAGCGGCCATCTCGAAGGCGAAGGTTGCCTTGCCGATGCCCTGCGGACCATGCAGCAGGATGGCGCCAGGCAGGCGGCGTACGGCGAGCTGGCCGAGGATGGCTGCGCGTGCCGCATCATGCCCCAGAGCCTTATGGCGGCGTTCGGGTGATACGATATCGTCAAGGGCGTCAGGGTCGTTCACGCCTGCGAACCACGCAGCAGTTCCGGAAAGCGCTGGCTTACGGCCTCCCAGATGGCGGCTTCAAGGGCTTCCACGGACTGCGAGGCAGAAATGACGACGCAGCGGTCAGGGTTGTCCCTGGCAATGGCCAGGAAAGCGTCGCGCAGTCGCTTGTGCCACTCAATCTCTTCCTTCTCGAAGCGGTCGCCCGTCAGTGCCAGTCCATCTTCGAGCGCCCGCTCAGCGACACGCTTGAAAGCGGCATCGGGATCCATGTCGAGGATAATGGTCAGGTCCGGTGCGTGGCCGTCGAGCGCCAGAGACTCGAGCCCGGCGATGAGCTTGTCGTCGACGCCCCCGGTCAGGCCCTGATAGGCCCGGGTTGAATCGTGAAACCGATCCGAGAGCACCCATGTACCGTTGCGCAGATTGGGGGCGATGAGCTGGTTGACGTGGTCCAGCCGGGCCGCTGCGAACAATACGGCTTCGGCACTCGGCCCCCAGCTTTCCGAGCGACCCTGCAGGATGAAGGAGCGGATGGCCTCGGCCTTAGGCGTGCCACCGGGTTCGCGCGTGCGAACAGCCTCGATGTCATGCCGCTGCAGGTTCTGCAGCAGGCGCTTGACCTGGGTTGACTTGCCGACACCCTCGCCACCTTCAAAGGTGATGAAACGGGCTCGGCTGGCTTTGGAAGTCGGTGCCTGCTGCAACATGTCTTCCGGCTTCAATTGCCTCGATCAGATCCCGCCCGCCGGTCGTCACCTTCGGGCTTGACCCGAGGGCTATGCACTTGGGAAGCGCTCGTCAAGTGAAGAGCCTCGGGTCAAGCTCGAGGGTGACGACCGGTGGAGGTAAAGGTCTGCCGAGCCCAACACGAAGCTCAGCCTACAGC
>JBARWY010000133.1:0-7150 GCA_049647065.1 Devosia sp. | reverse complement strand
ACGGACCGCAGGTATCTCATGAATTCGAAGTTTACCTTGACGATGCGCTTCGCCCGATCCAGCGCGAAGGATGGCGACGGAGCCATCTGCAGCATGGTGAGAAGTTTCGGCATGTTGGCCAGCGGTGCGAGGCGCTCGTTCTGGCTGAGCAGGTGGTCGGTCACCACGCTGCGGACCGCACTCGAGGCGTTCAGCCCCCCCTCATGCGCGCGCTGAACAATATGGCCGATATAGGCGCTGCGCTTGATGCCCGAGGCACTGGACAGGTTGTCGAGGGCCTTCCAATAGGTCTGCTCCAGTCGAATACCATGGCGGCCACTGCCCGCGGTAACAGTGCGAAATAGCGTTTCAGAGAGGGCGCGCAAAGCCTCGGCGTCGGGCAGGGCGGTGCCGTTCTGGTGCTCGTCATGGTCGGGCTCAGCGCTCACTCAACGCCTCTTGACGCGCTTTGTTGATAGGCTTGAGCAGGTACTGCAGGATGGTCTTCTTGCCAGTCAGGATATCCACGCTCGTCACCATGCCCGGCAGGACAGGCAGTTCCTGGCCACTATGGGCCAGGGTGGTATGTTCGGCAGCGATGAGCACGAGGTAATAGGTTTCGCGCGTCTGGGGATCGACGATGCTGTCGGCTGACACATTCTCGACGGCGCCCATGATGCCGCCATAGATAGAAAAATCATAGGCTGTCAGCTTGATGCGGGCTTCTTGGCCGGGCACGACAAAGGCAACATCGGAGGGCTTCAGCCGGGCCTCCACCAGGAGGCGATCCGAGACCGGAACAATGTCCAGAATCTTGGTGCCAGCGGCGACCACGGCCCCAATCGTGTTGATGTCGATGCTGTTGATCACGCCATCCACCGGAGAGCGGATTTCGGTCCGCGCGACCCGATCGGTAGCGCCGCGCAGCTGCTCGGTGGCGCTGGCAAGTTCAGCGGTGCGCAGGGTCAGCTCGGTCAGCGCCTCCTGACGGAACTGCAACTGTGCCTGTTCGACCTGCAGGCCGGCCTCCACCAAAGCTGACTCAACGCGCTTGGTCGACTCTTCGGCAGCGGTGATGCGTCCCTTAAGGTCGTTGACCTCTTCCCGCGTCGAGAGAAACTGCGTCTGGGAAACAAGGCCGCGTTCAGCCATTGGCGTTATCAAGTCGAGGCGTTCCTGCACAATCGCCAGGCTACGCCCCATTGTGTCGAGGCTGGCGGTGACCTCATTGAGCTCGCGTTGCCGCTGTTCAACGCGCTGGCGCAACACGTCCTCTGAACGTTCGAGACCTTCAAGTCGCGCCGCCAGGAGGTCGGACTGGTTATCGCAGACCCGGGGCGCACGCTCGACCACCTCGGTCGGGCAGGTGAACTGTGCGTTAGAGATGTCTTGGGCTTCAACCTGAAGGCGGGCGACTTGGGCGCCGAGGGCCAGAACCTGGGCCTCCACTTCGCCCGCGCTGGACGAGGTCGTGGTATCGTCGAGGCGCACAAGTTCCTGACCGGCACTCACGTGCTCGCCGGCGCGGACAAAAATGTCCGTGACGACACCCGGTTCAGCGCTCTGGATGATCTGCGTCTTGCCTGACGGAATGACCTTGCCTTCGGCCCGGCTGATTTCGTCCATCTCGGCCCAGGCTGCCCAGAGCAGTGCGGCAGCGACAAAACCACAGACAATCAGCACGACGTAAAGCCATGCACGTGGGGGACGGTCGAGGGTCAATTCAATCGGCTTCGTGCGGGACGGTGAACCAAGCGCGTTCATTGGCCTTCCCCACGCGCCTTCAACTGTGCCAGCACCACATCTTTAGGACCATCGGCCACCAGCTTGCCGTTGTCGATGACCATCAGGCGGTTCACCAGTGACAGCAGGCTATAACGGTGCGTGGCGATGATCACCGTCTGGTCCACCGTGAGGCTGCGTTGCAGATTGGCGATCAACTGCCGCTCTGTCGCCAGGTCCATCGAACTCGAGGGTTCGTCGAGGAACAGGATCTTGGGATCAACGAGGAAAGTACGCGCCAGGGCCACGGCCTGGCGCTGGCCACCCGACAACAACTGACCGCGTTCACCCACCGGCATGTCGTAGCCTTGGGGATGGCGAGCAACGAAATCGGCGACCCCGGCCTTCTCGGCCGCCGCGATGATGCGATCCTCGGTTGCCGCCGGGTCCGTTAAGAGGATGTTGTCCTTGACCGAGCCGTGGAACAGCTCGGGATCCTGCAGGACAAGACCGACGCTGCGGCGCAGATCGCCGGGGTGATATTGCTCGATGTCGGCGCCATCGATGAGGATTTCGCCCTCGGTGGGGGCATGGAAATTGACCAGCAGGCGCCCCAGAGTGGTCTTGCCCGAGCCTATACGACCGATTACGCCGATCTTCTCGCCCGCTTCGATGGAGAAGTTGATGTCGTCCAGTACGAAGACCTTGGTGCCGGGATAGGCAAAGCGGACGCGATTAAAGGCGATCTTGCCCTTGCTGACCGTGCGCGAAATCTGGCCGCCACGCGCCTTGCGCTCATCGGGCAGGCGCATGATGGCATCGACCGAGCCATAGGCCTCAATTGCAGAGCGGGTCTTGAGCACCGTGGCGGAAATCAGGCCGATGGGTGCGATGAGCCGATTGGAGAGCATCATCGCGGCGATGATGGCGCCCATCGAAATCTCACCGGCCGAGAAGCGCTGCGTACCACCGATGATGATACCGGCCATCGACAGCTGCGATAGCGTCGCGGTGAAGTTCGTCGCCAGCGACTGATACCACTTGATCTGGTTCTGCGTCTCGGAGGAAGCGAGTACCGTCGTCTCCCAGCGGCGCAGCAGCTGCCCTTCGGCCCGGGATGCCTTGACGGTCTGGGCGCCCGTCAGGGCTTCGACCAGAACTGCGTTGCGGGCATTGGATTCGCTCAGCGCGGATTTGACCGCCCGGCTGGAAAGTATGCCGATCGCGATCGTCGCACTGATGGCGATCACGCCAGCAATGAGCGGGAAGACCACGAGCCAGCCGACGAGTGACGCGATGACATAGGCAAAGACGCCCAGGAACAGCACGTCGACGAACATCACCAAGGTGCTGGAGGCGAAGAATTCGCGCAGGACTTCATACTGCGCGATGCGATTGACGAAGGCTCCCGTGGAGGCCGGGCGGCTTTCCATAGTGGTGTTAAGGACGCGATCAAACAGGGCTGATGACAGCTTGAAGTCGATGCTGCGCCCGACATATTCGATGATCGCGCCGCGCGCCATCTTGAGCACGCTGTCGAAGACCAGGACGACGACCAGTCCGATTGCCAGGACCCAGAGCGTCGAAACCGCCGAGTTCGGCAGCACCCGGTCGTAAACATTCAGCGTGAAGATTGGGAAGGCGAGGGCAAATATGTTGATAAAGCCTGCCGCCAGCAGAACATAAAGCACGCTGCGCACATGCCCGCCCATGGCCGACCACATCCAGTGGCCCGGCCCTGCAAAGCGCGTGCCTGAGCTCTCCTGCACAGCCTCGTAGTTTGGCGTGACGATCAGCACGGCACGCCGGGTGCGATCATTGAGGGTCTTGCCGTCAATGGTTCGTTCTATACCCAGCGCTGGGTCAAAGACGCGATAGGCGCGGCCACTCTCGCGTCGCAGGCAGACAAGCAGGTCCCCCTTGGCAGTCTGCAGGATGGCGGGCATCTCGAAGGCGTCCAGCCCGCGCAGGCGACGATCGGCCTTGTGGACCGAAACGCCGATGCGGGCGAAGGCGGCGGGTAGGAGGTCGAGTGTCATGCGACCGCCGTCAAGCGGCAATCCGGCAGTCAGGTAAGCAGCGGAGTCAGGCTTGCGCCAGGCGCGGGCCAGATATTGCAGTGCAGCGAGGATCGTGTCGATTTGCGGGACGGTCGCGTTGTCACCATCGGCATCGCTTGCATTGGAGGGACCGCCTGCGGCAGACTGGTGCTTTCGAAAAATACCAAGCAATGCCAATAGAATTCGCCTCCAGGACGAGGGCGTTGTGAGCCCGCTTTCCTTCCTCATCTTACGGCTTCGGGCGCAGCACTAGGAACTATTGCACCATTAACCTTTACGCAGCGCCAAGACTGGAACAGCCTTGGCGCTCCTCATCAGTTGATGAACGAGGTCAGGTCCAGGGGTTGCCGGGCTTCAGGTTCGGAGTCTTCCCAGGATGGCGTCTCGAAAGCGGCACGCGCATAGGCATCCGCCTGGCTGGGGGCAGACAGACCGTAATGCTGCAGCAGCAAGCCACAGGACGCCATTAAGCGGTACTCGGCAAAATAGACGCTGTAGCGCGCCGTCTCCTGCAAGACCTGGACATTGTAGCGCGTGTTCTGCGCATCCAGGACGTCCAGCAACGAGCGGTCGCCGACGTTGAGTTGTTCGCGATAAGACGACACCAGATCCGACGAAGAATTCAGCTGATCCTGGTAGACCCGGGAAAGCTCGCCCTGCGTCTGCAAACGCAGCCAGGACGTGCGCACGGCTTCCTCGACTTCACGATAGGTCTGGTCGAGGGCCAACATGGCTTCGCTTTCGCGATGGAGGCTTTCCTGCACTTCGGCGCTCTTGACGCCGCCGTCATAGAGATTCCAGCGCAAGCTCAGGCGTGCGCTGAGGTCACTGTTCCAGCCAGCGGTGCCGCCGGTGTCCAGACCCGTGGCGGCACGCATTTCCAGCTGCAGCTTGGGTGCCAGCCCGCTGCGCGACTGGTCGACCAGCGCCGCTGCCGCGTCGATATCAGAATCTGCCAGAAGCACCCGTGGATTGGCGAGGCGGGCCATGCCAATCGCAGCCTCAAGAGAATTGGGCATTGCACCACCAATACGCGGCGGCATCGTCGCGTTGCTAGGCCGGACACCAACGTAAAGCTCGAACTCGATGCGTGCGGCCTCGAGTTCAACGCCGGCCTCGGTGAGGCGGGCCCGCGCCGCAGCCAGACGTTCGATAGCCTGGAAGCGATCGGCTTCGGTCAGTTGGCCGCTATCGATGGCACTGCCAACGTCATTGAGCATGGCCTGGTGAAAGGACACATTGTCGCTGCTAAGGGCAACAATCTGCTGCTGCAACAGGACTTGATAATAAACGCGGGCAATCTGCAGCGCGATGAATTCGCTGCGTTCCAATACCCTAAAGGAGGCGCCATCAACGCGTGCTGCTTGGTGGGCTGTCTCTGAGTCGCGGAACCCGCCATCAAGCAAGTCAAAAGTTGCGACCAGGCCGACCTGTGCGGGGAGGAGCATGTCGTCGGCTATGCCGGCTGCGCGGCGGGACGGGTTGCTCAGCGCCTGCACCCCCGCAGAGGCTTCCAGATCGATGCGCGGCGCATAAAGCCCAACGGCTTGGCGCAGTTCAAACTCAATTGCTTGTCGGCTCTCGGCGGCCTGACCCACTTCTGGGTTGGATTCAAGAGCGATCTGGATGCTGTCTCTTAGAGACATTGCACTGGCGCTACTCGCTACGATGGCCGCGGCGGCAACACCCAGCGAGAGAATGTGAATGAGGCGTTTGTTCATAGCCATGAATTTCCCGGCAGGCGCTAACGGAGCGACGCAAAGCGTTGGTAAAAGCAATCGCATTTTTGGACAGACACCGGGTCGAGATGCCCGGTCTTCAAATATCCGATCGCGTTTCCGCAGGCTATCCGGGTTTCGAAGGCCCAAGTGAATGCGGGGCTTCGTGAGACCAGGACCCCTGGTTCCGACATCGCGGTCCGTGCAGTCTCGAAGTGATCGACAATGATTTCTTTGATTTCGGAAGTAGGGAGCGAAATCAGCTGGGAACCCACATGGCTTACGCACTGCCGCATATAAGTTCCGCTTAAGTCAGCGGCAACAACCGGACTCGCGAGCGCGGCAATAGCCGCGACCGCTAGGCATCTAACTAGCTGATTCATGCAATTCCCCCATGACGCGAGCGACAAGCTGCCCTAGTATCGCCATATTGGCAACTCCCCAGGCCGCATATCTGACGATATGGGTGAAATAGATAGCAATTTTACAACAGTTTGAACTCGGTGGTGCGACTTTGTCTGTTATCACCAGAAGGCACCAAGTGGTCAGGCCGCGATCGCGTACCTGTTGGGGCCGAGTTCCTTGGCAATCAGAAGGTTTGTTTTTGCCTTATGCCATATTGGATCTTGCTCGGCCGATTGGTTCACCAATGTGCCACCAATAGCGACACCAATCTCAGCGATTGCCGCATTCTCGCCCAGGAAGATGGTGTTTCGAACGACGCCGCAGATGCGGTCGGCGATTTCTTCCGAGCGATCCTGGTGCGCCCCCCTGAGAAAAACGACTAGGTCCCCGCTGCCGTCGTAGCCAACAATGTCATCCTGGCGAACGCTCTGTTGCACCGTCTGGGCGATCAGGAGGCGGGACTGTGCATCGACGGAACCCGCATTTTCAGAAGCGGCATCCGCAACGAATTTGCTGGGGTGTATCACCAGCAACGCACCGCCTCCAAAGGCAATTGCGGCATCCAGGCGCCGTAGAAAAGTTGGCTCATCGAGTATCGGCGCGCCTTCTTGTTGAGGAGCAAGATTGTCTGGGTCCTCATAGGAAACGGAGGCGGCGCTTGGCAGGAGGTAGATCGCCACCACAGCAACGATGGCACCGGCGAGCCCCAGCACAGCCAGCGGACCGGTGACCAGTAGCGCGATGCACGCGCCAATTATCGCCGTAACGGCCGCCGCACGCCGCCATAGGATCAACCTGCCACTCATTCCATCGCTCCAGCCAGTATGGTCACAAGGCTAGACCCTTGGTTGGCAAGATTTCGTTTGAGGAATTGCTAAATTCCAAGCGATCGATGAGAGCTCGCCAGAATAGAGAGCTTCGCTGCGAACGGGCGAGGCTCAGCCCTATCGGGGCCGGGCCGCTCACCCTCCATGAATCTGCCGGGCACGGCGAAACGAAGGACACCCGGGTTGCTGGTTGGGTCATCAAGTTTGATTGCCGAGAGCCAGACAAGGAATGGTCCGGCACGTTTGACCCGTCCGATCATGCCAATTTTGGAAGCGCCCGTGTCAAAATGCCCATCTCTCCACCGATGAACTTATGGTTGTCTATCTCCCAGCAGATAAAGTCGCCGCGTCGTGCGCGCCCAGCCCTTGCGGTCATCTCCGGCCAGCAGGAGCGTCGTGGCTATCAGTGTGTCGTCCACGAAAGTGGGGTGGCCAGTGA
>JBARWY010000132.1:0-16701 GCA_049647065.1 Devosia sp. | reverse complement strand
TTCCAACCCGCACAAGGAAGGCGACCCCTCCTCCTCCGGCTATCCCCACGACCATCACTCGTCATGACTGGGCTCTGACGTGGGCAACGGGTGGAGAATACGGGATGCGGTAGGGGACGGGGATAAGTTTTTTGAGAAAAGTACCCCCTCCTAGCCTCCCCTGAAAAGGGGAAGGAACGACCGCGTGTGGGGCGTGATCTGTTCACAACACAGCGCGGTTCCTTCCCGCAAAGGGAAGGCTGAGAGGGGTTATTCCGATACCGGTGCCTGCTACTCGGCCGCCCGCGTCGCGAAGTGGGGGCGTCTGGCCATGACTTCCTTGAGGAACTGGCCCGTATAGGAGCGGGCATTGGCTGCCACGTCTTCGGGCGTACCGATGGCCACGATCTCGCCGCCGCCATCGCCGCCTTCGGGACCCAGGTCGATGACCCAGTCGGCAGTCTTGATGACTTCGAGATTGTGCTCGATGACGATGACGGTGTTGCCGCCCTCGACCAGCTCATGCAGCACTTCGAGCAGCTTTGCCACGTCGTGGAAATGCAGGCCCGTGGTCGGCTCGTCGAGCATGTAGAGGGTGCGGCCGGTGGCGCGCTTGCTCAATTCCTTGCTGAGCTTGACGCGCTGCGCCTCGCCACCCGACAGCGTATTGGCCGGCTGGCCGACCTTCACATAGCCCAGGCCCACTCGTTGCAGCGTAGCGAACTTGTCGCGGATGACCGGCACGGCCGAGAAGAAATCGACGCCCTCGTCGATGGTCATGTCGAGAATGTCCGAAATGGACTTGCCCTTGAACTGGACCTCCAGTGTTTCTCTGTTATAGCGCTTGCCCTTGCAGACGTCGCAGGTGACGTAGACGTCGGGGAGGAAGTGCATCTCGATCTTGAGGACGCCGTCGCCCTCGCACTTCTCGCAGCGGCCGCCCTTGACGTTGAAGCTAAAGCGGCCGGGGCCGTAGCCGCGGGTCTTGGCTTCGGGCAGGCCGGCGAACCACTCGCGCAAGGGCGTGAAGGCGCCGGTATAGGTGGCCGGGTTGGAACGCGGTGTGCGGCCGATCGGCGACTGGTCGATGTCGATGACCTTGTCGAGGAATTCGAGGCCGGTGAGCGATTCATGCGGGGCCGGGACGACGCGGGCACCATTGAGTCGCCGCGCGATGGCCTGGTACATGGTGTCGATCATCAGGGTCGACTTGCCGCCGCCGGAGACGCCGGTGATGGCGACGAAGAGCCCGAGCGGCACATCGACCGAGACGTTCTTGAGATTGTTGCCGGTGGCTCCCTTCACCGAGAGCACCTTGCCCTTCTTGCCCTCGCGGCGTTCGGCCGGCATGGCAATGCCCATACGACCCGAGAGATACTTGCCGGTGAGGGAATCGGGGTGGTTGAGGATATCCTGCGGCGTGCCTTCGGCGACGATGTGCCCGCCATGCACGCCCGCGCCGGGGCCGATATCGACCACGTAGTCGGCGGTCATAATAGCATCTTCGTCATGCTCGACGACGATAACAGTGTTCCCGATGTCGCGCAGCCGCTGCAGCGTTTCGAGCAGCTTGGCATTGTCGCGCTGATGCAGCCCGATGGATGGCTCATCGAGGACATAGAGCACACCGGTCAGGCCCGAGCCGATCTGGCTGGCCAGGCGGATGCGCTGGCTCTCGCCGCCCGACAGGGTCCCCGAGTTGCGGGACATGGAAAGATAGTCGAGCCCAACGGCGACCAGAAAGTTCAGCCGCTCTCGGATTTCCTTGAGGATGCGCTCGCCGATGGTCTGTTGCGTCGGCGTGAGCTTTGCCGAGAGTTCGTTGAACCATGCCACCGAGTTGCGGATGGATTTCTCGGTGACCTGACCGATATGGAGGCCGTCGATCTTGACCGCCAGCGTCTCGGGCTTCAGCCGGTAGCCGCCGCAGGCGATGCAGGGCTTGGCCGACATGTATTTTTCGATTTCTTCGCGCATGCCGGCGCTCTCGGTTTCCTTGTAGCGACGCTCAAGGTTGCCGATGACGCCTTCGAAGGGCTTGGTGGTCTTGTACTGGCGCAGGCCGTCGTCATAGACGAAGTTCACCGGCGTCTTGCCGGTGCCATAGAGCACGGCATGCTGCACTTCGAACGGCAGGTCATTCCAGGCGGTGCCGGTGGAGGCGCCGAACTGCTTTACCACGGCCTGCAGGGTCTGCAGGTAGTAGGGCGCTGATGTCTTGGACCACGGCAGGATGGCGCCGTCGCGGATGGACATTGTCGCATCCGGCACGATCTGATCGGGGTCGATCTTCTGCTCGGTGCCCAGGCCATCGCAGACCGGGCAGGCGCCGAAGGGGTTGTTGAACGAGAACAGGCGCGGCTCGATCTCGGCAATGGTGAAGCCGGAAACCGGGCAGGCAAACTTTTCCGAGAAGGTGGTCTGGCGCGGCGTGCCATCCTCGTTCTTCTCGTCGGCATATTCGATCAGGGCTATGCCGTCGGCAAGCTTCAGCGCTGTCTCGAAGCTCTCGGCGAGACGCCCGGAAATATCGGGGCCGACCACGATGCGGTCCACCACCACTTCGATGTCATGCTTGAACTTCTTGTCGAGGGCAGGCGCGTCCTCGATCTCGTGGTATTCACCGTCGATCTTGACGCGCTGGAAGCCCTTGCGCATCAGGTCGGCAAGTTCCTTCTTGTATTCGCCCTTGCGGCCACGGGCGATCGGCGCCAGCAGATAAAGGCGGGTTTCTGCAGGCAGCTCGAGCACCTTATCGACCATCTGGCTGACGGTCTGGCTCTCGATGGGGAGGCCCGTAGCCGGCGAATAGGGCACGCCGACGCGGGCGAACAGCAGGCGCAGATAGTCGTAGATTTCCGTTACCGTACCAACGGTAGAGCGCGGGTTACGCGACGTGGTTTTCTGCTCGATGGAGATGGCGGGGCTGAGGCCCTCGATATGCTCGACATCGGGCTTTTGCATCATTTCCAGGAACTGGCGGGCATAGGCCGACAGCGACTCGACATAGCGCCGCTGTCCTTCGGCATAGATGGTGTCGAAGGCGAGCGAGGACTTGCCCGAGCCGGATAAGCCCGTCATCACGATGAGGCTGTCGCGAGGCAGCCTCAGGTCGATGCCCTTGAGATTGTGCTCTCGGGCGCCGCGCACGATGATCTCACGGTTCTGGCTGGGCTTTGGCGTCATCATTTCAGTCCATGGCTCGGGGCGCGCAAGAGCGGCGCGGCAGCAAAGTCGGAATAAGGCTTCGGGGCAGGGGAGCCACTCAGATAGGGTCCACCGGCACCTCCCGCAAGCGGTCTGCACGCATGGCCGCCCGTCTGTCTGGTCACCTTAGCGTGTCCCCGATCCCTTGCCAAAGCACCATTCATCCTGTGGAACATAAGCGGAACAATAGAGATTCGGTCAAGTGCCGACATGTTGCGTCAATCCATGCCAGGCGGTGAACAAAGCCACGACGAGAAACAATGCACCAGCGCCGCGACCGATCCAGATGGTCACCTCGGGATGGCCGATCAGCGCATCGCGGCCCTTGCTGGCCGCCAGCGCCAGGCTTCCATAGATGATGAACTGCATGAGCACGGTCATCAGCCCCATGACCAAAGCCTGGGACCAGATCGGTCCGTATTCGGGCCGCATGAACTGGGGGAATACGGCTAGCACAAAGAGATAGGCCTTGGGATTGAGCAGGCAGGTGACGAGGCCCTGGCGGAACGCCACCCAATCGGAGCGGGTCGAGGCGCTGCCGATGTTGTCCACGGTGATGGAACTGCACAGCAGGGTGTAGCCGATCCACGCCATATAGGCGGCTCCAACAAGGATCATGACCTGGAACAGCATATTGGGCAGCTGGGTCAGCACGCCCACGGCCAGCGCGCCGAACAGGGTATGCACGGCGCCACCCAGCATGATGCCGGCAACGGCGCTGAATCCGGCCCGGCGCCCGCGCGTCAGGGCGTTGGCGAGCACGAAGAACATGTCCATGCCGGGCACCACGATGATGCCAAACAGCAGGATGAGATAGATCCAGAGCGCCTGGGTGTAGTCCATGACCGGTTCCTGGGTGAGTGGCAGGCTGTGGGGCAGGGCTGCTGACAGAGGGTGTCAGGAGCAGCAGCGAAACCGCTATTGACGCAAGTGTACTATTGGAACATAACAAGAACGAATGTGACGACACTTCTGTTCACAACTGCGCCAAGGCGCAGGCGGTGGTCAGCGGGCGGGAGTAAGGTGCCGCCGCTATGTAAGTGAGCGTCCCTCCCGGCTGTGGCCTTGGGACTGAATCGAAAGGAATGAGCGATGGCAGGCAGTGTGAACAAGGTGATCCTGGTCGGCAATCTCGGGGCGGATCCTGAGATCCGCAATCTTCCCAGTGGCGGCAAGGTCGTGAACCTTTCGGTCGCCACCTCGGAGAACTGGAAAGACAAGAATACCGGCGAGCGCCGCGAAAAGACCGAATGGCACCGGGTGGTGATCTTCTCGGAAGGCCTGGCGCGCGTCGCTGAGAGCTATCTGAAGAAGGGCAGCAAGGTCTATCTCGAAGGCCAGTTGCAGACTCGCAAGTGGCAGGATCAGTCGGGCGCCGACAAGTATTCTACCGAGATCGTGCTCCAGGGCTTCAACTCGAACCTGACGCTGCTCGATGGCCGTGGTGACGGTGAAGGCGCCGGTGACAGCGGCGGTGGCTTCCGCGGTGTCGACAATGGCGGTGGCTTCCGCGGCGCACCACGCGACAATGGTGGTGCCGGCGGCGGGCAGCGCCCAAGGGCCAATGCACCGGCCTTCGAGCCTGGTGGCATGGACGACGACATTCCGTTCTGAGACCAGAACCAGAAGAATATCGGGAGGTCGCGAAAGCGGCCTCTTTTTTTGGGTCAGGCGGCGAAGGTGCGGCTGGCGTCGCGGCCGGCGGCCTTGGCGGCATAGAGGGCCGTATCGGCCTGGCGGAACAGATTTTCGGATGTGCCGCCGCGATAATGGGCCACCCCCACCGAGGCGCCGAGCCGCAGCGTCTGGCCGAGACGGGTGACCGGACGGCGCATCACGCCGACAATCGCCTCGGCAAGCGCCGCCGCATCGGCGGGGGATGTATCGGCATTGAGCAGCAGGGCGAATTCGTCGCCGCCGATGCGCGCCACCAGTTCTGCCCCGCCACTGCATTCGACCAGCCGTAGCGCGGCCTCCTTGAGACATTGGTCGCCAATGGCGTGGCCATAGGTGTCGTTGACCTGCTTGAAGCCGTCGAGATCGACGAGCAGAAGCGCGCCGATACGTTTGCCGCCGGCATCGACCTCGTCGAGATGGGCCTGGAACACGCTGCGGTTGGCAAGCCCGGTCATAACGTCGACCTCGGCGAGGTAGCGGGTGCGATCGGCCATCAACTTTTCTTCGGTGATGTCCTGCTTCATGCCGAAGATGCGGTGGGCGACGCCGTCGCGGCTTTCCACCGCACCGGTCAGCCGCATCCAGCGGAGCTTGCCCGACGTGGTGATGATCTCGCAGTCGAGCGAGAAATCGCTGCATCGGGAAATGGCATCGGCGCGCGCGGCCTCCATCCGCCGCCGCGACTCCTCGGTGTACAAGGCGAGCGTAAGCTCGCGCGTCACCGGGGTATTACGGGGAATTTCGAACAGGTCGTAGACGCCATTGGTCCACAGCAGGCTGCTATCGGCGAGATTGCACTGCCAGATGCCGATCCGGGCGGTGGCCGAAGCCCGGTCAAACAGGACGCGCCGCTGTTCCTCGAGGGCGGTATAGTCGGCGATGACGCGGACCTGCGTCTCGATCAGGCGGCGTTGCCGCGCGATGGCGGCCTGCGCGAGGACTTCGCCAGTCAGGGCGGCGATGGTGGTGGCCATCATCGCGCTGCGCGGCAAAGGATCGAAGAGGCTCAGCAACCGGGCCGGGCGATCGGGCTCGGACGGCAGCATGATGCCGACATAGAACCGGATCGAGGCCGCGGCGGTGTCGGCGAGGACCAATGGCTCGGGCGACGCGATGGCGCGGGCCTCGAACGAGGACAAATCGCCGCCTGCGGTACCGATCGCCGAGACGACGACAAGGCGGTCAGCGGCAACGATGCTGAGGCGCGCACCGGCGACGCCGAGCAGGTCGCACATGCGCTGCAGCCGCACAGCAACATCCTCGTCCGGTCCCGCCGCTGCAGCGGGGTCGGACGGCGACATCGGGTTGTTTGCGGCGAGGCTGCGCAAGAGGCGTTCCCTGGATGATCCGGGAACGGTAGCGCAGCGCTGGTTAAGACTTCATCAGCCACAACAGACTGACAGTAAAAAGAAATCGTCACTGCGACGCCCGCCGACACCCGATATCAGCGGGAGAACGGCACCTCGGCGCGCAGGCTGTCGCCGCTCTCGACATAGACCACCTCGAATACCACCTGGATGGCGTCGTCCTTGAGGCTGATCTGGGCGGTGATGTTGAGTTCCTTGCCCTCTTCATCCTGGTCGCGCTCGCGCAGGTTGAACACCAGCCCGCCACCGCGCTTCTGGCCCACGGCGATGCCGGTGAAGGTGGCATTCGAGCTCATGGCTGCCTCGAAGCGGCGGCTGGCCTCGACATAGGCCATGGTGCCGGCCACCGACAATTGCGTGCCGGCGAGCGTGCAGCGACCGCTATAGTTGACCTTGTCCTGATTGCCCTGGGTCAGCGACATGCGGCACACCACTGTCTCGGTATTGGCGCCGATCAGCACGCCGCGACCACGCCAGTCCCCGATATAGGACTGCAGCAGGGCCACGTCGGCCGGAGCCGCAAGGGCTGGCGCCACACCGGCCGCAGCCAGCAGCCCGGCCAGTGCCGCTGCGCGCGACAGGGGTCCGAATTTGGTCATCGTCTCAAGCCTCCAAATGAAATCGTGCCCCCCGGCAGATTTCGTGCCCAACCCATACCAAGCCGACGTGATTGCCGCGCAACCTTCTCGACAATGTGACCACCTGGAACCCCGATTCGTGGGGCAGCCGGCAGAATCAAACGACAAACCATGTAAGCGGGCGCCGCTTTGCCTCGCAAGCGGCTGCCTCTCACGTTGTGTGGGGCTGCCCGCCTTCAGTGCCGCCATCGCCGGTGACGGTATCGCCGGTCGGGTCGTCGGGAGTCGCTTCATGATCGGCGGTGCGCACCCTGATCTTGCCGAGCGGCTGGAAGAACTTGCCCCCTGCCGCGAGCAGCGCCGGCAGGATGAACAGGTCGCCGATGACCGCGAAGCCAAGGGTCGACACGAACAAGGTACCGAACAGTGCAACCTGCGGCAGTTCGGAAAAGGTAACGATGACCACGCCCGAGCACAGAATGATGGTGGTAGCGACGATAGCGCCGCCAATGCGGTCCAGCGTGTGCTTGACCGCCTCCATATGCGGCCGGCCCTCCTCGCGCCGAGAATGCAGATAGTGCGACAGAAAATGCACCGTATCGTCCACCGCGATGCCGAAGGCGATGGTGAGGGCGATGACAGTGGTCAGCTGCAATCCCTGGCCGGTGAGATAAAGCCAGGCAATGGTCCCCAGCACCGGGAAGAGATTGGGGATGGCCGAGGCCAGCGCGACCCGGAAGGACTGAAAGGCAAAGCCGATCAAGCCGATATTGACCAGGACCGAGATCGTCAGGTCCAGCTGCAAGCCGGTGACGATCTGGTCTGTGGCGAAGGTGGTGAGGATGCGGAAGCCCCCGATCTCGGCGCCGTCGATGCCTGCCGCCCGCATCTCGGCGGTGACGTTCTCGACCAGGAGCTTGAGATCCTCGGAATCGATGATGGTCGGCATGAAGCCGGTCACCAGTGCCTGCGATCCATCATCGGTAACGAAGCGCTTGCGCATGAACGGACCGACTGCGTCGAACACCTCTTCGCGGGTGAAGCCGGTCTCGGTGTAATTGGTAAGGGCGGCGGCCGAAATTACCTTGTTTTCGCCAAGGTGGCCCTCAAGGATTTCATGCACAGCGCGGATGGTCTCGAAATCGCGCGGTGTGACGTTGGGGTCGTTGTCCTGCAACGGCACTCGGATATAGAGGGGCGCCACACCGCCCACGCCATCGTCGATATCTTCGGCCGCCGTGAGTGCGGTCGAATCCTTGGCCACGAAATCCTCGAATGAGAAATGCGGCTTGATCAGCACGTAGGGGATGAACAGCAGGACGGTGACTACGATCGCCAGGATGGATAGCTGGCGGCCGAAGCGGCTGGCGATGAACCAGGCCAGCGGCAGCGGCGCGGTCAGCACGAGGCTCGAGCGCTTGGGCGCCTTGAAACCCATGCGGATGGCGGCCTTGAGCATCAGCGGCAGGAACGTCATCAGGCAGACGAACAGCAGGAAGGTGCCGATGGCGCCGGCAATGGAGAATTCGCGCACGCCCTGGCCGGGGGTCAGCCACAGCGAGGCAAAGCTCACCAGCGTAGTCAGCATGGTCAGCGCCGCAGCCGGACCGACCAGCTTGACGGTCGCGTCCACGGCCTTGTTGGGCTCCATGCCGTCGCGCCAATAGGCCAGCCAGTTGAAGATGAAGAACATCGACTCGGCAAAGCTGATGACCAGCACCAGCGTGGTGACGATGATGGTGAGGAAGGAGAAGGAGCCGAAGAAGAGCAGGATGATGCCCATCGACCACATCACCGCGAGGAACGGCGTCGCCGCCACCAGCAGTGCGCCGGGCAGCGAGCGCAGGGCGAGCAGCGCGATGATGGCGCCGAGGCCGAAACCCCAGACGGTGAACTTGACCTGGTCATCGACCGCGGCATTGAGCATTTCCGAGGTCCAGATTGGCGGACCGGTCAGCTCGACGGAAATGTTCTCGTCCTGATAGGGCGCGATGGTTTCGCGCAGGGATGCGATCATCCGCTTGGTACCGTCGCCCCGGGTCAGTTCCTGATTCGGGAACATGATGAGCACGACGCCGGAGAGGTCGGGCGTGATGAGATTGCGCATCATCGGGTCGTTCTGCTGCAGGTCGCTGAGCGCCCGCGCCACGTCTGCGAAGTTGTCCATGCCCTCGGGCACGGCCGGCACGGAGCCACCCCGGCCGTCGGGCTTGCGCAGGGTGAAAGGCGACATGGTGCCCACGGCGAACTCGTTGAGCTCGAGATCGAAGGCCAGTTCGCGAACGCGCTCCAAGGTCTCCGGCTCGGTCAAGCGTGGCGAGCTGACCAGCACATAGATGTCGTTCTCAAAAGTCCCGAAGGTCTCCGACAGTTGCTCGTAGGCATCGTAGTGCTCGCCGGAATGAGCATAGACGCGCAGGAGGTCGCCATCGACATTGGCGCGCGGGATTTGCGTGAAGCACAGAATGGAGAAGACCAGGACCGCCAGCGCCACGGCTCGCGGATAGCGGAGGGTGGTGAGGCCGATATATTCGAGGCCGAAACCGATGGATCGATCGTAGGTAAAACGCGCCCAGAGGCGGCTGAAGAACGAACCAACTGACACGGCGACCCCGACTCCGCGAATGCGCGACAAATTGGCGCGATTTCTACGGGTTTGTCACTGATGCGTCCACAACTCCCCCATGTTGGAAGGCGGAATGTTGCAATAATGCCTGCTCAGATGGTGCCCGGCTCAAGGACAGTCAGTGTCGCGGTGGCGCAATCGATGCGAGCCTCGACGCCATAGGGCAGGGTGAGCATGGGCATGGTGTGGCCGAAATCGAGGCCCGCAAGCACCAGCATGTCGCTTCGTCCGGCTTCGGCCAAGACATGAAGCACCGCGGCCTCGATGGTCTGCTGATACCCGTCATGTCCACCAGGATCGGCGCGCGCGACCAATAGGCCGGCCAGGCGACCGAGAATACCAGTGGCGGCATAGTTGCGTAGGCAATGGCGGATATAGGCCGGCGACGGCGATTCTTCTGAGGTCTCCAAGAACAGGATGGCGCCATCCCAATCGGCCGGCGTGGGCCACCATGTCGTGCCCTTGACCATTTCCAGTACCTCTACGCACCCACCCAGCAGGGGGCCGGTGACGCTGCTCGTGCCTTGGATCGCGCGCGGCGCGTCGGCGAGGTGGAGATGGCGGCGCGGGGCCAGGTGCCCCGGCACCGACCAATCGGTGCGCTCGACGGTCCAACCCTCGGTATTTGGCGGGATCACACCGATCGGTTCAACACTGAACAGCGCGCGCTGAACGCCACCGGCGGTGTAGGCATGCATGCCGGCATTCTCGGCGAAGCCTGCCATGATGCTGGGCCCGTAGAATGAGGTCAGCCCGGCCGTGTAGCAAGCCAAGTGCAGGGCGGTGGTATCGGAAAAGCCGAGGAAAACCTTGGGATTGGCCGCGATCACCGCCAGGTCGAGATAGGGCAGCAGGCGGATGCAGTCTTCCCCGCCGATGGTGGAGAAGATGCCGGCAATGGCCGGATCGGCGAAGGCCGCCATCAGGTCGTCGGCACGCGCCTGCGGGTTGTCTGCGATCCACTCTTCCGGCGCCAGCGTATGCGGCATCTCCACGACCCGGACGCCGAAGCGGCGTTCCAGCTCGGCCTTGCCGGCGGCGTAGCGCTGCGGCCGGGTGCCCGGCCCACCCCAGGAGGGAGAGACGGTGGCGATGGTGTCGCCGGCAACGAGGCGGCGGGGTTTGAGCAATGCGGGCATGTTTGGACCGGCGGCTGGAAAATCGGCGCCATCATGGTCGACAGACATGCCCGCGTCGACCCCGGCATCACGCCGGGATCGGCAGGGTCAGGCGCCGAGGGCGGCGCGGTTCTCGGTGAGGAAGTCGACAAGGGATTGAGGCTTGCGGCCGGAGAAGCGCTCGACCACGTCCGTGGTGATGGCGTGATGCCCGGCGGCGGCGTCGAGATCGAAGGCCACGAGGAGCTGGGCCATGAAGCCCGGCACACCGGCGGCTTCGAGCCCACCGAGCAACTGCTCGCCGGTGAGGCCGACACGGGTCACGGCCTTGCCGGTGAGTTCGGTGTAGAGAGCGGCAAGGTCATCCTGGGTCACGGGGGCAGGGCCGGTCACGTCGAGGATCTCCTTGCCGGTGGCCGATAGCAGCGCGCCAGCGGCGGTGCGGGCGGTATCGGCGCGGGTGACGTAGTTGCGGCCGGCGCCATTGGTGGCGTCGAATAGCTGGCCGCTGGCCAGCGCAGCACCGGCGCCGACGATGGCCATGTCGGCATAGATGTGGTCCCGCAGCAGGGTGAAATCGAGTCCCGAAGCGGTGATGGCCTGCTCGGTCCAGTAGTGGTCGGCAATGCCGCCGACGCTGGCATTAGGGCGGGCGTTGGGTGCGGAAGTATAGGCGATGTACTTGACGCCGGCGGCCTTAGCGGCGTTGACGGCCGCTGCCTGATGGGCGGCGCGATTGCCGGCTACCGTGCTGATCAGCAGGGCGCGATCGACACCGGCAAAGGCCTTGGCGAGGCTGGCGGCATCGTCGAAATCGAGGTGACGCACGTCGACGCCCCTGGCGGCGAGGTCGGCCAGTTTGGCGGTGTCGCGGGTGCCGGCCACGATTTTAGTGGCGCCGCGCGCCAGCAGTTCCTCGACGGCGAGGCGGCCAAGCTGGCCGCCGGCGCCGGTGACCAGCAGGGTTTGATCCTGGAATTGGGACATATCGAGCACTCCTTGGTTGCGATCCGCTCTCTTGCGGCGGATGCCGATGGAGAGTAAGTATCGAATGGAGAGTGCTATCTAGTGGGCTTTGGCCGGCTGCGAAAGGAGGCACTTTCACCGCATAACGTCACCTGGAGGTGCCTACCATGTACGCAGCCGAAGCTACCGCCGCCCTGTTCGTACAGCGCTGGAACGAGTCCGTCGGACTGCCGCTTGGCGACTGTCCGGTGCGGGGCGTGCTGGATCGCATCAGCGACAAGTGGAGCATGCTGCTGGTGATGACGCTGGCCGATGGCCCCAAGCGCTTCAACCAACTCCGGCGGGAGGTCCCCGACATTTCGCAGAAGATGCTCACGCAGACCCTGCGTGACCTGCAGCGCGATGGCATGGTGGCGCGGCAAGTGTTCGATACCAAGCCGCCCGCGGTGGAATACCGGCTGACGCCTATGGGTGCCTCGATCATCGTGCCTCTGGGTTTTCTGATCCAGTGGGCCAACGAAAACCATCCGCAGATCGACGCGGCGCGGGTCGAGTTCGACGCGGCGCCGTGAAGCATGACAGGCCGGAGATGGGACGCGGCATCGTACTGGTCAAGCTCATCGATGGTGAGGTCATCATGGTTCGCAAACTGGTTGCCGTGCCGTAATCGCAAATAGATATTTGCAAAGATATGTTTGCGGTTGTAGGTTGAGCCTCTGACGAGGTGACCATGCCTGACAAACCACTGCGCGATATCAGCCGCATCATCCCCAAACCGACCGCGCTCAAGGCCCTGGCCCATCCGATGCGGTTGCGCATGCTGGGGCTGCTGCGGATCGAGGGACCGGCAACGGCGTCGGGGCTGGCAGCGCGGTTGGCCTTGAACTCGGGCGCCACGAGCTACCACCTGCGGCAACTGGCGCTGCATGGCTTCATCGAAGAAGACCGGGAACGCGGCAGTCGGCGGGATCGCTGGTGGCGCGCCAGCCATGAAGCGACCGGCTATCTGGCTGACGATGCCGAGGGCGAGGCGCTCGACGCGGGCCTCGCCTTTCTCCAGGCGGCGCTGAGCTGGCAAATGCAACAGATGCAGGGCGCACAGAATGCGTATGCACGGCTGCCGCAGGAATGGCGCAAGGCGTCCACTACCAGCGACTATACGATCCCGCTCACTGCGGCGGCGGCGGCCGAACTGGTCGGCAAGCTGACAGCCGTCCTGGCGGAGGCCATGGCGGCTGCGCCGCCATTGGGAACCTCGCTGCCTGAGGGAATGCGGCCCTTTTCGATCATTCTCAACGCAGCGCCGCGGACCACCGAGGACGAGCCATGAGCATTCAGCGCTCCTTCGTCGCTCTCGCCGTGGCGACGGTGCTGTCCACGTCAGGCACGCGGCTTTCGGCCATTGCCATTCCGTGGCTGGTGCTGACCACGACGGGCAGTCCGGTGCTGACAGGGATGGTGGGCTTTGCCGAGATGCTGCCCTATGTGGTGGCCAAGGCACTTGGAGGGCCGCTGATCGACCGGATCGGCGCCCGGCGCATCGGGATCTGGTGCGACTGCCTGTCGACGATTGGTGTGGCGCTGGTGCCGCTGCTGTTCTGGGCGGGCTTGCTGTCAATCTGGGTGCTGCTGCCGGCGGTGGCGCTGATCGGCGTGCTGCGGGCGCCGTCGGACGCGGCCAAGCAAGCGCTGGTGCCTGCTGTGGCGGCGCTGGGCAAGCTGCCGCTGGAGCGCGTCACCGGCGTGATGGGCGCCAGCGACCGGCTGGCCGGAACGTTGGGCGCGGCGGGGGCAGGGGTGCTGATCGCGCTGCTCGGCCCGGCCCCGGCTTTGCTGGCCAATGCCCTGGCATTCCTTCTTTCGGCGCTGGTGGTCGGGGTGGGCATTCCCGCCCGGCATGCTCCGCCGCACCAGCGTGACCTCTCTACAACCTATCGGACCGAACTTTCGGCGGGCTGGATCGTGCTGCGGGGTGATCCGGTGCTGCGCGGGCTTGTCGTCATGGTGGCTATTACCAACCTGTTCGACCAGGCCTATTCCATCGTGCTGCTGCCCGTGTGGGTGCGCACGGCCGGGCTCGACGTCACCTGGGTTGGCATCTTCCTCGCGGCCTTTTCTGGAGCCTCGATCGCCGGCGCCGCCATCGCTGCGGCGATCGGAGAGCGCATGCCGCGCCTGGCGATCTATACGATCGGCTTCCTGTTTGCAGGGCCTTTGCCCATGGCCGTGTTCGCCATCAATGCGCCCCTGGCGGCCATTGTCACAGTGCTGGCGGTGAGCGGGTTCGCGGCCGGTTTCCTCAATCCCATCATCGGCGCCATCCTGTTCGAGCGCATCCCGGCGGCCATGGTCGGGCGCGTCATCGCGCTGTTCGGCGCGTTGGCCTGGGCATTGATGCCGTTTGGCGGAATCTATGGCGGACTTCTGGTTGACAATTTCGGTATCGCCCTCGCCCTGGGTACGACGGGAATGCTCTATCTTTTCGCTACGCTGGCGCCGGTGGCAGTGCCGAGCTTCCGCCAGATGGACAGGAAAGCCGAGGCAGCCTGATCTCCACAGATTCCGGCCGGGAAAGTTCGCAATTTTCTGCGAAATCGCCTATCTAACGGGCAGCATAACCAACGTAGAATCATCCCAGTGACCGATACGCCTCAGAACGAAACCGGCGCGCCGCCGCCATCCGACGTTTCGCTGATTTCCATCACCGACGAGATGCGCAAGTCGTATCTCGATTATGCGATGAGCGTCATCGTCAGCCGTGCGCTGCCGGATGTGCGCGACGGCCTGAAGCCGGTGCATCGGCGCATCCTGTTCTCGATGAGCGAGAATGGCTACGAATACAACAAGCCCTACCGCAAATCGGCTCGTGTCGTGGGCGACGTGATCGGCAAGTATCACCCGCACGGCGACAGCGCGGTCTACATGGCGTTGGTGCGCATGGCACAGGATTTCTCCATGGGAGAACTCCTCGTGGAAGGCCAGGGCAACTTCGGCTCGGTCGACGGCGATATGCCGGCCGCCATGCGATACACCGAAGTGCGCATGCAGAAGATCACCGGCGCCATGCTCGACGACCTCGACAAGGACACGGTGGATTTTCGTGACAACTACGATGGCTCCGAGCACGAGCCGACGGTGTTGCCGGCGCGCTTCCCCAATATGCTGGTCAATGGCGGCAGCGGTATCGCCGTCGGCATGGCGACCAATATCCCGACCCACAATCTTGGCGAAACCATCGACGCAGCTCTGCTGATGCTCGACAACGAACAGGTCACCACCGAGGAATTGATGCAGGTCCTGCCGGGTCCGGATTTCCCGACTGGGGGCATCATCCTGGGCCGTGCCGGTATTCGCTTGGCTTATGAAACGGGCCGTGGCTCGATCATGGTGCGCGGCCGCGTCGCGGTCGAAGAGGTCCGCAAGGAACGCGAAGCCATCATCATCACCGAGCTGCCCTATCAGGTGAACAAGGCGACGCTGGTCGAAAAGATTGCCGAGCTGGTGCGCGACAAGCGCATCGAAGGCATTGCCGACATGCGCGACGAATCCTCGCGCGAAGGCATGCGGGTCTATATCGAGATCAAGCGCGATGCGCTGGCCGATGTCGTGCTCAACCAGCTCTATCGGTTCACCGCGCTGCAATCCTCGTTCGGCTGCAACTTCGTGGCGCTGAACGGCGGCAAGCCACAGCTGATGAACCTGCGCGAAATTCTCGGCGCATTCATCGATTTCCGTCACGAAGTGGTTACGCGTCGTGCGCGGTTCCTGCTCAACAAGGCCCGCGATCGCGCCCATATCCTGGTTGGCCTCGCCGTGGCCGTGGCCAATATCGACGAAGTCATCGCGCTGATCCGTACGGCGCCCGATCCGGCGACCGCGCGCGAGCAGTTGATGACCCGCCGCTGGCCGGCCCAGGACGTGGCGCCGCTCATCGCGCTGATCGACGACCCGCGCCACCGTATCAACGAAGACGGCACCTTCAACCTTTCCGAGGAACAGGCCCGCGCCATCCTCGAACTGCGCCTTGCCCGCCTTACGGCACTTGGCCGCGACGAAATCGGTGACGAACTCAACGGTCTCGGCGTCGAGATCGAAGACTATCTTGCCATCCTGCGCAGCCGCGAGCGCGTGGTCGAAATCATCCGGCAGGAACTGACCGAGATCAAGGAACAGTTCGCCAGCCCGCGTCGCACCGAAATCTCCGACGTGGTCGGCGACTTCGACGACGAAGACCTGATCGCCCGCGAGGACATGGTCGTGACCGTGAGCCATGAGGGCTACATCAAGCGCGTGCCACTCTCGACCTATCGATCGCAAAACCGTGGCGGCAAGGGTCGCTCGGGCATGGCGACGCGTGAGGAAGATTTCGTGTCGCGCCTGTTCGTGGCCAATACCCACACGCCGGTGCTGTTCTTCACCGACCGCGGCATTGCCTACAAGCTCAAGGTCTGGCGTCTGCCGCTGGCCCAGGCCAATGCGCGCGGCAAGGCACTGATCAACATCCTGCCGCTGGAGCAGGGCGAACGACTGACCACCATCATGCCCCTGCCCGAGGACGAGACGAGCTGGGCCAACCTCGACATCATGTTCGCGACGACCCGCGGCACGGTGCGCCGTAACTCGCTCGCCGACTTTGTCGAAGTCCGCCAGAACGGCAAGATCGCCATGAAGCTCGATGACGGCGACCAGATCGTCGGCGTCGAGACAGCAACGGTCAATGACGACGTGCTGCTGACCACCGCGCTCGGCCAGGCTATTCGCTTCCGCACCGATGACGTCCGCCTGTTCAAGGGGCGCGACTCCATGGGCGTCCGAGGTATCCAGCTGGCCAAGGACGACGTGGTGATCTCGATGGCGGTGATCAACCACTCCGACGCCTCGGCCGAGGAACGCGCTGCCTATCTCAAGATGAGCCGCGCCGTGCGTGGCGAGGGCGCCGAGGAAGAGACCGGTTCGGACGAGGGCGATGTCGTCGCTGGCGAGCTGCCGCAAGAGCGCTACGCGCAGATGAGCGCCATCGAGCAGTTCATCCTGACCATTTCCGAAAACGGCTATGGCAAGCGCACGTCCAGCCACGAATACCGGATCACCGGCCGCGGCGGCAAAGGCATCGTCGCCATGGCGGTCAACAAGCGCAATGGCAACCTGGTGTCGAGCTTCCCGGTGGAAGACACGGACCAGAT
>JBARWY010000131.1:0-2034 GCA_049647065.1 Devosia sp. | reverse complement strand
CGGCTGAACCTTGTCATTCTTCGTTTCGGCACTTCGAGGCGCAGTTCTAATCTACATGACCGGCCACTTGAGGGATGCAAAAGACCGAGCTCCGAAGTGGTTGCGGCGCGCGGAGGATAGCTACACGGGCCCGCGGTGCGAGTGTCGAGGGATGGCAGACGCGCCTACCGCCTCCGACGCCCGGTCCGCTATCTTGTTGTTGTCACGATGGGACCCGCGCCTGACCCCAGACGGCCGATTTTCTGGGGGTGGTCATATCAGAGTTATCTTTCGTGCCCCCATTCAATGCTAAACATCCCAGGACCAACAAATACAAAGAACACCAAAATATGTCGAATGGGGGCGGAATGGGCGACGCAGAGACCTACGCGGAAGATGTCGGTACTATGGGAAGTCAAATTCTCGTACTGACTGCGCTAGTTGAGGAACATCGAGCTCTCGTCGAACTAATGACTGGCTCTATTGCCGCCGCTACCGTCAGTCACGAGTTCCAGTTGGCACTGGGGTCAAATACCGTTCAACTCGTGTGCCTTTCCAACATGGGGAACGTAAATTCGGCGCTGCAAACCGCCTACTTGCTTAGCCGCTTGCGCCCGAAATTTGTCATTCTTTGCGGCATCGCAGGGGGGATAAAATCCGGCACGCAGTACTCGCTAGGCGACGTTATCGTTGCGGACCAAACGGTCCTTTACGAGTCGTCCAAAATTCGTAAAGCGCCTGTTTTTGGTTACCGGACGGAGCGGCGCCTCTCCAGTTTCCCTGCTGGGGCAGCGCTGTTACGTGCTGCAAGGCACGTGCGCGTTGACAACTGGCCGGAGCTTGTCATGCAGCGACTACGTTCGGACAGAGATGCCAGAGATGCGCCGCGGATTGTTTTCGGCCCTATCGCAAGTGGAGAGAAGGTAGTCGCAGACCGATCCTTCTTAACCCCCATCGTCCGATCCTACCCATTGCTGAAGGGGATCGAAATGGAGGGGGGTGGCGTTGCCTCGGCGGCACATGCTGCGGGCTATCACTGCGAGAGCATTGTTATCAAGTCCGTTTGCGACTGGGCTGATCACCATAAGAACGATGACTATCACACGTTTTCCTCTTACGCGGCCGCTGCCTTTGTGAAAGCGCTGCTTTCTCGCTTGTCGGAACCCCAGGGCGGGCTTCAGGGGATCGAGGCGCCGCGAAGCGATCGAAATACTTCGGACGCATCGACAAGCGGGCTGTTCATTGAGTTCTTGAACCCGGAGTCGCAGCGGATTTACGGGTTGGACACCCGACTGAGCGACGATGAAAGGGTGCGTCAGGCTACGGCCGTAATAAATGCATCAATCATGCTCTGCCCAAGCGGTACGGTGTTTCCCGTCGGCACCGTCCTTGAAACTCCGTACTTTCACAGGCTCTTACCATCGATGTTGCCGCTGCTCGAAGCGGGCAAAATAAGACTCTCTATGCGAGAGGAAACAGTCGATCAGTTTCTTGCCAAGCGACGCGTCGTTTATAGCGAGCTTCGTGCAGAGTACCCGGCGCTGTTTGAAGGCCCAACTCCTTCATTTCCTCCCAGCGCATTCATTCACAAGGAGACACATATAGGAAAGCGCATCGCGCAGGTGTTTCGCCAAGGACCTAACAACTTGCTGGATTGGCGCGACCTCGAGACGGTCTATCAGCCACAGGATATTGCGAGGATCGCGTCGATCCCCGAGCAATTGCTAGTGGCCGGCCAACCAATTACCTGGACATCGGTGAAACGATCTTTGGAAGACAGTGGAATTAGTCCGACCCCGGAATTGAGAAAACTATTACAACTGTCATATTGCAACGCCTACGTTTCTGAATATCGGCTGGAGTATCTAAGAAACGTCGAGTTCGCACCATTCGATCTTCTCCCGCTCACGGCCATTCGGCGATATGACTACACCAGTCTCAAGCGTATCCTCGGAGCCTTTGGACTTTGGACGACTATTTCTACTATGTCGGCTTCAAGACTTCTGCGTTTCGTCGCCTCTCAGGCATATAGCGACTTTTCGCATTCTTATACCC
>JBARWY010000130.1:0-14685 GCA_049647065.1 Devosia sp. | reverse complement strand
TGCAGGCGCGGCTGCCGAGTTTCCAACCCGCACAAGGAAGGCGACCCCTCCTCCTCCGGCTATCCCCACGACCATCACTCGTCATGACTGGGCTCTGACGTGGGCAACACGGGAGAGAATACCCGAGCCGATGGGGACGGGGATAAGATGGATAAGTCTGGGTCTGGGTTTGGTGTTTGGCCTCACCCCCTCCCGCCATTCGAGCATAGCTCTCATGGCCTTCCATTGCTCAAATCGCTCCACTGGAGCGATTTGTTCGGGCCGCTCGGAAGTCCCCCGTCGAGGGGAAGGTGCTACTCAACTTGTGTGGCGCGATAGAGTTCGGGCGGTGCGCCGATCGGCGTCAGGCTCGAGCTGATCTGCTGCTACAGCAGGCCCAGCATCCTGTCCTGGGCCTGGCGAAGGGCCCAGAGGCGGGTGCTAGCATCGGGCTGGCTGTTGGCTGACGTCAGCAGCTCGCCCTTTTTGACCGCTGCAATGACCTTGCCACCTTCGAGCAGGCCGACCGGCACAGCGCTCCGGGCGCGGCTGTCTGATATGGTCATGGTGAAGCTGCGATAGCAGGTTTCTCCGATGGCATCGAAGGTCTCGCCCACCTTCAGATCGCGCTTGGCCACGGCGCAGACTTCAGCCACCGGGTTGGGCAGCGGCACCATGTCGGGCTTGCCGTAGAGCATGATGCGGGCACAGGTCAGCGGCACTTCAAGGCTGGTGAGGTGATAGGGCCGAAAGAAGCTGTAATAGGGGCCGTGGCCGATATGGAGATCGTCCATGCGCTCGATGATGCGGGGATGCTCCGCCTTGACGATGACGAAGACGCCGGGGGCGACGCCCTTGCCGACGGTGAAGTCGACGACGCCCATCTTGTCGAGGATGCCGCCATCGGCCCTGGGGATGAGGATCCTGGCCATGTCGTCGCGGTCGGCCTTGGGGCCGTGCATGCCCGGAACGTCCGGAACGAGGCCGGTCGCATTGGCGATGGCGCACATCTCTACCATAGTCTTGGACCCATCGACGAACTCGACCAGCATGCGCGGGTTCATGTTCCGGCGGGCGGCCTCATCGCGATAGTCGTCGGGCACGGCATCGTGCCTGAGCGGGTTGTTCTTGCCCTTGCCTGCTGCGACGATGGGCAAGCCCAGCGCCGAAACGAACTCGATCAGTTCCATGCAGGAGCTGGGTTCGTCGCCGGCGCCGACGGAATAGACGACACCAAGCCGGTCGGCCTGGGCCTTGAGGTAGGGGCCGATGGTGACGTCGGCCTCGACATTCATCATCACCAGGTGCTTGCCATGCTCCATGGCCATGAGGTCGTAGTCGGCGGCGACGCCGGGCTTGCCGGTGGCATCGATGACGACGTCGATATTGGGGGTGGTGACCAGGGTTTCGGCCGAGGTGATGGCGATCTTGCCGGCCTCGATGGCTGCGGTAGCCTGGGCGGGACTGTCGGCTACCTTGCCGCGCGAGTCATCGCCATAAGCGATGGTCATGGCCTCGAGCGCGGTATGGGGACGGCGGGTGGCGATGGCAGCCATCTCGATGCCGGTCATCAGCGACATCTGGGTGACGAGATCGGTGCCCATCTCGCCCGATCCGATGACCCCGACGCGGATTGGCTTGCCGGTTTCGGCGCGGGCAGCAAGGTCGCGGGCGAGTCCGGTCAGGGCGATTCTGGTGGTCATGGCAGGTCCAACTTCAACAAGCGTGCTTGGGTTACCCCCCTCCCGTTGCCTGCGGCAAGGGAAAAGGCGTCGAAAGTGTCGACAGGAACCGAGGTTGTACCGACGACCCTGAAGTGGCGCGGTATTCACCGCAATCGACAACATCATCAAGGTTAGCACTTCTTAAACCGTTCCCATGGAAACTGGGACCTGGAGAGAACTCCGGGGGCATGTATTCGCCATGGTCAGCAAGACCAAGAAATCCGTCGCTTTGCCAGCAGTCATCGACCTCGACTCGCTGGACGGCATCCGCGACGGGTTGATCGATGCAATCGAGGAGGGACCGGTCACCGTTACGGCCGGTGCGGTCGAACGCGTATCGACAAATGCGCTGTTCATGCTCATCAGCGCGGCGGAAGCCGCCCGGAGAAATCAGTTCGATTTTGCTATTGAGCAGCCGAGCGTGGCCCTTGTGACCGCCATCGAGCGCCTGGGTCTCAGCGCCCAGTTTTCAGGGATGATGAGAGGATGACGATCTTGCGGGTTCTGACGGTGGACGATTCGAGGACGATCCTCGCCATGCTGCACCATACCCTCAGCAATGCCGGGTTCGAGGTGCTGCAGGCCGAGGATGGCAAGCAGGGGCTCGACGTCCTCAAGACCGAAACGGTCGACGTGGTCATCACCGACATCAATATGCCTGTCATGGACGGCATCGAATTCATCAAGAATGTACGGGCGACGGGCAATCACCAAAGCCTGCCCATCCTGATCCTGACGACGGAAACATCGCAGGACAAACGCGACCAGGGCAAGGCGGCGGGCGGTACCGGCTGGATCGTCAAACCCTTCGACCCCGAGAAGCTCATCTCGGTCATCCACCGCGTAGTTCATTAAACCCTCTAAAACCCAGAAGGGTTGACGTGTTCGCATGAGCGATCTCGACGACTTCAAGGCGACATATTTCGACGAGTGTTCCGAGCTGCTCACTGAGCTTGAGGAGCAGTTCGCAGCGATCGAAGCGGGCGAGCGCGACGCAGACCGGCTCAACGCCGTGTTTCGGGCCATCCATTCGATCAAGGGCGGCGCCGGAGCTTTCGGCTTCTCCGCCCTGGTCGGTTTCGCCCACGCCTACGAGACGCTGCTCGACTACGTTCGTGATGGCCGCATCGAAATGAGTGATGACGTGGTGGCCCTGTGCATCCGCGCCAACGACATCGTTGCCGACCACGTCAAGGCCGCCCAGACCGGCGAGCCCCTGCCCGCCGATTACGGCATGGATGAAAAAGAGCGCTTCGACGCCCTGGCCCGCGGCGATGCTGCTGGCGACGACGAAGGCGGCGATCCGCTGGACGAGTTCGACATCGAGTTCGTCCCTGTCATGGTCAACCTGGGCGGGGACGCGCCGGCCATGGCCGTCGGCGAGGCTCCGATCGAAGACGCTTTCGAGGCTCTGCCGATGGAAGTGGAGCCGGGTCACTGGGAAGTGCGCTTCACGCCGCACCGGGCGCTCTATGCCCGCGCCAACGATCCGCTGCTGTTGTTCCGCGAACTGGCGGCACTGGGCGAGATGCATGTCCGCGCCGTGATGGAAGAGATTCCGCCACTAGCCGATTTTGAGCCCTTCGCCGTCTATTGTTCCTGGGAAATCACCCTGATTTCCCCTTCTCTGACCGAAGTGATGATCCGCGAAGTCTTCGAATTCGTCGAAGGCGACTGCGACATCGCCGTCGCTCAGCTCGGCGGTTCGGCAGGGTTCGACATTCCGCCTCCTGCCGCGCCCAAGTTGGTTGCAGCCAAGCCGGCCGCGAAGGTGGCTTCGAAGACGCCGGACGAGCATGATCCGGCGGACCTGCTGGCGCTAGCCGATGACGAGGTGGCGAGTCTGCTCGATTTCACGCTGGAGACGGCCGTGACGCCGGAACCGGCATTCGTGCCCGAGCCCGAAGTGGCCGCGGTCACCGTACAGGACAGTTTTGAAGAGGCGCCGGGCCTGAGCTTTGCCGAACTGGCAGAGACCATCCAGCCGAGCCCCGTTGCCAAGCCACCGACGCCGGTGGCCGCCGTGACGCCACTGCGCGCGGCGCCGGTTGCGGCTCCGAGCGAGGGCGAAGAGAGCAGCGGTGGCAACCGCAGCGTTGGCGTACAGTCGATCCGCGTCGATCTCGACAAGGTGGACCGCGTGGTCAACATGGTGGGCGAGCTGGTCATCACCCAGTCCATGCTCACCCAGCAGATGGATGAGACATTGCGGGCCCGCTATACCGAGCTGGTGCGCGGGCTCGAGGTGCTGGCGCAGACGACGCGGGGCCTGCAGGATTCGGTGATGGCGATCCGCGCCCAGCCGGTCAAGTCGGTCTTCTCGCGCATGCCGCGCCTGGTGCGCGAACTGGCGACCAAGACGGGCAAGAAAATCAAGCTCGAGACCATTGGCGAGAACACCGAAATCGACAAGACGGTGATCGAGCAGCTGAGCGATCCGCTGACCCATATGGTCCGCAACTCGGCCGACCACGGTATCGAGACGCCGGACAAGCGCACGGCGCGCGGCAAGAACGAAACCGGCACGATCCGGCTTTCGGCCGAGCAGGCCGGTGGCAATATCCTCATCATCGTCGAGGACGATGGCGGTGGCATCAACCGCGAGCGCGTGCTGCAGGTGGCCCGTGACAAGGGCGTGGTGGCCCCTGACGTCAATCCGACCGACGAGCAGATCGACCAGCTGATCTTCGCGCCGGGCTTCTCGACCGCGTCAGAAGTCAGCGACATTTCCGGCCGCGGCGTCGGCATGGACGTGGTGCTCAGCAATATCAAGAAGATCGGCGGCTCCGTGCATGTCCGTTCGTGGACCGGCAAGGGCACGCGCATGACGCTGCGCCTGCCGCTCACACTGGCAGTGCTCGACGTCATGCTGGTCAAGGTCGGCGACAGCCCATATGTGGTGCCGCTCAGCTCGATCGTCGAAACCATCCAGTGTTCGCGCGCCAGCTTCGAGCGGGTGCCATCAGGTGGCCAGGTGCTGCAGGTGCGCGGCGAATATGTGCAGGTCATCGACCTGGCACAGCGCTTCGAGATGGTCACCGAGACCGATCCGGAAAACCGATTCGTGGTGTTGTGCGAGGCCGAAGGCTCGGCCAAGGTGGCGCTCATCGTTGACGACATCATCGGCCAGCAGCAGGTGGTGATCAAATCGCTGGAAGAAAATTTCGAACGCGTCGAAGGCATTGCCGGCGGCACGATCCTGGGCGACGGCAATGTCGCGCTGATCGTGGACGTGCAGGGCCTCAAGACTGCGATCGTGCACAAGAATGCGGCCTAACCGCCGCGGGTAACAAGTCAGCCGCCTAGCGGCCGTAGTATTGCGTAGCCGCCCAGAACCGGCGGCAGAAAGGCACAGAAAATGGAAGCGCTCGGTTTGCGTGACGACATGGGCGACAAGTCGGCCATTGCCGCCCAGAATTCCCTGCAGTTGATCGCGTTTTCGATCGGCGAACAGACCTACGGCGTGGAGATCACCACGGTCCGCGAGATTCGCGCCTGGAACGGCGCCACGCCGCTGCCCAATACGCGCGAATTCGTGCGCGGCGTGATCAACCTGCGCGGCACCATCGTGCCGATCTTCGACCTGCGTGCCCGCTTCGGCGACGGCCAGACCTCTCCCACCAAGAACCATGTCGTCGTGGTTATGAGCGTGGGCGACAAGTGGGTCGGCATCCTGGTCGATGCGGTCAGCGACATCCTGACTGTCTCCCGCGACGATATCCACAATGTGCCGGAAGGCAATTCGATCGACACCGAACTGCTCAACGGCATCGTGACCCACGAGAGCCGCATGGTCGGCCTGATCGACCTGCATGCCGTGGTCAGCGGCGCCAAGATGGACGGCTGAGGTACCAATCGGTCTTCAGCCCATGCTGGCCAGCAAACGGCGCGGCCAGGGCTGGATCTCGATCAGTTCCTGGGACTGACGGATTTGTAACTAGGGCGCTTCGGGCGCCCTAGTTGTTTGCAGGTGTGCGCCGAACGCCCGCTATGGAACGATCTCGGGCGGCACGTCGAAAAGTCCGGTTGGAAAGCCGTCCAGACTGACCTGGTTTTTCATTCGCCAGTATTCCTCGATGCCGTCAACGCCTTTGGCTTTGGCCCATGCGTCCATTTGCGGGCGCTCCTCCTGGTATTCAAATAGCGGCACGCCATATCCGCATGACGTCTGCACGAGGTCGAAGTCGAGGCGAACCATCTGGCGCGCACCCAATGGTGCATTGCCGTTGAATTGCTCGGCCAGCAGCGTAGCGAACTCCTGGCTCTCCCGATGTATGACGCGCCCGCGGCCATAAAGACGCATAATAAGGGGCGGTCCGGCTACGGCGCAAAACATGATCGTCAAGCGACTATCAATCTTGAGGTGGGCGGCGGTCTCATTGCTGCTTCCAGTCCGATCCAGGTATATCACCGCGCTATCGCCGAGAACACGTAACATATCGGTGCTGCGCGGAGACATATTTACGTGCCCGGTCGGAGCCGCGGACGCAGTGAAAAACACGTGCTGATCTGCGATGTAGCGGTGATGATGCGGTTCAAGGTGGGGGAATTGCTTTGCCATTTCCCAGTCATGGCATTGCTCAACGACGCGATGCCAGCTTTTTTCAGCATGCGCATATATCAAGATATCTGCCCGAACCATTCAATCGGGCGGGCGTGCGGGCTTCATTCGCAATATTCAGACTCAAACAGAAAAGGCGCCTTTCGGCGCCTCTGCTTCAACCGGTCCTGTGCCGGGCTCAGAACAGCTCTGCGTCGCCGTGGCTCTGGTGGGCGGCAACGCCTGACAGGGCGGGCACGCGTAGTTCGTCGAGGGTCAGGCTGGACCAGATTTCGTCATAGACGCTGTCTGGCGCGTTGGATGGCAAGAGGGCGAACTGGCGGACGGCCAGCGCCATGTTGTGGCAGCGCTGCTCGATGCGATCCTGGCCCTGCAGGGCGGTGACGATCATATGGACCGCTTGATGGATATGCGGGTTGTTGCCCAGATTGCTGTCGGCGAGAAGTTCAAGCGCTTCCGTGATGCCTTCTAGCATCGACGCCGTCTGGCGCGCTGTCTCATCGAGTTCTCTCGCGAGTTTCTGCAGTGACATAAAGAATAGATCCTAGCCCCGTTGAAGCCACCCTATCCCAATCTTTCTAAAGCTCTTCTTGCCGAGTTTGACGGGGTAAGCCCCCTCCATCGGCGTGGTTAGCAATTGGCTAACGAGTTTTCCGCTACGATCAGAACAATTGGCGCTCTGGGGTTGCAAGACGATAAATGGCACTGCCGAATTCTCTACCACCCGAATTTGACCGTGGGGTGGTTACGACCGTGCACCAGGGCGATTGCCATGTCTCAGATGCGGCCGACCTGACATATTCCACCGTACTGGGTTCCTGCATCTCGGCCTGCGTGCGGGACCGCGTCGCCAATGTGGGCGGCATGAATCACTTCCTGCTCGCCGAGCAGTCCGGCTCGGCCAAGGACCGCTACGGCGCTTCGGCGCGCTATGGCGCCTTCGCCATGGAGCAGCTGATCAACAAGGTGTTGACCAAGGGCACGGGCAAGAAGGCCAATCTCGAGATCAAGGTGTTCGGCGGCGGAAAGATCAATTCGGCGCTCGACGATGTGGGGCGCAAGAATATCGACTTCGTGCGGCAGTTCCTGGCTGATGAAGGCTATGTCGCCACCAGCGAGGACCTGGGCGGCACCTATGCCCGCCGCGTGCTGTTCAAGCCGCATTCGGGCCGCGCCTTCATCAAGCGCCTCGACAGCGATGCCGGTGACAATGTGGCGCGCGAAGAAGCCGCGATCGCCAAGCGCCGCATTGTGGTGCCCGCGCCAGTGGACGATATCGAACTGTTCTAATTTCGATACTTGTGTGATGCCTGCCTGCAAGGCGGCATTCGCCTGCGCTCCGATGCTCACGTACTTATGACGCTCCGCTTCGGCGCTCGACGAACGCCGCCTTCCGGCTCGGCCTGACGCAAGTCTCTTCGTAAAATGTGCTTAGACCGCCGCATCGGTTGAGCCTGGCATCTCTGGGCGGATACGGTCCGTGTCAAATCGGGACTAATCTTCAGATTGTCGCAATCTGGCTTAGCGAAGTCTTACGAGACTTCGGGTCTTTATAGACTTGGTTAACCATTCGGCCGGTAAGATACGGCCATGTTTAACCCGCATCTGCTGCTTCGCGAATCGTCATGCCCAATTTGCGGCTAGCGCTCGTCATCGCCGGATTATGGCTCGGCGGCATTGCGCTGTCGGGAGTGCTGCTGGCCGTGCTCGGCGAAGGCCTCGCATGGCAGGGTAGCGTCGTGGGTATCGTACTCGCCATCGTGGCCGGAACGCTGTTCATCGCGGCGCAGCGCGACCGGCGGGACAACGCAACGCTGGCCGCGGTGGCGCTGGCCGCGGGGCTCTGCGAGCAGCCGCAGGACGTCCTGACGATCGCGGGCATTGTGGGGCGACTGGGCAAGCGCCTCGAAAAGGCCCATCACTTCAAGAGCGCCGTGACAGTCCTGCACCAACCTGCCCTCGTGGTGGACGACAAGGGGTTGATCCTTGCCGCAAGCGCCGGTGTGTCTGGGCTGATCGAGGGCACGATCGAAGGGGCGACGCTCGACGTGCTGTTCGGCGCCGGCTATCTCGCCGCTGGTGGCGGCGCAGCCGAGGAAGCCATGGTCACGCTGGGCGGTGGACGGTTTACGGCAAGGCGCCGTCCTGTCGCCGCCGGCCGCTACCTGCTCGAACTGGTGCCAGCCGGCAGCTACATCGAGGACGACGATCTCGACGCCTTTGCCGGCGCGCTGGCCGGCGGGCAGACCGGGTTTCGCTTCGAGATCGGCGCGGCGGCGGCCCATCCGGCGCTCGCTGCGCTCAATTCCGGTCTCGCCGCCCTTGATGCGGGGCTGCAGCAGCTCGAGGGCGTTGCCGCGGGCGGCGGCGAGTTGCCCGACGCCCTCGACGGGCCGCTGGGGGCGCTGGCCACACGGTTGCACGATTTCACCTCTGCCATGATCGAGCAGATCGAGGACGAACGCGATGCCCGCGCCGGCCTCGAGGATCGGCTCGCCAAGGTGGGGCTGCTGCTGGACGACTTCGAACAGCGGGCGGCCCGTTTTGGCGCGCTGACCGCCGAGAGCCGCGATGATGCGGGCGCCACCAGCAAGGCGCTGGCCGATGGTGGCGGTCGGCTGCGGCAGGCGCTGGTCATTGGCCGGCAAGCGCAGGAACTGGTGGGCGAAGCGGACCTGGCGGTGCGCCGCACCCACGCCGTGGTGGGCGAGATCGACCAGATGACCCATGAAATAGACCAGATGGTGCAGGCCATCGAGGATGTTTCCTTCCGCACCAACCTGCTGGCACTCAATGCCGCGGTCGAGGCGGCCCGAGCCGGCGAGAAGGGTGCGGGCTTTGCCGTGGTGGCCGACGAAGTGCGCCAGCTGGCGCAACTGACCAATCGTTCCGCGCGCGACATCCGCGCGGTGGTCAAGCGCGGACGGGCCCAATCGGAGACCGGTGTCAGCGAGGCGCAGGCCCTGCAAAAAATGATTGCCGAGCTCGACGCGCATTTACGCAATCTAAGCAATGAAACCGATACGATCGCTTCGACACTGGACGATGGTGACGCGGCGCTGAAGCGCCTCACCGGGCGGATGGCGTCGTTCGGCGAAGCAGGGATGTCCAGATCGGCACCCCCGGCGCGACGGGCGCGCGCCTGACCCCGAGAACCGTCGGACCATTGGCAATTGGGGTAAGCCGCATGGAACAGGGAGAAATCTCCCTCAGCGACCGCGAGTTTTCGCGGGTCAAGTACCGGGTCTATCAGGTCGCCGGTATCTCGTTGAGCGACGCCAAACGAACTCTCGTCATCTCGCGGCTCAGCAAGATCGTGCGGGCCCTGGCCCTGCCGGGGTTCGACGCCTACCTGGACTATCTTGAGCGCGGCGGTTCGGCCCAGGACGGGCAGGACTTCGTCAATGCCCTCACCACCAACCTCACCCGTTTCTATCGGGAAGACCATCACTTCGACCACCTGCGCACCCATGTGGGCGCGCTCGTCGCCGAAAAGCCGCGCGGCAGCCGCCTGCGCATCTGGTCGGCCGGCTGCTCGACAGGGCAGGAGCCCTATACCATCGGCATGGACCTGCTCGCTGCCTTCCCCGAACTCAAGCGCTGGGACTTCAAGATCCTGGCCACCGATATCGATACGGCAGTGATCGCCAAGGCAGCCCGCGGCGCCTATCCGGAAAACGAGCTGAACGGGCTTTCGAGCGAACGCGCTCGTCCGTTCGAGAAGGCGGGCGACGGCACGATCCGTATTCCGGCGGCGGTGCGTGAACTGGTGTCGTTCAAGCCGCTGAACCTGATCACCGCCTGGCCAATGAAGGGGCCGTTCGACGCCATCTTCTGCCGCAATGTGGCGATCTACTTCGACAAGCCGACCCAGGGCGAAGTGTTCGGGCGCTTCAGCAAGCTGCTGGCGCCGGAGGCGTTCCTCTATATCGGTCATTCGGAGAATCTCGGCTCGGGCGGGGAGGGGTTCCGCCTGGTCGGCAAGACCATCTATCAATCCAAGTTGAAACTGAGCAAACGAGAAGCAGCATGAGCATCAAGGTCCTGGTCGTCGACGATTCGGCGCTGATCCGCGAAGTGCTGACCCGCATGCTGACGCGCGACGGCGATATCGATGTGGTGGCCACGGCCATCGATCCGATCGACGCCCGCGAGAAGATCAAGCAGCTGAACCCCGATGTGGTGACGCTCGATATCGAAATGCCCGGCATGAACGGGCTGCAATTTCTCGACCGGCTGATGCGCCTGCGACCGACACCGGTAGTCATGGTCTCGACACTGACCAAGAAGGGCGCCAGTGAAACGCTGCTGGCACTTGAACTGGGCGCGGTCGACTTCGTGGCCAAGCCGAGTGCGGACGCCGAGGGCGGCATCGAGGCCTTTGGCAGCAACCTGCGCGACAAGATTCGCGCCGCCGCCAAGTCCGACGTGCGCGGCCGCTCGGCTGGCCGGGCAGAAGCGCCCAAGGTGGCGGTCAAGACGGCGGCCGCGCCGGCCGGCGCGATCATCGCCATCGGCGCTTCCACCGGCGGCGTCGAAGCGATCCGCGCGGTGCTCGCCAACATGCCGATCGACTGTCCGCCCATCGTCATCGCGCAGCACATGCCGCCGGGTTTCACCAGCCGCTTTGCGGCGCGGCTCGACGAAATCTGCGACCTCAAGGTGCTCGAAGCGGAAGACCGCATGCCGCTTTTGGCGGGCCACGCCTATGTGGCGCGCGGCGACTATCACCTGCGGGTGGAACGCAGCTCGGGCCAGCTCAAGGCGCGGCTTACCCATGACGAGCTGGAAAGCGGGCACCGCCCCAGTGTCGACGTACTGTTCGAGTCGGTCGCCAAGACGGTGGGGCCCCTGGCCGTGGGGGCAATCCTCACCGGCATGGGCCGCGATGGCGCCCGCGGGCTCAAGATGATGCGCGACGCCGGCGCCTATACGGTGGGCCAGAGCCAGGCCTCGGCGCTGGTCTATGGCATGCCCCGGGTGGCGTTCGAGGAGGGCGCTGTGGTGGAGCAGGCGCCGGTCGAGGCCATCGCCGCGCGGCTGGCCAATGCGCTGGTCCGGCTGAAATCGGCGGCTTAACCGGCATAGGGCACAATGCCACGTGCCGGGTTGAGAGATTTGTAACGCTTCTTGCCTAGGGTTTAGGGGAAGAACGGGGTCCACGGCCCCACTCGCCAGAAGGTGAAATACGACCATGCCTAAAGCCAGCGCAGTCAGCGTCCTGATCGTCGACGACCAGCAGTCCATGCGCGGTATTTGTAAGTACATCCTCACCCAGCTTGGCTTCAAGGATATCATCGAAGCAAAGAGCGGCCGTGATGCGCTCGGCAAGCTGGAAAAATCCAACGTCGACCTGATCATTTCCGACTGGAACATGGAAGATATCGACGGACTGACGCTGCTCAAGGTTATCCGCAAGCATCCGCGCACCCAGGCAATGCCATTCATCATGGCCACCGGGCGTTCGGACAAGGAGCAGGTCAAGGAAGCCATTTCCTTCGGCGTCAACAACTACATCATCAAGCCGTTCGACGCTTCGACCATGAAGAAGCGCATCGAGGCAGTGATCGGCGCACTGAGCTAGCAGGTCTGCGCAGCATCGAATTTACGAGGGTCACCGCGAGGTGGCCCTTTTTCGTTGAATCTGCCGAAAATTGAGGCAGACCGGGTTGTCCGTAAGGAGTGATTAATCGCGCAGGGGTATCGTTTCCATAAGTCGGTTTGTACCGACGGACGATGGGGGACGACCGCCGCAATCCGCGCCCTGCAAGGATGCGGCATTTTCATGTCGCAGGTTGCGACGTGGGCTGGCGGTCGGCGAGGGATTTGGAGTTTTCGATGGGATTTCTGCCGCAACTGAAGATCGCCCAAAAGCTGCCGCTGGTACTGGTCGGTTCTGCGCTGGTGGTGGGGGCGGGCGTAGGTATTGCCAGCTATCTCATTGGGCTCAACACAGTGCAGGCCCAGCGCGAACAGTCCATGCAGGCCTCGCTGACTACGGCAAGCGCGCTGGTCAGCGATTATTATTCGAGTGCGGAAGTGGATCTGCGCCTGTTCGTGCAGCGGTCCGACACCGTCACCGCCATGAAGAACCTCACGCGCTCGCTGGACGAGCTGCGCATGGGCCTGAAGGAGCGGGCTGCCCTGCAGTTGCAGGCGGCCTATGTCACCGAAAATCCGGACCAGACCAACCGCGCGGCGCTCGACAGCGCCAACGGCAAGGGCGCCACCTACGATGCGCCGCACAAGCGTTTCCATCCCGGCTTCCGCACGCTGATGCAGGAACGGGCCTATTCTGACGTGCTGCTGATCAGCATGGCCGGCGACGTGGTCTATTCGGTGGCCAAGAACACCGACTTTGCCAGCAATGTGGTGACCGACACCGCCATGGCTGCCAGCGGGCTCGGCCAGATCTTTGCCGCGGCCAAGGACCTTCCCGACGGGGAAGGCGCCTTCATCGACTATTCGACCTATGCGCCCACGGGCGTGGCCGAAAGCTTCATGGCGATGCCGGTGTTCGAAAAGGAAGAAGTGACCGGCGTCATGGTGCTGGCGATCTCGACCGACGTCATCAGCGCACGAGTCTCGGCGCTTTCCGGCCTGGGTCAGACCGGCGAAGTGGTGGTCGTAGGCTCCGATGGCCTGCTGCGCACCGAGTCGCCGCGTACCGAAGCGCCGGACGTTCTGCAGGCGACCCTTACCTCCGACGTGATCACCAGCGCCATTGCCGGCGAATCCGGGGAGGGCGTCAGCACCGACTATCGTAGTGCACCCATGGTGGTGCGCGCCGGGCCCGTCATTGTCGATGGCGTTACCTGGGCAGTCGCGGCCGTGCAGCCGCAGGACGAGGTCTACGCACCCGTCAACAACATGCGCAACATGATCCTGCTGGTTGGCGGCGCACTGCTCGCGATCGCGGCGCTGGTGGGATTTTTCTTCTCCCGTTCGATCAGCAAGCCGATCTCGCGCCTCACCACCACAATGGATGCGCTGGCTGATGGCGACCTCCATGTCGAAGTGCGCGGCGCGGATGGCAAGGACGAGCTCGGCGCCATGGCCCGCGCCGTCGAAGTGTTCCGCGAAAACGGGCTCAAGGTTGCACAGATGACCGAGGCGGAAGCCGCCCAGATCATCCGCAGCCAGGCCGAACGCGCCGCCATGATGCAGGACCTGCAGCGGGCATTCGGCGCCGTGGTCGATGCCGCCGTTGCCGGCGACTTCAGCAAGCGCGTCGAGGCCGAATTCCCCGATGACGAGCTCAATACGCTGGCGCGCTCGGTCAATAATCTTGTGGCGACGGTCGATCGCGGCGTGAGCGAGACGGGCACGGTGCTCGCGTCGCTGGCCGATACCGACCTGACCAAGCGCATGGAAGGCAATTATGAAGGCGCCTTCGCCAAGCTCAAGGCCGACACCAATGCGGTGGCTGACAAGCTGACGGACATCGTCGGCCAGCTCAAGGATACGTCACGTACGCTCAAGACGGCGACCGGCGAAATCCTCAGCGGCGCCAACGATCTCTCCGAGCGTACCACCAAGCAGGCAGCGACGATCGAGGAAACCTCGGCGGCGATGGAGCAGCTGGCCTCGACCGTCCTGCAGAATGCGGAACGTGCCAAGGAAGCCAGTGTCGTGGCTTCCACCGTGACCCGTACGGCCGAAGAAGGTGGGCAGGTCATGCACCAGGCCACGGAAGCCATGGAGCGCATCACCCAGTCCTCGGGCAAGATTTCCAACATCATCGGGCTGATCGACGACATCGCCTTCCAGACCAATCTGCTGGCCCTCAACGCCTCGGTGGAAGCGGCACGCGCCGGCGACGCCGGCACGGGCTTTGCCGTGGTGGCCGTGGAAGTACGGCGCCTGGCGCAATCCGCCGCCAATGCATCGAGCGAAGTGAAGGTGCTGATCGAACAGTCGGCCGGTGAAGTGAAGGGTGGTTCGCGCCTGGTACTGGATGCCGCCGCCAAGCTCGAGGCCATGGTTGCCGCGGCCCGCTCGTCGAACGAGCTGATGAGCGGTATCGCCCGGGAAAGCCGCGAGCAGGCCGGTTCGATCGACGAGGTCAACACCGCCGTCCGCACCATGGATGAAATGACCCAGCACAATGCGGCGCTGGTCGAAGAGATCAACGCCGCCATCGAGCAGACGGAAGCCCAGGCCACCGAACTCGACAGGATCGTGGACATCTTCGCGACCAACGAAACGGCGCCGTCGCCGCAGCGTCGCGCAGAGCCAATCCAGGTCTCGCCCGTCAAGGCGCTGGCGCAGGGTGCGCGCGGGCTGCAGGACAAGCTCAAGACGGCCGCCAAATCCTACCTCAGCCACGGCAATGCCGCTGTGGACAAGGACTGGAGCGAGTTCTAGTCGCATCACAGAATTTTTGAACTGCCGGGGCGCCCCATGGGCGCCCCCGTTGTT